>NZ_CP030261.1:2419785-3024731 GCF_003312915.1 Flavobacterium fluviale | reverse complement strand
AAATTAAAAACGCCGATGAAGCAATTGCTTTTTTAGAACATCCTATTTTAGGAAAACATTTAGTTGAGATTACCTCAGAATTAATCAAAAAAGAAGAAGAAGCGGTTAGTAATATATTTGGAAATAATGATGTTGAAAAACTGCAGTCCTGCATGACATTATTTGCCAGCGTCCAGAATTATGAGCCTATTTTTCAAGAAGTGCTGCATAAATATTTCGACGGATCATCTGATTTTCACACCTTACAGCTCTTATACAATAACCTGTGAATTGGTTGTATTTAAAGGATTTATAACTCATTTATTATAAAAAAGTAATTGCATTTGCAGCATATAAAAAATAAGATAACTATATTTGCAACCCTGTTGCAATTATCTATTTCAGTATTAGATAGTTAATTTGCACAGAAACACCACTGAATGAAAAAGAGAATTGTAATTGTAAATTTCTTAGCATCTTTTGCAGTATTGTGCGCAATGCTGTTTCAGACTGTGCACTCTTACGAGCATCTTTTTAAGCAACTTTCAGAAAAGCCTTGTGTACACCATACAAGTGCCAATCAAAAAGAAATTACGCATGCACATGCCGATGACCCAAAATGCCATGTTTGTCATTTTTCCTTCAGTACATTTATTCCAAATACATCTGAAATTCTATTCTTTCAAAAAATACAAATAGAAACAAAGCCGGTATTTATTTATACCAAATCTGTTTCGACATTCTTCAAAGGCAGTTTATTTGCTTTAAGGGCACCTCCTGCTCTATCATAGTTTACTAGTTTATTTTTATCTCGACAGTTTCATTTTTTTATGAAGGAAAAAGTCTGTTTGTCTTAAACCTGGCAATGGATGAAATTTACACATTCATTTCTACCTGCGCTTTCGCGAATAAACCGATGTAAACGTTCATCATTTCTATTAAAAAGCATTCGGGGCTCCTATGATTGAGTTCAGGAATCTATTCATCAAAACATTAATCCAAATCAATATATTATGCTTACAGCTGAAAATCTTACCAAAAAATATGGTGATTACACTGCTTTAAACGCTTTAAATTTAACTATTAAAGAAGGTGAAATTTTTGCTCTTTTAGGGCAGAATGGTGCTGGAAAAACAACAACAATCAATTTATTCCTAGGCTTTATTGAACCTACAGAGGGAACTTTAACTATAAATGATACTCCCGTAATCCTAAACGCGAAAACTACTAAAGAATTTGTAGCATATATTCCAGAAACTGTAATGCTTTATCCGAATTTAACGGGTCTAGAAAACCTTAAATTTTTCTCCTCGCTGGCAGGTTTTAAATATTCAAAAGGCGAACTGGAATATTTTTTAAACAAAGCTGGACTTCAGACCAAAGCGCACGAACAAAATCTCGGCGGTTACTCTAAAGGTATGCGTCAAAAAGTTGGAATTGCCATCGCAATAGCTAAAAAAGCTAAAGTTCTTTTGCTGGATGAACCTACAAGTGGTTTAGACCCGAAAGCTTCTAATGAATTTTCTCAAATTTTGAAAGAACTTTCTGCAGATGGAACGGCAATTTTAATGGCAACCCATGATATTTTCAGGGCGCGTGAAGTGGCTTCGCACATTGGAATTATGAAGCAGGGAAATTTAGTTACTGTAATTGAAGCTTCTAAAATTTCTGCAAATGAATTGGAAGATTTGTATTTACAAACCGTTTAAGGAAACATTGATTTCTATTCATACAAAAATGAAATATATAATTTCTTTACTATTTATAGTAAGTACTTTTTCTATTATAAACGCACAAAATAGCGGCAAAGTAAGAGACAGTATCACTAAGGATTCTTTGGAACTGGAAACCAAAAGAAATGAATTACAAACGGTTGAAATTATTGGGCGATCAACGCGAAAATACAACAGTGATTACTCTTTTTCGGCAACCAAAACTGCTGCATTAAATAAAGATATTCCGCAGTCTATTTCGACTATTACCAAAGAATTAATTGCAGATAAAGGAGCAATTTATCTTGCTGATGTAGTGAAAATGGCAAGCGGTGTAATTCCTGCCAGTTATTACAATCAATATACGATTCGCGGTATTAGTCAAAATGAAGAAGGACAGATTATAAACGGAATGCGGACCAGACAATACTATTTTTTACAGCCTCTAACGAGTAATATCGAAAGAGTTGAAGTCATCAAAGGTCCGTCGAGTGCTTCGTTTTCTTCTGTTGATCCCGGCGGAAGTATCAATATGGTGACCAAAAAACCTTTGGCGGTAGACCGAAAGGAAGTAAGTTTAACTGTCGGCAGTTTTAGCACTTTACGCGGAACCCTTGATTTTACAGGTCCGTTAAACGAATCTAAAACACTATTGTATCGTGTAAATGGAGCGTATCAGGAAGCCAAATCATTTCGGGATTTAGTAAATAATAAGTCCTTTTTGATTTCTCCATCTTTCAGTTATATTCCGAATGAAAAAACAGCAGTCAATACGGAGCTGATTTTAAGCGATATGACTGGAGTTCTAGACCGTGGACAGCCAATTTTTGGAGCTGTTGCAGGTAAAACTGATTTAAATAAAACGCCAATAAGTCTCAATTTAGGCGCTTCAGGAGATTTTTTCAAATCGAAAGAAATGATTTTGATGACCAATTTTGCTCATAAATTCACATCAAAAGTTGGTTTCAATGCTTCGTATATGAAACAAACCTGGACAGAAAACCTGCAGGAACACCGCACCACTAATGGTTTTGCCGTAGATATGAACAATCAGCCTGTTACGAGTCTTGCCATGATGCAGTTTGTGCAGCGCCAGCAATATTGGGATATTGATAATCTTACCGCCTATTTTAATTTTGATTTTAAAACAGGCAAACTCAATCATAAGCTATTAACAGGTTATGACTTAAGCAGCTGGAATAAGAACATGGGCGGCGGGCAAAATGCTGCGAGAGGTTATTTATTAAATGATGGAACTGTAGCGAGTTCTTTTGTTCCTGCAAATGCATCAAATTATCAAACTGTAACTGTAAACGGTGTTGTTTTACCCAAACCAAACGTCAATTTCTTTGATTTAAACAATCCTTCTTATGCTTTAAGAAATACGCAGGATTATGTTTTGAATGTTCGTACAGCGCTTCCGTCTGCACTTACAACAACAAACGCAATTTATATTCAAGATCAGATTCAATGGGAAAAATTTACTTTTTTATTGGGACTAAGAAACGAATGGTTCGAAGATATTACCAATTATGAAACCAGCAACGAGATAACAGTTAAAAAATCTGCATTACTGCCTAGAATTGGAGTTACGTACGCTATCAATAATGCTATCAATCTGTACACCACTTATTTGGAAGGTTATCAGCCTCAATCTAACACAACTAGCTTAATGCCTCAGACAGGAAGTTTACCTGCCGGAAGTCTCTTTAAACCTTTGGAAAGTGATTTAAAAGAGTTTGGACTAAAAGCTGTTTTCTTCAATAATAGCGTAAGTTTTAATGCTGCTGTTTACGAAATTAATCAGCGCAATATTTTAATGAACGCCAATGATCCTGTAAACCCAGATTTATTGATAACGAGAGGTTCTGAAAGAAGCCGTGGTTTTGAATGTGATTTGGCTGGATATATTACTCCAGACTGGCAGATTAATGCATCATACAGTTACATTGATGCCGAAATTACAAATGATGCTAATGCCTCATTAATTGGACAGCGAAAGCAGAATACGCCAAAAAACAGCGCCAATCTTTGGACACGCTATAATTTTGCTTCTGACTCTGCTCTGGATGATTTCGGAATTGGTTTTGGAATGCAGTATCAAAGCAGTAAAGTGCCTTGGTTTACAAGAGATTTTACTCTTCCAGATTTCACCATTTTTGATGCTGCTCTTTATTACAAACCTAATAATAGTAATATGCAGATTGCTGTAAACGCAGGCAATCTTTTGAATAAAACCTATTGGCTGGGCGCGCAGAATTACCTGCGTTTGTTTCCGGGAAGTCCTAGAAACGTAAGCCTAACCGTAACTTATAAATTTTAATTTATATGAAATTACTTCACACAGAACTCCTTATAGCCAGACATTTTAAAAACTCGATTTTTAAAAATCAGGCAGTTTATATTATTACCATTTTTATTGGAATTTTGCTCTTATATGCCGCATTCACGGGCTGGGACAATTATAAGAGTCAAAACGAAACCAGCGAAAAATATCAGCATGAATCTCGAGAAGACTGGTTGAAAAATCCAGATAAGAATCCGCATAGAATGGCGCATTATGGAAACTTTGCTTTTAGAAAAAGTACACCTTTAAGCGTTTTCGAATTTGGAATGGAACCTTTTTTTGGAAATGCAATTTTCTTGGAAGCCCACAAACAAAATACAGCCAATTTCTCTGAAGCTGGATTTTCGAACAGTATGCTTCGTTTTGGCGAAATCAGTATTGCAATGGTGCTGCAGGTTTTGTTACCGCTGCTTATTTTTTTCCTCGGATTTAATGCTGTTGCATACGAACGTGAAAACGGAACTTTAAAAATCCTTTTAACACAGGGAATCAGTTGGAAACAGCTACTTATTGGAAAAACGTTAGGAATTGCAAGTGTAATTATGATGCTTTTTGTTCCAACTATTATTGTTTTGGTTTTGATCTGGCTTTTTCTACAAGACTTCGCCGTTACGACAGACGAGACCGTAAAAATGCTTTTATTTGTTCTTTTTCATTTGGCTTATCTCCTATTCTTCTGTGTTATTGCGGTTTTAATTTCGGCAGCAAGCAAAACATCTAAAAAAGCTTTGATAACACTTATTGGAATTTGGCTTCTTTTTACCATTATTCTGCCAAGGACAACGCAGGCAATTGGGGCATATATTTACGAAGCGCCTTCTAAGATCCAATTTAACAGCGATATCGAAAAAGATATTCTGAAGCAGGGAGACAGCCATAATCCGAATGATCCGCATTATAAAGCCATAAAAGATTCACTGCTTCGCGCTTACAAAGTCGATTCTGTGCAAAAACTTCCCTTTAATTACTCTGGTTATATTATGACCGAAGGAGAAAAAATTAGTTCCAGAATTTACAATGAGCATTTAGCCGAGCTTTTAAAAATTTACAAAAAGCAGAATAGCTTTTCAAAGACAGTTTCCTTTTTGAATCCGTATATCGCGATGAAAAACTTATCGATGGGTTTATCCAATACCGATTACGAATCGTATGTAGATTTTCAAAAACAAGCCGAAGATTATCGTTATGCAATGGCGCAGAAAATGAATGGATTGCAGATTAAATACATCAGCAATAAAAAACCTGGACCAAATGATAAGCCGCTTACGATTGGTAAAGAACATTGGGCCGATGTAGAAGAATTTCACTACGAACCTAAAAAAATCGGAACGGTTCTTAAAAACGAAATTATCTCGATTATTTCAATTATTCTCTGGATTTCACTGCTTTTCATTTTAGTTCGAATTGCATCCAAAAAACTTAAAGCCATTTAATATGTTAGCATTATTATATAAAAATTTCATTCGGTCAAAAGGAACCAAAATTGGGCTGCTTTTCTTGTTGTGCATTGGTTTTATAAGTCTTTTAATTGGAAAACAATTTCAAGACAAACAGCAGAGTAATATTGAACAAGCTGCTGTTTACCAGAAAGAACATATCGCCAGAAATGCCGCATTTCACAAAGATGAAATCGGACTTTTATTGTATTACATCAAATTTTCCTTAGTCAATAAAACACTGCCTATAAACAGTTTAGCAATCGGACAACGTGATGTTAATCCTTCAATTCAAAGTGTTACGATTCGCGGATTGGAAGGTCAGAAATACGATTCAGAACTCAATAACCCGAATAATCTTCTGGCAGGAAATATCGATTTCAGTTTTGTGCTGATTTATCTTTTTCCGCTTTTAATTATTTCCTTTTCGTACAATCTTATTTCAGAAGAAAAAGAAAGCGGTACTTGGAAAATTGTAGCAACGCAAAGTCAGAATACCTTCATTTACATTCTACAGTTATTTTACGTTAGAATTTTGAGTTTAATTGCATTATTTACTATTTTACTTTTGACAGCTGTTTTATTCTTGAATATTCCACTGGATCAGACTTTTATCCTCTTTTACGGACTAGGGATTCTGTATATTTTGTTTTGGTTTTCGGTATGCTTTTTTATTGTTTCACTTCAAAAACATTCTAATTTTAATGCTGTTTTATTATTGACAGTCTGGTTGTTTTTAATAATCATTGTTCCTGCCGGAATTAATGCTTACATCGTTAATCAATACAAAGTTCCAGAAGCTTTAGAACTGACTTTGAAACAGCGAAATGCGTATCACGAAAAATGGGACATGGATAAAAATGAGACTGTGGAGAAATTTTACAAACATTACCCGCAGTTTAAAAGTTATGTTTTACCAGAAAAAGAATTCAGCTGGCTTTGGTATTACGCGATGCAGCAAATGGGCGACGATGAGTCGGCAGCTGAATCCCGCGAATTGGAAACCAAATTACAGCAGCGAAACCTTGCCAGTCAGAGAATTGCACAATTTATACCCACGCTTCATACGCAGTTGCAGCTAAACGAAATCGCCCACGCCGATTTAGGAAATCAGCTTTTATTTTTGAAAGAAACGAAGCATTTTCATGAAAAAATGAGATTGTATTTTTACCCAAAAATATTCTCAGAAGCTCCCGTAAATGCTGAAAAATGGGATAAGTTTAAAGTAGAAACGTTCAATGACCCAACACAAATAAGTTTTGCAAAAGCGTTTTTACCATTACTGCTTTTCAATTTAGTTTTGATTGGTTTTGGATGGAGGAATTTAAATAGAAACGCTATTTAACCGCAAAGCACGCAAAGGTTTACGCAATCCCGAAGCCTCGGGACGCTAAGTTTTTAGCTTTGGATAGGTAAAACGTTTAACCACAGAGAACACAAAGGCTTACACAGAGTTTGCAAAGTTTTTACACAAAGCTTTGCGAACTCTGTGTTTTAAAAAGTTTCCCAGATCAAAAAACCTTTGCGTTCTTTGCGTTAAAACATTCCCGTTTTAGTATTTTTAATAAAATTTCCATTCAATGAAAAAAATACTTTTAGTAAGCCTTTTAATTATTATCATTCTTTACGCCTTTAAACAATTGGTTTACAATCCATACAAGTGGAAAAAAGCGATTAATACACTTGAACACAAATTGCAATTAGGCAGTTTTATTTTCAGCAGAGAAAGAGGTTCAAACGGAAGTCAGAGTATGCAGACGAATTATTTTATTTTTAAAGTAATTGAAATAAATGGGGATTTTGTCAGGCTTTCTGTTATTAGACAATTATCTGAAAAAGATCAATTAAAACAATCTAATTTTTCTACTACAAAACAAGCTTACAGAGATTTAAAAAATAACATTCAAAAAATTACAATCACTCCTATCCTTTCGTCAGATTTATACAAGGAAGGTGCTTCTTACACTGTAAACGATTATTTACTAGGGAAATATCCATCTCTAAAAAAGTCACGTTACTATTTCGAAGATGTAAAAGCAGCTCCAAACTCACCGGAATATTTTAGTTTGGTTTATTCTAAAGAAGAAATCATAAACAGGGGAAAACTCGTTCCGTGGCTTTTAAGAAACACCGATAAGCCGGAATTGGTCTCAAATTTATCTAAAAATATTGATTTGATTCTTAATTAGGGATTAACCGCAAAGTTTGCGAAGTTTTTTTTTAGCTTTTGTTTCAATATAAACGTTTTTAACCAAAGAGAACTCTGAGTTCTACACAGAGTTTGCAAAGTTTTACGCAAAGCTTTGCTAATAATTGGAGTCTAAATATGTAGCCACAGATTTCACAGATTAAACAGATTCAGAAATTTTAATCCTTTTAATCTTTTTAATCCTTTTAATCTGTGGCTAAAATATACGTTCGAAGAGTTTTTACACAAAGCT
Source organism: Flavobacterium fluviale (assembly GCF_003312915.1). Lineage (NCBI taxonomy): Bacteria > Pseudomonadati > Bacteroidota > Flavobacteriia > Flavobacteriales > Flavobacteriaceae > Flavobacterium > Flavobacterium fluviale. Next base: position 3,016,816 of record NZ_CP030261.1, on the reverse strand, counting down.
TTGCGAACTCTGTGTCTTAAAAAGTTTCGCACATCAAAAAAACTCTGCGTGCTTTGCGTTAAAAAAATAGCGTACAAAAAAGCCTTTGCGGTAAAAAAAAGCAAATAAAAAACTTTGCATTAAAAAATCACAAGCTGATTCATGTTTCTAAACCTATTCTGAATAAAATTTCTGCAAACAATCAATAATTTTATTTTATTTAGAATTAATATAAATAAACTTTTATATTTGCCGCTTTCTGAGCAAATCTGAGTAGTTTTTAAAATTTACTTAATATTGCTTTTCCAAAGTAAATTTCGTTTAATGAACCACAATACCAGTTTCGAATTAAATCTCTTCAAATCCTTTAAAGAAGGAGACGAAACTGCATTTAAGTTTTTTTACGATAAATATTCTAGGCGAATCCAATCTTTCAGCGTTCAGTTTATTTATGATCAGGACGAAGCTGAAAATCTTGCTCAAGAAGCCTTACTACACTTATGGCAAAATAGAGAAAACGTAGAATCTATTAACGGGATTCAAGCTTTCTTATTTACTTATGCCAAATCAAAATGTCTGAATTTAATCCGCCACAATAAAGTGAAGGACAAATTTAAGAATGACCTGCTTAACCACAAAGAACGAGAATTGGATATTGAGGTTTTAAATTCAATTCAGTTCGACACATTAGAATTAACAGAATTGGAGCGTATTATTCAGGAATCAATTAACGAATTACCGCCCAAAACCCGCGAAGTTTTTATTAAAAAACGCTTTGAGAATAAAAAAAATGCAGAAATAGCCGAAGAAATGGAAGTAACTTTAAAAGCTGTAGAAGCCCATATGACAAAGGCTTTGAAGATTTTAAAGACCAAATTATCGGACTATCTGTTTCTAATCTTTATCCTTATTTATAATAATTAAGAATAAAAGGTAGGGTATTTTATTTCTGAAGTGTACTAACTATGGCGAGAAGTTTAAAAACGCATTTATGGCATCGGAACTAATTTATAAATACTTATCTAATGAAGCTTCAGAACAAGAAGTTCAACAACTTTTTGATTGGATTGATGCCTCAGAAGAAAACAAAAAGCATTTTATAACTTTAAAAAAGACTTGGGCTTTAACAGCAGTTACTGGAACTATTTCACGTGATACTTCTCCAGTAATTGCATTGAAACCAAAAAATAACACAAGAAAGTATTTTAGATACGCGGCCGTTCTTGTGGTATTATTGGGTTTAACAAGACTTGCTTTTTATTTTAATGAAAGAACAACAGATTCTAAAGAAATTGTTCTGGAATTAAGCGATGGAAGTTTTGAATATTTTACGCATAAAAATGAGAATGCTTTGGTCAATGATAAAGGTGAATTGATCGCCCGAAAATTTTCAGACCGAATTGTTTATTTCGGAAAAGTTGTCGATAAAGAAGTTTCCTATCATACACTGACAGTTCCGTATGGAAAAAGATTTAAGCTTACACTTTCAGATGGTACCTTTGTAAGTTTAAATTCTGGAACTACTTTACGCTATCCAGAGCAATTTGGAATAAACGGAAAAAGGAATGTTTATTTAACTGGTGAAGCCTTTTTTGAAGTTGCCAAAGATAAACAGCATCCCTTTATAGTGCATTCTGATAAAATAGATATTGAAGTTCTCGGAACAAAATTTACTGTGACTGCATATCCCGAAGACAAAACTGTGAGTAGTGTTTTGGTTGAAGGAAGTATCCAAATGTCTGAAAAAGACAATCCTTTAAACGCCGTTTTGCTTAAACCGTCCCAAATGGCAGTCTGGCAGAATGAGTCAAAAAAAATCGTAACACAAACAGTTGATACAGCTGTTTATGAAGCTTGGACTCAAGGCGAACTTGTATTTCAAAATACCCCATTTTCTACTATTGCAAAAATTATTGAACGTACTTATGACGTTGAAATTATCAACGAAAATACTGTTTTGGCCAGACAGAGTTTTACAGGTTCAATAAAAATTAGTGAGTCAAGTGTCGCCAATATTTTAGAACTTCTAAAACGTGATACGCCTTTTAATTATTCCATTAAACAAAACACAATTACTATTACACCAATTTTCCATAACTAAACAAACATGACTTTTACGATACATCCCAATTCAAGAAAAATTCTATTTTTCTTAGGCTTTCTATTATCCTGTTTCTCAGCTTTTTCTCAAAATAAAAACATTACATTACATGTAAAAAACAAACCTATAAGCTTAATTATCAAATCGATTGAACAGCAGACTGATTATAGGATTATTTACAATGCCCGAAAAATTGATGCAGAACAATTAGCCGATATCAATGTTGATAATGCGTCATTGGAAACCACTTTGACTAAGTTATTTGACGGAAAAAATATCTTTTTTTATATTCAGAAAAAGCAGGTCTTACTGACCAGCGCAAGTTCAACAAATGATTCTGGCGCAGCACAGGAAACCGAAAGATTCATCAGCGGAACGGTTTATAATGCCAAAGACAAACAACCGCTTCCAGGCGCAGCTATTCGTATAAAAGGAACTGGAATGGGCGCCATTACCGACTTTAACGGAAAATTTGTTTATCAGTTAAAAGGAAATAACATTCCAAATCTTATTCTTGAAGTTGGATTTTTAGGAATGGAATCTCAGTCACGACAAGCCGGAAATAATAAAGATTTTGTTTTCTATCTGCAGGAAACCACAGACGAATTAAATCCTGTTGTTATCACTTCATCTTACGGAACTACAAAGCTAAAAGAAGAAATTGTTGGAAGTATTTCGACTTTACAAGCCAAAGATATTGCCGTTGAGCAAGCTTCTGAGAGTTTTGATAAAATGATCACGGGACAAATTGCCGGAGTTATGGTAGAAAATACTTCTGGTATAGGTGGTCCTGTAAAAATTAATATTCGTGGACAAGGCACATTATCTTCTTTAAGCGGTGCAATTACCGGAACTTCGTCGCAACCGCTTATTATTATTGATGGTGTTGTAATGAGCGAAGAATATGCAATTGACAGCAGCTTGTTTAACGGAGGCGGCGATTTTTCTGAAAACATTGCTAATCCTCTAATGAAAATTGCTCCAGAAAATATTGAAACCATTTCGGTTTTAAAAGATGCCGCAGCTGTAGGTATTTATGGCGCCGACGGAGCAAATGGGGTAATTTTAATTACAACTAAAAAAGGTAAAAAGGGTAAAACGCAATTTGGATTTTCAAATCAGTTAGGAGTTTCTTCTGCCATTAATCAAATTAAATATTTAAATGGAGAACAATACACAGAACTTCGAAATGAGTTCATGAAAAACACCACAACTGGTTATGTTCCTGTTGCTTATAATGGAGTAAATACAGATTGGTTTAACATTTTAAACAGATCTGGCATTTATAACAAATATAATTTTAATGTTTCGGGGTCTACTTCTAAATTTTCGTACCGAACCAACGTTAGTTACACCAAAATAGACGAACCTCAGGTTGGAAATGAAAGTAAGCAATTAAATGCGGGAATTAATCTAGGCTACAGTTCTGGCAAATGGGATATCAATTTAATGCTGAATCCGAGTTTTGTTCAAAAAGATGCGCCTAACATTTTTTACAGTTTTGCCTACCTTCCTACTCTTCCCGTTTATAACGCAGACGGATCGTATGCCAATTTAGGTTTAAGTGGTGCTACGAGAGGAAATCCGTTGGCGGCAATTGAACAAAACAAAAATGAAGCACAGACTTTTGGTCTTTTAGGAAGTATCAATTTATCGTATAAACTCAATAAAAACATTCGATTTTCTACTCTTTTTGGTATGGATTATACCGATAAAGAACAAGATCGCTATTTTTCTGCAGCAAATGAAAGCGGTCAGTTTAACGGAACTTTTATTTTGGACGGAACTACGCATGCAGCTTGGGGGCGTCGTCTCATCAATGAAAGAAATTCGACCAAATGGAACTGGCAAGGACAAGCTTTGTTCAATAAACAACTGAATGAAAACAATGAAATTGATGGTGTTGTTGGTTTTGAATTGGCTGAAGATAAAACCGATTTCAATTACAAATCTGGTGTAGGTTTTTTAGAGCCAGAGCGTATTAATGCTGTGACAGATGCTATAAGAGATGACAATCCAAACACACCTCAAGATGAGTCTAAAGATGGTCAAACCTACAAAAATGAAATCAGTTACAATTCGAGAGTTTCTTTATTCTCGCAAGTAAATTACAACTACAAAAAACGCTATTTTTTGTTGGCAAATTACCGCCGCGATCAGAGTTCTGTTTTTGGAGATGATACCGATGTGGCTCATAATGGAGGTTTAGGTGCTGGTTGGATTATTAGCAATGAAAACTTTTTAAACTCTAATTCTTGGATTGATTTCTTGAAATTAAAAGCGAGTTACGGTACAACCGGAAATTCTAAAATTGGGTCTTACCGATCAAAAGGTTTGTACAATATCAGCCAAAACGAATATAATGGTTCGATTGGAGCAACTACAGGTGCTGCCCCAAATGGAAGGTTAAGCTGGGAAAAAAACACAAAATTCAATGCAGGATTTGATTTTAATATTTTCAAAAAAATCGAATTGACGTTAGAATATTATTATGATAACAAAAGCAATTTAATTACTGCACGAGATATCCCGACAGAAAATGGTTATAGTTCAGTACAATTAAATGCTGCAAGTATGTACAATAAAGGTTTTGAGCTTACTACAAGAATTAAATGGATAAAAAGTGATGCTTTTAAATGGACTACAGCATTTAATATTTCTACAATAGACAGCAAAGTAACTGACTTAAAAGGTCTAGGAAGTGATTATTCTGAAGCTAATATTGCATTGGCACAAAAAATAGGCTACAGCACAACAACATTATGGGGAATCAACTGGGTTGGTGTAGATCCTGCAACAGGAAGAGATCTTGTTCAAAAAAATGGTCAAATTTATGATGCAAAAACCTATAACGAACTCCATACTATTGCCGATTGGGAACCAATTGGAGATAAACAAGCAGATGCTTACGGAGGTTTTTACAACACTTTTACTTTCTACAACAACCTTACTTTATCTGTTAGGGGAGATTATCAAATTGGTGGTGACTTATTGGCCTCAAGCGTACTTATAGATCAATATAATGTAACAACAAACCGAAATCTTTCTGTAAATGCATACGATTATTGGAGAAATCCAGGCGACAACGTTTCTCAATCAGCAGTAACAATTTCGCCAATTCTCAACAACTTAAGCAAGTATGTTTATGATGCAACTTACATCAGAATCAGTAATATTAATTTAAGTTATAATGTGCCGTTAAAAAATACTTTTCTGGACGCTCTTTCTGTTTTTGCCGATGCTACAAATGTGGCGTATTGGTACAAAGAAAAAAGTCCGAAAGGAATGAACGGAGTTCGAGAGTACAGTTATATCTATCCGCAGGCAAGAACAATTTCGCTTGGAGTAAATGCTAAATTTTAAGAAAATGAAATATTCAAAATACGTATCTATATTTTTTCTAATGTTTTCATTACAAAGCTGTAGTGACTTTTTAGAACAAGAACCTGGAACACAAACTTCTATAGACGAACTTTTGCAGAACAAAACAGGCGTTTTACAGGCACTTACAGGACTTTATACTGAAATAGAAGCTAATGTAAGACCAGATCGTTATGCTGCTTATGCTGATTTACAGGGCGGTAATATAAAATTTGCACCAGCTGCAACGGGAGGTCTTAGAGGTCAAATTTCTCCAGCAATAAATCTGCAGCAAGTTTATTCTTTTGAAGATGTAGCGCTAACCAGTAATTTCAAATCATTTTATGATAGCAGTTATGATATAATCAATCAGGCCAATTTAATTTTAGAATTTACTCCTGCCCTAACCGACGCCACTGAGGCAGAGAAAAACCAAATAAAAGCAGAAGCTTTGGCAATAAGGGCGTATGCGCATTTTCTTTTATCTCTTGTTTACAGCCAAGATTATAAATATACTCCAGATGCATCACATTTAGGGATAATTTACAGCACCGAATCTATTAAATCGGGCATACAGTATCCTGAAAGAAAAACGGCTGCCGAAACGTATCGTTTAATAATTGATGATTTAAAGACGGCTATCGATAGTTATTCAGACTCTTCACTCCTTTCTGGTCCTGCTTATTCTTTCTTTAACAAAAAAAACACAAAAGCATTATTGGCGAGAGTTTATCTTCAAAAAGGAGATTGGGCTAATGCTTACGAAATGGCAAATGATGTAATTACCAATTCTGGCGTGGTGTTAACCAGCAAAGAAACTTTAATTGCAGAATGGGAAAAACCAAATCTTCCGGTGTCGGAAATTTTGTTGGAATTTTCTATTCCAAAAGATACCGAAGGAAACGTTTCTTCCTCAATGACTCAGACTTATGGCTATACTTCAGATACAAACTTTGAAAAATATACTGCTTCAAATGATTTAGTTGATCTTTACGAAAGCACAGATTTAAGAAAACAACTGTTCTTAACAAAATCACTTTATACAATTGTAAGCGGAGTTCAGACCTACCTGAGTTACAATTTTACCAAAAAATTCCAGAATAATGCGGGTTATGTGGCCTCTAGACTTAGCGAAATGTATTTAATTCGTGCCGAAGCAGCGCTAGAAACCAACAGAGCCGATTTGGCAATGGCAGATATTAACATCATTCGTGCCCGCGCCAATGCATCTCTATTGACTAATACAAACAATCTTAAAGAAAATATCTTTTTAGAACGAAGAAAAGAATTATGCTTTGAAGGTTTCCTATTCTTTGATATTGCCAGAATGCACAAAGATGTTTCTAGAAATGATGGCTGTATTGCTACGGTTTGCAGTCTTACTTATCCGTCTTTAAAATACGTACTGCCAATACCAACATTCAACACTAATCTTAACCCAAACTTGCAGCAAAATGACTCGTATTAAGATATTCAGTATATTATTTACAGCACTATTATATATTTCATGTTCTAAAGATGATTACAAATTAGGTTCAGACATTGATCCTTTTTTAAGATTTAATTTTTTAGTTAAAAGTGACAACACGCCTCTTGAATACCCAACCGTAAGCGGAAATTTAGTTCCGCAGGCTACTTATGAAAACAAATCTGTAAAGACCTTAAAAGTTCCTGTCGCCTTAACAGCGCGCGAATTGAAAGGAACTGTTACGGCAAATTTTAGTGCTGAAACAAACGGGGCAAGCGACAGTTTTAGCGTAAATCCTGTAAATCAGCTTTCTTTTCAAGGCAGTAAATTAACAGATACTATTTCTGTATCGTTTGATAAAAGATGGACTCAAAGCCAGAATATTACATTAAAATTAGAAACAGTTTCTGATCCTGATATTCATATTGGAAGCTTGAATACAGAATATCCAAACAATACTTTTAATATTGATTTAGGAACTATTGCAACCAATTACACTTTTCCGGTAACGCAATACAATATAAAAGGTGAAGTAGGCGAAAAAATCGATTTTAAAGTAAATTATCCGAATGGTTTTTTCCCAGAAGAAATTGAAAATGCCTCTATTTTTAAATTCCAAAACGGATTCGAATATTCCTTAACCCATGATGATTATGGCGACAACAGAACTTCTGTAACCTATCATTTAACTCTTTTAGAAGATCTTCAAAATGATGATGTTCGATACGAGTCCAAACTAACACTTGTAAATATTCCAAACTATACTGCAACAGGAAACATCAACTTAACCATTGTAAAACCTATAAAATCGCCAAGAGATGTTCAGGCCTATCCCGCATCAAAATTTACAGATCCTGCAAATGCATTTTATCTGACTTACGGCGAGCATTGGTTCAATAATAATGGTAATTGTACATGGCAGACTTTTAACGCTTTAACTTTTCCGGTTATTGTAACAAAAGACAACGAAAATGCTATTTTGTACAGCGACAAAGGAACAACAAATCCAAATGACGATGTTTACCACGACGCTTTCAAAATTGGATTTAATGTTTCAACTGGGACTAATACAGTTAATTCTTTTGGTTTAAAAAGATGGTTTTCAAATGAAAGTAATTCGGCTGCCGTTTCCCCTGGATTTAATATTACCTCAGCTTTAGAATTTTTCCCTGCAAATGGAAACAGCAAAACAGAAGGAACAGTTCTAGTAATTCCGCAGGATATTACTATCGGATCCAGTGCCACAAATACACATGTTATAGCTATTTCCGGAGATGGAACTTACAAAGAAATCAGCAACGGTTTATATGAAATTTCATTCGAATTAAAACTAACAAACGATAAACTTTTTGGAGGAACAGTTTCTACACAATACAGAATGTACAACAACAGAGTCTATACGAAGCCAAGCCCTTTAAGCATTCCATGTCCTAAAGAGGTTACGCTTTAGAATAGTACTCAGTCTCAGTTTTCAGTTTTCAGTTCCGATGAGGAAGCTTTGTCAAAGTTTAAAACTTTGACAAAGCTTGGAGCCTAACGAAATACTGAGACTGAGACTGAGACTGAGACTGAGACTGAGACTGAGACTGAGACTGAGACTGAGACTGAGACTGAGACGTGAAACCTGAAACCTCAAACAAAAAAAACAAAAAAACAAAACATAAAAAAAAATTGAAAAAACTAATCTTCCCTCTCCTATTCCTGCTGGGTTTGTCAGCTTATAAAAGCGTTGAAGAACCCGATTATATAGATGTCCAGGAATTACGAAAAATCTATTCCAGCGGTGATGCTTCCAAATGGCCGGCTGCGGAATTGCACGAAAGCGTCGATAAAGCTAAATTTCAGGATATTGGAGTACTTCCTGCGGTTCCTTATCCCGCTTATAATACGTATTCTAAGGAAAAAGAAAGTTTGGGAAAGATCTTGTTTTTTGATCCGAGATTATCTCGAAGTGGACAAATTGCCTGCGCTTCCTGTCATAATCCAGAATTGGGCTGGACGGACAATTTGACACGTTCTTTCGGGCATGATCGCCAAACGGGAAAACGTAATTCGATGACGATTTTAAACTCCGCATATGCCACTTCTCTATTTTGGGACGGACGTGCTTCCAGTTTAGAAGATCAGGCTCAGTTTCCTGTTTCGGATCCTTTGGAAATGAATGAAAAACTGACGATCGCCGTTGATAAAATTGCGAAGATTAAAGGTTATAATTCTTTATTTACGGCTGCCTTTGGAGATAAAAAAGTGACTTTAGAGCGAATTCAATATGCGATTGCGACTTTAGAAAGATCAATCAATAGTCCGAAAAGTAAATTTGATCATTTTGTGAGCGGAAAATCAGAGGCTTTTACCGATTCTCAGGTTAAAGGAATGCATTTATTTAGAACCAAAGCGCAATGCATCAACTGCCATAATACGCCTTATTTCAGCGACAATCAGTTTCATAACGACGGTCAGACTTTATTCGGAACAAAAAACGAAGATTTCGGGCGTTACAATGTCACCAAAGATGTAAAAGATATTGGCAAATTCAGAACGCCAACCCTTCGTGAAGTTGTAAACACAAAACCGTGGATGCATCACGGACATTTTCCAACTCTTTTAGATGTAGTGGAATTATACAATTTAGGAAACCCATCTCCTGTTCAGAAAAAATATCTGGGAACTCCAAGAGATTCACTAATTCCAAAAGTAGATCCTGCACTTAAAAAACTGAATTTAAGTAAAGAAGAAATAAGCAATCTTTTGGCTTTTATCGAAACTTTAAGCACGCCAACGAGAAGAATTATGGTTCCTGAAATGCCGAAATAATTTAGTTAGTTTGTAAATTGCCCCAAATCTGCAAATCTAATCAGCCCGTTTTCTTTTGGAAATGGGCTTTTTTATTTAGGCACATCATTAATCTCACTTTCAACTTCATCCAAAACCTGATTTAAAGTTTGCATATCTAAATTATCAATTTTAGCAATATCATTCAAACCTTCTCTTATCAAATCAAAAACTATCTTTTTCTTTTCTGCTTCATTTTTCTTTGGATAATCCATATAATCTTTTAAAACGGCAATACCGCAAACAAACCAGTTTTCTGATCTCGTTGTATGATACAAAGCATTTTCAAAAGAATCCGAAACCCTAATATATAAGTGAGTATAATCTGGAAGCTTGAATTTTCGATCACGAAGTTTATTTAAAATCTTATCACAAAAATTATTGTCATAAGGCGTAAAATATCGGTAACCAATATTCGTGAAATGATAATAAAATCTTAAATCACGTATTAATTTTTTATTTTCAATTGTACGATTTTCTCTTTCTTGTCTTTCATCAATTCTTCGTTTTAATTCTTCCTGATATAAAAGTGATTCATATTGTTCACTTAATTTTACAAGATCAGTATTTTGCAATTCTGTTTTTAAAAGGGATAATATTTGTTTTACCTTTTCAGTATCATAAAGATCATCTTTCTTTTTCTTGGCAAAAATAATTTCAAAACCACGATAAATTAATTCAAAAATATCTTCTAAACTTTTTTCAGTTTCAAATACAGGTAAAGTTATAGTAAGTCTATTTTTACCTCTATAATATCTTGGTTATTTATTAAACCAATCATTATAAATTTCTTTATCTTTTCCTTTTGGTTTGTTTGAAAAAAGAGCTAATATAATTTCAATCTCTTTAAAAGGAAATTCTATTCCTTGTTCTTTAAATCTATCTGAAATTATTCTTCCAAAGTATCTAAAAGGCTCAGTAAGTGATCCTCCATAAGTACCGTATCCACTTTTTATAAAGTTAATTTGCATATTTAATTTTTTTTTAATCGATATATTCACTATCCTCAAGATTATCAACACCTAAAGGCGTTTTAAATTTAAAGGTAACTGCAATTCCGAATGGATCACAAATACTAAATATCCCTTCTGCAAATCGAATTGACCATTCAGAAGAATTCTCATAAAAGATAAACTCTGGCTGATCTACTGGACAATAGTTCTTATCCAAAATTATGAGATACTCATTTTCTTTGATATTATATTTTTCTCTTTCTCTAATTATGGTCTGTTTCATGAATAAAATAGACGTTTCTATGTATCCTTCAATATCAGAAACTATTGTTTCTACAAATTCAATTGTATTATTGGATAAGTTTCTGTCTTTGGTAAAAATATAAATTGGGAATTCATTTATTTGTCCTGACCAAACAAAATCATTCTCAGGTCCATGACTTAAAATTAATTGCCCAAATTTAGTTTCGTATATGTCTATTTGACTTGTCATCTGTTGTGATAAATTCAACACAAATGTATTTTAATCAAATAATTAAAATATCTCATATAAGTCATAAATCTATCACGATAAGACACATTATTAAAAATAAAATCATATCCTTTTAAATACATTCAATACTAATTTCTTATCCTTTCATCAAAGTATAAAATAGCACTCCAACCACAAAACACAAGCGATTCTTTAAATTTGTTTGAAACAGAGGAAGCTTTTTTTTCTTCAATAAAAAATACCAATATGAAATTAGAACACATCCAAATTCAGAGCAATAATATTCAGCAGACAGCAATATTTTATCAAGATGTTTTAGAACTTCCAATCATAGAAAAAAAGACAAACTCAATTTCCATTCAAGCTGGGAATTCCATTTTAGAATTTGTTGAAAATGCAGATTTTAAATCAATTTATCATTTTGCTTTTAATATTCCTGAAAACAAACTGGAAGAAGTAATACAATGGTGCAGAAACAAAATAAATTTAATTAGTATTGAAGATCAAAACGTTGTTGCCAATTTTGAAAACTGGAATGCCAACGCATCGTATTTTTACGATAATAACGGAAATTTACTGGAATTCATAGCCAGACATGATCTTGATAACTCACAAACAGAAAAATTCAGTTCTAAAGCAATTTTAAATATCAGCGAAATTGGAATTGTAAATGAAAATCCGTTAGAATTGGGAAAACAATTAGCAGCAAAACACGGACTGGAATTCTTTTCTAAAAATACTAACAGCGAACTTTTTGCCGCAATTGGCGATGACGAAGGTTTATTGATTATGGTTAAACCAAATCGAAACTGGTACCCAACACAAACTCCATCTGAAAGCAATAAAACAGAAATTAAACTAGAAAATAAGGGAATGTCAATTGCATTACAATTTGATTAAACAATGTTGCAATACTTAAAATCAAAGCCAAATCCTTCATGATTTGGCTTTTTTTATGTTGCATATTGTAATATGCAACCATTTTTAATCTCAATTCTATAAAAATATTCTTATAGAACCTCTAATTTTGATTACACATACAACTACAAATCAAATACTTAAAATCATGAAAGCCAAAATTTATCTTTCGTCTCTTTTAGTCTGCTTTTTACTTGCTTCTTGTACTCAAAAGAAAATAGAAAATCCAACAACTTCAGATTCAAATTCAGAATCGAACTCTAAATCTGATTCCGAATTTGAATTTGTTGGAGGTTACCCAACAGATTCTACTATTAAAAATGCCTACGATGAAGCGGATTTAAACCGAGCCATTCAAACGTACAGATTCTTTTATCCATCGGTATCATTTGTAGGCACTTGGGAAGGAAACTTAAATAATGGAGTTGTTCCCAATAAAACGTTTGCCATATTAGACGGAACGCCAAACCAGCTCGTTTTTACGCCAAACTCCGACACCAAATATGCAGGACTTGTTTTCGACCTTTCAGAATACGGTCCAATGGTTGTTGATGTTCCGCCTGGACCGTTAATGTCTGTGGCAAATGATTTAAATCAATTGTACATTATGGATATTGGCCTTCCTGGTCCAGACAAAGGAAAAGGCGGCAAACATATTATTGTACCGCCTGGATATACGGGCAAAATTCCTGCAGGATATTTTGTTGGAAAACCTACAACTAATCGATTAATATTAATGTTAAGAGCACTTCCACTTGATGGAAAAGCAGAAACTGCCGAAGCCTTAATGAAATCTGTAAAAGTCTATCCGCTCAATAAACCAGCAGACTGGAAAGAGCCGACATGGGTCAGCTTGAATAAAAAAGGCGCTGATTTCACTCCACTTTCGTGGGAAAACAACATTAAATACTGGGAAAAACTGAATGATTTGATTCAAAAAGAACCCGCTAATCCTGCGTATCGCATTATGTATGGAGAATTGGCTGAACTGGGAATAGAAAAAGGAAAACTTTTTAATCCAGATGCCCGAATGAAAGCCATATTAGAAAAAGCGGCTCAAAAAGGAAATGCCATAATGCGTGTACAATCTTTTGCTGACCGAAGACCAGACCGCATCGTATGGAAAGACCGTCAATGGGAATGGGCAGTTTTACGCTACGCCAATGGTACTTTTGATACTGAAAATTATACCGATCTCTACGCGCGCGAAAAATGGTTTTATCAAGCGCAGGTAGAATCTCCGGCTATGTTTAATCGTGCTCCTGGAGCGGGTTCATTGTATTGGCTTGGAATGAAAGATAATAATGGAAAATATTTGGACGGAAGCAAAACATACAAATTAACCGTTCCGCTGCCTGTTCCCGCCAAACTATTTTGGTCGGTTACGATTTATGATAATGCAACACGAAGTGAAATCTTGACCAATCAAAATAAGGCTGCTTTGCGTTCTATGTTTGAACTGAAAGACAAACAAGGTTCTTCTGTTGAATTGTATTTTGGTCCAAAAGCACCAACAGGAAAAGAAAATGTCTGGATTCAGACGCTTCCTGATAAAGGCTGGTTCACCTATTTTAGAATTTACGGTCCCGAAGCTCCTGCTTTTAACGGAAGCTGGAAGCCTGGAGATTTTGAAGAAGTGAAATAGTCTAATTATTTACAAAGAAACCCCGAACTAATTTCGGGGTTTCTTTTTGCACTCTTACTTAATATTGAGAAAGAGCTTCTATCTTTGTAGTGGTAACATATAAAAAACATAAAATGCCATTTGTTCGAATCAATCTGCCGAAAAAACTTTCATTAGAAACAAAAAATACTATTTCACAATCCATTCATGAATCTTTAATTGCCGAATTTCATATTCCGCAGGATGATTATTTTCATGTTATTGAAGAATTAGAACCTCACCAAATAAAATATCCTGAAAGTTATCTGGGAATTTCGCATTCTGCAGATATTGTTTACGTTCAAATTACAGCAGGCCAAGGAAGAACATTGGAACAAAAAAAGAAGTTGTACGGTCAAATTGCAACCAGAATTGCGGCTTCAACAGAAATAACAATCAATAATGTGATCATTGTTTTATTAGAAAACAATGGACTTGAAAATTGGTCTTTTGGCAATGGCGAAATTCAGGAACCCAAGCATTTAAGAAAGTGAAAATAAAAATACTAAAGCCCAATTCAATAAATTGGGCTTTTATTTTTTGCGACAAATTAAAACTTCATCTTCTGAATTCTAACCGCATTTAGAATCGCTAACAGCGCAACTCCAACATCAGCAAAAACAGCTTCCCACATTGTAGCAAGTCCGCCTGCACCGAGAATTAAAACAAAAGCTTTTACTACGAAAGCCAAAGTGATATTCTGCCAGACAATCTTTTTGGTTTGTTTGCCGATGTTTATAGCCATTGCAATTTTACTCGGTTTATCGTCCTGAATGACAATGTCTGCGGTTTCAATTGCGGCGTCACTTCCCAAACCTCCCATCGCAATTCCGACTGTGCTTAAAGCGATTACGGGTGCATCGTTTACACCGTCGCCGACAAAAGCTACCGTTTCATTTTTGGCTTTAATTTCGTTTACTTTATTGACTTTATCTTCTGGAAGCAAATCTCCAAAAGCTTTTACAATTCCGAGTTTATCAGCTACAAACTGAACAACATTTGTTTTGTCGCCGCTCAGCATAGTTAGTTTTACGCCTAAAGATTTTAGTTTTGTAACCGTTTCTTGGGCATCGGCTTTTATTTCGTCGGCAATTGTTAAATAACCTGCAAATTTTCCGTCATAAGCAATTGCAATGGTAGTATATACTATTGAAGTGGGGTCAATATCATAAGCTATTGAAAACTTATCCAGAAGTTTAAAATTCCCAACATATAGCTCTTTTCCGTTGTATGAACCTTTTAATCCATGTCCCGAGACCTCTTCAATATCTTTCAATTCAACTGCAGCATCAATCTGCCCTACATGATTATGAATTGCTGTTGCCACAGGATGTGTGCTTCGGCTTTCTAAAGCATTGACCAATTTCAGGATTTCTTCTTTATCAAATTCTGGTTTTATAAGGACTTCCTGAACTTTAAAAACTCCTTCGGTCATCGTACCTGTTTTATCAACAACAACATTCTGAATCGTCGAAATACTGTCTAGAAAATTACTGCCTTTAAAGAGAATTCCGTTTTTACTGGCCGCACCGATTCCACCAAAATAACCTAGTGGAATGCTGATTACTAACGCACATGGACAAGAAATTACCAAAAAGACCAAAGCTCTGTACAGCCAATCGCTAAAAACATAATTATCTACAAAAAGCATGGGAAGCAGACAAATCGCGATTGCCAGATATACCACAATGGGAGTATAGATTTTAGCAAACTTTCTAATAAATAATTCTGCAGGAGCTTTCTTTGTTGCAGCATTCTGCACCAATTCAAGAATTTTAGACAATTTGCTGTCGTTATAAGCAGTTGTTACTTTTACTTCTGCAATGGTGTTTCCGTTTATCATTCCTGCCAGAACGGTTTCGCCTTTCTTTTTAGTGTCGGGTTTGCTTTCTCCTGTTAAAGCTGCTGTATTGAACGAAGCCGAATCTGATAATAATTCGCCGTCTAATCCTAGTTTTTCTCCTGCTTTAAGCTGAATAACAGCGCCAATCTGAACGTCTTTTGCCTTAACTTTTACTGCCTCATTATTTTCTAAAACGTGAACTTCATCTGGACGCTGGTCAAGCAGACTTTTAATACTCGATTTTGCTCTGTTAACCGCCATTCCCTGAAAAGTTTCTCCAATGGTATAAAATAGCATAACGGCAACACCTTCTGGATATTCTCCAATGGCAAATGCACCAATTGTAGCAATACACATTAGGAAAAATTCTGAGAAAACGTCACCTTTTACAATGCTTTCATAAGCTTCTCTTAAAACTGGAAGTCCAACCGGAAGATAAGCTATTGCATACCAAATAGTTCTCACATCTCCTGTAAACCAGCTTTGCGGAAAGTAATTATCAAAAGTGATTCCGATTAATAATAAAACAAAAGAAATTATAGCCGGCAGAAACAATTTAAACCAACTGCCTTCTACATTATGTTCATGGTCATGACCGTCGTGACTGTGTCCGTCATTATCTGAGTGCACGGGTTCATCATGCGAACAGCAGCAGGAAGATTTGGCTTTATTTTTTGTGATTTTTATTTCTTTATCTTGATGTATCATTTTGAAGTTTCACGTTTAAAGTTTCACGTTTTGATATCGAGAAACTTTGTTTTAATAATGTTCTAAATTTAAGCATTTTGTTTGTTGCCACAAAGGCGCTGAGCCACTAAGTTTTTTATTTTGAATTGCCTCCGGCTTTAGCTGGAGGTTAGTTAAATTCTAAGTTGAATGGATTTAGTCAAACTTTAGCATTTAAAAGAAAACTTGGCGACTCTGCGACTTTGCGCGCAACTTTTCACCATCAAAAAAACCTTAAAACCTTAGCACCTCAGAATCTTAAAAGAATCAATGCTCATGCTCGCCTCCCCCTTTCATTGCTGACAGCAGATAAAAAGCACCTTTGGTAACGATTTTAACATCAGACGCGATTTTGTCTACAAATTTCACTTCTGTAAAACCTAAATCTGTTGTTCCTGGAATAACTTCAACTGCTTTAAAATGAATTTCTTTTTCGTGTGATTCTTCTTTTTCACCTTCGGTATGATTATGCTTTTCTTCGGAATCAGCTTCTTCTTGAATAAAAACAAAATATTTATCTGCATTACGAACGACAGCATCTTTTGGCAAAGCTGGAACGGTCGCATTTGTAATATTGATATTAGCCGAAACATACATTCCAGGAATTAATCCTTTGGCATCGGCAGGATCGATTTTGGCGTGAACGGCAACGGTTTTACTTTCGTTAGAAAAAGATTTATTGATTCCGAAAATCTTTCCTTTAATGGATTTGTTAGACTGATTCGTCAATACAAAATCGATTACCTGCCCAACCGAAATAGAACCCAAATCTTTCTCGTAAACATTCAAATCCAAATGCATCTGGCTGTTGTCAACCACTTCAAAAAGCGAAACTCCAGTATTGGCAAAAGCGCCTTTCGCAATATTGATTTTCCCAACGTAACCATTTATCGGAGCTACAATTGGAACTAAAGACGAACTTCCTTTTGTGGAAACATGCAAAGCTTCTAATTTGTTTTTTGCTGCCTGCGCACGCGCTCTTTCGGCTGCTAATTTTGCTTTTACTTCCTGAAATACCTTTCTCGGATTTACGTTTTCATCACTCAAGGTTTTCTGGCGGTTATATTCTAACTCTAGATATTCGACATTAGCGGAAGCGGAATGATAATTTTCCTGCATCTCAATTACTTCCAAATTCTGAATGGTTGCCAAAACTTTTCCTTTATTGACAAATGTTCCTTCCAAAACATAAATGTCTTTTACCGTTCCGCCAATTAAGGTTGAAACTTCAGCGGAATTTTGCGGCGGAACTGTCGTGTAGCCATTGGCTTTGATAATTTTATTCAGGTTTCTGTTTTCTACAAATCCTGTTTCAATACCAACAGTTTTATATTGAGATTCGGTTAAAGCGACTTCCGTTGGTGATTTTTCTTCTTCCTGTACTTCCTCTGTCTTTTTTTCGTTACATGCGGCTAAGGTAAACGCAAAGCACGCAAAGGCAAAGCGCAAAGTACGCAAGGAAATTAAACATTGCGCTCCTTGCGAAATCTTAGCGCTCTTTGCGGTTAAACATGTTTTTAAATTTATTTTCATTTTAATTGTTTTTGATGGTTGGAAATTGGAGTTCGATGGCGCTTTGATTGTAACTGTGCGTGGCTTCTGCAAATTGTTTTTTAATATCAATTGCCTGATTTAAAAAACTGATGTACGACCAGTAACTCATATCGCCATTGGCATAACTTTTTTGCGCTGTATCAATAATCTGATTCGCATATTGGAGTCCTTCATTTTGATAATAGGCGACATTCTTTTGCTGCTTTAGGAAATTATTCTGTAATTCTTCTTTTTGCAGATTTAAAATCATTTTATTTTTATCCAAAGCCATTTGAGACTGCGAAATATTAATTGCAGCCGCTTTAGCTTTTGTCGTATTCACGCCTCCAAACAACGGAATCTGCAATCCTGCCGTAAAACCTTGAAACAGCGATTCAGTATTAATAGTCTGCGCAAAATAACCTAAACCGACTTTCGGAGTTCGCAGTGCTTTAAAAGTTCCAGCTTCTTTTTGATAAACCGAAATTTGCTGTTGATAGAAATCGGTCATGAGAAGTTCTGCGTGTGAGGTTTCCTGATTTTCTATGAATGTATATTGCAAAGCTGTATTTTCATCAGGAATAATGTTTTCATTGGTCTGAATAAAAAACTGAAGTTGCTTCTGGTACATCACCAAGTCGTATTCTAACTGTGCTTTTTGGGTTTCGATTTCTTTTACTTTCGCTTTGGCGCTGATAACTTCGATATTACCGCTTTCTCCCGTTTTAAAACGGAGTTCGGCGTTCTTTAAAAATTTGGTGTAAATTTCGTTTAATTCTGAGTTTAATTTCTGAACTGAAACACCATACAAATATTGATAATACGCCAAGGTGACTGCTTTTTCAACTTCATAAGAAGATAAAGCCTTTCGCTTTTCAGCCAATTTCGCCAGTTCTTCCTGTAATTGTCTGTTGGCTTTTGTAATGTTTCCCAACGGAAAAAACTGCTGTACAGAAAAATTGTGATCGAAATCTACGCTATTGAATTGTCCTCCTTGATATTGCACTTGTAACGGATCTGGCTGAAAAGCCGTTTTCTTTAAAACGGTTTGTTTTTCAATTTCTTTATCAGCAATTTTTAAGTCGATGTTGTTTGATTTGGCGAGTTCTATAGCTTTTTCTAAAGATATTTTGGTTTGAGCTGATATCAGCGTGCTTGCTAATAGGAATGCAATTAACCGCAAAGTTCGCAAAGGATGCGCGAAGTTGGCAAAGGTCATTTTTATTAGATTGTATAGTAGTTTTTTCATTTTATTTGTTTTTATTTCACGCAGATTCAAAAAGATTTAAGCAGATAGAAGCAGATTATTATTTATCAGAATCAAAAATTAAATCTGCTAAATCTGCTAAATCTGCGTGAAAAATCAGATTTTTTTTGTCTCCCGCAGATTATGCAGATTTAGGGGATTTTTTTATTCACTTTTAATCTGCTAAATCTGCGAGAGTATATTTTAGAGCTAGTAACAATTATCTCATTCTCTAATTCTCTAATTCTCTAATTCTCTAATTCCTTATTACGATTAAACTTCTCCAGCATTAAGTACAAAATCGGTAAAACGATTAATGTCAATAATGTTGCTGAGAATAATCCTCCGATTACCACGGTTGCCAAAGGTTTCTGCACCTCTGCCCCGCCGCTTGTTGATAATGCCATTGGCAGAAATCCTAAAGAAGCTACTGCAGCCGTCATTAAAACGGGACGTAATCTGGTTTTGGTTCCGATTAAAACTCTTTGAAGCGGCTCTAAAATTCCCTCTGATTTTAATTGATTGAAATATGAAATCAATACGATTCCGTTTAAAACTGCGATTCCGAACAGGGCAATAAAACCAATTCCTGCCGAAATACTAAAAGGCATTCCTCTCAGCGAAAGCGCAAAAACACCTCCGATCGCAGCTAACGGAATTGCGGTAAAAATTAAAAGAGCTTGTTTGATACTTTTGAATGTGAAGTAAAGCAACACCAAAATCAGCCCTAAAGCAATTGGCAAAGCAACAGAAAGCCTTTGTGTCGCTTCGATTAAATTCTCAAACTGCCCGCCATAGGTTACATAATATCCCACCGGAAGCTTAAAGTTTTGATCGAGTTTTGCCTGAATTTCTTCAACCACACTTTTAATATCTCTTCCGCGAACATTTAAGCCAACGGTAATTCTTCTTTTTCCGTCTTCGCGGATGACCTGCACAGGGCCTTGTTCGTATTCAACAGAAGCGACTTGAGAAAGCGGTACCTGCTGGCTGTTTGGAAGCGGAATAAACAAATTGCTGACATCTGTAATATCGGCGCGGTTGTTTTCATCCATTCTCACCACTACATCAAATCTTTTGCTTTCGTCGTAGATTTTTCCAGCACTTTCTCCGGCAAAAGACGAACGGATGATTTGATTGATATCTGAAATATTGAGTCCGTAAAGTGCAATCTTATCATAATCGTATTTAACCGTAATCTGAGGCAGTCCGGTAACTTTATCGGCCTTTAAATCACCGATCCCGTCAATGCTTTTTATTTTCGAAATTAATTCTGCTGCTTTCGCGTCTAGAATGTCTAAATCGTCACCAAAAATCTTGATGGCAATATCAGATCGGCTTCCAGTCATTAATTCGTTAAAACGCATCTGAATGGGCTGAGAAATTTCAATATTAGCTCCCGGAATCACTTCCATCTCTTCCTTCATGGCATTTGCCAATTTTTCCCAATTGCGGTATTTGCTTCTCCATTCTCTTTTGTCTTTCAAAACAATAATTAAATCACCGCTTTCAATGGGCATTGGGTCGGTTGGGATTTCGCCGCTTCCTATTTTTGTTACGATCGTTTTTATTTCAGGAAATTTTGCCTTTAGCAGTTGTTCGTATTTGGTAGCAGTTTCGACCATCTGCGTAAGCGAACTTCCGGTCATAATCGTGGCATTTATAGCCAGATCTCCTTCTTCAATTGTCGGGATAAATTCGCCTCCCATATTTTGGAAAATAATAAATGCTAAAGCAAATAATGCCACTGCGGTTGTCAGGACCACTTTTTTAAATTTTAAAGCTTTATTAAGCAAAGGCGTATAACGATTTTCGAGCCATGCAATCATTCTATCACTAAAATTGGTTTTGTGGTCTGTTTTTTTGGATAGAAATAAAGCACTCATCATCGGAATGTAGGTCAGGGAAAGAATAAAAGCTCCAATAATAGCAAAACTAACCGTCATTGCCATTGGTTTAAACATCTTTCCTTCCGTTCCAATCAAGGCTAAAATGGGCAGATAAACGATCAAAATAATGATTTCTCCAAAAGCTGCGCTATTCCTGATTTTTGAAGCCGAATTATACACTTCATCATCCATTTCTTCCTGCGTCAATTCTTTTTTATTTTTGATTTTCTGAAGATGATGCATGGTTGCTTCGACAATAATAACGGCACCATCGACAATGATTCCGAAATCTATTGCCCCCAAACTCATTAAATTCCCGCTTACGCCAAAGGCATTCATTAAAATCACCGCAAATAACATTGCCAGCGGAATAACAGATGCCACTATAAGCCCTGCGCGAAGATTTCCTAGAAATAAAATCAGTACAAAAATTACAATTAAAGCACCTTCTAGTAAATTCTTTGCGACCGTTTTTATGGAATTGTCAACGAGTTTTCCTCTGTCAATAAAGGCTTCTGCAACAACTCCTTCGGGAAGACTTTTGTTAATTTGAGCCATTTTGTCGTGAATGCGGCTGACAACTGCGCTTGAGTTTTCTCCTTTCAGCATTAATACCAAACCCGAAACGATTTCGCCTTTTCCGTCTTTGGTAGATGCGCCGTAACGCAAAGCAACACCTTCGCGAACCTGCGCCACATTGCGCACCAATACTGGCGAACCGTTACGGTTTTTCACTACTACATTTTCAAGGTCTTTTACACCTTTTGCCATTCCTACACCGCGGATGAAATAAGTATATTGATCCTTTTCAATATAAGCGCCTCCTGTATTTTGATTGTTTTTTTCTAGGGCTTCAAAAATTTCGGTAATTGTAACGCCTAAACTATTCAGCATGTTAGGATTAACTGCAATTTCGTATTGTTTCAGTTTTCCGCCCCAGGTACTTACATCGGCAACACCACGAATTCCCTGCAATTGCGGAATGATAATCCAATCCTGAATAGTTCGTAATTCGACTGCGCTGTATTTGTTTTCGTAACCTTTTTTGGCGTAAACATCATATTGGTAAATTTCGCCTAGACCAGTTGTAATAGGCGCTAATTCGGGAGTATCAACATAATCTGGAATGTTTTCTTCGGCTTGTTTTAAACGCTGGAAAATTTGTTCGCGAGCCCAGTAAATATCAACATCGTCTTCAAAAACAACCGTTACAACAGATAATCCGAAACGGGAAATACTGCGGAGTTCGATAATATCTGGAACTGTTTTGACCGCCCGCTCTAACGGATAGGTAATTAACTGCTCTACTTCCTGACTTGCCAAAGTTGGAGCTGTTGTAATAATCTGAACTTGATTATTGGTTACATCCGGCAAAGCATCGAGCGGTAATTTTTTGAGCGAATAGCTTCCCCAAGCTATTAAAACAAGGGTAAATAATAGTATTACGAATTTGTTTCGTATACTAAATTGAATGATTTTATCTAGCATTTGAATAAAATAATGACATGAGAAATTAGGCAGGAATCTGCCGTATCAATTTGTGGTAAGTCCACAACGCTCTAACCCGAATTCCGAATTTTCGGAAACAGGCATCATTATGCTATTTGAGGGGGCTGCCATATGCTTCCATAGAAATTAGAAGCAAAAACAGATCGATAATTGGGTAAAGGAATAGAAATAATACTGCACGCAGCAGGAAATTCAAAACTTACAGCAGATTGATAGCTTAAAACTTGTGCACCGCAGCAGTTGCAGGCACAAAAAGGAGAACATAAATCGTTGTCTTTGTCGTGCGAATGATTATCCTCAGATGAAAATTGGGCTGTTTTATGCATAGCGCTGTTCACTTCCATATCTGCACAAGGCATATTTGAAAGTGCCATCAAATAAATTGACATTAGAATTGCTATCCATTTCATGAATGTAAAAATAATACTTTATTTAATTCACTTTAGAAAAAAAACATAATCAACTGACTTTTAATCATATTTCTTTAAATTTTATTATTGTCAAAAGAATTTTTAGTTAACTTTAACACTAATAAACACATATTCTATACTCCGATAAATCAAAAGATAAGCCGAAATTCCCTCAGAATACATTAGTACATCATTATTTCACGCAGTTTTATTTTAATCAAATCAATACTCAAGTCAATGAAATGTAAAAAACTAATATCAGCCTTTTTCTTATTATTTACTATTCCATTTTTCGCTCAGGTATACACCGAAAAAATTGTAGGAGAAAAAAATCAGGAATTAAAAGACAGCCTTAAAGTAGCGGATTATCCTTATGCCCTTCCCATCTGGGGTGATAAAGTCGCTAAAAAAGGATACAAACTTCCCTACTCTGCCGGGCTTTCCTTAAATTATTTTTGGCAGGATTCTGAAATTGTCATCAGTAATCTTCAAGTTGGTTTTAATAATGGTCCTATGTACAATTTAGATGAAATTGTACGTTTTGATAAATCTTCTGTCGAAGCCGGAGCACTTACTATTCGTCCAGATATATGGCTTCTTCCTTTTTTAAATATCTACGGTATTTTTGGTAAATCAAATCCTTCAACAAAAATTAATGCAGGAATTTACATTCCTGATGCAGATAACAATTGGTCAGAAATTGCCAATTTCAGTACAAAAGCTAATTTTAGCGCAACTACTTTTGGTTTTGGAATGACACCAACTATAGGAATTGGAGGCGGATGGCTGGCACTTGATATGAATATGGCTTGGACAGATGTAAGTGCGTTAGATAAGCCCGCTTTTTCGTATGTATTTGGCCCCCGATTAGGTAAAACCTTTAAACTTCCTAAACCAGATCAGAATATTGCTTTGTGGGTTGGAGGTTTCAGAGTCCACATTGCTGGAAATACGAATGGAAATATCAATTTATCGGATGTGATAGATTTATCTACAGCACAGGCAAAGGTTGATAGTGGATTAACCAAAGTTTCTGAAAATCAGGGAAAAGTAGATGCTTGGTGGAGCGGTCTAACACCTGCAGAGCAAAAAAGTCCTGCTAATATTGCCAAACATAATACAGCGAACCGAGCTCTGGAAAGTGCTGGAAATCTTCTTACGACTTTAGACGGCGCTTTAAGTACTGCCAGCTCTTCTTCTGTCCAATATTCGCTTCAAAAGAGACCAAAAGATATGTGGAATTTCATTATTGGTTCTCAATATCAACTTAATAAACATATTATGTTCAGGGTAGAAGCTGGTTTTCTCGGAACTCGAACACAAGCTTTAGGAGGAATACAATATCGTTTTGGACTTTAATCTTTCTATATGAAAAAAGGTTTATTATTACTTTTCATGCTTTTGTGCATGTCTCCCGCAAGATCACAAGTTTTAATTTCCTTGATTTTTGGAGATAAACTGAATTCGCCTTTTTTAGAATTTGGTCTTGAAGGCGGTATTAATCTTTCTGATATTTCTGACCTTAATAGTTCAGGAATGAATGCTGGTTTTAATCTTGGTTTTTATTTTGATATCAGATCAAAGCAAAATCCAGCGTGGATGATTAATACTGGTGTAATAGTAAAATCGCCGATGGGCGCAAGACATATTCCAGTTTATTCTTTAGATGATGTAAACTTGGACAATACTTTTGCAGGCGGAAGTGTCAATCGGGAAATACGGTATTTTAATGTTCCAATTTTAATTAAATACCAATTTAAAAATAGAATTTATCTCAAAACCGGACCTCAATTAGGACTTCTCGCCTCAGCATTTGATGAGTTTACCAACGAGATTAATGAAAACGATGTTACTTATAAAAAGAAAATCAGGGATCAAATTCGTGTTATAGATGCTGGGATCGCTTTTGGAACCGGCTATCATATGAATGTCGGCAACGGATTAAATATAACCATTCAATACTATTATGGATTAGTTCCTGTCATGAAAGGAGACGGCCCAAATGTCTACAACAGATCTTTATATCTGACAGCAGGAATCCCTATTGGAAAAGGAAAAGCCGCACAAAGACGCGCTGAGAAAGATGCTGAAATGAATAAAGTTATCCTGCCGGAAGACCAAGATTAAATTTGGTTTATTTCTTTTATCAATTCAAGAATTTCTTCTGTTTTCAAAATAAAATCTGGAGTGGTATGTAAAATCGCATTATTAGGCATAAAAGACATTTCTGCCGAAAGCGGATTTTGAACTACAATTAATCCACCAGCTGCCTGAATTGCTTTTAAACCAAGAGTTCCATCAGAATTAGAGCCGGAAAGTAATATTCCAATCAGTTCTGGTCCGAATATTTCAGCTGCCGATTCAAAAGACACATCAATACTTGGCCTGCTGTAATTTATTTTTTCTGAAGTATCTAAAGATAATGTTTCGTCTTTTTCAAACAGCAAATGGTAATTTGAAGGTGCAATGAATATGAATCCTGTCTGCAGTTTTACCTTATCTTCAACTATTTTTACTTTTATATTTGATCTTAGAGCAATTAAATCTTCTAAGGTTTGTTCATCTGTATTTTTTCTGTGAACTACAATTACAATTGCAAAGGATATTGGACTTTCTATAAAAGGCAAAATCTGCAATAATGCCTGCAGACTTCCTGCTGAACCTCCAATAATAACTACTTTACAATGATTTATTATTTTATTTTTCTCCATATTTTCTCTTTATCAAATTGTTTGTATTTGGTTTGAGAAATAGAATATTTGATTGTTTCTTTTGTCCCGAGTGCCAGAAAACCTAATGGAGCAAGACTGTCATCAAAAAGATTTATAACTCTTTTCTGCAGATTATTATCAAAATAAATTAAAACATTACGGCATAAAATAAGGTCAAATTCATTAAACGAAGTGTCTGAAACCAAATTATGCTGAGAGAAAACCATTTTTTCAGAAAGGTTTTCATTAAACTTCGCAAAACCATAATTGGCGATATAATAATCTGAGAAATCCTCTTGTCCGCCAGAATCTCTGTAATTATCGGCATAATCTTTTATCATTCGCAACGGAAAAATACCGCTTTTTGCCGTTTCTAAAACCGTTGTATTAATGTCTGTTGCGTACAATATCGATTTATGCAGTAATCCTGCTTCTTTCAACATAATAGCCATAGAATATACTTCTTCGCCTGTAGAACAGCCTGCATGCCATATGCGTATAAAGGGTTTTGTTCCCAATAACGGAAGAATCTCTTTTCGAAGTGTCATATAAAAAGACGGATCACGAAACATTTCTGTTACGTTAACCGTTATTTCATCGATCATTCTTTTGCAATATTCTGGATCTCTTCGAACTTTTGACAAGAACTCATGAAAATGTTTAAAGCCATCCAAATAAAAAACCCTGTTTACGCGTCTTTTAAGTGAGGCTCTGGAATAACTTCCAAAATCAAAACCATAA
Source organism: Flavobacterium fluviale (assembly GCF_003312915.1). Taxonomy (NCBI): domain Bacteria; kingdom Pseudomonadati; phylum Bacteroidota; class Flavobacteriia; order Flavobacteriales; family Flavobacteriaceae; genus Flavobacterium; species Flavobacterium fluviale. The sequence goes on along the minus strand of NZ_CP030261.1, from coordinate 2,990,441 downwards.
TATTCGTAAATTTCATTTATAAGAGTTTCTAATTCAATATCTTCAATCATAATTCATTTAAATTTCACCCAAGATCTGCAATAATTTATCAACATCTACGGGTTTTGAGATATAAGCATCTGCTCCGGCCTCTATACATTTTTCTCGATCTCCTGCCATAGCCTGTGCGGTTACGGCAACTACAAAAGTAGATTCTTGTGACGGAATTGCTTTTATAAGCGGAATTGCTTCATAACCATCCATTTCCGGCATCATCATATCCATTAAAACAGCATCTATTGAACTGTCTCCTGCTAATATCCTTAAAGCTTCTTCAGCACTTAAACAAGACAAACATTCAAAAGATTTTGCCTTTAAAGTATTTACTAAAGCAAAAATATTTCTAGAATCGTCATCTACAATCAATACTTTTTTCTTTTCCATTTACAGTATTTTTAAAGATTAGATTTTATCGTATAACCAAACTCGCAATAACGATAACAGCTGATCTACATCGACAGGTTTTGTAATGTAATCTGAAGCACCTGCTTTGATACATTTTTCTCTGTCGCCGGTCATAGCTTTGGCAGTTACAGCAATTACTGCTAAGTTAAGAAATTTAGGATTACTTCTTATCTTTTCTGCTGTTTCATACCCGTCCATATTTGGCATCATCATATCTAACAATACTACATCTGTATCTGGATTCTCTTCTAAAATCTTAATAGCTTCTTTTCCATCAAAAGCCGTAATAACAGTCATTCTAAAAGCTTCTAGAGCTTTAGAAAGCGAATAAATATTACGAACATCATCATCAACAATTAATACTTTCTTTTCAAATAAAATATTGTTTAATGAATTCAGTTTTTTAGTGCTTTCTTTTTTGTCATTTCCTTCTTTTTTCTTGCTTTCTACTAAATGAAGGAAAAGTGAAACCTCATCAAGCATTCTCTGATATGAATGAGCAGTTTTTACAATAATAGAATCGGCATATTTTCTAATTTTCAGTTCTTCTTTAATAGACAAACTTTTTCCTGTAAATACGATCACCGGAAGATTCTCTAAACCTGGATTTTTCTTCACTCCGTCTAGAATTTCATAAGCTTGTTTATCTGGAATTCCCATATCTAGAATTACGCAGTCTACGTCGTTTTGGTTTAAAACAGTCAATCCTTCTGAAACATCACTCTTAATTTCAGAATTGATATTGTACGTTTCTAAGAAATAAGCAAGTGCTTTGGCGTGCTGCGGGTTATCTTCAATAATTAAAACTTTTTGAGATTCATTATTGATGATATGTTCAATGCGCATAAATACTTCTGGAATTCTATCAAAAGCAACTGGTTTGTCTAAGAAATCCACAGCTCCTTTTAACAGACTTTCTTGTTTTAATTTATGAGAAGACATAATGTGCACCGAAATATGTTTGGTATGAGAATGATTCTTCAATTCTTCTAAAACTTCCCAGCCGCTTTTAATTGGAAGTTCAATATCCAATAAAATTCCAATTGGTCTGTAAATTAAGGCGAAATTTAAAGCGTAATCTCCTCTTACCGCAACAACTCCTTTATATCCTTTTTTCTGTGTAAAAGCCAATAGTGATTTTGCAAAATTAATATCGTCTTCTACGATCAAAATCACTTTATCGCCTTCAACTATAGAATCACGGTCGTCTTCGATTTCAGCAGGAATAACTTCGCTGATATATTTTGGTCTTACCTCTGTTTCTTCTGTTTCTTCTTCTATTACTTCTGTTTCTAGTATTTTATTTACCGAAATTTTACTAATGGCAATACCTAATACTGGAAGACATAATGTAAACGTACTTCCATCATTTACTTTACTATTAAGGGTAATTTCTCCTCTCAAAAGTTTAGCTAATTCTCGACTGATTGACAATCCTAAACCTGTTCCTCCGTATTTACGTTTAGTTGAACCATCGGCTTGCTGGAATGCTTCGAATATTAATGGCTGTTTTTCTAACGGAATACCAATTCCGGTATCTTTTACGATAAAACAGATAATTTTATCATCATCACTATTTACCTTAATTTCAAGGCTTACTGTACCTTTTTCGGTAAATTTAATAGCGTTTGAAATCAAGTTTTTCAGAATTTGTTCCAGACGCATTTTGTCTGTTTTAATGACAATTGGCGCGTCTTTCGTTATGATCTCAAAATTGATACCTTTCTCTTTGGCAACAAGATAAAATAAATTATAAAGGTTGTCTGTGATTTCTTTAGTAGAAACATCCAAGAATTCCAAGTCCATTTTACCAGCCTCAATTTTAGACAAATCCAGAATTTCATCGATTAATCCTAATAAGCTGTTTCCTGAACTCTGAATTACTTTTGCAAATTCAATTTCTTCATTGTTCATGTTTTTGTTATTGTTTTCAGACAATAAACGGCTCAACAATAAGATCGAATTTAACGGAGTTCTTAATTCGTGCGACATATTCGCCAAAAACTCTGATTTGTAACGAGTTGTTAGTTCTAAAGCTTCAGATTTTTTCTGAATTTCTGTATTTTTTTCTTCTAATAAAACACTTCTTTCAGACAGTTCTTCATTGGTTTGTTCTAATTCTTCCTGCTGTACACGAAGCTCTTCTTCAGAGGCTTGTAATTTTTCAGTCTGCGCTTCTAATTCGGCATTGATTGCTTCCAATTCGCTATGCTGAATTTGAAGTTCTTCAGACTGCGATTTGGTTTCTTCTAAGAGTTCCATTACTCTTTTACGGTTCTGAGTTGCTTTTAAGGCAATTCCGATATTATTGGCAACTACATTTAAAAATTCTAATTGTAATTCAGAAAATCCATAAATGCTGGCTAATTCTACAGCGCCTTCTACTTTGAAATCCAACAACGGAACTGCTACAATATGCGTCGGCTTGATTTCTCCCAAAGCATAGTTGATCTGAATATCTTCTGAAGACAATGATTTTAATTCCAGCATTTTGCCCGAAACAATTGCCTGACCAATTAGTCCTTCTCCTTTTTTAATTCTTTCACGATTTTTACTCGGAATATAGCTGTAACCGCCAGTAACTGTTAATTCTTCACCATCAATAACATATAAAACTCCCGCGCTGCTATTGGTGTACTGGCACAAAAATTCGATTACATCTTTTGATAATTTCTGAATCGTTTTTTCGCCCAGCATTTTATCATTTAAAGAAGCGACACCAGATTGCAGCCATTCTTTTTGAGACAATAAATCGAAAGAATCTTTTAGTGAATCTTTCATATTGTGAATCGAAGCTCCCAAAGCCCCCAAGGTATCCGATTTTCGATCATCGATCTGAACATCATAATTTCCTTTTGAAATCTGTGTTGCGATGCCGCTGATTACTTCCAAGCGCTCGGCTGTTTCAATATCTTTACGCTGTAATTCTTTTTGCAGTAATGCACGCTCATTATGATCACGTAAGATTCTGGCAAAAAAGACAACTGTTATAATCATTGCAATTATAAATGCGACGATAATTAAGACAAAACTATAATTACCATATTTTTCAGAATTTGCAATACGTTCTTTCAAAAGAATCTGCTCGTTGTTCTCAATACTTTTGAATTTAGAGCGAAGTTCATCCATCATCTTTTTACCTTCTTCAAGATCAAAAGTAAGATCTTTTCCTCCCAGTTGTTTTTTTACAACTTGGTTATGAAGATATTTGAAAAAATTAGAACGCAGCGGTTTTAACTCACTAAGTCTTTTTTGCTGCGAAGGATTGTCTATTGTTAACTCATCAAGCTTTTCAAAATAAGCAGCAGACTCTTTTTCGGCGTTATAATGTTCCTGAAGGAAATCTCTGTTTCCAGTTATTAAATAACCGCGCATACTAGTCTGCGCATCGGTAAGAATAGATGAAGCGTTATTCAAATTATAAATAACATCCTGTGTATGGTTGACCCAGGTATTACTGTCAAGAAGATTTTTAATACTTAAAAAAGATGCAGTCGAACTAATCATTAATATCAGCAGGGAAACCGAGGAACTGATTAGTAAATTTCTTTTAAAATTACTGTCCATATAGATTCTGTACTATTTTGTTTATTGGTTATTTATTGGTTAACGGAAGTACAATTATAAAACTTGCACCCTCGCCTTGTTTACTTTTAGCGGTAATTAATCCATTATGTTTTTCAATAATTTTCTTGGCTATTGCCAGTCCGATTCCAGTTCCTTCGTAGGTCTGGCGGTCGTTTAAACTTTGAAAGATAATAAAAATTCTATCTAAATAAATTTCATCAAAGCCAATTCCGTTATCTTTTACAGTAATTCTGCAAAAATTACCTTCTGGAGAAGTTACACTATCAAATGACTTTTCTAAAATTAATTCAGAAGTTATTTCAATTACAGGTTTTTGTTCATTACCGGAAAACTTGAGTGCATTTCCAATCAAATTCTGAAAAACCTGACGCATCTGGCTTGGAATACTATCTACAGTTGGAAGTTCATTGGTTTTTATTTCAGCGTCTTTGTTTTCGATCAGGTAATCGAAATCTGAAAGCACTTCTTGTAAAACCTCATTTAAATCTGTTTTTTCTGGTTTCACCTGAGCCGAAAGTCTAGAATATGCCAGCAGATCTGTAATTAAAGTCTGCATTCTCTCTGCCGATTTTATCGTTCTATTTACGTAATCGACAGCCTTATCATCGCTTTTTAAATACAGGTCTTTTATAATTTTAATGAAGATTTGGATCTTCCGTATAGGTTCATTTAAATCGTGCGATACTACCCACGAAAACTGCTGCAATTCATGATTCCGAAGTTCTAATTCCTCATTTTTTTGGACTAGTTCTTTTGTCCTTTCAGCGATTTTGATTTCGAGATTATCCTGAGCTTCTTTTCGAATTTTGATTTCTTTGGAAAGAAGATCTTTAATCGCTTTAAGTTCGTGCTGCTGTTCGTAGATTTTTATGAATGTTTTTACCTTTAAAATCAGTAAATCAGAATCGACTGGTTTGGTGATATATTCAACTGCACCAGTTTCGTATCCTTTAAAAATATACTTTTTTTCGGTATTAAGAGCCGAAAGAAATATAACCGGAATGTCTTTTGTTCGTTTATTTCCAGAGAGAATTTTAACAACTTCAAAGCCGTCAAGTCCAGGCATTTGAACATCCATGATAATCAGACAGTAGTCTGTTTTTAGAATTTTCTTTAACGCTTCTTCTCCAGATTCGGCACTATCGACATCGATATTATGCAGCTCTAATGTTTTTTTTAAGGCAATGATATTGGCCCTTATATCGTCTACAATTAATACCATGCCGTTTTGAAGCTAAATTGGTTGTGAATCAAAATTCTTGAATTTAAAATGAATTTAAAAATTTTCTTATTTTTTTGTTGAATTCTACGAGTAATTATTAAAAACTACGTGTAAATTCTCAAATGTATAAAAAAAATTAGGAGAAGCTTTTTTATCTAAATCGAAAATCGTTACAAAATTCCCACTTTTGGTTTTCATTTTTAGTTTTATAGATGATTATGAAGTAATTAGAATTTTCTTGTTATTTTGATTTGTTTAGTTATTGAATGTATTTTCATACAATAAGTCCAATTTTGTTTTATTGAGGCAAATAAAATGCCTTTTAAAGCAATGATTTTTACTTCTATGCTCTAATTTTAAGAAGCATAAAAATCACTAAAAGAAGAATAATCATGAAAAAAACGAAAACATTCCCTGAACAAAAACAAAATCTTCCCGGTAATGAACACATGATGACGCCTGAACCAGAAATTATTAGAGAAAATTATGTTGGAAGCGGTAAATTATTGGGCAAAACTGCTTTTATTACCGGCGGTGACAGCGGAATAGGCCGAAGCGTTGCCGTACATTTTGCTAGAGAAGGCGCCAATATAGCGATCGTTTATTTAAAAGAAGACAAAGATGCACTCGAAACTAAAAAGATGATTGAAAATGAAGGCAGAGAATGCCTTTTACTAAGCGGTGATTTAAAAGATGAGAAGTTTTGCAAAGCTGCAATAAAAAAGTGCCATACGACTTTTAAGGATATTAATATAATTGTGAATAATGCAGCCGTGCAGTTTCCTCAAAACGAATTGGAAAAAATAACTGCAGCGCAGCTTCAGAAAACTTTTGAGACCAATATTTACCCCTATTTTTATATTACAAAAGCAGCACTTTCATTTTTAAAAGAAGGAGACGCAATAATCAACACTACGTCGGTAACTGCTTTTCGAGGCAGCGAGCATCTAGCGGACTACGCGAGTACAAAGGGCGCAATTGTAAGTTTTACAAGATCGCTTTCGAGCATGCTGGCTAAAAGAAAAATACGTGTAAATGGTGTTGCACCTGGTCCTATCTGGACACCGCTCATTGTGGCAAGTTTTGATAAATTATCAGATTTTGGAAAAGACAATCCGATGGAAAGAGCTGGACAGCCGTCTGAAGTTGCTCCTGCGTATGTGTTTCTAGCCTGCGAAGACAGCAGTTACATTACTGGACAGTTTATCCATATTAACGGAGGTGAATTAGTTGGCGGGTAATTTAGGATTTTCATGCATTTCGACGAAGCAGATTAGCAACTGACACAGCAAATCTCTAAGCGGTACCAAATCTGAAATACTGTAAAAATTTACTTGCGGAGATTTCTCTCCCGAAGCCTCGGGATCGGAAATGACACACCGTGAGAGAAGCTTTCAGCATCAAAGTATCTCAAGTATAGCAATCAGTCAAAAAAAAAAAAAAAAAAAACTCAGAACCTTAGAATCTCAGAATCTTAGAACCTTAAAAAAATGAACTACTTAGATATTCTTGGTCTTTTTGCCGGAACCTGCGTTACACTCGCAACGATTCCGCAGATTCTGAAAGTTTGGAAAACAAAAAAAGTAAAAGAGATTTCACTTAAAATGTTTGGCACCCTTACTTTCGGAATTGCGATTTGGGTTGTATATGGTATTTTGAAAAACGATCTACCCATAATAATTACGAACAGTATTTCATTACTTCTAAACCTAATAATGGTTTACTTCATAATTTATTATGAAAAAGAATAATTATAAAAAGAAAAAAACAGCTTTGACGAAGCTGTTTTTTTGAAAATGAAGAATATGTGAGGCTTACTAGCTAGCTAATTTTTGGTTGAATGGTTCTAATTCGATATGGTATTTCCCTTTTAATGTTTTTGCTTGTACTATTCGTTTGAAAAATAATGCAGGCGCCATTATCGTTGTTAAATTTACATTTGAAAGCTTTTTAATTTCGCTTAACTGTTTAACAGCAAAATTTACAATAGGCTGAAACGTAGTTAAATAATTGTAACTATGCTGTGCTATCTCCAGTTCTAATATTTCTCTTAAAATACTTTTCATTAATAAATAACGAACTGTTCCTTGCTGCGGAATGCTTTTAAGTTCTTGGAACTTCTCTCCTATTTTTTGATTTTCGTCTCCGATATAAATATAATTTCCAGACTCATGCGTGAAAATTCTTCTCACTTGAGAAGCATAATCTATAGCATTTTCAGAACTATTGACAACTGTCGGCATGCCAATTAATGAAAACTGAATATGCTGGTGGCTCTGGAAATAAAGCACGCTGTTGATAGATGAGGAATTACTCATAATTCCAGACTGTTGTTTCTTTAACGACTTAATTTCGCCGTTTGCACCAAAACTATGGACTACATTTCCTTTTTCACAATACACAAAAAATACTGGTGAAAGCGGATTTGATTCTATACTTAAATTAACATCTTGATTAAAAGTTAAATCAAAGTTTAAATAGGTCATTTCTTTTTCAAAACGAACGCCGGAAATACTTCCTGTAGCCCATCTAGATTTAAATGTCAATTTGTATTCATTAGCAGTTACCAATAAGTCACCGCCAAAACTCTCTTTAAGGTTATTAAAAACAGCATCAAAGCCTCCAGTATTTATGTAAAGTTTTTTCATTGTATGATTTGGTATAATTTAATTGATTAGCTTATTTACTTACAAAAACTAACTTTTGTTTTTAACTTAATTTCTTATTTCAAATTTCGTTTATATTGCTACTCAAATCTTTATACAATTTTGGAGAGATATTTCATAATTATTATTTTGTAGTTTTTTTTTATAAATAGGGACAAAGGTTCAGAGGTACAAAGGTTCAGAGGGGTAAGGATTGAGTTTTAAAAACTCTTTTTAAACTTTCACACCTCAAAAACAAAAACCTTTGCCTCTCTGTACCTCTGAACCTTTGCCCCTTAAAAAAAAAAGCAGCTGCTCCAAATAAATTTGAAACAACTGCTCATCAGCAAAATAAAAATACCAATCTATTTTTACTCTTTAATCTATATTACTCTTTTAAGTTAATTCGCTTACGTCTGCGTTGTTAGAGTAATTCTGTTTCGGAATGTCTTTAAAGAACTCAGCTTCTTCTAAATCTGCAGTAGGTCCGTATCCTAATAAATGCGTTCCTTTTCTATTATCTTTAGTTTCTATTACGTATAAAATAGACATATCATCTGGATCGCTCATGCCCTCGTAACGATGGTGTGCCACAATAAAAATATCTTCAGGCTTATATGCCGTTTTTGTCTCAGAATCTATTAGCTGATCATTAACGAATAAATAATTTACTGTATATCCTTCTTCTTGATATCTTTTTATATAGTCGGTTTCGTGTTTTGAATCTTCTCGTTTCATGGCTTTTTGTTTTTAATCTGTTTATCAAATTTCAGCATTGAAACCAGATAAAGTTAACTCAAATGATTTTAATCTTGCCTCATTCAAAAATAGCCTTGAAAGGAATATTTATTTTTTCTTAATTTTAGCAAAGCTTAAGTTTAAGCTATAATCACTACATTTAATAATTAATAAACATTCGTTTATTTCTATATAAAAATATCACAGTTAATGCTTAATAATAATTATTATTTTCTGGCCAATGGAGGAGAAATGGGAGAGCTTACACGTGCTAAGGATTGGAGTAAAACTGCCATTGGCGCTGTAGAATCTTGGCCTCAAAGCCTTCGTACTACTATAGGAATTCTACTGAACTCCAAGTTCCCTATGTTTTTATTCTGGGGACCAGATCATATTTGTTTTTATAATGATGCTTACCGTCCAAGTCTTGGAAATGATGGCAAACACCCCTCAATTCTTGGTGAAAAAGGTGCTGATTTCTGGCCGGAAATCTGGGATTTTATTAAACCTTTAATAGATCAGGTACTTACCAAGGGAGAAGCTACATGGCATGAAGATCAGCTGCTTCCCATCTATAGAAATGGGCAGATGGAAGATGTTTACTGGACCTTCAGCTACAGTCCTGTAAACGACGACGACGGAAAAATAAATGGCGTTCTGGTAATTTGCAATGAAACCACAAATCAGGTAAATATTCATAAAAAACTGGAAGAAAGTAATGTGCGCTCTCTCAATAATATTCTTCAGGCTCCAAATGCGATGTGTATTTTTAGAGGTCCAGAATATACTATTGAAATTGCTAACAAACTAATGCTTGAAATTTGGGAAAGAACGGAAGAAGAAGTTCTAAACAAACCTGTTTTTGAAGCACTTCCAGAAGTAGGAAATCAAGGTTTAGAAGAAATCATAAAAAATGTTTACACTACGGGCGAAACATTTACAGCAAACGAGCTTCCTGTAACATTAAATCGAAAAGGCACACCAGTTACTAATTATATAAATGTTACCTACGAAGCTTTAAAAGAATCTGACGGTAAAATTTCTGGTATTCTGGCTGTTGCAAATGATGTCACACTTCAGGTTTTGTCCCGCACAGCCGTTGAAGATAGTGAAAAGCGTTTCAGGAATATTGTAAAACAGCTTCCGTTAGGAATTGGTATTTTAAAAGGTCCAGATCTGATTGTTGAAATGGCCAATAGCACCTATCTGCATATTATTGATAAGAACGAGGAAGACGTTTTAAACAGACCTATTTTTGAATCGGTTCCAGAGGCAAAAGAAACCGTTCTTCCTTTATTAAAAAACGTTTTTGAAACAGGTGTTCCCTATTATACAGATGAGCTTCCGGTTAGATTAAATCGTTATAACAAAGAGGAATTGGGTTATTTTAACCTCGTATTTTATCCTTTAAAAGAAGAAAACAATTCTATTTCTGGCGTGATTGTGGTTTCGTACGAAGTTACTGAAGAAGTAAAATCAAGGCATTTACTGACCGAAAGTGAAAAAGCATTTCGAAAAATTGTAATGGAATCTCCTATTGCAATGGCTATCTTTAGAGGTAAAGATCAAATCATCGAAATGGCCAATCTTACCATGATGCATAATATCTGGCAGAAAGAAGAAAAAGATACTATTGGAAAGCCGTTATTAGAGGTTTTTCCAGAATTAGAAAATCAAAAATATCCGGAGTTACTGAATGAAGTGGTTTCTAACGGAAAAACGATCCGAGAGTATGAGGCAATAGCTTATGTTGACATAAAAGGGAAATTAAAAAAATTCTACCTCGATTATGAATACACTGCCCTCTTCGAAAAAAATGGACAGCCATCTGGTGTTATGGTAACTGTAAACGATGTAACCTCGAAGGTTAAGGCCAGAAAAAAAGTAGAAAATGCCGAAGAAAGAGCTCGTCTGGCCGCCGAAATTGGAGAAATTGCTACATGGGATTTAGATCTTCAAAACAAAAAATTAATTTACAGCGATAATCTTTTGGATGTTTTTGGCTTTGAAAAAAACGCTAAAATAACGCATCAGGATGTTCGAAGCCGAGTTCTTGCTGAAGATGATCATATTATTGTAGAAGCTTTTGAAAAGGCTTTACAAACCAGCATTTACAAGTATGAAGCACGTATACACAAGTTAGATAATTCTATCAGCTGGATAAAAGTGCATGGAAGAATATTTTTTGATGAAAATAATGATCCTTCAAAAATGCTGGGAACACTCATGGATATTACTGATGAGAAAAACAGTCAGGAAATATTAATGAAAAATGAGGCAAAATTCAGACTTCTGGCCGATTCTATGCCGCAGCTTATTTGGACAAGTGATACTTTGGGTAATTTGAATTATTTTAACGAAACGTTTTATAAATTCTGTGGTTTATCTAAAGAAGAAATTGATAAAAATGGGTGGCTTCAAATTGTACATCCCGACGATCGTGAAGAAAATGTCAAGCTTTGGATGAATTCTGTTAAAACAGGAAATGATTATTTATTCGTGCATCGTTTTAAACGTTACGATGGAGAATATAGATGGCAGCTGAGCCGTGCAATTGCCCAATTGGACGAAAAAGGGAATATTCAGATGTGGGTAGGTTCTAGTACAGATATTGAAGATCAGAAAAACTTTACCAATCAATTGGAAGAGCAGATTATCGAGCGTACAACACAACTCGAACTCACCAACAGGGATTTAGTAAATATGAATATCGAACTCCAGTCGTTTGCTTATATTTCCAGTCATGACCTTCAGGAACCGCTGCGAAAAATACAAACGTTCGCCAGCCGACTGGCAGATTTGGATGAAAAAAATATCTCTGACAATGCCCGAACTTATTTGACAAGAATTGAACTTTCGGCAAAAAGAATGCAGAATTTAATTCAAGATTTACTTGCTTATTCACGAGCAAACTCGGCAGATCGTGTTTTTACAGTAGTTAATATAGATGAAATTGCAGAAGAAGTTATAAGCGACTTTTCGGATAGAATTGAAGAAAAAAAGGCTGAAATTAAATATCATAATTTAGGAGAAGCAACTCTAATTCAATTTCAATTTAGACAACTGCTGCATAATTTAGTTGAAAATGCACTTAAATTTTCTCGAAAAGGCGTTGCTCCAAAGGTAGAAATTTCGTCAGCTTTAATTAAAGGAAGTACTTTGCCGAATGCTGAATACAAGGATAAAATGTACCATCACTTTAAAGTTTCGGACAATGGAATTGGTTTTGACCTGCTTTATAAAGATAAAATCTTTGAGGTATTTCAGCGTTTGAACACAGAAAGTGAATATAGAGGAACTGGAATTGGCCTTGCGATAGTTAAAAAAATCGTTGAAAACCATAAAGGTATTATTATGGTTTCCAGCGAAAAAGATAAAGGTTCTGTCTTTAATATTTATATTCCCGATTTATCGTGCTAAATTAGTATTTGTAGACAAAATTAGATTTGTTTGGTACAAATTGATTCCAGTTTATAGTAATGGCGTGTTCTATCGATTTAATAATATCGCTCATTAAAACGGGTTTGGTAATAAAGCAGTTAGCTCCAAGGCTGCGGCATTTTTCGATAATACCAGGCTCGCTTGATGTAGAATATATTACAACTGGAATATCTTTTTTATCCTCAGAATTTCGTATTTCTTCTAAAACATCATAACCATTTTTTCCAGGCATATTTAAATCTAGAAAAACGACATGCGGCGTTGGCGGCGGATTAAAAATAGCATCAAGCAGCTTATCTCCTGCTGAATAAGTTTGAAGTGTAATTTTTTGTGGTATTGACTCTACCGCGTCGGCAAAAATGCTCAAATCATCTTCATCGTCATCAGTATAAAATATAGTATAGTTCATCATGGATTTTTCGAGTGTCGTTTTTGTATTCAAATATAAAATATTTTTACATAACACGGTCAATATCAGTCTAAATTCTTACAAAACTTACAAATTGAAATCTCATAATTTATAAGCTGAATTATATAAGCCGAAAAAGATTAAAATAACCAATTTTACTACTAAGAATATTAGACAAATAAAAACTTAAAAATATAATGTTATGGGAGATCATAAAGACCTTACAGATGAATTTGCAGTAGATAAAATAAAAGATCTTGCAGAGAATATTAAAACATGCATGTTTTGTACTTATAATGAATACAGACTTCAATCAAGACCAATGTCTGTTCAAAAAATTGATGACCAGGGAAATCTTTGGTTTTTATCAGACCGAAACAGCAGTCACAATGCTGAAATTTCTTTAAATCCAATGGTTGAATTATTTTTTTCTGAACCACACGACAAGTTTTTAACGCTTCATGGAACAGCATCAATTCAATATGATAAAGAAACTATCAAAGAACTATACGATCCAATTGTAAAAGTATGGATGCCAGGCGGCGAAGATGATCCGAATTTAAGTGTTATTAAAGTAGTTCCAGAAGATGGTTATTACTGGAACAACAAAAACGGAAAAATCGTAGCAATTGCTAAGATGACTGCCGCATATGTAACTGGAAAAACAATGGATGACGGAATTGAAGGAACTTTGAAATTATAATTTCAAGTTAACCTAAAAAAGTTTAACCGTAAAGTCCGCAAAGATTTACGCAAGGGACGCAAGAAAATAATCTTGGCAACTCTGTGTAAATCTTTGCGGACTTTGTGGTTAAAAAAAACAAAACCTAAATATTCATCCTTTTTAATTCTAAAGCATTCAAAATTCCAGCTTCACTTGCGGTATTATTAAAATAAGCAAATCCTTTTTGAGAATTAATTTTATGGTTTACATCAATCAATTCTTCTCGAGAATAACTGGAATAAAACATTCTGGGAACGCCGTGAAATCGAAGATAAATAAGCGGAAAATCTTTAAAAATAGTCTGCGGAAGGTCTGGATGACTCACACTGCAAAACGTAATATTATTTTCTTTGAAGGTCGTCCATACTTCCTCATTCCACCAGCTTTCATGTCGAAATTCGATAACGTTTTGAAAATTGTAATTTAAGCATGCTATTATATCTCCTAATTTTTCACTGCTAAAAGTATAGCTTGGCGGAAACTGAAATAAAATAGCTGCAAGTTTTTCTTTCAATCCTAACTTGCAGACCGTATAAAAGTCATTTAAAAGACTTTCACAATCGTGCAGTTTTTTGATATGGGTTATTTCTTTCGGAACTTTAATCGAAAACAAAAAAGATTCCGGTGTTTTATTATACCAGTTTTCAAAAACTCTAATGGTCGGAAATTTATAAAAACTGCCATTAAACTCATAGGTATTAAAATGCTGGCAGTAAAAATCAAACCAATTTTTGGAAGGCAGATTCTTTGGATAAAAAATATTTTTCCAAAAGCTGTTATAAAAACTGGAGCAACCTATTAATACTTGATTTTTCATTTATTTATATAATTTTTGACAGTTAGTGCAGAAGAAACTTCTTCTTTTTAAATCTCCCGTCTGTTTTTTCACAAATGGAAGATTACATCTTAAACAAAGTGGTTTGGTATAAGCCTCCCAATGTTGTTTGAGTTCAAATTTCTTTTTCCAGTATAAAAATTCAAAGCTGTATGTTGAACATTCTGCAATAATCTGGCTGAGATCGTCACGAGGAATTTTCTCTACAATCGATTCTGGATGAACATAACAACGATACAATACTTCATTTTTTATGATATTCCCAACTCCTGCAAAAACATTTTGGTCTAGAATCACATCGCAAATCATTTTTTCCGGCATTTCTTCTAAACTTTTTTGTGCTTTCTTCGGATTCCAGTCGTCATTCATAACATCTACACTCCAATCGTAATGGGTATTGATATCGCCTTCTAATATTTTGATAGAACAGGTGTAAAAATTCAGTTCGCCTGCTTCAAAAACTAAGCTTAATCTGGGTTTGGTCTCCTTTCGTTCATTAATTCTATACGTTCCAAACATCAGTAAATGAATTTTCACTGTAAAGGTGTCGAAACAAATTAAAAAGTGCTTTCCCCAAGTTTTAAATGCGATTATGGTTTTATCCTTTAGGCGAGAAATATCAATACTGGTAGTTCCAGATACAGCAATCACTTTATGTCCTGTAAATTGTTGTACTTCTTCTTTTAAGATTACTATGGATGGACCTTCGGGCATAAGATATCTTTTTAAATTAAAAAGTGCAGCCCGAAAACTGCACTTTTACTACATTTTTAAATCCTTATTCAACTTCTGCTGCTTCAAGATTTACAGCATTTACAGCAACTTCAGTCAATATTTTATCTGCTCCTTTTTCTTCGTCAAGAGTTAGTTCAAGTATGCTGGCCGCTTCTGGAAGTCCAAGTGTTTCAGCAAATTGTCTTAAAGTACCATAAGTTGCAATTTCATAATGCTCAATTTTCTGACTCGCAGCAATAATTGCAGCATCTCTTACTACACCAACTTCGGTTTCTTCAAGCATTCCTTTAGCTTCTTCAATTAAGCCTTCCATTGCATCGCATTTTTTGGCTGTGGCTTTTTTTCCAATAATATCAAATACTTCTTCTAGACGTTTAATTTGATTTTCTGTTTCCGTTAAATGATTGTCAATTGCATCTTTCAATTCTACAGAAGAGGCATTTTTTACCATTGTTGGAAGTGCTTTGGTCAGCGCTTTCTCTGCCCAGTAAATATCTTTTAAGCCATCTTCAAATAACTCTGTTAATCCAGATGCAGCATTCGACTTAGCTTTTGTTACTCCTTTTTTAGCAGTCTCTCTAGAAGACGTGGTCTTTGTATTTTCAGTAGTTTTCATGGTGTGTTTTTTTATAATTAATAACACGGTAAAAGTAGTGCCTCAACATTTGGAAGGGTTATACTATTTTAAGATTAAATTTCATTCTAAACATCTGTTAATTATACAATTACATTAAATAATCCTATAAAAGATGCCAAGGTATAAGGAGTTAGTTTTGTATATATAAATTACTAAAAATTCAATATCATGAATACTACAGATAAAACAAACGGTACTTTTCCTAGAGATCCAGGGAACCCGAATACTTCAGACATAAATACTGTAATGAATGAGGAACTTTATGACTTAAACACTACTGAAACCCAGAAAAGCCGAGCAGAAGATGCAGAACGCGGCTATACTGTTAGAGATAGTCACAATCCAAATCAAGAAGCTTATGATGACGATGATTTAGATGATCTAAATGATGATTTTCATACAGACAGAGATCTTGAAGAGAATGATGACGTTTTTGAAGTTGTACTAGAAGATGAAAATGATTTGGAAGATGATGAAGACGAGGATGAATACATTGAAGAAGATCTTGATGAAGAAGTAGAAAATGACGAATTTGATAATCCGGCAGATACCTTCGAAAATGATTTTAATGAAACGGAAGATGTTCTAGAAGATATCGACGATGAAGATGAAGAAGAAGATGAAATTGAAAATGATTATATCGAAGATGATGTTCAGGAAAATGATGATAAAGAAGATTATCCTGATACTGACCCACGTAGATTATAATTTTTTAAAAGCTTTAGAAAGCAAAAAAGAGACTGTTTAAATAAACAGTCTCTTTTTTGTTGGGTTTAAGCCAAATATGGTAAAGGCATAAAAATCAAAAAAGAGCCTGTCTACTATGTAGACAGCCTCTTTTTCTCGAGTTTAAAATTCAACTAATCTCCAATAATTTTCAATACTGGAATATCATCCATTTTTGCCAGACGTTCTGCTAGTCCGGCTCTCGCTTCATTGAGTTCTTCTTCAGCTTTACCCAATTCTTTATACCATTTTTCTTTCTCCACTGTCGAATGTTCCAATTTTCTTAAAATTTCATAGATTTCCCCTTCAGCTTCCATTACTTTTAACCTCTTGTAGTAAGTTAAACTTTCGGTCATGTGTGCAAGCGCAATCATTGCCGTTAAAAATGGGTGATTATTCGTAACATTTACATCTTTTATTTTACCATGTTCCAATTCTACTTTTAAGGCAAAAGCAAATTCTTCCATGTTAAAAGCCTCATGTTTACTATTCGGATCTAAATATGCTTTTATGGCATGAACATTATTCATAGTCGAAAGATCCACATCAGTTGGTGTATTTTCACTCAAATCTTTATAAACTACATTTGCAATTGCTCTCGCCTCTGCAACCGTAGGATCATTTTCAGGATTGTCAAAATCCCTAGTTGACCAGTCCCAATTTTCTGGATGAACTGGTTTTATATACTTTTCACAAAAATCTGTAACATCATTTTTCAAGCTTACCATTTCGTTTTCTCTTTTTATATAAACGTCTTGATAAGCACCGCTTTTTGTTCCCATGACTGCTGTTTTTTTTTATTGAAACTACAAAAAACGACACGTTATAAAATAAACGTGTCGTTTTTTTGTTCTTTTATTATTGCTATTTTTATTAAACTCTCGTTCTTCCGCTGATTAATGAAATAACGAATAAGACTAAAAATATAAAGAATAAAATTTTAGCTATACTTGCGGCTCCAGCGGCGATTCCACCAAAACCAAATATTCCCGCCACTATGGCTAGAATAATGAATGTGACTGTCCAACGTAACATAATAATAGTTTTTTAGTTAATAATGATTTTGTTTGATTTCAAACTTTTTCAGCTTTTTAAGAGAAGCTGTAACTCTATTTTTTTAACTGCAAGATGCTTCTAGATTGATCTCATAATTTTGGATCAATTCAGAAAATGCAATTTCTGATTTCGTAAAATACTTTCTTGTACTTCGGCTTTTTTGGGCTAAATCAAAATATTTTTGAATAGAACTGTCTTCGTAAGTCGAAATTAAAAGCGGATGAACATAATAATCTTTGCAGACTTTTCGAGTGTTTCCTAATGCTTCTGCTGTTAAATCAAATGCTGTGACCACATTTTTTTTAGCTTCTTTTTCATCAGAAGTGACTCCAATTTCCATTAGACTTTCAAAGAAAATAATGGATGCTGCCCAAGTTCTAAAGTCTTTCGCGCTGAAATATTCGCCTGAAATATTGTGCAGATATTCATTTACCATATGACTGTCAAGTACTTTTCTTTCTCCGTTTTTATCGTAATATTTAAAAACTTCCCAGCCTGGAATTTCTTCACAGCGGCTTACCAGTTTTATCAATTGTTTGTTTCTTGTTGTAATCGTATGCTGCTTGCCTTTTTTTCCAACAAATTCAAATCGAAGTGAATTTCTATTGATGTTGATATGACGTTTTCTTAAAGTTGAAAGTCCATACGATTTGTTGTCTTTAGCATATTTTTCATTTCCAATTCTAATATGTGTCTCTTCCATTAAACGAATGACAAGCGCCGTAACTTTTTCTTTCGACCATTCTTTTTGTTCCAAATCAATATCAACTTGCTTTCTGATCGCTGGAAGTTTAGATCCAAACTCGGCAATTTTGTAAAATTTAGTTTGGTTTCTAAGCAGATTCCATTTTGGATGATAGCGATATTGTTTTCTATTTTTAAGATCTATTCCAACTGCCTGCAAATGTCCGTTAGTAACATCTGTAATTCGAACATTTTCCCAAGCCGGCGGAAGGACCAGACTATTAATTCGTTTTATCTCGTTTTTACTTTTTAAAAATCTTCCATTTTTTTTATAAACGAAATTTTCTCCTTCACGACAACGAACAATTGTCAGCTGATGATCGTTGATGTATTCTAAATCCAGCTTTTCAATCACTAAATGAGGAGTCTTAATCAGCTGATTCATTAAAACTTCTTTTTTGGCCGCTGCATTCATGGTATTTACTTATTTATCGCTGATATTGTTTTGTTCTAATTTTAATTATCTCTTAAAGACTCTATAAGGCTCTTTTTATTCATATAAGATCTTCCTTTTACGCCAACTTTCGCTGCTTGCTTTTGAAGTTCTTCCTTTGTCCATTCCTCATAAGGTTTTGCTTTTCCGCCTTTTTTTCCTGCATCAGGTGTATTGGCAATTCGAGCAGATTTCTCTTTGCTGTAACCTTTTTTTACAAGCGCCTCATACTGTTCTTCATTTTTAATTCTTGGATCTGGCATGACTTTAAATTTTAAGGTTTGACATTTCTAAAATCTGATAATTCAAAGTTCTTCCAAAAGTGAAAGAAAATTGTTATAGAATTTTCGTTAGAAATTTCATAATTAAGGTTATGTATAATTGTGAATTATTAATTATAAGTTGTTAATTGTTGGATTTGATTTAATTTTCAAGAAAAAATCCCAATTCTTGGGGAATTGGGATTTAGCATTTTTGATTTTTATGAGATAATTATTTTCTACATATATATAGTATAAACTCAATTATGTTTGACATATTTACTAAAGTAAATATTTCCTAAAGAAAATAAATCTACAATTAGCTGCTAGTATCTGCAAAAGACACTTTCTCTTGTTATTTAATTTTCCACACGTTAGTCTATCAAAAACTTACAGCAATTCATCTTTAGTTAAATTACCAGAAATTTTAAAGAAATACACTAGCATCCAAATCATATAACAATCTTCAAAAATCGTGTAAGACATTCCTGTAACTTCTTAATAATTTTACATTATAACATTTAAACTATTAAAATCATGAAAAAGTTACTATTAGCCGGAAAAACAATTTTAGGAGCAGGATTACTTATTTTATTCCTACAATCTTGTAAAAATGAAACTAAACAAGAAGATCCAAAAGAAGTAGCAGAAGATGCAAATGAGGCTAAATTTGATTCTATTGACAGCAAAGAAGATGATTCTGAGTTCTTAGTAGATCAAGCAGAAATTAATCTAGCTGAAATCGAAATAGGGAAACTAGCACAAACTAAAAGTACTAATGCAGAGGTGAAAAAATTTGGTAAAATGCTTGTTGATGAGCACACTAAATCTGCTTCTGAAGTAAGTGCATTAGCAAAAGCTAAAAACTTTACTTTACCAACTTCTTTAACTGAAGAAGGTCAAGAAGAGTACAATAAATTAAACGAAAAAACAGGAGTTGATTTTGATAAAAAATTCGCAGACATGATGATCGATGGTCACGAAAAAGCGATTAAAAAACTTCAAGACGCTTCTAAAGATGCTCACGACCAAGATGTAAAAACTTGGGCATCAAACAATATTGCGGGTTTAACTGCACATTTAGAACATGCTAAATTGTTGAAACAAAACCTAGACAAAAAGTAAAATAAATTTAATTGGTTATTATTTATTTTTAAGAAACCCCTTAAGAGTTGAATTGCTTAAGGGGTTTTGCGCTTTATTTAAGTTGCTAAGAGACTAAGATTCTAAGGTTCTAAGAAAAAAACTTAGCGCCTTAGAATCTTAGAACCTTAGCAACTTATTTATTTTAAAGAACCCATATCAATCACAAAACGATATTTGATATCTCCTTTTAATAATCTTTCGTAAGCATTATTTACTTCGTTTACACCGATTAATTCGATATCTGCAGTAATATTATGCTCTGCACAGAAATCAAGCATTTCCTGAGTTTCGGCAATACCGCCAATATTGGAACCTGCGAAACTTCTTCTTCCCATTAAAAGACTAAACGAAGTTACAGGAAGCGGTTCCATAGGAGCACCAACCAAAGTAAGCGTTCCGTCAACCTTCAATAAATTTAAGTAAGCATCAATATTATGTTCTGCAGAAACGCAGTCTAAAATAAAGTTTAAACTTTTCGCATGCTGTGCCATTTGTTCTTCGTCTGTTGATAAAACAACTTCATCTGCTCCAAGACGTTTTGCATCTTCTGTTTTAGATAATGAAGTAGTAAAAACAACCACATGAGCACCCATAGCTTTTGCCAATTTGATTCCCATATGGCCTAAACCGCCAATACCAACGATTCCTACTTTTTGACCAGGACCAACTTTCCAGTGTTTCAATGGAGAATAAGTTGTAATTCCAGCGCACAATAAAGGTGCAACTCCAGCAAGATCTAGTTTATCTGAAATATGCAATACATAATTTTCATCGACAACAATACTTTGCGAATAACCTCCAAAAGTTTGTCCGCCCAAATGAACGTCAGGTGAATTGAAAGTCAGCGTATTTCCTGGCTCGCAAAATTGTTCCAATCCTTCTTTACAATGTTCGCATTCTCTGCAAGAATCAACCATACAGCCTACTCCAGCCAATTGACCGACTTTAAAATTCTTTACGTGATCACCCACTTTAGTTACGCGTCCTACAATTTCGTGACCGGGAACAATCGGGTAAATAGTTCCGTGCCATTCGTTTCTAGCCGAATGTAAATCTGAATGACAGATGCCACAGTATAAAATTTCAATTTCTACATCGTGCGCAAGTACTTCGCGGCGTTTAATATCAAGCGTCTGCAAAGGTGCATCGGCAGCTTCAGTACCAAAGGCTTTTATGTTTTTCGTTTCCATTTTTATATTTGTTTCAAGTTTGTTTGTTTTTTGTTTTTTGTTTGAGGTTTCAGGTTTCAGGTTTCAGGTTTAAACACAGAGGTAATTGAGGAAATTCTTCCCAAGCTAAAAAACTTAGAACCTTAACCTAATGACTGCTTAGCAGAAAATACTCTCCATCGGTTACTTTTTCTAACCATACTCCGTGGCCTTTATCTACTTCTGTAATGATTGCAACGTATGAGAACTTCTCAAACGGAGTTGCGCCGTACCAATGTTCTACTCCTGGTAAAATTGTAACTACCTCGTCTTTTTGAAGTTTGCGAACGGCATTTCCTCTTTCTTGGTAATACCCTGCTCCTCCATTTACAATCAGCATTTGCAGACCTGCGTTGCTGTGCCAATTACTTCTGGCGCAGGCCTCAAAAGTCACTTCCTTAATAATAGTGTTTTCTGGATGAATATCACTAGTTTGTTTTTTATAGGAAACGTCACCCGTCATATATGTGCTCGGGACTTTTCCTTCTTCGATAACGGCTGCATAATTTGTTGACATAAATTTAGTTATTTTTTGAGATTGATTTTATTGATAACTGTTATATTCTTCATCTGTAACGGATTCTAGCCAGTCTACAATTCCTTTTGCTGTATTGGTGCTGATGGCGATATGTGTAAATTCACTTTGGGGAGACGCGCCATGCCAGTGTTTTATTTCGGGCTGAATGTTTACAACGTCTCCAACCTGTAACAATTGAATTGGTTTTCCAATTTCCTGATAATATCCTGTTCCGTGTGTAACAATAAGAATTTGTCCGCCGGGATGTGTGTGCCAATTGTTTCTTGCACCAGCTTCGAAAACAACATTTCCAACCGCTGTATTTAACGCCTGATCATTTGTAACGAGCATTTTAACCCATGCGTTTCCTGTAAAATATTCTGAAGGTGCTAAATCTCCTTTAGGAAAAATGGCGTCATTATATTGATTATCTGATGTTTTCATAAATTTCTTTGTTTTTGGAATTATCAGAATCAGGAAACTAAATTTTGAAAAGCTAGAAGACGCTTTATGAAGTATTTATTTAGTCGTTAAAACTGATAAATGATTAATACTGTTATTTTCAAAGGCAAAATTAGGATAACAATGCTTTTGAGAAATAACAATATTCAAACAAAAAATTATGAAATTGAAACAATTTACATGCGAAGAGATTTAGGAACTGTTCCTGTAAGTCTTTTAAAGTAATTATTAAAATAGCTTGGATATTCAAATCCCAGCGAGTAGCCAATATCCGAAATACTCCAGTCTGTATGCTGTAATAATGCTTTTGCTTCGTTGATAATCCTCTCGGTAATATGAGCTGTTGTTGGTTTTCCTGTAACTTCTTTTACAGAACGATTTAAGTGATTAACATGCACAGCAAGACTTTGCGCATAATCCTGCGGTGTTTTTAATGCCAAAGGTTCGTTTTTAGTTTCTATGGGAAATTGTCTTTCTAGCAATTCTAAAAACAAAGAGGTAATTCTAGAAGATGCATTTTTATGTTTAAAGAAATTCTCAGATGGCTGCATTTTCATCGATTCGTGAATAATCAAATTGACGTAATTGCGCATTAGATCGTCTTTAAAGACATAATCGGTTTCATATTCCTTAATCATTTTTTGAAATAAAGAATCTATAAACAGCTTTTGTTCAGCATTTAAAGAGAAAATTGGCGTACCTCCTATTTTGAATAAAGGTGATTCGTGTAGTGTCTCTGATCGGTCTTTTGCTTTCAGAAATTCTTCTGTAAAAACACAGGCGTAACCTTCGTATCCTTCAGAAAGCGTTTCCCAAGAATAAGGAATAATCGGATTTCCGAAAAAAAGAATCGTTCCGTCGGTTTCTATACCGCGGTCAGCATACTGTATGACACTTTTACTCGTATTGATGCAGATTTTATAAAAATCCCTGCGGCTGTAAACGGGAATTTTACTTTGATCTCCGTTTATCTGATATACTTTAAAACCTTTTAGTTTTAAATCTGAAGTAAAATCGCAATTCTGAGTTTCTGTCTGATTATTCATTTTGCAAAGTTATGAAAATCAAACAATATTTTTATTTATTTTGTTTCAGGTTTCAGGTTTCTTTGTTTCAAGTTTAAAAATTTACGAAGAGTTTCGCTAAGTTTTTTTGCTCGCAGATTTTGCTGATTCAGGAGATTTCAATTAATTTTTTAATATCTGCCCAGTCTCCAAAATCTGCGAGAGAATTATTTTACACTCAAACTTACTGCGCGTAAATCCTTCGCGGAAGCAGATAAAATAACTTCTTTGGCATTTTCGTCTTTCTGGATAATGATTTGTGCATATCCGTTGAAAAGTTTTCTTTTCCAAGATGCTGCTGGCGTACTTACTTGAATAATTCCAGGATCTGTGTTCATAACGTCCCAATCTTTTACTTTTTGTAACGGTGTCGCCGCAATATGAATAGTGTTTTTTCCTTCTTTCAAAATAGCTGTATTCAAAATATATTTTTGAGGATCTTCTGAGCTTGGTTCTACTTTCTTTCCATTAACAAAAACTACTGTCTCTACTCCTATTTTCTTGTAAAAGAAACTCACAACATTTGCAGATGCATTATTTTTTAATTCAAATTCTCCTTTATAAATATACGATGGCGCCTGTTTTTTATAATCACGTTCTTTAAAAGCTTCTGTCCATTTACTTTCGTCATAGTTAGTCATTTCTTTAGGCACAGATGCACTTTCACTTTTCTGCTCCATAAAATTAGTTATGACAGAAAAAGAAATGTCATCAATAAATTGATCGCTTTCTAAAGAAGTTGGGTCACCGTTTCCTACACCCAAAATTTTTCCGCCCTTTACAGAAAAATTAATTTCATCATTTGCTGTTGGAATATGTAAGCCGTTTTTATCGGTAACTTCGACAGATATAACAGATACATTTCCTTTCAAAATGTTTTCTTTATCTAAAGACAATTTTACATTTTCTGCCTTTCCAGTAGTTTTTTTGATTTCTGTTATTATTTTTTTTCCGTTTTTGTAACCAATTGCTTCCAGAGTTCCAGGCGTGTATTTTACCTTCCATTCCAGATGTCCGTTTTGCTCCATTTTCTTTTTGCCAAGACTTTTTTTGTTTAGAAAAAGTTCTACTTCATCGCAATTTGAATATGCCCAGACATCAATTTCTTTTCCTTCCATCCCAGTCCAGTTCCAATGTGGCAATAGGTGCAAAACAGGTTCTTTTCCCCACCATGATTTCAGATAAAAAACATTATCTTTTGGGAAACCGCAGACATCCATCATTCCGAAATACGAAGTCACAGAGGGCCAGCCGTAAGGAGTTGGTTCACCGCGGTAATCAAAGCCTGTCCAAAAAAATACTCCAGCCAAATAAGGTCTTTCCGCATAAAATTTCCAGCCCTCTTCGATACTGTAAAAAGTCGGACGCGGTTTTTTATCGTAAGCACTTTGGTAATGTTTGGCATCATCAGTAAAATAAATTCCTCGGGTTGCAAAGGTCGAACCTTCCTCTGTACCCATTCCAGACTGCTGCTTAAACTGATTTCTATGTGCGTCAATATCGCCGTTTCCGAGATAATTGTAACCCATAATTTCCACTACAGAAGAAATACCGCTTTTAAAACCGCTGCTAATTCCAACCGTTACAGGTCTTGTTGGATCGATGCTTTTGGCAAAATCCTGCATCACATTTGTTATTCTTTCCCCAACTATACCGCCTTCAATATTCCATTCTTCATTTCCAACCGACCAGCAGAAAATACTCGGATGATTACGGTCACGTTCGATCATTCGCTTTAAATCATTCAAATGATAATCGTTAATTCCCATTAAACGGGTTTCATCAATGACCAGCATTCCTAGTTCATCACAAGCTTTGAGTAATTCAGGAGTTGGCGGATGATGCGAACAACGATACGCATTAGATCCCATTTCTTTCAGTTTTTTAATTCTATAATACTGAATTTCATTTGGAAGCGCCGTCCCTATTCCTGCATGATCTTGATGATTGTTTGTTCCTTTTAATTTTAATGGTTTCCCATTTAGAAAAAATCCGTTTTCTGCATTAAATTCAATAGTTCTGATTCCGAAAGGCGTTTCATAACTATCTATAATTTTTCCATGTTGCTTGATTTGAGTTACTAAACGATATAAATTCGGTGAATCAATATCCCACAAAAGCGGATTCTGGACATACAGTTTGGAACTATGTGTGATTGTTTTGTAAAATTCAGGTGCTGCTATACTTTCTGAAAAAGCGGTAATCTGTTTATTTTCTTTATTAAAAATGGTTTGAGAAATCTCTATTGATCCTTTATAATTTCCTTTATTCTCAATTGTTACATCAGCAGTAACTGAGGCATCGTTATTTTTGAGTTCGGAAGTTACGTAAGTTCCGTTTGAAACGACACGAACTGGATTCGTCTTCTGGAGATAAACATGTCTATAAATACCTGCGCCTTCATAAAACCAGCCTTCTTCCATTGAAGCATCTGCTCGAACCACAATCGTATTCTCTCCGCCATAATTAACGTAAGCCGTTACATCATATTCAAAACCATTGTAACCGCTTTGTTCCGTTCCTAAATAAAACCCGTTAAAAAACACTTTTGAATTTCTAAAAACGCCGTCAAATTTTAATGAAATTATTTTTCCAAGATCTTCATTTGGAATCGTTATTTTTTTCCTGTACCAGCCAATGCTTTTTTCAGGGAAATTTTTACCCGCCGCTTTAAATCCATGACTGAAACTCGCGCTTTCGCTAAAAGGCTGTTCTACCGCCCAATCGTGAGGTAAATCGAGTTTTCTCCAAGCACGATCATCAAAATCTTTTGCAGCAGGACCATCGCCAAATCCTGTTTTGGTTAAATAAGAAAAATAGCCCTCGGCATGTCCGAAATCTTTTTTTGTATCGTGTAAATGTCCAAATGAAAATCTCCAGTCTTTATCTATTAAAATTAATTCCCTGCCTATTTTATTTTGTGTGAATGCAGGAATAGAAATTAGGACAAAAAAGTAAAAAATTGCTTTTTGGGTAAATTTGGTTTTCATAAAAGTGGTAGTTAGTAAAATCAGAAGCGATAAAAATAATGCTTTTCTATACAACCCTTTAATAGTATTTTATCAAATGATAAACAAATCGGCTTCTTAAAGAGTTCTAAAATAGTATTTAAAATTTAGAATCATTCTATTGGCTTTACTTTTCGAAATGATTTTGATTTGATGTAATTTTATGTAAAAATTTAAAAAAAACAGAGATTACTATGAGTGTTATTAAAGATGAAAATAAACTTATTAGCACCATTAAACGCGTTGATCAAAAAATTGACAAGCTTAATGATCAAAAGATCATTGCCTTTATGGAAGCTTTGGGTTTAACCGAAAGGGCTGATGTACCGAAAAATTTTCTGGAATGGGAAACGATACTTATCGTTGTTCCAGACCGCCATATATCGCATCAATTAAAGTATTATAAATATTCAATTGCAAGGCTTTCATTTGTTACAAATCCGAATGCGAAAGAAATTCACATTTTTGATTTTAAGGAATGGCAGAATTTTAGCCGGAATAAAACACAATTTCAGATTAGGGAATTACTAAAAAGCAATTTTGGAGGAGTGAGAAATCTTGAAGATCGATTGAACTGATTCTTAAGTTTTAATCTCAAAAATACGCATGAATTTTTCTTCTAATTTTTTTCTTTTCCTGTCTTCTTTCCATCGGGAATAGAAAGCCATAAAAAGTAAAAATAAATTAACGATTGTGGAGGCGCGCCTAAGTCCTTTTGCGAAAAAAAGAAAAAATATATTGATTGCCACTATCAACAATATTGGACCAAATTTGACCCAAGCGTGCTGCAGTTTATTAATGGGTTCGACACTGCAATTTACCAGAAGTCTATTATCAATATTCTCGTAGTGTCCTTTTACAAGAAAAACTGCTGATGACTTTGCAGAGTTTATAGTTAAACTAAAACTTCTATCATCAAAAAATCCATAAAATGGTTTTATTGGTCCAGAGATAGGAAATATTCTCGCTTGTCCTAAATGTACTTGTGGAGAACCAATTTCTGTATTATCTTTTAATCGTGTTCGGAATTCAGCGATACTTAATTTTGATTCCATTAATTCCGAATTTGAAGTTTGATTTGCAAACCTTTATGTTATTAAATATTATTTTATTTTTTTAGAATAAGTTCTTCGAGTGTCACGTTTCAGGTCTAATAACAAAGTAAAACAACTTGAAACTTGAAACTTGAAACTTGAAACAAAATCATTTATTGTTCCAAAATACTTTTAACCATATCCTCCAGCGCTTTGCCGTGAATGTTTTTTGCAACTATAATTCCGTTTTTATCCACTAAAAAATTCAATGGAACAGATTGCAGCATATAATCTCCTACAACAGGAGAAGTCCAATATTTTAAGTCACTTACATTTGTCCAAGGTAATTTTCCTTTTGCAATTGCTCCCAGCCAAAGCGGTTTTTTGGTATCCATAGAAACGCCGTAGATTGATAATTTGTCTGGATAAGCATTATGCATTTTCAACAGTAATGGCTGTTCTTTAATACATGGTCCGCACCAAGAAGCCCAAAAATCTACTAAAACTAAGGAACCTCTTAAAGAAGAAAGTGCAACATTTTCACCTTTTGGATTCGGAAGATCAATTTCTGGAGCTATATCACCAATGTCTGTTCCAACAACTTGTGCTTTTGAACTCGTTATAATGCAAAATAAAAGTGCTAAAATGAGTAAAGTTTTTTTCATAATTGATTAAGTTTAATTTGTTTTTGGGGCTTTTTTAAATCTGCAAACAAATATAAATACTTCTTCATCAATCTTCTCCTCCATCATAAAATTATGCTAAATATTTTTCACTTAATTGGTATATCGGGAAAAGTCGATATATTTGCAGCATGGAAACGATAGAAATATTTAAAGCTTTATCAAACAAGTCCAGACTGCAAATGCTGGAATGGCTTAAAGAACCCGAAATCAATTTTCCTGATCAATTACAGCATGCTGGATTTGAACATGGTGTTTGTGTTGGCCAAATTCAAGCCAAGGCGGGTTTAACACAATCTACAGTATCTGAATATCTGTCTATTTTACAGCGCGCCGGCTTTATCGAGTCGAAACGTGTTGGACAATGGACTTACTATAAACGCAACGAAGGTGCCTTTGAAGCACTCAGTAAATTAATTCAATCTAATTTGTAAAATTACTATGAGTACAAACAACCTGTTTTCAGAATTTAAACTAAAATCGTTAAATCTGAAAAACCGAATCGTAATGGCGCCAATGACGCGCTCATTTTCTCCAAACGGAGTTCCAACTGACGAAGTAGCCGCTTACTACCAAAAAAGAGCTGAAGGCGAAGTTGGTTTAATATTATCTGAAGGAACTGTAATTGACAGACCTTCTTCTTCAAACGATGCTAATGTGCCGCATTTTTACGGAGATTTAGCTTTAAACGGATGGAAAAAAGTTATAGACGAAGTTCACGCTGCGGGAGGTTCTATGGGACCGCAGATCTGGCATATGGGAATTATGGACAATCATCAATCAGGATGGGTGCCGCCAGTTCCTTTTGAAGGTCCGTCTGGATTAAATCGTCCTGACTTTAGAAACGGAGTTTCTATGACTGAAAAAGATATTGAAGATACTATTCTTGCTTTTGGTAAAGCAGCTGCCGACGCTAAAAGATTAGGTTTTGATACTATCGAAATTCACGGTGCACACGGTTATTTAATCGACCAGTTTTTTAGAGCTGAAACCAATTTGCGTGAAGATATTTACGGTGGAAAAACATTGCCGGAACGTAATCGTTTTGCTATTGAAGTTGTAAAAGAAGTGAGAAAACAAGTTGGAAACGACTTTGCTGTTATCATGCGTTTTTCTCAATTTAAACCTTCTGATTACAATTATAAATTAGCTAAAAATCCGCAGGAATTAGAAGCTTGGCTTACTCCTCTTGTTGATGCTGGTGTTGATATTATTCACGCTTCGCAACGCCGTTTCTGGGAACCTGAATTTGAAGATTCTGATTTGAACTTTGCAGGATGGGCTAAAAAAGTAACAGGAGCAACAACTATTACTGTTGGTTCTGTTGGTCTTTCTGGTGATTTCTTTGGCGCTTTTGCTGGAGAAAGTTCTCAGCCGACTTCTTTAGAAGAATTAAACAGACGTTTCGATAGAGGCGATTTTGATTTAGTTGCTGTTGGAAGACCTCTTCTATCTGATCCGAATTGGGTTGCTAAAATTAAAGCTGGGAAAACAGATCAATTGAAAGGTTTTAGTAAAGAGGCTTTAGGGGAATTGGTTTTAGAATAAGTTTTTTTTGAAATCTTTATAAACCAGATATTGTAGAGACGCACTGCAGTGCATCTACAAAAAGTATGTTGGGAATAGAAAAGAATTTAAAAGGGATGAAACATTATAATAATGTTTCATCCTTTTTTTTTAAAACTATTGTTATCAGATTGAAAAATATCTGATTACCGCAATATCTATTTTGACATACTGTACGTAGATGCACTGCAGTGCATCTCTACAATTTACGAATGTGAATAATTTGATTGTTTATTCCTAAACCTCTACCAGAATTAGTTTTTATAAAATTTATAAAAAAATCTATACCATAATAAAATCGTAGAGACGCACAGCAGTGCGTCTACACAAAGTATATCGACAGAGAATAAATTAGAATTTTAATTTCAAAATCAAATTATAAAAATAAAGGGATGAAAAAATAAAACTTCATCCCTTTTTTGAATATCTATAACTAACAAAATTAAGAGATTCAATATTTTTATTTAAGGCTCAGAGAAACAAAGGTTCAAAGGGACAAAGTTTTTCCTTTGAGCCTTTGTCCCTTTGCCTCTTTGCCACTCTAAAAAACTTTTTTCTTTTGGAATTTATTCTGAAGCCAGTTTCTAACAGGTTCGTCGTATAATTTCAAACATACAAATGCCATCACGATGCTGGCTATTAAAACTCCAATACCTTCCAAATATCCATTTTCCATTGAAACTTTATTATCTACAACCCATGCCGTAAACCAATAAATTAACGGATAATGTGTAATGTAAATTGGATACGAAATATCACCTAGAAGTTTGCAGATTTTAAGCGAAAATTCATTTTTAATTTCTCCGCCTGCACCAATGGCAACGATAATTGGAAAAACCAAAATAATACAGAAAGATTCATATAGACCATTGATCCAAAGACTGTTTTCGTCTCCAAATCTTGGTAAAGCTAAAACGATTGTGATTAAGATACTGCAAATCCAAAAAGCATTCTTTACATGAATTAATTTTCCTAAACGGCATAATAAAACCCCAGCAAAAAATGGATACAGCAATCTTGTGAAACCAACATTCATTTGTTCCCAATTCAATGACCATCCGCCGATTACGTCTCCTTTTGGTCCAAAAACAGTATAATTAATTAACAGTCCGGCAAATATCAATACAAAAACTGACAGCACTTTATTCGAAAATTTACGAAAGATTAAGGCGTACAAGATATTGGCAATATATTCGAAAAAAAGCGACCATGCCGGACCATTTAAAGGATGCATTTCTCCCCAGCCTCTAATTTCTAATGAAGGCGGAATTGGCAATAATGTAAATCCGATGACCATTGTCAAAATAACTTTCCAGACTTCCATACCTCCAATCATTGGAAACAATATGTCTGATGCTTGGAAATAGTAAAATATGGCACCTATAATCATCCCCATAATTACCATTGGCTGGAGACGGATTAATCGGCGTTTGTAAAATTCCCACTGCCCCATTTTTCCCCAACGGTCGTCATAAGCGTAAGCCACGACAAATCCAGATAAAAGGAAGAAAAAATCAACAGCAAGATATCCGTGATTGATAATCTGCACAAAACGATTTCCACCTGCGAAAGCTTCAAAAATATGAAAAGCAACTACTAA
This sequence comes from Flavobacterium fluviale, assembly GCF_003312915.1. Lineage (NCBI taxonomy): Bacteria > Pseudomonadati > Bacteroidota > Flavobacteriia > Flavobacteriales > Flavobacteriaceae > Flavobacterium > Flavobacterium fluviale. The sequence goes on along the minus strand of NZ_CP030261.1, from coordinate 2,959,516 downwards.
AATAGCCGCAACTCCACGCAGTCCATCAAGAATTTCGTAATGTTTTTTTGGTTTAATATCAGATGAAATTGAACTCATTTGCTTTTGGTTTAAGTTAGGTTAGGTTTAAATTTTAGATTTTAGATTGCAGATTTGGAATTTGGATTTTTTAAATTGAATTTTAATTTATTGGTGGTTTTTCAACCATTCCGCTCTTCTCTGATCTGGTAAATGTTTTACCGTAAAGTTCTCAAATTTGGCTTCAAAGCCTTTTCCGTCTGGCGAAGCTGCCATTAAACCAATCATAACTGGCGTATTGTCTTGCAAAGGCGCATTTCTAGTCATGATATAATTTTTATCATCAAAAGAATAGAATATTTCGACAGCATCTAATCGTCGTACGGCTTTAATCCAAATAAAAGGAGGCACTTTTTCTAAAGTTGTTACGCTCCAATCACTTTTATCGTGTGTTACAACGGTACTTACATTAAATTTTCCGTCAACAAACTCTACCCCTGTTTTAATATAATTTTTTTCATCAATACGAATCATTAATCCCATTTGATCAAAACGGGCAATGTAATTTCCAGTTAATTTTACTTTGGCTTCAAATTCACCTCCGTAATTAGCGTAGTAAAAAGGTGCATCATCAACTGTGAATCCGTAGTGAGAAATTCTCCAATAATCGCTGTTTGCTGTAACATTCATAATTAGGGCATTGTTTTTAATTTCCCATTTTTCAGGTTCATTAAACCATTGCATTTTATTCAAATTCTGAGCGGAAAGATTCTGAAACAAGACAAAACCAATCGTAAAAAATAATATTCTTTTCATTTTAATTTGATTCTTTATTTTAAAAAAAAGCAAAACTTCTAACGTTTTACATTTAACATTTTACATCTAACTTTTAAGACAAAAGCAAAGCTGCAAATTTTGACACTTGCAGCTTTACAAACCAACCAATTTTTAGAAATAAAAAACTTATTTAAGTGAGAAATTCACTTTAGATTTTAGGTCTGTTGAAGATGCTCCAATAATTGCTTCGAAATCACCAGGTTCAGCCACCCAGTCATGTTTTTTATCATCGAAGAAACTCAAAGCTGTTTTATCAATTGTAAAAGTTACTGTTTTTTCTTCACCTGCTTTAAGCGCAACTTTTTCAAAACCTTTTAATTCTTTTATCGGACGTGCTAAAGAAGATTTTACATCTGTAATGTACAATTGTACTACTTCTGCTCCTTCTCTGCTTCCTGTATTTTTTACATTTACCGAGAACGTAATTTTGTCTCCTGCATTAATTTGTTTTTTATCTGCTGTTACTTTTCCGTAAGCAAAAGTTGTATAGCTTAAACCGTGGCCAAAAGAAAATAAAGGTTTAATTTTATTCTTATCAACCCAGCGGTATCCAACAAAAATACCTTCATTGTATTTTACTTCATCGCCGCCTGGAAATTCTCCTAAAGCGTGAGCGCCATTATCAGCTAATTTTACAGGGAAAGTGAAAGATAATTTTCCAGACGGATTCACATCTCCAACCAAAACATTTGCTAAAGCATTTCCAGCTTCAGTTCCTAAAAACCATCCTTGAACAACTCCCGGAACTTCTTTAATCCAAGGCATTGCGACAGCATTTCCAGAGATATTTACGAAAACAATGTTTTTATTTACTTTCGCTAATTCGCTGATCAATTTATCCTGAGCATAAGGCAGTTCTAAATGTTTACGATCGTGTCCTTCATCATCTTGGTTTTCACTTTTATTTAAACCGCCAATAAAAAGAACAATATCAGCATCTTTTGCAATTTTTAAAGCCTCTGCAGTTAGTTCTGCCTGCGGGCGTTTTTCTTCTAAACTAACTTTAGCTACAACGCCGTTATAGTTGCTAGTAGGATCTCCCACATAACCTCTTGCGTAAACAATTTCAGCTTGATTTCCAATTCTTTTCTTTAAGCCTTCAAGCGGTGTAATTTCGTATCTTGCTTTAAGTGAAGAACTTCCACCTCCAACAGTCATCATTTTGATTGCATTTTCTCCAATTACAGCAATCTTTTTTGTTTTAGAAAGATTGATTGGAAGGATATTATTGTTGTTTTGAAGTAATACAATTCCTTCTTCAGCGATTTTACGACCTGCTAAAGCGTGCTCTTCTGTTCCAAAAGAGCCAAAAGGACGATTTCTGTCCATTGTAGTCAAGAAAGACAAACGAAGAATACGACGTACTTTTTCGTCTAATTCCTTAGTTCCAATTTCTCCCTTTCTGATCATTTCAGAATATGGTTTTGCTAAATAATAATTGTCGTAAGCATTGCTTGTTCCCCAAGAAAGTCCGTTTGTCCAAGAACCAAACTCCATGTCCAAACCATTGTGGATTGCTTGTTTGGTATCATTAACACCGCCCCAGTCTGAAACTACAACACCTTTAAAGCCCCACTCTCCACGTAGAATATCATTTAACAAATATTCGTTATGGCAGCATTGCTGTCCTTTATATTTATTGTAAGATCCCATAATAGACCAAACATCTCCTTCTTGAACAGCAGCTTTAAAAGCAGGAAGGTAAATTTCGTACAATGCACGATCATCAACAACTACGTTTACTGAATTACGATTGGTTTCTTGATTATTTAAAGCGAAATGTTTTACACAGGCAGCAATTCCATTCGATTGCACTCCTTTAATATAAGGAACAACCATTTTAGAAGCTAAAAACGGATCTTCTCCCATATATTCGAAGTTACGACCGTTTAATGGGCTTCTGTAGATATTTACACCTGGACCTAATAATACATTTTTGTTACGAAAACGTGCTTCTTCTCCAATTGATTTACCATATAAAGAAGCCAATTCCTTGTTCCAAGTTGAAGAAAGTGCTGTAAGAGCTGGAAAAGCAATACAAGAATCATTTGTCCATCCCGCCTGATCCCATTCGTCCCACTTAACTTCTGTACGAATTCCGTGTGGTCCATCGGTCATCCAGTTTTCTGGAATTCCAAGTCGTTTTACACCTGGCGAGCTAAATTTAGACTGCGCATGAATCATGGCAATTTTCTCTTCAGTTGTCATTCTTTTAAGTGCATCCTCTACACGTTCATTCATTGGCTTTTTATCATCTAGATAAACTGGCACTTTGCTTTGGGCATTTACACCCAAAGAACTTAGTAAAAGTAAAACAACAATTGTTTTAACGTTTTTAAACATAACAGTATTTATTAAAGCATTAGTTTATAATATAAAACACCTTCTTGATCAAAAGTATTTTTTATCATATGGTAAAACTAAAACGTTATCGTACACGTTACATTTTTAGATAGAAAAAAGTAGTAAATTAAAAAATTAAAACATTGATTAACAGTTAATTAACAAAAAATGTAATTCAAAAAAAGTAGTAGATTTAAAATAAAAAGCTATACTTTCAATGATATTGAACCAATTTTCATAACCATTTCTTCGAAATCGTTTCGTGAAACGGCGGCTTTATTTCGCGCACGAGTTCTGTAGTTGTAAATTGTGCTTAAAGAGTAACGAAGAAATGCGGCGATTTTTACACTATCAGTGATTCCGAGTCTTATAAGTGCAAAAATTCGAAGTTCGGTATTTAATAATTCATTTTGTTTGAGAACAATCTGCTCTTCTGGAATTAATAACGCATTAAAATCTTTTACAAATGTTGGATATAGGTTTAGGAAAATAATATCGAAATTCTTGTATAATTCTTCTAACTCATTATCAACCAAAGTAGTTGACTTTAAAATTTTATAAATTTCATCAAACTGTTTCGCAGTTGCTTTCTTGTTGAGGATAATGCGATAATTTTCCAGTTTATTAATGTAAGTCGAGCAAAGATTAAAGAAATGTGCAATATATTCTTCTTTAACTAAATTAGATTCAGATAACTGCAGATTACTTTCTTGAAGCTGACTGTTTGTTTCGGTAATATCTTTGTTTAATTCTGCTAATTTCTGACTCGTTTCGTAAAGCTCTGTTCGAATTCTCGAAACCTTCTTCATCTGCTTGTAAACGTAAATAATGGCAACCAATAAAAACAATGAAAGCAGACTTATGCAAAGCAGATAAATTTGCAAATCGCTTTTTCGTTGTGCCTCGCGCTCTAAATAAACCGTATTAATGATCGAATACACTTCTGACATTAAGAGCGTTCTAAATTGAACATTACAATAAAGAGCATCTTCAATAGCAGATTGTGTCAATTTATATGCCATGTCAACATCTCCAATTTCATAAAAAACCAAAGCCAATTCCTGCAGTGAAGCATTATCTTTATTGGCATTTTTTATATCGGAAGTGGCAGAAAGTGCGTAGTATTTTTTTCTTTCTTCTAATTGATTATGAGCTTCAGAAATTTTGCCCAGCAAATAAGTAATCATTGCATATTGCGGATCTTCTTCTTTTATTTTATGAAGCAAACTGAGTAATTCCTTTTTGGGCTTTTCTGACTTTTTATTGATAAAAATATCCTGCTGAATTCTATTAATTTGATATTCTAAAGTATTTGGATTTAAAACACTTAACAGCGAATCTCTATATTTTCCAATCTGTTTTCTATATTCGCGATTGTCACTATTCGCCGCGTAATGTTCAAAAAACTCCCTATACGAAATATAGTAATTGGGAAGCAATGAAACTGTCAGATTCTTTTTGTTTATACTTTTTAAAAGGGCTTCGGATTCGCGGTATTTTCCTGAAGATGAATAAAGTGTTACCAATTGCAGTTGCGCCAAATTAAACAGTTCTTGATCTTGAAGTTCTTCTGCGATTTTAAGATTCTTTTTTACATATTGAATCGCCGAATCTGAGTTTAATTTTTGATATTCAAAATATAGCGTTTTATTGTAATTGTACTGCTGCTCTTTACTAAGATTTTCAGACTTTAATTTCTTGAAGTTAAGGATTCTTTCTTCCTTAATTTTAACATACTGCTGCTTATTTTTTATTGCATCATTCAGTTCCTTTAGAATGGCATCTGTATCTTTCTCCAATGCAGAAATTGGAAAGCTTACTGTAAAAATTAAGAGAAATAAAAAATATTTTTTCAAGTCGATTTAGTATAAAGGGAATTACAAATATAGAAAAGCAAAAATATATAATATGAATTATTTAAAAGGGGTAAAATGTACGAAACAAGAGGTGTTTTTTGTTTTTGTTATAAAAAATAAAATCACAAAATTGTAATTCCTATAAATAAATCGATTTCATTTAGCGAAAAAATAAAGCTCTGTCTGAGTTTTATTCTCAGGCAGAGCTCCCTTTAAATTATACAGCGATTGGCGCCGCTAAACAGCTTTCAGGAATATCAAATGCATTAACCAAAGCTACAGCATCTGGACGAATGTCCCAGCAAAGCTGATTAACCATTTTACGGACAGCTTTTGTTTTTACTGCTTCCATATAACCGTCTTCTAAATACCAAGCTTTATTTTTTTCAATCTGCGAAAGTGCAAATAATTGACTCAATTTTGTTAAAATTGTTTTAGACTCTTCATCTTCAATTTCATTTATTGCAAGTTGAAATTGTTCCAGAACTACTCTTTCTAGATAGGCTTGAGCAACATCTATCATTTGATGCTGTACGACATTAAACGCATCATAAGCTTCTAAGCCTCCATCAACTAATTTTTTAATACGTCGGGCCGCAGACGCCAGAATTGTTTTTTCCCGATGGACAAAAGCCTGCAAATGAAATTCGCCGTCCAGCAGATGTTCGTCATCTGTTTTGCGAGTTGCAATCGGATTTTTCTCTGTAATTGCTGTTCTGGCATTTTCATAAACATAATTAATAATGCCCAGAGAACCCATTTCGCCAAATGTTTTTCTGAATTCAGACAAACGATTTTTGGCTACCAACTGCATTAAAACTGTATTATCACCTTCAAAAGTTGTATAAATTTCAGTATCATTTTTTAAGGCATCAATTCGATTTTCAGACAAATATCCTTTTCCACCACAGGCTTCACGGCATTCTTGCAGAATATCTCTGGTACTCCAAGTCGAATACGATTTCATCCCTGCAGCAAGTGCTTCGATTTCCTGCATTTCGTTTTCTGTTTTGTTTAAAAACCTTTTCGTCAAATATTGAAGTGCAAAATGAACTGCATAAGTTTTAGCTAAATGAGGCAACAATCTGCGCTGATGCATTCTGTAGTTTAAAATTGACACTTCAGATCCGCCTTCTGGTCCAAATTGTCTTCTTTGATCGCTATAGCGAATGGCAATTGTTAACCCAGATTTAGCTGCCGCCAAAGCCGAACGCGGAATTCCTATTCTTCCTCCTACCAAAGTTCCTAACATGGTGAAAAATCTTCTGTTATCACTTGGAATCGGACTTTCGAATTCTCCTTTTTCATTTACAGAAGCAAAACGATCGAGCATATTTTCTTTCGGAATTACAACGTTGTCGAAACTAATGGTTCCGTTATCAACACCATTTAATCCCATTTTATGACCGCAATCGCCAATCGTAACACCTTCTACAACCTTTCCATTTGGATCGCGTAATGGAACAACAAATGCATTTACACCATAATCATGATCATCAATAATTAGTTTTGCAAAAACAGTTGCCATTTGTCCGTGAACTGCTGCGTTGCCAATATATTCTTTTTGTGCATTTTTATAAGGCGTATGAATTGTAAAAGTCTGATCGTTATGATTGTAAGTGGCTGTTGTTTCCAATCCCTTTACGTTCGATCCATGATGTGTTTCGGTCATGGCAAAACATCCTGGAAGTTTTAGTGAACCAATGTCTTGTAAATATTTGGCGTAATGTTTTTCTGTTCCTAACGACTGAACACTCATTCCCCACAATCCAAACTGAACACCAAATTTTATGACCAAACTTAAATCATGATAACTCAGCGTTTCCATAATTGCAAAATAATCGGCTATATTTTCGCCTCCGCCATATCTTTTGGGGTAAGCCATATTTCCCAGATTTTCATCGGCTAGAATTTTGCACCATTTATAAACCGTCTCCCTAAAAACATTGATATCGGTAGAAGTTTCATACGCAAATTCAGGTCTAGAAATAACTGACTTTACTTTCTCTATAATTGCAGCCTCTTTTCCGTCTAAAATTTTGGTAATTTTCTGAATATCGAAAGTGGCATTGGTATGAGTATCTGCGGTAAAAGAACCTGCTTTGGTTTTGAAATTCTGAAGTGCTTCTTCGCCTAAAATTCCTAAATCATTTTCTAGTTTTACAACATCAGATTCAATTGGCGTCAAATCTAATTCACCACCAGATAATGCCTTTGCAATATCGAAAATCGATTTGATAGAAGATTTATCCTGAATACTTTTTTCAATGTCCAATTTCCATTGTTTGAGTTCATTTCGCGAAGGCGGATTTGAAATATCTGCTTTAGAAAGAAGATATTGTTTTTCTTCTTCTGATAAAACTGCCAGTGAATTAATAAATTCCTGAAGTTTTGAAAATTCTTTTTGTGTCAGTAAATCATCTGACCATACTAAGTAAAATAATGGTGCAAAGGCTTGAAGTTTGGTATTTTTCATATCAATAGGTTCGGTTTGTATTAGATTTTTTTTGCCACAGAATAGACAGATTAAAAGGATTTGAATTGAATTGAATTTTTCATACAAAGAAAATAATCTTGTTCATCTGTTAAATCTGAGGCTAACTATTTTTACGCTTTATCGCACAAAAAAACAGGAATGAAAAATAATCATTCCTGTTTAAACATCCTGTTAAGATTCTGGTAATTTTCGATTTTAAACCAATAAAAAATATGAAAACTAATTATTAAGAGCCTTTGGATATTGCGGTCCATTTTTGCTTTATTGCAAAAATATGATGTGAATTAAAAACTAACACTGCAATAAAAATAATTGCATAAGATGTAATTTGCAAAGCAGTAATATTTTCTTTAAAAACAAAGGCTGCCAATCCAAATGCAATCATCGGATTGATGTTTAGCAACATTCCAACTGTTGAAGAATTGATTCCAGAAAGTGCGTACAAATTCAGGAAAAGCGGTACAATTGTAAATAAGATTGCGATTGTTTCTATACAGAAATAAAATTTAAATTCTGTTGGAATCGGTCCTCCATAACTTGGATAAAATGGCACTAAAAACAAGGCAGCCAATGTAATATGAAACGTTAATACAACAAATTTATCAAAACCTTTATTAGCGCGCTGGCTGACTAAATAAGCAGCATATGTTAAACCAATAATGATGCTGAAAAACATATCCATAATATCGGCATAAGACAGTATTAAACAGCCCGAAATACTTAATCCAACCGAAATCCATTGTGTCTTTGACAGCTTTTCGTGCAGGATAAAATACGCGAGCAATGTTGTCAAAATAGGACAAACCAAATACGCCAGAGAAGTTGCTTTTACACTTACATGATTCATTACGTAAATGAATGTAAACCAATTACCCATTAAAAATGCACTCCCTCCGATATTCAGTAAAATCGATTTTCTTTTTTCTGATTTCGGCATTGCCTTAAAGATTTCAATCGTCTCTTTAATTTTCTTTCTTTTAAATAATAAAGCAATTAAAAGCATCAAAATACTACAGCTGAAAACGCGGAAGAAAAGAATATCTAATGAAGGATAATCATGTATTGGTCTTAAAACCAAACTAAAAAATCCCCATATAGTATAAGCGGTAATAGCTGCTATGTAATATTTTGTTGTTTTCACAAATTCTCTTTTTGAATTGTTTTCTTTTGATGAAGCAAATTTCTAAAAAATAAAACAGCAATACAGATACAGTTTTTGTAAATTGCAGCATAACAGTTTTATTTTTTTTATGAAAAACTCCAATTACTTATACCTGCAGTTTGCTGACCGAATTGAAAAACAAATAAAATCTGGCGTTTTAAGTGTTGGTGATAAACTGCCTTCTATTCGAGAAGTCTGCGCCGAAACTGGCTACAGCATGAGCACAGTAAGCAAAGCTTATTATGAGGTTGAAAGCCGTTCTTTAATTGAATCAAGACCCCAGTCTGGTTATTATGTGAGTAACATTTCGGCAAGAATTATTGCAGAACCTTCTTCGAGTTCACCAATCCTGAGCGTTGAAAACATTGAGCGTGAAGATTTGGTCGATCTGGTTTATGGAGACATGCGTAAAAAAGATCTTACAATGCTTTCACTCGGATTTCCATCAAATGAATTGCTGCCCATTGCAAAACTGAATAAAGGAATGGTTCAAGCAATGCGTCAGCTGCCTAACAGCGGCACTAGTTATGAGGAAATTCAGGGAAATAGTAATTTGCGTAAAGAAATCGCACGATGGTCTTTTACTTGGGGCGGTTCTTTGACAGAAGATGATATTATTACAACTCCTGGCTGTATTTCAGCTATTTCAGATTGTTTACTAACTTTGACTAAACCTGGAGATACAATTATTACAGAAAGTCCCGTATATTTTGGTATTCTGCAGCTGGCGAGATCTTTAGGATTGTATGTAATGGAGCTTCCAACCAACATGACAACTGGAATTGAACTGGAAGCCGTAAAAAAAACACTTGCATCTAATAAGGTTAAAGCGTGTGTACTAATGAGTAATTTTAGTAATCCGTCTGGCAGTATGATGCCGAATGAGCATAAACAGGAGATTGTTCGTTTAATGGATTTTTATAATGTTCCTTTAATAGAAGATGATCTTCACAGTGATTTGTATTTTGGCGCAAGCCGACCTTCGAGCTGTAAGACGTATGATGAGAGCGGTATTGTACTTTGCTGCAGTTCGGTTTCTAAAACTTTGGCGCCGGGCTATCGTGTGGGATGGGTTTCTCCTGGGAAATTTAAAAAAGAAATTCTAAGAACCAAGCTGTATCACACCATTTCTAATCCTACCATAACCCACGAAGTTGTCGGCGATTTTCTAAAAAATGGCCGATACGAGAATCATCTTCGCAAAATACGCCAGATTTTAAATCGTAACTGTACCAATTATATCAATACCATTTTAGAATCTTTTCCTGCTGGAACAAAGGTGAGCCAGCCTCAAGGCGGTTTTTTTCTTTGGGTAGAATTAGACAAAAAAATAGATACTGCGGCTTTTTATCATCTTGCTTTGAAACACAATATCAGCATTGCGCCTGGGAGAATTTTTTCTTTTCAAAATCAATTTTCGAATTGTATGCGCTTGAGTTTTGGACTTCCTTGGTCAAACGAGCTGCGAACGGCTATACAAACTCTCGGCAGACTGGCAAAAACACAATTATAGATTAAGTTTTTGTAATCATATATATGCATAAACATGGGATGCAAACTACACCTATATAAAATAAAAAAACTGGACAGCGCAACTACACACTGTCCAGCCAACAATTAAAAGAAGACCAAAATTAAATTTCTATAAGACGAAATAAGCGCCTTTTTCGACTATTTTAGGTTCGTCGTTCAATTCAAATTCGTTTAGAATATCAAATTCGCTTTGGTATTCATTCAGCATTTGTTTTATATTTTTTTCTATTGTATTTGCAATAGTGGTAACAGGCGTATCTGTTGGTCTGTTTTCAAATGGATCCTGCAAATGAATCGCCATTCTTTCGATCAAAAAGAAAGCTCCTCCAATTGCTGTGATCAACGGAATCGCAAACCAGCTCAAAACACTTGTTAGCCCGAAAGGCAGTAATAAAATAAACAAACACAATGTCAATCGAATGTACATACTGTATGTTGTTGGAAATATGGTGTTTTTAATTCTTTCACATTTTCCCATTTCATCACATAGTCTAGACAGAGTATTATCGATTTCTACCTGTTGGTAAGTATTGATTTTCTTGTCATTTTTAGCATTTCTAAGATCTCTTGCATGAAGCATTAAAATTGCATTAGGAACATTTTGATGATTTTTAATGTATCGTATTTCTTCATCACTCATTAATCCTTCCAATGGTTCTACGGCGTCTTTATTTCGCAGTGACTGCCCTAAACTATAACACCATGCAATCTGTCTTTTGGCAAAATTTTCTTTGAATTCACTGGCTTCAACAGAAAAATCTGGATCTTTGTAAAACGTCAAAACCTGACGAATTAATGTTCTGGAATCGTTGACAACGGCTCCCCAAACAATTCTTGCTTCCCACCATCTATCGTATGCCTGATTGGACTTAAACGCAAGCAAAAGTGAAATAATCGTTCCAATCATAGTTGGAATCGCAATTGGAATATCTACAGGAAGTGTAACAAAGTAATGGTGAAATATTTCAAATACTACGGTATACGCTAATACCAGAACAATTTCGACTTTAATTTTCCCGAGAACGTACTTCATTGGTATTCTTTTCTTTAATAACATATTTTCGGTTTTAAATTAAATATTTATAGTTTTTTAGTACTCAGTGAATTAGTACTTAGTGATTAGTTGTTAGTTGTTAGTTAGATAGTTTAGACTAATATTTATTTATAATTACATTGCAAAATCGAGTAATTATAAGGATTCCGTTAAAATTAGTAACTAAGAACTAACAACTAATCACTAAGAACTAAGGACTAAGGACTAAAGGACTAACAACTAAAGACTTAAACAATCTCTTCGTACAATGAAAGCACCGGAAGTCCCAGCTTTTCATTGACATTTTCTTTTTTGACTTTTTTAAATTTGATTTTTTCTCCTTTTCGAGTTTCTACCAGCATATCGATATTATGTTTTGAAATGGCTTCTGATAAAAATGGAGCAATATTCTCGTAATTATCTTCAAAATTGGCAGTCTGACTTACTATTTCGAACGAGAAATTTTCACTTAAATACTGCTGTACATCTTTAACATGAATACTTTTGCTTGAATTTTCAACATAAAGAGCCTTGCTGAAAACTTCTTTATTAATTTCTGTACTTAAATGCAGAATTGGACATTTTTGATTTCCAGCCAATTGAATCAAATATTGATGAATTCTTTTGGTTTCTTGTTTATAAGAATGTGTCAGGATAACCAATTTTACAGAAAAAGCTTCTATAAGACGTTTGAAAATTGGAGCCGAAAGTCCGTATTGGTTATGAACTTTCAGTTTTGTGTTTGGAGTATGATCGATGATATATCTGCAGGTTTCCAGTACTTCTTCCTGACTTTTTGTTAGTCCGGATCTCATTTCTCGCAAAAAGCTGGAAGAGGAAAATGTGTCTGGCGCTTCTGAAACTAATACTAAAATAATTTCTGATTCAGTATTTTTGGACTGATTCACCGCCGATTTTACAGCCGAAATTGTATCATCTTTTAAAGTCGTAGGTATAAGAAAGTTTTTCATAAGTATAATCGTTTAGTTTATACCTACAAAATAACTATCCGCTAATTAGACCCTTCTTAATTTAAAATTAGAATTTTCTAAGATTAAACATTAGAATTTTTAATCTTTAACTTTTTAAAGATTATTGTAACAATTGTACCCTTATCTTGTTCAGACTGTACCTGCAGTTCTCCTTCGTGCATCCTGATGATTTTAGATGCCAAAGGTAATCCTAAACCATAACCAATGTATTTCGCTGCAATTTTACCTCTAAAGAAAGGTTCGTATAAGTGCGGAATATCTTCTGGCGGAATTCCGATACCAATATCATTAATCGTAATTTTTATCATCTCCTCGTTTGCCGAAAGATTTACGAACACTTCATTATTATCAGAATATTTTACACCATTGGTAATAATATTATTAATTGCCAATTCTAATAATGGTTTATTACAAGGCAGTAATAGAAAATTAGAATCTTTTGGTGCAAAATTAAGTATGATACTTACTCGGTTGCCTGGGAATATTTTATCCAAATCAGATTTTACATCCAGCAGCAGCTCGTCTATTCGAGCAATATCAGATACTTGCTTTTGCCCATCATATCCAGTCTGTGTAAGTTTCAGTAAGCTTTCGGTTAAATTTCCTAGTCTTGATGCCTGACTGTAAATATTTTCTAAGGACTCTACATATTCGTATACTTCACGCTCTTTGAGCAGCATTATCTCTGCCTCGGCAATAATTGTAGTTATAGGCGTTTTTAATTCGTGAGAGGCATTATTAATAAAATTGGCCTGGATTTCAAAAGAAGTTTCCAGTCTGTCCAGCATATTATTAAAAGTGTTGGTCAAATCGGATATTTCATCTGAATTTTTAACTTCGGGCAGACGATTATGAAGATTAGAAGCGCTGATTCGTTTTACTTCTTTTGTAATTCTTGCCACAGGATTAATTACTCTTTTTGCCAAAAAACGTCCTAAAAGAAAAGCCAAAATTACAAAACCAATACCGCCAAAAAGCATGATTTTTACAATGTAAACTGTTGTATCTTTTCCTTTACGGTCTCGTGCTCCAACAATTACAATATACTTTTGTCCGTTTTCTTCAAAAATCTGACCTAAATAATATTTATTATCTCTCTCGTAAGAATCTTTTCCTGTACTTAAAATATTGGTATAAAAAGTATTTGGAAGGTTTAAATTAGTATTATAATCAAAACTATTATGACTATTTATTTTTAGTACATACTCTTCCTCTTCAATTAATTCTTCGAGACCATTTTTTTGAAGATTTTTGTAATACTTAATTTTTTCTGGATCTTTTTGAAAATGAATTGACGCTACAATTTTTGACCTGTCATCTAACCGTTTTAAAAAGTGGTAACGATTGTTTTCTCTGAACAAGAAAAAAACAATAATACACAATAACGATGTACTAAAGGTTGAAAGGGCAACGTAGTTAAAAGTAATTTTTTTTCTAATATCCATTTTATGGTTTTATAACATAGCCCAATCCCTTCATGGTATGAATGAGTTTGGAATCAAAAGGCTTATCAATCTTTCTTCTTAAATAAGTAATATATACATCGACAACATTAGTATTCATATCAAAATTAATGTCCCAGACATTATCTAAGATCTGATCGCGAGAAACAATTCGGCCTGTGTTTTTTGCCAGATAATACAAAAGTTTAAACTCTTTTGCGGTTAAAACAATGTTTTCACTGCCTCTTTTTACAGATTTTGCACGTCCGTTTATTTCAAGATCTCCAATAACAATGGTATCAATTTTTTCCGTTTCCTGATGTGATCTTCTGTAAAGTGCATTTACTCGGGCATCCAGTTCTCCAAATTTAAAAGGTTTCACCAAATAATCATCGGCACCAGCGTTAAGTCCGGTAACAATGTTTTCTGAAGTTCCTAAAGCTGTTAAAAGCAAGATTGGCACAAAATTCTTGCTGGCGCGAAGTCTTCGGCAGATTTCAATTCCATTAATATCTGGAAGCATTACATCTAAAATTACAACGTCAAAAGTATAATTATGAATCATCTCCAGAGCGGTTTTACCGTCTAGCGCCACACTAACTTCATTATTATTTTCGGCAAATCCTTTACGCAGTATAGATAATAGATTTGGTTCGTCTTCGACTATCAGTAATTTCATATTAGGAAGGTTGTATATACAACAAAAATAAGAATTGAGTTCAAAAATAGTACTTATTACGGATAGAAATTATGATTTAATTATGAACAATTCAGTCAAAACATAAAAAAAGCAGACCATATAGTCTGCTTATTATTACTTATTTTAGATTTAAACCTGTAATTTTTAATTTTTAAAATTAAAACTCAAAGTTGCGCCCAAACCAAATTGAAAAGTCGAAATATAATCTTCAACTGCAACTGGCCCGACCCAGTAAGACCAATAATAGCTTTCACCCACTGCTGCTGACATTGATTGAAGATAGGCATTAATATTTACAGATACCACTGAAGCAGTTTTAATTTTTACACCGCCTTTTACATCCCATGCAAAATAAGTACCGCTTCCCCCCTGAGGCGATTCTACAATTCCAACACCTGCACCTGCACCGAGAAAAGGAAGCAGATTTGAGCCTGTATCAAAATAATAGGTATAATCTGCGAGAATGAAATTGAAAGCTCCCTTGTCGCCATCTGCGTTTAACTGCGCTCCAGCAGGGCCATATAATGGAATTTTAACGTCTGATCTTAAATACTTTAATTCAATTGAATTGTTTGTTGTAAAAAAGTATTCAAGTCCTGCCCCGTATTGAAAACCGTCTTCAATTGTTGCAGAATAACCGTCGTAATCGAGCTGATCTGAAAAATTATAACCGCCATATAAATTAAGCGAAAAAGACCTCGCATCTTGAGCCTGCATTCCTATTGCCGATAGAAATACAACTAATAATAAAGTGTACTGTTTCATAATTTTTGATTTTGATTGTTAAATGGATAATCAAATTTAGCTTTTTTCTTTCAAAAAATGATGTTTTTTAGAAAGAAAAAACTTAATTACAAAAACATAATAACTTGAATTTTAAAAACTTATAATCAAAAAGTTTCTCCAGCATTTAAATAAAAACCTTTCGAATTATTGCCCCAGGCATAATCTAAAATTAGATTGGTCTTGGTGGCTTTATCAATTAAAAGACGCAACCCAACACCTGCAGCGGGCTGAATCGATTTAAAAAGTGAGAGATTTGAATCTGAATTACTGGCGGTAACAAAATTGGTAAAAACAGTACCGCTTAATAATTGATTACAGGTTATAGGAAACCGAAATTCTGTTGATAAATACACCAATCCATTTCCTCTAAAAAGCCCTTGCGTATAACCCTCCCCGCTCCTGCTTCGCTGATCCCAGCCTATTGCAGGTAAATTTAAGTATGGAACTTTTCCTCTGGTTACAAATTGTCCATAAGTCCAAATAGCTAAAATGTAATTTGGATTTTTATGTGAAACAGGTATAAAATGCTTATACTCTGCAAATAAAACACTGCTGTAATCCTGATTATTAAACAAAACGGGATTAAATCTGTAATTAACATTCGCAAACCAACCACGCGAGGCATTTACCTGATTATCACGAGAATCGTGAACCAAATTCAAACTTACTCCATTTAAAAAATACTCTAAATTATCAAATCCGTATTTTTGGCTATAATTATAATGATAGGTTAAGCTGCCATTTTCAACATCCAATTTTTTATCGTTAATACTTGAATACCAGTCAATATTAATTCCTCCGCCTATGTAGTAGTTTTCTTTTACTTCAAATGAAACGGTCTGGTGAAATTTCAAATAATTATAATCCATATCCTGAGCTATGGAATCGATACTAAAACTAGGACTTCTATCGCGTCTTGGCGGAATAATATCTGTTCCAAGTCCATAATTAGGCTGAGAAAACAAATAAAGACGATAATCGCCGCTCAAAAAGATTTTATTATTTTTTAGCAGAATATTGTTTTTGATATTAACCAGCCACTGATCTTTTAATGTGTACGTAACTCCAACATTTGCAATGGAGTATTTATCTTTTTCTTCTTTTCCTTTAAAAGTATACTGCGCAACAGCACCAAAGAAAAATCCAGTTGCCGGCTGTGAGCCAATAGCTGGAATTACTAAAAAGAAATTATTTTTGGCAGGTTTAACGACTAATGCATCGTCTTGTTTTTTAAAAATATCAAAAATGGTTTTAGGCGGGCAAATTTCTCGATTCGTTATTTCTTCTTGAGAAAATAAATGACATGAAATGAAAAACAATAATCCTAAGATCTTATACTTGTACAGAAAGTTATTATTTTTTAAAAAATTCACCATTTAAGAAAAGTTTATTTTATTAAAAATCAGCAACCTACTGTAAATATAATATTTATTTTCAATATTTTAGGCTATTTCAATTGTTTGGTTTAAGATTTATTAGTGATGAAAAAAAAAATCTTATTTTATTGTTTTTTTGACTTTTGGTAATAAAAAATATCAAGCTATCTACGTTACTTTTGCAAAATATAGAACAAAACTAGTAGTCTCGTTTTGAGAACATTTCAAAATAAAAAAAATATAAAATGAAAAATAAATTTGAATTTACCCTGCCAGATTTTCCAAATGACAAATTTGAGTTTGAAAATAATATCTTTTCAGGGAAAGCTACTTTAAAGCAAAATGGAATCCTTGTTGAACAAAGCAAAGAAAAAGGAAAACCATTTTTAATAAAAAGAGCTAATGACGAAATAGTTAAAGCTTTTCCTAAAGCCAATATTCCTGATATTTCTGCACAATCTTTAAGCATAAACAATCAGAAACATCGTATGGCAGAGAAATTGAAATGGTACGAATATATAATTGGAGGATTACCAATCCTTATTATATTTGGCGGAGGAATTATAGGCGGTATGATAGGCGGCGCCGCAACTGTTATCAACTATACTTTTTTTAGAGGAGAGGATAAAACTGTAAACAAATACTTAAAAGTTTTGGGAGTTAACGTTCTATGTATAATATTATTCATGTTTATGGCTGGTTTATTTTATAATTTAATACATTAAAAATAGTCATATTAACAGATAAAAAAGAAGCCGTCTACAATGACGGCTTCTCTTATTTTAAACTTTATTTCGTAATGAACTTTGGATGAATTAAATTTTCTAACGAATAAATTTCATCCCATTTTTCCTGTGTAATTAATTTTCGCTCTAAAACAGCAATTTGATGCACACTTTTATTTGTTTTTAAAGCTTCTCCAGCAATACTGGCACTTTCTTCATATCCAATAATCGGGTTCAATTGCGTTACGATTCCGATACTATTCATAACCATATTATAGCAATGGTCAACATTTGCAGTGATTCCGTTGATACATTTATCAATTAAGGTCTGAATCGCATTTGAAAGATAATCTAAAGAAGTAAACATCGCAAAAGCAATAACTGGTTCCATTACATTCAATTGCAATTGTCCTGCCTCTGCTGCCATTGTAACTGTTAAATCCTGACCAATTACATAAAAACAAGTCTGATTTACGACTTCTGGAATTACCGGATTTACTTTTCCTGGCATAATAGACGAACCCGGCTGACGTGCGGGAAGATTAATCTCATTTAAACCCGTTCTCGGTCCAGAACTTAATAAACGTAAATCATTACAGATTTTAGAAATCTTAACCGCAGAACGTTTTAATGTTCCCATAATTTGTACATAAGCTCCAGTATCTACCGTTGCCTCAATTAAATCCGGTGAAAGCGTTAATGGAATTCCAACTTCATCTGCTAAATATTTTACGCAGATTTCAGGATAACCTTCGGGAGCATTTACTTTTGTTCCAATAGCTGTTGCGCCCATATTGATTTCTAGCAATAATTCCTGAGCATTTTTTAAACGTTGAATATCCTCGCCAATTGTTGTCGCATAAGCTTTAAATTCTTGTCCTAAAGTCATTGGAACTGCATCTTGCAGTTGCGTTCTTCCCATTTTTAAGACTTCTTTAAACTCCTCTCCTTTTTTAGCAAAAGCAACTTCAAGACCTGCAAAAGTTTTAATAAAGCTCTCCATTTTCAAATACAAAGCAATTCTAAAAGCAGAAGGGTAAGCGTCGTTTGTAGACTGTGAACAGTTGACATGATTGTTTGGATGAAGAAAATTGTATTCTCCTTTTTTATGACCTAAATATTCTAGTCCAATATTCGCAATAACTTCGTTTGCATTCATGTTTACAGAAGTTCCCGCGCCTCCTTGGATTAAATCGCTCACAAATTCCTGATCAAATTTACCAGCAATTACCTGATCGCTTCCATAACAGATTGCTTCGGCAATTTTAGGATCAATTGCGCCACAGTCTTTATTGGCTAAAGCTGCCGCTTTTTTTACATATCCTAAAGCTTTGATGAATAAAGGTTCTTTTGAAATTGGAATTCCGGTAATATTGAAATTCTCTACAGCTCTAAAAGTCTGGATTCCGTAGTATAGATGATTCGGAATTTCTAATTCTCCTAAAAAATCATGTTCCTTTCTTGTTGGTTCCATATAATAAAATTGATCTGTTTTTACTTAAAAAATTAAGCGTAAAGCTACATCAAATTATGGATTAAAAATGGAATTGAAATCAAAATGATTTATGATTTATTCAGAATATTTTATTCTAAATTATTATCTTTTCACTCTCAAATAATTATAGAAAAGAGTTGAAAAAAGAAAGCGAATATTTTCTTGATAAAGAATACAATACGATTATTTACGCCAAAGACGATCTTAATTTTAAGGATTTTGAATGCTGTGTTTTTAATAATTGTAACTTCTCTGCTTGCACTTTTCTAGCAGTAACTTTTATTGACTGCGTTTTTAACGACTGCATTTTTACTGAAGCCAAAATTAATTACGTTGCCTTTAGAACCGTAACTTTCAATCACTGCGAAATTAAAGATGTCAATTTTGCGATGTGCGATAAATTAATTTTTGAAGTTCGCTTTAATGACTGCATTTTGGATTTCTCGAAATTCTACACTTTAAAACTAAAAGGAACTCCATTTACCAATTGCAGTTTAATTGCTGTCGATTTTATGGCTGCAGATCTAACTAGCGTAATTTTTGACAATTGCGATTTGTACCGCGCTGAATTCAACAAAGCAATCGCCAACAAAGCAGATTTTAAAACAAGCTATAATTATACGATTGATCCATCAAAAACGAAACTGAAAAAAGCTGTTTTTTCTTTGAAAGAAGTTAAAGGGTTATTGTTTAAACATGATGTGATTGTGAGTTGAATGAGCCAAATATATACAGTTTGTCATTCCTATCCCGAGGCTTCGGTAGAGGAATCACACTCGAAACTCGACAAAGATTGGCTATTTACTTTGCGGAAATACTTGTGTTATTTCTCTCCCGAAGCCTCGGGATCGGAAAGACAAAAAAGTTGAAAATCAACTCTATATTAATTTCCCCATCACATAATCCTCCATTAAATATCCATTTCCAATTTCTATATCAACCGTTTCTTTGATTTCGAAACCTAGTTTTTTATAGAAATTCAACGCCGTATTAAATCGGTTTACATTTAATAAAAGTTCATTAGAATTATTTTCTAAAGCCATTTTTCCAATTTCTTCAAAAACAATTTTACCATAACCTTTTCCTTGCGTTTCTGGTAGAAGATAGATTTTATGAATTTTGGTAATCGCTTCGCTTTTATAATTATGCTCAATTCCAATAAAACCAATTACGGATTCTGAATCTGAAATTAAATAAAACAATTGCTCTTTATTCTGGATTTGTTTTGATAATGCTTCATCAGAATAAATCAAATCAAGCATATAATCCAACTGCTCTTTTGTTAGAATTTCGCCATAAGTAATTGGCCAAGTTATATTTGCAATCTCTTGAATTTTCGCTATATCTTCAACA
The DNA here is from genome assembly GCF_003312915.1 of Flavobacterium fluviale. NCBI lineage: Bacteria > Pseudomonadati > Bacteroidota > Flavobacteriia > Flavobacteriales > Flavobacteriaceae > Flavobacterium > Flavobacterium fluviale. Next base: position 2,939,389 of record NZ_CP030261.1, on the reverse strand, counting down.
AATGCTTCGGTAATTGTAATCATATTATTTTGTAAAAACTTGATTTTCTTGCTCGCTTACGCGGATGAAAGTCGTTCGTTTGGTCAATTCTTTTAATCTTGAAGCTCCTACGTAAGTACAGGTACTTCTTATTCCTCCCAATATATCTAAAACAGTATGAATAACGTCTCCTTTAAACGGAACCTGAACTGTTTTTCCTTCACTCGCTCTATATTCTGCTACACCACCAGCATGTTTATCCATTGCAGTTTTAGAGCTCATTCCGTAAAATTGTTTGAACTTTTCACCTTTTACTTCGATCAGTTCTCCGCCGCTTTCACTATGTCCTGCAAGCATTCCTCCTAACATTACAAAGTCAGCACCAGCACCAAAAGCTTTGGCAACATCGCCGGGAGTCGTGCATCCGCCATCGCTGATAATATGTCCGCCTAAACCGTGGGCCGCATCTGCACATTCAATAATTGCCGATAACTGTGGGTATCCAACACCAGTTTTGACACGAGTTGTACAAACAGAACCAGGTCCAATTCCAACTTTTACAATATCAGCTCCTGCCAAAAGTAGTTCCTCGGTCATTTCTCCCGTCACTACATTTCCTGCAATAATGATTTTATCTAGATATTGTTTACGGGTTTTCTTTAAAAACTGAACAAAATGTTCCGAGTAACCGTTTGCAACATCGATGCAAATAAATTTCAGTAACGGATTAGCTGTTATTACTTTTCCAATCTTTTCAAAATCTTCTTTTCCTGTTCCTGTGCTTACAGCAATATAATCGTAGAAATCTGGATTTACGTTTTTCAAAAATTCATTCCATTCTTGCAGAGAATAGTGTTTATGAATTGCAGTAAATAGCTTTTCTCCTGCTAAGACTTTCGCTATTTCAAAAGTTCCAACGGTATCCATATTGGCACCCATGATCGGAATTCCTGTCCAAGATGCTGTGCTGTGCAAAAACTTGAAATTTTGCTCTAAAGAAACTTCAGAACGGCTTTTGAGCGTTGATCTTTTAGGTCTAAACATTACATCTTTAAAGCCTAGCTTTAAATCCATTTCTATTCTCATATTTCAAGATTTTGGTTACTCTCAAATGTAAGGAATTTTAGAATTTAGATTGTAGGTTTTAGATTAAATCTAAACGCATAAATTACTACGCGGATAAAACTGATTCGCTATCGCGAAAAAGCTGATTTTCACGGTTTTTTTTTATTTCAGAGATCCTCTAAGATTTCACAAAGATTCACAAAGCTTATCAACCTGAAACTTGAAACAAAAATAAACCTGAAACAAAAAAACTCTACCCGTGTATCGTCTCTCCCTTTCCGTAATTGGTAATGATAGATTCTTCAAATTCCAGCCATTCTCTCCAGCGTTTTTCAACATCGATTCCTTTTCCGTATTTACGGGCGTATGTGATGAAAGTTGTATAATGTCCGGCTTCGCTTTCCATTAATTCTCTATAGAAAACCGCAAGTTCTTCATCTTTAATATTCTCAGAAAGAACTTTGAAACGTTCACAGCTTCTAGCTTCGATCATTGCTGAGAATAATAATCTTTCTACCAATCCAGAAACACGGCTTCCGTCACCGCTTCTTTTCATGTATTGATATAATTCGTTTACGTAATCATCTTTACGCTCACGACCAAGTTTTAATCCTCTTTTGATAATGATATTATGAACCTGTTCAAAATGATCGATTTCTTCTTTGGCTAAAGCCAATAAATCCTGAACAAGATCTTGATGTTCAGAATTGTTTGTAATAATTGTAATCGCGTTTGTTGCTGCTTTCTGCTCGCACCACGCGTGATCTGTCAAGATTTCTTCTATGTTTTTCTCAACAATATTTACCCATCTTGGGTCAGTTGGCAGTTGTAATCTTAGTACGCCCATTTTTTTTAATTTGTTTCAGGTTTATTTTGTTTCAGGTTTCAAGTTTCTTATCTAAACGAAAAAAAGTTTAAAGTTTCATAATACGTTTATTTACGCATTACAAAACTTTAAACTTGAAACCTTAAACTTTAAACTAATTAATATGCAAAAATTGGTCTTTCGCTCATTAATTCGTTTACTTCTTCAGCAACTTCTTCGATAAGATCCTCGTTTGTATGATCAGTAAGAACTTTATCGATAAGCGCTACAATAGTTTCCATATCTTTTTCAACTAAACCACGAGTTGTGATTGCAGCTGTTCCAACACGAATTCCAGAAGTGATAAATGGAGATTTATCGTCAAAAGGAACCATGTTTTTATTTACTGTAATTTCTGCTTTTACTAATGCGTTTTCAGCTTCTTTACCAGAAATATTTTTATTTCTTAAGTCAATAAGCATCATATGGTTATCTGTTCCGCCAGAGATAATATTATAACCTCTTTTTACGAAAGCATCAGCCATTGCATTTGCATTTTTTTGTAATTGCATTGCGTAAGTAAAGAACTCATCTTTAAGCGCTTCACCAAAAGCAACCGCTTTAGCAGCAATAATATGCATTAAAGGTCCACCTTGGTTTCCTGGGAAAACAGCTAAATCTAACAATGAAGACATCATTCTGATTTCTCCTTTTGGAGTTTTTAACCCTTGTGGGTTTTCAAAATCTTTCCCCATTAAGATCAAACCTCCGCGTGGCCCACGTAATGTTTTGTGAGTTGTTGTAGAAACAATATGACAATGTGGAATTGGATCGCTTAATAATCCTTTTGCAATAAGACCTGCTGGGTGAGAAATATCAGCAAATAAGATTGCTCCTACGCTGTCAGCAATTTGTCTGAAACGAGCAAAATCCATATCACGAGAATAAGCCGAAGCTCCAGCGATAATTAATTTTGGCTGTTCTTTTGTTGCAATTTCTTGAATTTTATCATAATCTAAACGACCAGTCTCAGCATCTACTCCGTAAAAAACAGGACGGTATAAACGACCTGAGAAGTTTACAGGAGAACCGTGAGTTAAGTGACCTCCGTGAGATAAATCGAAACCTAGAATAGTATCACCAGGATTTAGACACGCATGGTAAACAGCAGTATTTGCCTGAGAACCAGAATGAGGCTGTACGTTTGCATATTCAGCTCCAAATAATTCTTTGGCTCTGTCAATAGCAATCTGCTCAATAACGTCAACTACTTCACAACCGCCGTAGTATCTTTTACCAGGATAACCCTCTGCATATTTATTAGTTAAAACAGACCCAGCTGCCTGCATTACTTCATCACTTACAAAATTTTCTGAAGCGATAAGTTCTAGTCCGTGAATTTGTCTTTCTTTCTCCTCTTGGATAAGATCAAAAATTTGTTCGTCGCGTTGCATTTCTTTGTTTTTCGTTAATTTCACGCAAAAATACAAAAAAACGTTTGTCAAACTGCTAGATTATGATATATTTGACATGTAATTTTTCAACAAATAATTAACATTAAACATGCCTATAACCGCCAACGACACCAGTAGAAAATCATGGTTAGAAGTGCCAGAAAATAGCGACTTCCCAATTCAGAATATTCCTTTTGGCGTGTTTCTTACCAAAGAAAATGTCGTTACAGTAGGAACAAGAATCGGCGACTACGCTATAGATTTAGGGGCTTTACAACAATTAAACTATTTTGAAGGAATAGATTTAACCGATGATATGTTTATGCAGGATACGCTGAATGATTTTATTTCTGACGGAAAAAAAACATGGCGTCTAGTGCGAAATCGCATCGCAGATATTTTCGACGAAAACAATCCACAGCTAAGAGATTCAACAAAACACCGAGATATTGTTATATTTAAAATCGAAGATGTAGAGATGCAATTACCAGTTTTAATTGGTGATTATACTGATTTCTACTCTAGTAAAGAACATGCTACAAACGTAGGAAAAATGTTCCGCGATCCAGAAAATGCTTTATTGCCAAACTGGCTTCATATTCCAGTTGGATATCACGGAAGAAGTTCTACGATTGTCCCATCAGGAATTCCTGTACACAGACCAATGGGACAAACACTGCCGGCTGGAGAAAAATATCCAGTTTTTGGTCCGTCTCGTTTAGTAGATTTTGAGCTTGAAACTGCTTTTATTACTACAGATGTAAATGTAATGGGAGAAAATATCCCCACTTACGAAGCTGAGGATTATATTTTCGGAATGGTTTTACTAAACGACTGGAGCGCACGTGACATTCAGAAATGGGAGTATGTACCGCTTGGGCCATTCTTGGCTAAAAACTTTGCAACTTCTATTTCTCCATGGATTGTTACTATGGACGCTTTAGAACCTTTTAGAACAAAGGGACCTAAACAAGATCCATCACCGCTTCCTTATTTACAGACTAAAGGTAAAAAGGCTTTTGATATCCATTTAGAAGTATCTCTAAAACCTGAAGATCAAGAAGAAACTGTTATTTCAAGATCAAATTTCAAATATTTATACTGGTCAATGAGTCAGCAGCTGGCGCACCACACGTCTAACGGATGCCGAGTAAATTCTGGTGACATGATGGGCTCTGGAACGATTTCTGGACCAACTCCTGATAGTTTTGGTTCTATGTTGGAATTAACATGGGGCGGCAAAAATCCGTTGAAATTAAATGACGGAAGTGAGCGTAAATTTATTGAAGACAATGATACTGTAATCATTAGAGGTTTCTGCGAAAATGCAGAAGTGAGAATTGGCTTCGGAGAAGTTTGCAGTCAGCTTTTACCTCCATTTATCAGACCATGAAGAGAAAACTCATTGATTGTTAATGGTTGATGGTTGATCGCATCTATAATATAGAAAAGCTTGTTAGTTTGCTCTAACAAGCTTTTTTTATTTGAATATCGCGATAATTTATTGATGTTTCATTTAATATTAAACATAAAGAAACCCGACACGTTTTAAAAACCTGTCGGGTTAGATTATTATGTTATTTCACTTTGAGTACAAACTTTGCGCGGGCTTCGACTTCGCTCAGCCTGACAAAAACTAATCAACTTTGCGTCTCAGTGCCTTTGAGAAAATTGTTCCTATAAAGGAATCTGCTGACTTAAGCAATGTAAAGTTCCAAATCCCCAGATAAAATCGATACAGCTGATTCCGATTACTTCTCTGTCTGGAAAACATTCCGAAAGTATATTCAAAGCTACACGATCGTTGCTGTCGTTAAACGTTGGAACTAAAACGCAATTATTCAGGATCAAGAAATTAGCGTAACTCGCAGGCAGTCTTAAATCTTCAAAATCAACACGTTTTGGCATTGGTAATGCTACAATAACTGGTGATTTTCCGTTTTCTAATTTTGCATTTTGCAGACGTTTTAAGTTATCTTGCAAAGGTTTATAGTTAGAATCATTTTTATCTGTTTCTACTATAGTGACGATTGTGTCCTCGTTTACAAATCGGCATAAATCATCTATATGTCCATGTGTATCGTCACCTTCTATTCCGTCTCCAAGCCATATTACATTGGTAACTCCGAGATATTCTTTAAAAACTGCTTCGTAATCTTCTTTAGTAAAGCCAGGATTTCTAACTTGGATTGTTGGATGCATTAAGCATTCTTCAGAAGTCAATAGAGTTCCTCTTCCGTTTACATCAATAGCTCCTCCTTCTACAATTACTGGTTTTCCTTTGTAAGTAACCTGAGTTAATGGAACATCAATAAAATCAGCAACTTTACCTGGAACAAATTTATCCAGCTGATAGTTTTTATATTTTGCCCAACCGTTGAAATTGAAATTTAAAGCTTCTCTTTTAGGACCATTTTTTACGATAATTGGTCCTGAATCACGCATCCAGCTTCTGTTGGTTTTATGAATTATAAAAGAAACATTTTGAAGATTAACACGAGCTCTTTCAAGCATTTCGGCAACTTTTTCTTTTAGCTTTTCATCGGCTACGACCAAAAAAACGGTTTCAAAAGCGGCTACTTTTTTAATGAATTCTACAAAAGCCCATTGAACAGCTTCATATTTTCCCGGCCAGTCATTGCCATTATGCGGAAAACATAATACAATTCCTTGCTGCTTTTCCCACTCTGCTGGAAATCTTCTATTATTTGTTGACATAAAAAGGTTCTAATTTTTGAAAGTGTACAAAGATAAACATTCGATAGGATTATAAAACAGTAGATTAAAATTGATTGATATTTCACAAAAAATATCTTGCAAAAATTAAGTTAAAGATTAAATAATACATCCTTAATCTTGAACAGAAATGCTGTAATTACTTTTGCCGGAACTAAAAACTAACACATGAAAAAATTATCTATTTCTTTACTTACAGCGCTTTTAATAATGGCCGGCTGTAATAATGACGAGAACACAAACAACGAACCTGAGGTTGTGGTAAACGAGAACCCTGCAGCTTTTAAAGAAATTGGCTCTATTACTATTGGCGGTGAAGCTGCTGCTGAAATTTCTGCTTACTGCGAAAAGACAAAAAGATTGTTTACGGTAAACAACAGTGGTGTAAACCAAATTGACATTATTGATATTACAGATCCAACAAAACCGACAAAAATTGGAAAAATTGATTTAACATCTTATGAAGGAGCTGCAAACAGTGTTTCTGTTTTTGACGGAAAATTAGCTGTTGCTTTAGAATCTACAGCAAATAAACAAGGAAATGGTAAAGTTGTTGTTTTTAATACTTCAGATTACAGTTTAATCAAACAAGTTACAGTTGGAGCTTTGCCAGACATGATTACTTTTTCTCCAGACGGAAAATATATTATGACTGCTAATGAAGGGGAACCAAATACAGATTATTCTCAAGATCCTAACGGAACGATTTCTATCATCGAAACTAGCACTTATAATGTAACAACTTTAGATTTCGCTTCTTTCAGCGGTCAAGCTGCAACATTAACAAAAGACGGATTTAGAATTTCAAAATCGGCTAAGAGCTTCGCTCAAGATATTGAACCAGAATATATCACAATTTCTGATGATTCTAAAACTGCCTGGGTTACCTTACAAGAAAACAATGGTGTTGCAAAAGTTGATTTAACTTCAAAAACTATAACTGCTATTTATCCTTTAGGTTTTAAAGATTTCAATACTGCCGAAAATGCAATTGATGTAAGCGACAGCGACGATAAAATTGCTTTTAATCCATGGAAAGTAAAAGGAATGTTTATGCCAGATGCTATTAGTCATTTTTCTGCTAATAATGTTCCCTATTTTGTTACTGCAAATGAAGGTGACGCAAGAGAATATACTGCCAATACAGATATTAAACGTATGAAAAGTTTAAAACTTGATGCTTCGGTTTTCCCTGATGCCGCTACTTTAAAACTAGATACTAATTTAGGAAGATTAAATCTTATTGCTGATATGGGCGATACAGATGGTGACGGGGATTTAGATGAAATGATAAGCTTTGGCGCAAGATCATTCTCTATTTGGAACGGAAACACTGGAAAAATCGTTTATGACAGTAAAAATGATTTGGATAAAAAAGCTAATGAGCTGGGAACCTACGATGACAAACGAAGCGACGATAAAGGTTCTGAACCAGAAGCTGTTTATGTCGCAAAAATGGGAAATCAAAATATTTTGTTTGTTGGACTTGAGAGATCTGATGCATTTATGACTTATGATGTAACTAATCCTAACGCCCCGCAATATTTGCAAACGGTAAAAACAGGAGATGCCCCTGAAGGATTATTATTTATTCCAGCATCGAAAAGTCCTACAAAAAGAAGCTTACTTGTAGTTAGCAGCGAAGGCGATGGAACAGTTAAAATTTACCAGCCAGATCTAAAATAATAGTATTTTAACAAATACTTAAAAGAACAAAATGTGAATTTTGTTCTTTTTTTTTGGTTTCTATTAGGCTAATATTAACGTATTTACACAATTAAAAGCCAAAATATGGGAATTATGTAAGAGCATATAGAACAGATTCTGAAACACGTCCTCTAATTTTGTCATGAGTTTAAAATAAAAACAATTTAATTTTTGATATCATGAAAAAGAAATTAGTATCAGTATCCTTATTATTACTATCCTTTGCGGCAGGCGCACAAAATATGGCTCCGACTTCTACAACACCGAGCGTAGATCAAGAATACAACAAATGGTCTATCGAACTTAACGGTGGTGTTAACAAACCTACGAGAACAATGACTCCAGGTTACACTACAGAATCTGCAAATTTTTTCCACGGAGATTTAGGTGTTAGATATATGTTTAATCCTAAGTTTGGTTTGAAATTAGATGTTGGATACGATCAATTTAAAGAGAAAAAAGATACTCCAGATTTTGAAAGCCGCTACGTAAGAGCAAGTTTACAAGGAGTTGTGAATGTTGGACGTGCATTAAATTTTGAAACTTGGACAAATACAATTGGTCTTTTGGCTCATGGTGGTTTTGGAGTTTCTCAAATTAGTACAGAAACAGGATTTGGAGGTCAAGATTACATGGCTCACGGAATCGCTGGTTTAACTGGACAAATCAAATTAAGCAACAGAGTTGCATTGACTGGAGATCTTACAGGAATTGTTAATGGAAGACAAAACTGGAACTTCGACGGAATGGGTAATACAACAACTGGATCTTTTGACGGTGTTTTATTAAATGCTTCTGTTGGTTTAACTTTCTACCTAGGTAAAAATGAAAAACATGCTGACTGGGTTGGCGAAGAGGATAGAATTGGTGAATTGGAAAAAAGAGTGGACTTAATCGAAACTGGTCTTATCGATTCAGACAAAGATGGAGTTGCTGATTTATACGATTTAGAACCAAATTCAATTGCAGGAGTAGCTGTTAATACAAAAGGACAATCTATTGATACAAATCAAAATGGTGTGCCGGATGAATTAGAAAGCTATTTAGATAAAACTTACGAAAAGAAAGGAAGTGGAACTGCTACAAACAATACTGTTGAAGAGTTAATCAACGGAGGTTATGTAAACGTTTATTTCGATTTCAATTCGTCTAAACCAACAAACGCTTCTTTATCTGGTGTTGATTTCTTAGTGAAATACTTGAAAAACAATCCAGGAAAATCTGCAGATATCATTGGTTATTCTGACGAAATTGGAAGTTCAAACTACAACACAGAATTATCTAGAAAAAGAGCTGAGGCTGTTAAAAAAGTAGCTGTTAACGCTGGAATCGATGCTTCAAGATTAAATGTAATTGCTAACGGAGAAGATACTTCTGTTAACAAAAATTCTAAAGAAGCACGTCAAATCGTGAGAAGAGTTACTTTCCAAGTAAAATAATTCTAAAGAATTGAATATAGAAAAGGCGGTTTCAAGTTATTGAAACCGCCTTTTTATTTGCACACAAAAAAAGACAAAGTTTAAGCTTTGTCCTTTTCTATTTATAAAAGATAAATTTTAATTATTTATCAATTGCTCTTTTAGTAATATCTCCAAAAGCATCAATTCTTCTATCTCTAAAGAACGGCCAGTTTTGACGAACATTTTCTTGTAAATCCAAATCAACTTCTGCAATTAAGATTTCTTCTTTGTCATGAGAAGCTTGAGCTAAAATTTCACCTTGAGGCCCAGCAATAAAAGAAGCTCCCCAAAATTGAATTCCTTCTGTTCCTTCAATATATTGTTCTAAACCAATTCTGTTAGCTGCAGCAACAAAAACACCATTTGCAACGGCATGACCTTTCATTACATTCATCCAAGCTCCATATTGGTTTTCTCCGTATTGTTCTTTTTCCTTAGGATGCCATCCAATTGCAGTTGGGTAAAATAAAACCTCCGCTCCTTTTAAAGCTGTAATACGTGCAGCTTCTGGATACCATTGATCCCAGCAGATTAAAGTTCCAACTGTTCCTTTTTTAGTTTCAATTGCTTGAAAACCTAAATCACCTGGCGTAAAATAGAATTTCTCATAGAAATGCGGATCGTCTGGGATATGCATTTTACGGTAAAGACCTGCTTCAGTTCCATCAGCATCAATAATATAAGCACTATTGTGGTAAATTCCAGCCATTCTTTTTTCGAAGAAAGGAACGATAATTACCACTCCTAATTCTTTTGCCAATTCGCTAAAAGCAATAAATGAAGTACTGTAAAGTGGTTCAGCTAATGCAAAATTATCTACATCTTCGCTTTGGCAGAAATAATGACTGCTATATAATTCAGGAAGTAAAATAACTTCTGCTCCTTGACTTGCAGCGTCTCTTACCCAGCTGATACATTTTTTAAGATTATTTTCAGCAACATCATTCAGGTTTAACTGAATTACTGATATTTTATATTTTCTTTTCGGCATGACATAAAATTTAGAGTGCAAAAATAACACTTTTTAAAGGAATGGCAAAGAGAGTTTAGTTTACTTAACTATATGATATACAAAAAGAGCTCCTCAAGCTCTTTCTATAATTGTTTTGTAAAATTTCGTTTTGTAGAAAATATTTTAGAAATATAAATTACTTCATCTTCAACAAAATATAATATCTTATAATCTCTAACTATAATTCTTCGATATTGTGATTCAATTTCATCTTTTTGATACTGATCAATAAAATGTATATTTTTAGTAGAATTCAGAATTTCATTTTTAATATTGTTGGCACCCTGAATCGATTTTTCTTTATAATAATTAAAAATTGTTTGCAACTGATTCTTGGCAGTATAAGTCCACACTACCTTTATAAACTTTTCCATTACCAATTCTCAGATTCCTTTTCTAAATCATCTTGTGAAATATAATCTCCTTTTTCAATTTCTAATTTCGTTTCTGCTAGTTGGCTTTTATATTCACTTCTTGTAATTGGTTTTCCTTCTACTGAAAATGCGACTATTTCTTCTTCCTGATAACTTTCAATAACTGCTTTTACAACTTTTAAAAGACGCTCATCAGCTGTATTAATATATTCTAAAACACTTTCTCTCAACTCTAAAGCTCCCATAATCATATTATTTTAATCTTTCAAAGATAAGTATTTTGGTTCAGTTTTTTAATTATAAAAACCATTTCACAGCAGTTTAATTAAACATTTGCGAAATGGTTTGACAACCTAAAAAAATTCAACTAAGATTGGTTGTTACTCTATAACTACTTTATGAATTAAGAATTCTGTTTCTGATTTTTTGAATTTAATTTCAAAAGTTCCTTTTTCTGCCGATTTAAATTTATAAATTGTTTTCTTAGGTTCTGGAACTTGTTGCGTACAAACTTCTGACGGATATTTTACTTCAACTTGTAAACCTTTAACTTTATTAATCATTACTTCACTAATTCTGTCAAATTGCCCGCAAGCATTATCGGCTACAAAAGTAACATCCAAAGAAAGTTCTTCATTTACTTTTCCTGTTGCTGGTCCTGTAATGGCAGTTACTAATGCACTTTTTGTAACTGGACTTGGTGTTGGATTGTCGTCGTCATTACTGCACGAAATTAATGCAATTGATAAAAATAATACTACCAAAATTGATTTTAAGCTAAAACTTTTCATATAAAATAATAATTAATTGTTAATTACTATCAAGATGCTGCTTAGTTTGAATGGTTGCTTGGACGAAATGTTAAAAAGTTTGACTAAACTATTAAATAGTTATAAATCAAAAACTTATTAATCAAAAAAAAGTTTATCCATTATCGCATTTTCTTATGAAAATGAAAAATTCTTATTTAGCCCCGATAGAAGCGACATCCTTTTTCCCACTTCTTTAGCGGGGAAAGGATATAGCGAATAGCGGGACAGGAAGTACTTTTGAAATCGAAATAATCTGCTTTTAAACAAAAAAAAACACCAGCGCTAACTGATGTTTTTAATAATTTATTTTTATTTTATTAAGCTGTTTTCTTCTTAAAAAGCTTTTTAAACAGGTTGACAAAAGCTAGAACTACAAATCCTAAAACTAATCCAACTGTAAATTCTTTTACAATTGAAGGCATTTTTATTTCTTCTGATAAATGGTGAAAAAATGGTATGTAATGTACAAATATGCCGCCTGCAACTAAAATTAAAGCTATTGTACCAATTACTGTTAAGCTTTTTATAACCAGCGGTAAAGCTTTTACCAAGAGGTTACCAATAAATTTTGATATGCTTTTTTCGTTTTTGCTAAACTTAATTAGTTTATAACCTGCTTCATCCATTCTTACAATAAGGGCAACAATACCGTAAACACCAACCGTTGCAATTAATGCAATTATCGAAGTTACAAGTATTTGCTGTGTAATAGGTTCGCCTATCACAGTTCCTAAAGCGATAATTACAATTTCTACAGAAAGAATAAAATCGGTTACAATTGCAGATTTTATTTTTTCTTTTTCAACTGCTAATATTTGTTCTTCTGTTAAAACTTCGTCTGTAATTCCTTCAGATTCGTGGTGTTTGTGCGGAAATACAAACTCGTATATTTTTTCGGCTCCTTCGTATGCTAGAAATAATCCTCCTAAAACTAGAATTACAATAATAGCGACCGGTAAGAAGGCGCTTAGTAAAAATGCAATTGGCAGGATAATAATTTTGTTAAGCAACGAACCTTTACTGATCGCCCATAAAACGGGTAGTTCTCTTGATGATGCGAAGCCTGAAGCTTTTTCGGCATTTACTGCTAAATCATCTCCTAAAATTCCAGCTGTTTTTTTTGCTGCAACTTTACTCATTACTGCAACATCATCCATAATTGCTGCGATATCATCTAATAGAACGAAAAAACCTGAAGCCATTTTAAATTTATTTTAATGATGCGAATCTAGACATTTTGCCTTAATCTTCCCAACAATATCGCATCAAAATTCATCTTTTTATTCGTAATTTTCTGAATTGGAGTTTTCCAAAAAAATTAGCTGCACTGACCTAAAATAACCCAGATAATAATAAAAACTAAAATAGTTCCGAAACATCCGCCACCTAACTTTTTTGCACCATATCCTGCGATTAAACCTCTAAATATATTATTCATAGCTTTCTTTTTTAAATTAATTATTTGAATTTGTTTGATTTATATTAATTATAAAATTCTATGTTTTTAATAAATCTGCTGTTACACAAATGAGGATAAAAGTTTCAGAATTCACGGATAAAAAAAAAGCATCAGTTAAATACTGATGCTTTTTTAAGATTAACATAAAAAAATTAATTAGCTGTCTGGTTTCTAAAAACCAATTTGCCATCGAAAGCGTCTAATAAAACAATGCTCTCTGTTGTTATATTTCCTGCCAGAATTTCTTTTGACAGTTGATTTAAAACCTCTCTCTGCACCACACGTTTTACTGGTCTTGCTCCAAATTGAGGATCAAATCCTTTGTCTGATAAATAAGCAATTGCTTCTGGAGTTGCATCCATCGTAATTCCTTGTAAAGCCAGCATTTTTGTAACGCTCTTAAGCTGCAGGCTTACAATTTTAGAAATATTATCAACTGTAAGCGGCGTAAACATTACGATTTCATCGATACGGTTGATAAACTCCGGACGAACAGTTTGTTTTAATAAGCCTAAAACTTCGTTTTTGGCCGCTTCTGTTGCTGCTTCGACACCGCCTTTTAGATTCTCAAACTTTTCTTGTATAATCTGACTTCCCATGTTAGAAGTCATGATAATAATTGTGTTTTTAAAATCAGCCAGACGACCTTTATTGTCGGTTAAACGCCCTTCATCTAAAACCTGCAATAAGATATTGAAGGTATCTGGATGTGCTTTTTCGATCTCGTCCAGCAAAATCACAGAATATGGTTTTCTACGAACAGCTTCGGTCAATTGACCTCCTTCATCATAACCAACATATCCAGGAGGCGCACCAACCAAACGGCTCACACTGTGGCGTTCTTGGTATTCACTCATATCGATACGCGTCATGGCATTTTCGTCATCAAAAAGATATTCGGCCAATGCTTTTGCAAGCTCTGTTTTACCCACTCCGGTTGTTCCTAAAAATAAGAATGTTCCAACTGGTTTTTTCATATCCTGTAAACCGGCACGACTTCTTCGAACGGCATCACTTACGGCTTCAATCGCTTCTTCCTGCCCTACTACGCGCTTGTGTAACTCATCCTCAAGATGTAATAATTTTTCTCTTTCGGTTTGAAGCATTTTCATAACTGGAATTCCTGTCCATTTTGCTACAACTTCAGCAATATCTTCTCTGGTAACTTCTTCTTTAATTAAAGATGTACCCGATTGAAATTCCTGCAATTGTTTTTGCAGTGTTTCCTGGCGTTCTTGTGCTTCTTTTATTTTTCCGTAACGAATTTCAGCTACTTTTCCATAATCGCCGTCACGTTCTGCACGTTCTGCTTCATACTTAAAGTCTTCTATTTCTAGTTTTACAGCCTGAATTCCGTCAACAATATCTTTTTCAGATTTCCATCTTGCGTAGATTTCGTTGCGTTCTTCTTTTAGATTCGCCAATTCCATGTGCAGAATCTTCAACTTACTTTCTTCTTTCTCGCGTTTAATGGCTTCGATTTCAATTTCAAGCTGCATTATTTTACGATCCAAAACATCTAATTCTTCTGGTTTTGAATTGATTTCCATACGCAGTTTAGAAGCCGCCTCGTCCATTAAGTCAATCGCTTTATCTGGTAAAAAACGGTTTGTAATATAACGCTGCGAAAGTTCGACTGCTGCAATAATTGCCTCATCCTTAATCTGAACTTTATGATGTGTTTCGTATTTTTCTTTGATTCCACGTAAGATTGAAATAGCACTTTCTGTATCTGGTTCGTCGATTAGAACTTTTTGGAAACGTCTTTCTAACGCTTTATCTTTTTCAAAATATTTTTGATATTCATCTAAAGTCGTTGCTCCAATTGCTCTTAACTCACCACGAGCCAAAGCTGGTTTCAAAATATTAGCCGCATCCATCGCTCCTTCTCCACCACCAGCACCTACAAGCGTGTGAATCTCATCAATAAAAAGAACAATATCTCCTTCTGCAGAAGTTACTTCTTTTACAACTGATTTTAAACGCTCTTCAAACTCTCCTTTGAATTTTGCGCCGGCGATCAAAGCTCCCATATCTAATGAGAAAACGATCTTGTCTTTTAAGTTTTCTGGAACGTCTCCATCCACAATTCTGTGTGCTAAACCTTCTGCAATTGCGGTTTTACCAACTCCAGGTTCCCCAATAAGCATTGGGTTGTTTTTTGTTCTACGAGTCAGAATCTGCAAAACACGACGAATTTCTTCGTCACGGCCAATTACCGGATCTAGTTTTCCTGTGCGTGCTAACTCATTTAAGTTTTTAGCGTATTTGTTTAATGAATTATACGTTTCTTCAGCTGAAGCCGAAGTTACTCTTTCTCCTTTACGCAATTCTTCAATTGCTGCTTTAAGACCTTTACCAGTAACACCCTGATCTTTTAAAATCTGAGAAACTTTACTTTTTGAGTCGAAAATTGCCAAAATTAAATGTTCGATCGAAACGTATTCGTCGTTCATTTTTTGTGCAATAATTTCAGCTTCATTCAAAGCTTTATTGGCGTCTCTCGAAAGCAAAATGTCGCCTCCTGAAACTTTTGGAAAACTCTGAATTGTACTGTCAAGAACTTGTAAAAACAAAGGCACGTTTACATTTAATTTTTTCAAAATAAACGGCGCCACGTTTTCATCAACTTCAAAAATTGCTTTGAAAATGTGTTCATTTTCAATTTGCTGCTGACCATTTCGCTGTGCTAACTGCTGTGACAACTGAATGGCTTCCTGCGATTTAATAGTAAACTTGTTAATATTCATATTTTTTATCGATTTGATTGATTTATTTGTTTGATATTCAATAAGATTAAAGTTACAATTTATTGAGATACATTTTTGACTCAAATAATCTAACTTTGTACTGGAATAGACAAATTATATTCCATAGTAGAAATAAAGACAAAATGGCATTTTTAAAGTGTTTTTTATCATTTTTAGATGTCAAAAAGTCATAAAACAAGTCAAATATGAGTTTTTTTAATTCAATCTTCGGAAGTTCAGAGAACTCAGAAGCTCCAAAAAGTAAAGTAAACTGGACAGAATTAACAGATATAATTCAGTTAATGGAAGTACAAGAGATTTCTATTGAAAAGCCAGTTGTAATTTTTAAACATAGTACGAGATGCAGTATCAGCCGAATGGCATTAAAACAATTTGAAAGAGATTATGATCTTGAAGGAGTTGTCGACGCCTATTTCTTAGATTTGATTGCGCATCGCGATATTTCAAATGAAATTGCTGCGCGATTCGGTGTATATCACGAATCTCCGCAATTAATTTTAATTAAAAATGGAAAAGCTGTTTATAATGTTTCGCACAGCGATATTGATGCACAAGCTTTAAAAAGTAAAGTGTAATTTATAAATTGATATACTTAAAATGTTAGATGTGAAAAAAAAAAAAAAAAAAAAATAAACACCTCACATCTAACATTTTACTTTTTTAAAACTAACCATTAACAATTTATAATTAAAAATTAAGTTAAAAGCTTCCATCAGAACCGCCGCCACTAAATCCTCCGCCTCCAAATTCCATTGGAGAAGCTTGTGGTTTTACTTCTGGCTTCATTCCAAAAGTAGAAGCAACTACTAAAGCTTCAGCATTTAAAATAGCATCTGAGTGATTGATTCTATCTGGTTTAAAAGTTAAACCGCTTTCTTTTTCTTTTAATATTTTTATAGAGAAATAAGCCACTGCAAATAAAACAAGACCGCCAAGAGTCAGCGCAACCTCTATAGGCAAAACTGCATAATAAAAACGAACTGTATAGATGGAAAATGCAATAGCTAAAAAGCTGATCCAAAGCATTATTCTGTCTTTTGTTTTTAAAGCCTGAACCAAATACACAATTGGAACAACAAAAGTAAATCCATAGAAGAAATATGCAAACGGAATGTCTTTTCCAGGTTCAACTTCTGTTCCTAAAAGTTCTACAGAAAGTTCTCTAACCACCAAATAATTACACGAAAGATAAAATAGCACTAAACAAAAACTATTGGCCAGTAAAAGTCCATTGTAGTAATAGCTTTCCTTTAAATTATTGATGAGTTTCTTCGTTAGAAAATAAAAAACAGCTGCAAAAATCATGGCTGTAAACGGAAGTATCGTTTTGCCTATATCGCCAAATTCAAACATTCCGAAAAATAAAAAAGCCGTTACAGCAAGACAAAATACCAACATTGATAGTAAATGTAAATATCTTAAAAACGTAAAAAGCGCCCCGGCAGCTACAAAAAATGCTATAACCATTTCATAGCCTTCTGTGGTGATTCCAATAGCAAATCCTATATTTAAAAGTGCTCCTAGTATAAATGCATCGTCTAGTCCGTGGTTGTGAAAATTTTGTTTTGCCGACAATTCTGCTCCCACAAATCCCACAGCCGCAAAAATATAACAGCAGATTTCTTCAAAGATACGTTCAGCACTTATTCCTAAAACAGAAATTGCACCGCAAATAGAACCGAATAATAAACTACCCAATAAAAAGAAACCAATTCTAACCAGTATATTGTCTTGACTCTTAAAAATGGGTAATTCTTTTTTTATAAATCTCTTTTGCTCTTTGCTTATAAAACCTCCTTTATACAAAGTATTGGCTTCATCAACTAATGTATCATTATTTAATATTTGTTTGTCGTATACTATCATTCTGTAATTTCTTTATGAAAGTTTTTAATTAATTTAATGAACACTACAATTGAAGCTACAAAATAAGCCGGCAATAAGAAAACAAACAATTCCCAAATGTTGGAGAAATCAACATTTTCAAAAATTCTAAATATTACTATATTTATTCCAACATAACCGTACACAATCATAAATACATAAATCGACATTGCTTTGAATTCGTAACTAACTTTATAAAAATAAAATGTTGAACCAATTAAAACACCTGCGAAAATCAGCCAAATTAAAACGTAATGATGCAGTAAATTACTTATTGCCGCAATACTGATAATGTGCAGAGCAAAAGTGAGAAAGATCAAACTAAAATGAGTTTTAAGTGAAATTCGATTGCTGTAAATAGTCCATACAATGAGTAAAACCCCCAGCATAACAGCAGAATAGCTCAAACTGTCGCTGGCATAAAAATCATTACCGTTTAATAAATCCTGAGGCGTTACCGAAAGTCCGATATAAGCCGCTAAACCGGTTATGGCAATTGTTAATACGCTTTTATTGTCGAAATAGTAAGCACAAAAAAAACTGACAATGGTTGGAACTAAAGTTGCCAGTCCGTAATGTTCTCCAAAAGGTTTGTACTGAAATTGAAGATAACCAATAAAAATACAGGTTAAAATATTTGCTAATAGAACAAGATATTCCAGAACAGGATGTTCGAAGGTTGTTTCTGCTTTTTGAAAACCTTTAGAATTTTTAAAGCAGTAATAAAAACATACCGCTATTACAAGTAAAAGAATCGAAAGAATAGCAATATGACCAATTGTGTCTATGTTTTCATAAATCAGAATTCCTATTCCTGAAGTAAATAATAAAACAGACAAATAAAGAAATAACTTTAATTCTGCATTTACCGAAAATATATTCAAATTTCGATATGCTTTAACTTCTTCAAACTGATTTTCTGTAATTAAACCTTTTTCATAAAGACTTAAAGTAGACTGTTCGTCAAATTTTCTCATTCGAATTCTTTAAAGTGATCATCAAATATATGTATTTAGCATGAATTTTCTCCTTTTACTTCAAAAGCTTTTGAAAATAAGACAGCATTGAACACTGAGCACTAATATAATAGCTTCATCAATAGTGTAAAAAAGACACTTATAATTCTTATTATCAAAACTTTAAGCATAAAAAATCAATAAAATAATTTGAAATTATTTTAATTCTTTTACATTTGTGCAATCGATTACATTTGCTATAAAACCACAAAAAACCACACTTTAAATGAAAACAAAATTTTTACTATTGGCATTTTTACTGCCTTACTCCTTCCTTTTCGCTCAAAATTACTACATGAGTTCGCCCGAAGGATTTGGAGCGTCTGCGACAGGCGGAGGAAGTGTTTCTCCTGTAACAGTTTCTACCTATGCTGATTTAACAGCTAAATTAAAATTAACCACTCAGCAGGTAATATTGGTCTCGGGAACTATTAATTGCTCCTATACAAGTTTGTTAGTAAATGATAAAACCATTATTGGACTCCCAGGAGCCCGATTAGTAAATTTGGATCAAACATCCTCAGGGTCTGGAATTTTTAATTTGAAACCAGGGTCTAACAATATCATTATTAGAAATTTAATTTTTGAAGGACCAGGTGCTTACGATGTAGACGGACATGATAATTTAACCTCAGAAGCTACAAATATGTGGGTTGATCACTGTGAATTTCAAGATGGAATGGATGGCAACTTTGACAACAAAGGTACGGCCGATAATGTGACTGTTTCCTGGTGTAAGTTTACGTATTTAAAAACTCCAAAAGCTGGCGGATCCGGCGGTGCAGATGATCATAGATTTACAAATCTGGTAGGCTCTTCTAAAACAGATGCTCCTGCCGATGGTCATTACAGCATTACTTTCAAAAATTGTTATTGGGCAGAAGGATGCAGAGAAAGAATGCCAAGAGCCAGAAATGCAGAATTACATATTTTAAACTGCTATTACAATACTTCTGTTTCTGGGGCGCTTGCAATTGGTTTGGGCGGTGGAAACAATAATACAACTTGTTATGTTGAAGGAACTGATTTTGCAAAAATTGGAACTGCCTTTAAAAATTATGTTAGTACGGATGGCGGTACAATTGGCGTTGCTTTTACAGATTGTTTAAACGCTCCTGCAAGTTCAGGAACTGCTGTAACTAAACCTTCTTACACTTACAGTACTTTACCAATAGCAAATGTTGCAGGATTCGTTTCGAATTCTTCTTGTGGTGCTGGAGCAACACTTCAAGTTACTGCTCAAGGCGCTTTATCTACAAGCTGCAATAATTTAGGATTGAATGAAACCACAAATAACTTAGAACTAAAATATTATCCATCAGTTATAAATCGCCTTTTAAATATAGATTTTTCGAGTGCAGATAATGGTTTGGCTCAGGTCGATCTTTTTTCTTCAAACGGTGCAAAAGTATATTCGAAGTCAAAAAATATTTCTGCTGATGAAAAATTAGAATTAAATGTCGGCAATCTTGCGAAAGGATTTTATATCTGTAAAGTACAAATAGAAAACCGTAGTAAAACTTTTAAACTGGTAAAAAACTAAATTTAATCCATAAAAAAGGTCATTGAAACAAATCAATGACCTTTTTACTTTTTTACAGCTCACTTTACACATTTAACAAAACTAAAAAGCAGCTTTCATTTTATCTTTAATTGCATCTAAGCATAAATTGTTAATACTGCCTTCGTGCGTGTGTTTGGTTTCTTTTGGAGATTTATATGTTCCTGCTTCTAATTGTTCAGCAACAGCTTTGTAAGCATCTCTAAACGGCATTCCTGCTACAACCATTTCGTTTAAAGTATCTACCGTAAACAAATAATCGTATTTTTTATCTTCTAAAATATGATCTTTAACCGTAATATCTTTTATTGAAAATATGGCAATATCCAAACAAGCTTTTAGGTTTTGAATTGCTGGAAACAAACCTTCTTTTAAAAGCTGTAAATCTCTATGATAACCGCTTGGTAAATTATTAGTGATTAAAGTGATTTCGTATGGAAGCGCCTGAATCTTATTGCATTTTCCTCTGATTAATTCGAAAACATCCGGATTCTTTTTGTGGGGCATAATACTAGACCCTGTTGTAAGATGTGCTGGTAAACCAATAAAATCAAAATTTTGGCTCATATACAAACAAACGTCCATTGCAAATTTTGATAGCGTTCCAGCCACGCTTGTCATCGCGAAAGCAACGGTTTTCTCTGCTTTTCCGCGGCTCATTTGTGCAGCAACGGCATTGTACTTTAAGGTTTCAAATCCTAATTCTTTTGTTGTAAAGGTTCTGTTGATTGGGAATGAACTTCCGTAACCTGCAGCAGAACCTAGGGGATTCTGGTCTACGATTTTTGAAGCTGCGTTCAACATTACAATATCGTCAATCAAACTCTCAGCGTAAGCAGAAAACCACATTCCGAAAGACGATGGCATAGCAATTTGTAAATGCGTATAACCTGGCAATAGAACGTTTTGATGTTTTTCTGCCGATTCCATTAATAAATCAAACAATGTTTTTACTTGTTCTTTTATGGCTTTTAATTCGTCTTTTAGATACAAATGAACGTCTACCAAAACCTGATCATTACGAGAACGCGCGGTGTGGATTTTCTTTCCTGCGTCTCCCAATTTTTCAGTTAGCAGATATTCGATTTTAGAATGCACATCTTCGAAACTGTCTTCGATTTCAAAATTACCCACTACAATATCAGCAATGATATCGTTTAATGCATCAACCAATGAAGTAGTTTCTTCTTCAGTCAATAAGCCAATCTGTCCCAACATTTTGGCGTGAGCGATTGAACCTAAAGCATCGTATTTTGCCAGAACCAAATCCAGTTCACGGTCGTTTCCAACGGTAAATTGTTCGATTTGTTTATCTGTTGGTATTCCTTTTTCCCAAAGTTTCATAGGCTTTATTTTTTTTCGCCACTAATTCACGAATTGTTTTTCTCAAATCTTTGCGATTATTTTTTTCCAATTAATTCGAATTAATATTTCGTCTAGATAGTAAAAAAACAATTCGTGAATTCGTGGCGGTTTTCTTTTCTTATAATTTAAAAAAATCGGTTAGTATTTTGATATACAAATCGACTCCTTCTTCAATTTCATTTACAAAAATAAATTCGTCTGCTGAATGCGAACGAAGTGTTTCTCCTGGTCCTAATTTTAGTGACTGACAGCTTAAAACCGATTGATCTGAAAGTGTTGGAGATCCGTAGGTTGTTCTTCCTAAAGCAATTCCAGCCTGCACTAAACCGTGCGTAACAGGAATAGAAGAAGCATTTAAATGCATGGATCTTGG
This sequence comes from Flavobacterium fluviale, assembly GCF_003312915.1. Lineage (NCBI taxonomy): Bacteria > Pseudomonadati > Bacteroidota > Flavobacteriia > Flavobacteriales > Flavobacteriaceae > Flavobacterium > Flavobacterium fluviale. Next base: position 2,917,556 of record NZ_CP030261.1, on the reverse strand, counting down.
CGTTACTTCGGCATTTACGTTTGCTCTTACAACTTCCAAAATTTCAGCGTTGGTATAACGGTCTGTTACGCGAATATCGACAACCAAGTCACATTCTGACGGCACAACATTATGCTGTTTCCCTGCATTGATTTGCGTTACGGTCATTTTTACAGGACCTAAAACGTCTGATATTTTGTCGAACTTATAGTTTTTAAACCATTCCATTACCGGAATTGATTTATATAAAGCATTATCGTCGTTTTGATGTGCGGCATGGCTTGCAGTTCCTTTTACTTTTACATCCAAAACCAATAAACCTTTTTCCGCTACTGCTAATTGCATTAAAGTTGGTTCCCCGACAATCGCACAATCTAATTCTGGTAAATGTTTTAAAACGCTGTTTAAACCATTTTTTCCGCTGCTTTCTTCTTCGGCGGAAGCCACAATAACAATATTATGCGATAGATTTTGGTTTTCGTAAAAATGCACAAACGTTGCTAATAAGGAAACCAAGCATCCTCCCGCATCATTACTTCCTAATCCAAATAATTTTCCGTCTTTTTCGATCGCTTTAAACGGATCGTTAGTGTAAGCTTGATTAGGTCTTACAGTATCATGATGTGAGTTTAGTAAAAGTGTTGGTTTATTTTCGTCGAAATACTTATTGAAAGCCCACACATTATTGTTTTCTCTTTGAAAAGGAATCTCGTTTTGATTGAACCAATTTTCGATTAAAAGAGCCGTTTGGTCTTCTTCACTTGAAAATGAAGGGGTTTCGATTAAGCTTTTTAATAAACTAATTGCTTCCTGGGTAAGCGTTGCAATATTTTTCATAGTTATGGTTTCTTTGCCGCAAAGGCACGAAGTCACAAAGTTTAATTAAAACTGTGACATTTTTAATTTGCGCAAATTTCTTAAATTAATATTTAAAATGCTCCGCACAACTCTAATTTTTTGCCACAGATTAAAAGAATTTTCACAGATTTTTTAATCCTTCTAATCCTTTGAATCTGTGGCTATATCTTTTTATAATGTAATTGTGGTATGCAGAACATCTGGATTTTGAAGCATTCTGTGATGTCCAATTTTGATTTTCTGCACGCCTCTTGACAAACTATTGAAACAGTTATCCAATTTCGGAATCATTCCAGAATGGATTACTTTTTCTTCTTTTAGTTTATTGTATAATGTTTCGTTGATTTCAGTAATTACAGAGGAATCGTCTTCGGAATCTTGCAAAACGCCCTGTTTTTCCAAACAATATGTCAGCGTAACATCAAAAACTTCAGATAATGCAATTGATAATTCGCTTGCAATAGTATCTGCATTTGTGTTTAGTAATTGTCCGTTTTTATCGTGTGTAATGGCACAGAAAACAGGAACAACTCCAGCTTGTAATAAAGTTGCCAATAATTTGGTGTTGACTTGTTTTACATCACCTACAAATCCATAATCGATTGTCGGGTGGTTTCTTTTTACCGATTGAATTAAATTCCCATCAGCTCCTGAAAAACCAATTGCATTATTGTCTTTGGCTTGCAATTGCGCCACAATATGTTTGTTGATTTGTCCGGCATAAATCATTACCACAACATCAAGCATTGGAGCATCTGTAATTCGGCGTCCGTCAATCATTTGCGGAACCAAACCAATACTCTGCGCCATTTTTGTAGCAGATTTTCCACCGCCGTGAACTAGAACTTTATATCCTTCAATTTTAGAAAAATCGGTTAAGAATTGTTCTAGTTCTGCTGGGTTGTCGATGATGTTTCCACCTATTTTTATTACTGATACGTTCATTTCTTTCAAGGTTCAAAGGGACAAAGGTTCAAAGCAACAAAGTTTTTTTCTCAAGGCTGTAAAACCTTTGAACCTTTGCCGCTTTGAGCCTTTGCACCTAAATTTACAATTTCTTAAGAATCTTTTGTAAAACTAATTGTGCCGAATACGTTCTATTATTCGCTTGTTCAATTACAATTGAATTTTCTCCGTCTAAAACTTCATCGCTAACAATTACGTTACGACGAACTGGAAGACAGTGCATGAATTTTCCATTATTTGTTAAAGCCATTTTTTCAGCTGTAACGGTCCAGTTTGGATCGCTGTTGGTTACTTTTCCGTAGTCGTTGAAGTTACTCCAGTTTTTTACGTAAACGAAATCGGCATTTTCGAAAGCTTTATCTTGATCATATTCGATTGTGCAGTCTTTTGTAATTTCCGGACTTAGCTCGTAACCTTCTGGATGTGTGATTACAAAATCCATGTCTTTTTGCATTTGCATCATTTCTACGAATGAATTAGCAACGGCTTGAGGTAAGGCTTTTGGATGTGGAGCCCATGAAAGCACTACTTTTGGTTTGTGTTTCGTTTTGAATTCTTCCATTGTAATGGCGTCTGCCAAAGATTGTAACGGGTGGCGAACAGCACTTTCCATATTTACAATTGGCACTGTAGCATATTTCAAGAATCCTGAAATTACTGTTTCTTGGTAATCTTTTTCTTTATCAACCAAACCTGCAAAGGCACGGATTGCGATAATATCACAGTATTGTGAAACTACTTCTGCCGCTTCTTTAATATGTTCTGAAGCGCCGGAATTCATTATTGCTCCATCTTCAAATTCTAATGTCCATCCTTCGTTAGTAAAATTCATTACCATTACGTTCATTCCTAAGTTTAAAGCCGCTTTTTGTGTACTCAAACGCGTTCTTAAACTCGGATTGAAGAATAACATTCCAAGAGTCTTATTCTTTCCTAAACTTTGATTTTTAAGCGGATTCTTTTTGATTTTAATCGCACTTTTTACCCATTTTGATAATGAGTTGATGTCTTTTATTGAGATATAGTTCATTTGTTTTTTTATTAATTTAGATAATGTGATAATTAGAAAATTGGATAATTGCTCATTATCTAATTAACTAATTTTCTAATTGACTCATTAGATTATTTTCGTGAAAGGAATTTCGTCTTTTAATGCTTTTAGAATAAAATTATCATTTAATCCATTCACAATCCAAGTTTCTATGTTAGCTGCTTTTGAAATTGCAGCTGCTTCTATTTTAGATTGCATTCCTCCCGTTCCGTGTGATGATTTCGATTCTCCGATTTCTTTTTCCAGCGTTTTTAAATCAGTTACCAATTTTATCGTTTCTGGATTTTCATCGTGAATTGAATCTTTGGTATAAATTCCGTTTGTATTAGTGGCAATTATCAGAATATCAACATTTAGCAGCACCGCTGTTAAAGCTGCTAATTTGTCATTATCCCCAAACCGAATCTCATCTGTTGCAACAGTATCGTTTTCATTGATAATCGGAATGTAATTGTTTTTAACCAATACATTAATTGTATTTACAATGTTTTTTTTGGTTTGTTCTTTTTCGAAATCAGAATAAGAAAGTAAACACTGTGAGGTATTTAATCCTAAATCCTTGAAATTTTCATTGTAAATCCGCATTAAATGAGGCTGACCTATAGAAGCTAAAGCCTGCTTTACAAAAACATCTTTATCTTGATTATCCAGCTTTACAAACTGCTTGGCCGCCGCAATTGCTCCAGAACTTACTATAATAAATTCGTATTCATCGTTTAGAGCCGCAATCTGTATTCCGAGGTCTTCAATCTTTCCCCGCGAAATATGATTGGTTTCTTTGGTTAAAGTATTACTTCCTATTTTTAATAAAATCCGTTTTTTTGCCATGTCTTTTGTTTTTGCCACGAAGGCGCTAAGGCACTAAGTTATTTTTAACGCAAAGAGCGCAAGGTTTTTTTATATTGTTTGTGTTTACAAATGTTAAGTTCGCAAAGCTAAATCTTTATATAAATTCCAAATTTTAAATTCCAAATTCCAATAAATCTGAAATTAAAAATCGTTAATCATCAATCTAAAATCTAAAATCTGAACTCTAAAATCTGAACTCTAAAATTATCTAATCTGTCCTTCTCCGTAAACGTACCATTTGTTTGTTACAAGATGCTGTAAACCAATTGGTCCTCTTTGGTGAAGTTTATCAGTGCTTATGGCTAATTCTCCACCTAAACCAAATTGTCCTCCGTCTGTAAAACGGCTTGAAGCATTTTGATAAACAGCAGCAGCATCAACTGCATCCATAAATTCTTTTGCTGCTTGATCGTCTCTGGTAATAATTACAGCTGAATGTCCGCCGCAATATTTGTTAATTTTATCAATTGCATGTTCCTCAGAATCAATTGTTCCGATTACAATTTTATAATCCAAAAACTCTTCGTACCAGATATCTTCGTTTTGAAGGGTTTCAGTATCTTCAAAATTTTCTAAAGATTTGTCGACGATAATTTCAACATTATTTTCTTTTAATGTTTCTATTAAAATGGCTGTAAAACCTTCAAAATTAGGAAGCTTAGAATGTATTAAAACTTTATCAACCGCATTACAAGCTGAAATTTTAGCTGTTTTAGCATTTAAAATTACCTTTAAAGCCAAATCAGTATCTGCTTTTTCGTGAACGTAAACAAAATTATTACCGCGTCCGCTTACAATTACCGGACAAGTTGCGTGTGCTTTTACAAACTCAATTAATTTTTCTCCTCCTCTTGGAACGATTAAATCGACTTTTTGAGTTGGTTTTTCTAAGAAAGCCTGAGTTTCTGCACGATTATAATTCAGATATTCCACCCAATCTTTCGAAACTCCATTTTCTTCTAAAGCTTTATGCCAAAGACTTACAATTTTTAAATTGGATTTTAAAGACTCTTTTCCGCCTTTTAATAAAATCTTATTTCCAGATTTAAAAGCAATTCCTCCTGCTTCGATTGTAACATCCGGACGTGATTCGTAAATAATTAAAATCGTTCCAAAAGCGGCTGTTTTATTAATGACTTTAATTCCATTATCGTGAATAAAATGAAAGCCCTCTACCCCAACCGGATCTTCCTGAGAAGCCAATTGGTTTAATGATAAAATCATCTCATCGACTTTTTTATCATCTACTTTTAAGCGTTCTTCCATCGCTAAATCTGAGCCGTCGTAATCAGCAAGATCTTCCTGATTAGTTAGGATTATCTCATTCCGCTCCTGCTCGACCAGTTTTGACATAGAGCGCAAAACGAGATTGCGTTTTTCAATTGATAATGGATTCATAATTTCTAGTGGTTGGTTGTTTTTTGGTTGTTTCTTTTTATCGAAACTTTGTTGATACCTAACAGGTTTTAAAAACCTGTTAGGATACTATACTTTGTCTTTCGAAACCTGACGGGTTTTAAAAACACATCAGGTTTAACGTAGTAAGAATTAGTTTTTTAATTCTTCTAAACTTTCTTTTAAAGCTTTTACAAACGTATCAATATCAGCTTTTTTCACAGTCAATGGCGGTAAAATTCTTAACAGGTTTTTATTGTTGGCACTTCCTGTAAAAATGTGTTTTTCGATAATTAGTTTTTTTCTTAAAGCTGCAACATCAAAATCAAATTCAACACCAAGCATTAATCCTTTTCCTTTTACTTGTTTGATGCCCTCAACTTCTTTGATTTTTTCTAAGAAATATTCATAAACTTCATTTACATTCTTTTGTAAATCCAGTTTCTCAATTACATCCAAAACTGCGATTCCTGCCGCACAAGATAAATGGCTTCCGCCGAAAGTAGTTCCTAATAATCCGAAACTTGCTTCAAATTTTGGAGAAATCAAAATGGCTCCAACTGGAAATCCGTTCCCCATTCCTTTTGCAACTGAAATAATATCAGCGTTGATTCCGTGATGTTGAAAAGCAAAGAATTTCCCGCTTCTTCCGTATCCTGATTGTACTTCGTCTAAAATCAAAACCACATCATGTTTTTTACATGCTTTTTCTAAAGCCTGAAAAAATTCCGTTGTTCCTTGGTCCAAACCTCCAACTCCTTGAATCCCTTCAATAATTACTGCTGTAACATCCCCTTTGGCCAATTCAGCTTCAACTAATTCGATTTGGTTTAAAGGTAAAAAGGTAACAACTTGCTGTGCATTTATTGGCGCAACAATTTTTTTATTGTCAGTAACTGCGACAGCTGCAGAAGTTCTTCCATGAAATGAATTATCAAAAGCTACCACTCTTGATTTTCCGTTATGGAAAGAAGCTAATTTTAAAGCATTTTCATTCGCTTCAGCACCAGAACTGCATAAAAACAATTCATAATCTTCTAAACCTGAAAGCTTTCCTAATTTCTGAGCCAATTCAACCTGTAAAGGATTTTGAATTGCATTGGAATAAAATCCTAAATGGTCTAATTGATTCTTCAATTTTGCTACATAATCCGGCTGTGTGTGTCCGATAGAAATCACACCATGTCCGCTGTATAAATCTAAGTATTCTACTCCTTTGTCGTCAATAATTGTACAATCAATTGCTTTTACTGGAGTTATGTCATATAATGGGTAAACGTTGAATAAGTTCATTTTTGTTTTGTTTATTTTGTTTCAGGTTTCAGGTTTCAAGTTGCTCGCAGAACGTGTAACCTGAAACTTTAAACTATTATTAAAATCCGCTTGGTTTCAAATGTAAACCTGTGGTTTCTTCTAATCCGAACATTAAATTCATGTTTTGAATTGCTTGTCCTGAAGCACCTTTGGTTAAGTTATCGATAATTGATGTTATGAGAACCCGGTTTCCTTTTTTCAATAAACTAATGATACATTTATTCGTTTGCACCACCTGTTTCATGTTGATGTTTGTTGTGGTAACCGTTACGAAAGGCTCATTTTTATAAAACTCTTCGTATTTTGCTACTAATTGTTCCAAACTATCATCACATAACGTATATAGCGTTGCAAAAATTCCTCTTGGAAAATCTCCTCTGTTCGGAATAAAAAGCAACTCACTGTAAAAATCATCTTGCAGCTGCACCAAACTTTCTCCGATTTCTCCTAAATGTTGATGCTCAAAAGCTTTGTAATGCGACATATTATTATTTCTCCAGCTAAAGTGCGAAGTTTCGGAAAGACTTACGCCTGCGCCAGTACTTCCAGTTGTAGCGTTAATATGAACGTCGTTATTCAACAAATTATGCTTCGCTAAAGGCAATAATGCCAACTGAATAGCGGTTGCAAAACAACCTGGATTTGCGATATAATTTGCTTTTTTGATTTCCGCTTTATTAATTTCAGGCAAACCGTAAACAAAGTCTTTTCCTTCAAAATGAGCGTCTTTGTTCAATCTGAAATCATTTCCTAAATCAATGATTTTAGTGTGACTTGCAAACTGATTTTCTTTCAAAAATGAAATTGACTTTCCATGACCTAAACACAAGAAAACAACATTCACATTTGGATTTATTTCATCTGTGAAATTCATTTCGATATCACCCATCAAATCGTGGTGCGCCACTGAAAGTGGTTTTCCCGCATTTGTTGTGCTGTAAACAAAATCGATGTTTACTTTTGGGTGATACATTAAAATTCTGATGAGTTCTCCGGCCGTGTAGCCCGAACCACCAATAATTCCGACATTAATCATGATCTAATTTGTTTACAGATGAAAATATGTTTTGTGCATTTCCTAAAATCTTGATAAATCCTTTTGCATCATCAGATGTCCAGGCATTGTTCATTTCTCCGTATTGACCGAAACCTGTGTTCATTAAATCATTATCTGATTCAATTCCGTCAAGTGAAAAATGATATGGTTTTAAAGAAACTGTAACAACACCATTTACAGTATTTTGTGTGTCTTGCAAAAACGTTTCGATATTTCTCATAACCGGATCTAAAAACTGACCTTCGTGAAATAACATTCCGTACCAGTTTCCTAATTGTTCTTTCCAGTATTGCTGCCATTTACCAAGAGTGTGTTTCTCTAATAAATGGTGCGCTTTGATGATAATTAACGGAGCTGCAGCTTCAAAACCAACTCTTCCTTTAATTCCGATAATCGTATCTCCAACGTGAATATCTCTACCAATTGCATAAGCGTTTGCTAGTTTTTCAAGTGCTACAATATTATTTGAAGGTTTATCAAACTGACCGTTTAGTCCAACCAATTCTCCTTTTTCAAAATGCAGTCTTACTTTTTCTTCTCCCTCTTTTTGTAATTGCGAAGGATAAGCGTCACTTGGCAATGGCTGGCTTGAAGTTAAAGTTTCTTTTCCTCCAACACTTGTTCCCCAAAGTCCTTTATTGATAGAATACTGTGCTTTTTCCCAAGAATAATGAACTCCGTTTTTAGACAAATAATCAACTTCTTCTTGTCTTGACAACTTTAAATCTCTAATTGGAGTGATGATTTCAATTTCCGGAGCAATAGTCTGGAAAATCAAATCAAAACGAATTTGATCATTTCCTGCACCCGTACTTCCGTGTGCGATGGCGCTTGCACCAACTTTTTTAGCATATTTTATAGCTTCAATTGCTTGAAAAACACGTTCAGCACTTACTGATAGTGGATAGGTATTGTTTTTTAATACATTTCCGAAAATCAAATATTTTATAGCTTTATCATAATATTTATCTACGATTGTAAGATTTGCGTGTTGTGCACTTCCTAACTCGTAAGCTCTTTTTTCAATGGCTGATAATTCTTCTGCGTCGAATCCTCCTGTGTCAACAAGTACAGTGTGAACTTCGTATCCTTTTTCATTTTTTAAATATTTCAAACAATACGAGGTATCTAATCCTCCGCTATAAGCTAATACTACTTTTTTCATTTTTTATAATTTAGGCTAATACTTTCGTATATAGCAGTTTGAGATTTCTTTTTAATTAAATTTTGAATAAAAAAACAAATGACAATATTTTGTTTAAGAATAAAGCCTGTTTGATTTTTTTAAGTCTGCTTAAAACAGCCTCATTAAAAGGGTGTCTTGGCGGTGTTTTTTGTTTTTCTTTTGGATCGTACAACATTCCAGTACAAAGACACATTTTGTTTTCTTTGCTTTGTAAAATAGGGAAATTGGTACAGGTTTTACAGCCGGCCCAAAAACTTGGATCTGTAGTCAATTCAGAGAAAGGAACTGGTTTATAGCCCAATTCAGAATTGATTTTCATAACCGCCAAACCAGTTGTAATACCAAATATTTTAGCATCTGGGAATCTCTTCAAAGAATAGTCAAAAACTTTCGACTTAATTTTTTTTGCCAAACCTAAACTTCTATAGTCAGGATGTACAATTAATCCCGAATGTGCCACGAATTTTCCGTGCTGCCAGCTTTCGATATAACAAAAACCTGCAAATTTCCCGTCTGCCAGAGCAATCATTGCATCACCATTCGACATTTTTTTCTGAATATACTCAGGAGTTCTTTTAGCAATCCCCGTACCTCTTAACAAGGCCGATGATTCTATCGTATCGCAGATTTCTTGTGCGAATTTGAAGTGTTCTTCCTGGGTAACAACAATAGAGATCTTCATTTCAATAATTGAAGTTAGAGTTAAAAATTAAAGAATATTGTTTGGTTTGAAATCCAGAATTGAATCCAATAAAATTAAGCAAAATAGAAGTAACATCTTCAAAATCAAAAAGTTGATTCAGAAAATTTACAAAATAATAAATACTTTTAGGATATGTTTGTCCAATGGACAAATTATGTGATTTCAAAATGAAAAATGGATATGAATAAATATACGGCTATAAAACTCAGTGGATACTATAGAGATAATGTCCGTACTTCGGGAGAAGTAATCGGTGAGTTTGTCCGTGACAAAGAAGTTATATGTAAACTTATTTTATTCATCGGTGCAAAAGTACATTATTTTTTTATTTTCAAAACAAAAAAATAAAAAACTAACATTTTTTTTTGGTTTTGTTAATATACCACAAAATAAAACCCGATAATTATTTCTAATTATCGGGTTCTTAATATTTTAAAACCTTAAATATTATTTTTTAGTAAACTGCATTACTTGTCCATTTCCTAAAATTGTCATGTCGAAACCAGTTTTAGCTGCGTTAAATTTGAATCTTAATCCCGCTCTAGGCGATTCAAAAGTATCTTTTTCATTTGGAACAGGATCTAAAGCAAAACTAGGATAGTTTGGAAGTTCAGCAGTTAAAACACTGTTTTTATCTACCAAATTAATAGTTAAAGGCGATTTAGCTGTAACATAGCTTCCTAAAAATCCATCGATTATAATAGCTTTTTCGATTTTACCTTTTCCAGCAGTCCATACATTATTTGATTCATTATTATCTGGGAAAACATGATCAGGATCAAGAGTTATACTTTCAATTTCTTCTGTCGAATTATGTTTGAAAGACCAGCTTTTATTACGCTGCCATATTTCTACAGGCAGATTTACTCTTGTAACTTTTCCGCTTTTTGTTTTAACATCTAAAACAATCGGCATTGGCATTTTATCAAAATTTTCAACAGTAATAACTGCTCCTTGTGCAGGATCGTTTTTTAAATATTTAATAGAATTGATTCCTTGATCAAATCTCCAGTTATTTACGTACCAGCTTCTCCAGAACCAGCTTAAGTCTTCTCCGGCAACATTTTCCATTGACCTAAAGAAATCATCTGGCTGCGGATGTTTGTAAGCCCAGCGTTCGATATAAGTTCTAAAAGCAATATCAAAACGTTCTTTTCCTAAAACCTGCTCTCTTAAAAGAATAAGACCTGCACTTGGTTTAAAGTAACATAACATTCCGATATTCTTTTCTTTCATGTTATCAGGTGAACTCATAATAGTTTCTAAATCAGGACGCGTAAAAGATTCTGCCGATTCATGTAAATCTGTTGCAGGTTCTTTGTATTCTCCATTATTAAATGCTGCAGTACTCAATGAATTGATAAAAGTATTAAATCCTTCGTCCATCCAGCCGAACAATCTTTCGTTTGAACCAACAATCATTGGAAACCAGATATGACCAAATTCGTGATCTGTAACTCCCCATAAATCTGCTCCTTTCGATTTCCATCCACAGAAAACAATTCCAGGATATTCCATTCCGCCTTCATTTCCTGCAACGTTTGTCGCAGCTGGATAAGGATATTCGAACCATTGTTTAGAGTAATGCTCGATCGAAGCCTTTACGTATTCTGTCGAACGTCCGTAAGCAGCCTGGCCTGCACTTTCTACCGGATAAGCAGATAATGCTAAAGATTTTTTACCGCTAGGTAAGTTTATTTTTGCTCCATCTAAAATGAAAGCTGGAGACGATGCCCAAGAAAAATCACGTGCATTTTTTATTTTATAATGCCATGTTTTTTCTGTTCCAGCGTTTGTATTTGCTGTAGCATTTACATCTTGTTCAGAACGAATTGTAACTGTTTTATCGCTGTCAGATGCTTCTTTATATTTTTTGAATTGATCACTAGAAAATACTTCCTGACCATTTAATAATTCTCCAGAAGCTACAACATAATGATTTCCAGGAACTGTTAATTTCACATCAAAATCACCATATTCTAAATAGAACTCAGAAGCCCCCAAATATGGCGCTGTATTCCAGCCTCTTACGTCATCATAAACACACATACGAGGATACCATTGTGCGATTGTAAAGATTTTTCCGTTTTTAGTTTCTAAAACCCCCATTCTGTCTGAACCTTCAAAAGGCGCAATAAATGAAAATTCGATTTTAATTTTTACAGAAGCTCCTTTTGCAGCCAATTCTTCTGGAAGAAAAATCTGCATTCTTGTATCTGTAACAATATATTTCGCGTCAACTTCTGTTTTCTTTTTTCCAACAGCCGTTACTTTTACTGACTTAATTTTATTTCCACCGTCAAAAACTTGACCTTGAGCTCCATTACGGCTTCCTGTCAAAGGCACAACAGCATTTCCTCTAGAATCCTCTTTAAACAAGTTCTGATCTAAATTCAACCACACAAATGACAATTTATCCGGACTATTATTTGTATAGGTAATTTCATCTGTTCCTACAATTTCATTTGTAGTAGCATTTAATTTTGCTGTGATTTGATAATCGGCTCTATTCTGCCAATATTCTGGTCCTGGCTGACCACTTGCTGCACGGGTTGTAGTTGCATTTTTTGTGTAAAAATGCGGACCAAACGCATCATGATAATTATAATTATTTACCGGATTTGCTGCTGTCGCTGACGGAGTTTGCTGCGCCCAGACCGATGAAATCCCAAAAAATAAAGCCGCGGTTAAAATGGCTTTTGCACATTGCTTTTTCATATTTTTTAGCTGTTTATGTAGCAAATTAATGAAAAAAAAAGCTATTTACAGAGAAAATTCCAAACATAAATTCAATTTTAGCAAAATTTTATCAATAAAATAATTTAGCTCATTTTATAAGAAAACTAAATTTTATAAAATATATTTACATCTCTTTAAAAAACAATTATTTTACACCATATATTTTGACGACAACTATCTCAAATTCAGCACTAACAGCTTCCGTAAAACATTCTGGAGCTGAACTATTCTCTATAAAAGACAATCAAAACAATGAATATATCTGGGAAGGAAACCCAGATTTTTGGGGAAAACACTCACCTGTTCTTTTCCCAATAGTAGGTACTTTAAAAAATAACACTTACAAAATAAAAGACCAAGAATACAACTTGTCCCGTCACGGTTTTGCTCGTGATATGGAATTTGAGTTAATTGATAAAACTGAAAACAAGGCTGTTTTCTCGCTGAAGTCTTCTGAGGAAACCTTAAAAAAATACCCTTTTGAATTTGAGTTACAGATTATTTATACGCTAAATGAAAATTCATTGGATTTAGAGTATAAAGTAATAAATAAGGGAGAAGAAAAAATGCCTTTTTCAATTGGTGCGCACCCTGCAATTGCACTGCCAGATAATTTTGAAGATTATGCTATTAAATTTGAAAAAGAAGAAAACCTAAAATATAATCTTCTAGAAAATGATTTAATTTCATCTAAAACCAAAGTACTGGAAACCAGCGATGGCATTATACCATTAAATTACGAATTATTTAAAAACGATGCTTTAGTGTTTAAAACAGTAGAATCAAAATCTTTAACTATTTTAAAAAATGCTAATCCTTACATTCAAGTAGATTATAAAGATTTTCCAAGCTTGGGTATTTGGACAAAAGAAAATGCTCCTTTTATTTGTATTGAACCTTGGTTTGGTTATTCTGATACGGCACACAATTCGGTTGATTTATTTAAAAAAGAAGGTATTTTGGTTTTAGATGCCGGCCAAAACTTTCGTTCACAATTTAGCATAAAAGTATTATAATGTTAGAGTTCAACTTCCATCCATTTCCTGTAATCGAAACAGAGCGTTTAGTTTTGAGAAGAATCACAAACGATGACGTTAATGAAGTATTCGAATTACGTTCGAATCCAGAAACCATGAAGTATATCCCAAGACCATTGGTTAAAAACAATGAAGATGCCTTGGCGCATATTGCCATGATAGAAGAAAAAATAGAAAACAATACGGGAATCAACTGGGGAATTACATTAAAAGACAATCCGAAACTTTTAGGTATAATTGGTTATTACAGAATGCAGCCAGAAAATTATCGTGCCGAAATTGGCTACATGCTGCTGCCTGAATTTCATGGAAAAGGAATTATTCCCGAAGCTGTAAACATATTGATAAAATATGGTTTTGAAAATTTAAAACTACATTCAATTGAAGCAGTTATCGATCCAGAAAATTATGCTTCAGAAAAAGTACTTCAAAAGTGTGGATTTACTAAAGAAGCGCATCTTAAAGAATCTGAATTTTATGAAGGAAAATTTCTAGATAAGGTAATTTATTCATTACTAGAAAGATAAACTTTTATTCGTGTTAAAGTAACTTATTACACAATAGTTCTTTATCATTATACGTTATATTTGCGCTCGAAATTGGCTAAAAAAAGCTCGTTTTGAACCTGAAAACATCTTTATGAAAAAAATACCTGCCTTATTTGTTCTTTTATTTTGTCTGCAGTTACAAAGTCAGACTTTTGTAAAATTTAATGGAGCAACCGCTTTACTTGCCATCCCTAATGTAGGAATCGAAACTAGCATTGGAGAAAAAACAACCTTTAGTGTTGACGTTATGGCTTCTTTTTGGGAATCTTTTAATGGAAACAATCCTATGAAATTTGTTACTGTAACTCCAGAAGTTCGTTACCATTTTAAAGAAAAATATAATGGTTTCTATGTTGGAGCCCATATAGGTGCTGACAAATATGAATTACAAAAATGGAATTATTGGGATACTAATAAATATGAAGATGGTTTTGGTTATAGACTTGGTGCCACTATAGGTTACAATCTCAAATTAAGTGATAAATTTTTACTTGACTTCTTCGTTGGCGGAGGCTGGCATCAAGGTTTTTACCATGGTTATTATAATGATGGAACTCCTGGAAGATACGATAAAGCACCTAACTACAATAAGAGCGGCGAATGGCTTCCTTACCGCGGCGGAGTAATGATTTCGTATAAATTATAAATTAGAGAATTTAGGTAACGATTTTACGTAAAGATCTTCGACTTTTTTTCGCGCCCAGTCTGTTTTTCTTAAAAAAGTAAGACTTGATTTGATGCTAGGATTTGATTGAAAACATTTAATTGGAATTAGTTCTCCTAAAGTGTCAAAACCATAATGATCTACTAAAGTTTCTACAATTTTTTGAAGTGTGATTCCGTGTAAAGGATCTTTGGACTGATTTTGCATTTTATATCTTTAAATTATATAAAAAGACCGTACTATAAAAAAGTACGGTCTTTCTTTTTTGCAAAATTACTAAAATAGAATTTTACGATAATCAAATAAAGAATAAATTAGAATAAGAATTTAAATCCAACAGAAATTGGAGACGTTAAATTAGGATTACTTCCTCCTAAAGCTGTATTATAAAACGGATCAACATTTGCTGCGTGCGCTAAACCAAAATTAGTAACTGTCGTTTTATCTCCTGTTTTTGGATCAATAGTTGTCGATGTAAAGTTGGCTAAGTCATAAGAAAACTCAACAGAGAAATTTTTAGTTACAAAATAATCGAAACCTCCTGATAACGATACACCAACCTGATTTACTTTTAATTCACTTTCTTTTTCTTTACCAGTAATGATTGGAACTGCCAACTGTCCGAAGAAATAAAGAGAACCCGCAACATTCCAATACTTTCTCACTAAAGGCTGCGCAACAAACAAATCTGTTTTCGCAGCTGTTCCTGCATCAGAATCTGCCTTGATATTAATATATCCAACTCCAGCACCCACGGCAACAGATGGCGTTACAAATGTTCCAACGATTGGCAGTACAGATAAAGTTGTATTTTTTGAATCAGCCGTTTTAGTCTGCTGATAACCAAACTGAGAAGTCGCAAACCAAGCTCCTTTTAATCCCTGAGATGAATCTTGAGCTTTAGCAGTTAAACTAATTAATACAATACTTGCCAGTGTTACAATTTTTTTCATTTTAATTTTGTTTTTGAATTATAAAGCAAACTTAAAAGGAAGCATTTTTGTCGCAGCTGATTAAAATCATAGATTAAAAAAAAACTTTAATTATCTTAGCTCTTCATAAAGTTTTTCAATTTTGTCTTACATTTGCACTTATGTTAAAATCAGTCAATATATTAAATAAAAGAGCCCGATTTGATTATGAAATAATCGACACGTATACTGCTGGAATTGTTTTAGCGGGTACCGAAATCAAATCAATACGTTTAGGAAAAGCGAACATTACAGAAAGCTTTTGCGAGTTTAGCGGTATGGAGCTTTTTGCAATCAATACTTACATAGAAGAGTATTCATTTGGAAATCAATTCAATCATAAATCTAGAAGCGAAAGAAAACTGCTTCTGAATAAAAAAGAACTAAAAACACTTCACAAAAGTGTTCAGGCAAAAGGACTTACTATTGTGCCACTGAAATTGTTCACAAATGAAAAAGGCTTAGCAAAACTTCAGATTGGTCTTTGTAAGGGAAAGAAAAATTACGACAAGCGAGAATCGCTGAAAGAACAAGATACTAAGCGTGATTTAGACCGTATTAAAAAAGCTTTTAACTAAAAAGCTTTTTTAATTTACGTACATTCCTATTTATTAATATTTTATCGTTATTTTTACTTGTAACCAATTTAACTGTAAAATATGAAAAAGTACTTATGTTTGTTTTTCGCTGTAGTTATACTTTCAAGTTGTTCAAGTAATACTTCAATCGTAAACAGCTGGAGAGATCCTAAAATCACCGTTTCTCAAGAAAATTTCAAAAAAGTTTTGGTCGTAGCTTTAGTAAAAGATGAAGCTTCGCGAAGAGTTACAGAAAACAGAATTGCGGCTGGTAACGAAATTTTTAAAACTTCATACCAATATTTAAACGAAAGTACAAAAGACCTCACAAAGGAGCAGAAGTTAAAAATCCTTCAAGATGAAAATTTCGACGGAGTAATAACAATGCGATTGGTAAGCAAAGAAAAGGAAACAAATTATGTTCCAGGAACTTATACCGGAATGTATTACGGAGGTTTTGATGGAATGTATACAGGAATGTATGGCTATGGTTTTGGGAATTGGTACGGAATGTATTCGCCAACCTTTTACGATCCAGGGTACTATCAGGAAACAACATCTTATATGGTAGAAACCAATATTTTTTCATTAAAAGAAAATAAATTAATCTGGACAGGAACGACAGAATCGCAGTATGTTACAGATTTAGGACAAACGGTTGATGCAATTATGCAGGCTGTAGTAAAAGAAATGAGAAAAGACGGTTCTTTACCTCCAAAATAAAAGATTAATAAAAGCGACCTTTAAAGTCGCTTTTATTACAAACAAAAAAATGACCAAATCTGTCAAGACTAAATAATTCATAAATGAAATCGCTTTTAAAAAATGCAAGAGAACAAAAAGGTTTAAAAACCCGTGAACTGGCTCAGCTTGCTGAAATAGATCAAGCATTAATCAGTAAATTTGAGTCGGGAACCCGAAAACCGACCAAAGAGCAGATTTCAAAATTAGCGCAACTTTTAGAAATTGATTATGAAACTTTAATGATTGCCTGGCTTAAAGAAAAAATACTTTATGAAATTGGTGATGAAGAATTTGCTTTGAAGGCTCTACTTTTAGCTGAACAAGAAATTCATAATAATGAAAAGGAAATTAACACTATTCTATCACCTTCGATTCGAACAACTTTAGATGAGATCGAAATATTAAAAAATAAAATTCAATCTTTTAATCATTTTGAATTACGCAAAATTTCAAAAACTTTAGAATTAGATTTTATTTTTAAGAGCATTCGTTTAAACGGAAACAGTTTAACATTAGAAGAAACTAAATCTGTTATAAATGATGGATCAACTATTGCTGGAAAAAGTATACAGAATCATCTTGAAGCAATTAATTTTTCAGAAACAACATTGTACATTAAAGATTTAAGTCAAAAGAAAACATCAATAAACGAAAAGGAATTGATCTTTATTCATAATCTAATATTTAAAGGAATTGGAAATGAAAATTCAGGAAAATATAAAAATGATTCGTTGATTATAAGAGAAATGAATTTATTTTTTAATTGGTATGAATCACATAAAAATAACCTTCATCCAATAATTCTTGCATCTGAAGCACATTTAAAAGTACTCGAAATTAGTCCTTTTGAAAACGGAAATCTACAAATATCAAATTTGATATTAAATTGGATTTTGCTTCAACATGATTATGTGTATGCTTCAGTTGAAGAGAATCAAAATGCTATAGATGAATATTTATCTATAATAGAAGAAAGCAAAATTAAGAACGATAAATCTATCTTTATTAATCATATCTTGAAAATTGAAAAGGAAAATCTACAAAAGGCTATACAATTAGTCGAAAAATAAAAGAAGCCCAGTATAAACTGGGCTTTCTCTTTAATTTTTATCTTCTAATAAAGGAACAAATCTAAATTCTCCAAACTCATGTTTTTCAAATTGCGTTTCGTTCTTTCTAATTAATAAAGTCATAATCTGAACATCTTCTCCAAGTGGAATCACAAGCCTTCCTCCTATTTTAAGCTGCGCCATTAACGGCTGTGGAATAAATGGTGCACCAGCTGTAACTATAATACTGTCGAAAGGAGCATAATTTGGTAATCCTTTATAGCCATCGCCAAAAGAAACATGTTTTGGGCGAATATTCAATTTTGGAAACAAAATAGAAGTCTGTTTAAACAGTTCTTTTTGTCTTTCTACAGTATAAACTTTTGCTCCAAGATTAAACAAAACAGCAGTTTGATATCCAGAACCAGTTCCAATTTCTAGAATTTTGTGGTCTTTTTTAACCTCTAATAACTGCGATTGAAAGGCAACCGTATAAGGCTGCGAAATAGTTTGTCCCGCTCCAATAGGAAAAGCCTTATCTTGATAAGCATAATCTTCAAAACTTGAATTCAAAAAAAGGTGTCTTGGGATTTTTTTTATCGCCTCTAAAACCGCTCTATCAGTAATTCCCTTTTGTTCTAAAGTGCTTACTAATTGATTACGAAGTCCTTGATGTTTGGCAGTGTCTTTCAAAATGGGTAGGTTTTATTTTCGCAAAAGTAAAGAATCTAAAAAGGAAATCAAATATTGATTTTTAATTATTAAATTAATAATATCGAAAGTCAAAAGCCGAAAGTCAAAAGCCACAGATGATAAATTTACAATTCATAAATCACAACTCACAATTAGTTAAATTCATTTTCACGGTAAACAAATAAATTATATTTTTGTTTAAAATACATTCTCATGTTAAAAGTAGGAGTTTTAGGTGCTGGTCATCTTGGTAAAATACATTTACGCTTATTACAACAATCTGACAAATACGAATTAGTTGGATTTTACGACGAAAATCAAGAAAATGCCGAAAGAATCTCTAAGGAATTTGGCTATAAAAACTTCAGCACAATTGCAAAACTTATTCATGCTGTCGATGTAATCGATATTGTAACTCCAACACTTTCACACTATAAATGTGCAAAAGTTGCAATCAAATCAGGAAAACATATCTTTATAGAAAAACCAATTGCCAATACTGTAGAAGAAGCCGAAGAAATTATCGCTTTAGCCAAAGAATACAATGTAAAAGGTCAAGTTGGTCATGTGGAGCGTTTTAACCCTGCTTTTATCGCAACAAAAAACATGATCGAAAACCCGATGTTTATAGAAACGCACCGTTTGGCAGAGTTTAATCCGCGTGGTACGGACGTTCCTGTGGTTTTGGATTTAATGATTCATGATATTGATGCCATTTTGAGTGTTGTTAATTCAAAAGTAAAAGACATTCATGCAAGCGGAGTTTCTGTTATCAGTGATACGCCAGATATTGCCAATGCTAGAATTGAATTTGAAAATGGCTGTGTTGCCAACTTAACAGCCAGCAGAATCTCAATGAAGAATATGAGAAAATCTCGTTTTTTCCAAAAAGATGCTTACATTTCAGTTGACTTTTTAGAAAAAAAATGCGAAGTAGTTCGTATGAAAGATGCGCCAGAAGTTCCTGGAGATTTTGATATGATTCTGCAAAATGCAGAAGGCGTAAAAAAACAAATCTATTTTACTAATCCAGATGTTGAGCAAAATAATGCAATCCTGGACGAGTTAGAATCTTTTGCAAATGCAATTAACACAGATACAACGCCGGTTGTAACATTAGAACAAGCGACAGATGCTTTACGTGTAGCCTACCAGATTATTGATTGTTTCGATAAATAATAAAAAATACAACTCATTATTTTTAAGGTTTAAAGCTGGCGGAAAAGTCACTTTAAACCTTAACTTTTAAAATTTAAATACCAAAATTAAATGAAAACTATAGCTGTAATTGGTGCAGGAACAATGGGTAACGGAATTGCTCATACATTTGCACAAAGCGGTTTTACCGTAAAACTAATCGACGTTTCAGAAAAATCATTAGATAAAGGAATGGCAACTATTGCGGCCAATTTAGACCGTATGCTTGCAAAAGGTACAATTACACAAGAAGACGTTGCCAAAACTATTACCAATATTATTACCTATACAGACATTAAAGATGGTGTTGTTGGTGTTGATTTAGTGGTAGAAGCCGCAACAGAAAACGTAGAATTAAAACTGAATATTTTCAAGCAATTAAACGAAGCTTGTTCTCATAATACTATTTTAGCAACTAATACTTCTTCAATATCCATTACACAAATTGGTTCTGTTGTTGCACATCCTGAGCGTGTTATCGGAATGCATTTTATGAATCCGGTGCCAATTATGAAATTAGTTGAAATCATCCGCGGTTATAACACAAGCGATGAAGTCACAAAAATCATAATGGATTTATCTGAGAAATTAGGAAAAGTTCCTGTTGAAGTAAACGATTATCCTGGTTTCGTAGCCAATAGAATTTTAATGCCTATGCTAAACGAAGCAATTGAAACGTTATACAATAAAGTTGCGGGAGTTTATGAGATTGACACGGTAATGAAATTAGGCATGGGACATCCAATGGGACCGCTTCAATTAGCTGATTTTATTGGGCTTGATGTTTGTCTTGCCATTTTAAATGTAATGTACGAAGGTTTCAAAAACCCAAAATATGCTCCTTGCCCATTATTGGTTAATATGGTAAGAGCTGGAAAACTAGGCGTTAAATCTGGAGAAGGTTTTTACGATTACAGCGAAAGTAAAAAAGCAGAGAAAATTTCTAAGCAATTTTTATAAAAAATAAATATCATGTCGATTCCATCGAATTTAAATACAATCAAAGCAAGTTTACCTGAACATGTAACTCTTGTTGCCGTTTCTAAAACAAAACCAGTTTCAGACTTAATGCAAGCCTATGAAGCTGGCCAGCGCATTTTTGGAGAAAACAAAATCCAAGAAATGACTGAAAAATGGGAAGAAATGCCAAAAGATATTCAATGGCACATGATTGGTCATGTGCAAACGAATAAAGTAAAATTTATGGCACCATTTGTGAGTTTAATTCATGGTGTAGATAGTTTGAAATTATTACAAGAAATCAACAAACAAGCTTTAAAAAACAATAGAACAATAGATTGTCTTCTTGAAATGTATATTGCCGAAGAAGAAACTAAATTTGGTCTTGACGAAAACGAATTAAACGAACTTTTAACTTCTTCAGCATTCAAAGAGTTAAAAAATATTCGTATCTTAGGTTTAATGGGAATGGCAACTTTCACAGAAGATCAAAACCAAATTAAAAAAGAATTTACCCATTTAAAATCCATTTTTGACTCATTAAAAAACATTGACGGATATGGTAAAGATGCATTGCAATGCGTCTCTACAATTTCTATGGGAATGTCTGGAGATTATCAGCTTGCAATAGAATGTGGCAGCACAATGGTTCGCATTGGAAGCAGCATTTTTGGAGGACGTTGATTATCAAAAACCACATTTCGTAAGGACGGATACGCGCCTATACAACAACTGAATACTAAAAACTGAGAACGAATACTAAATTTGTACGCAATACTAGACATAGAAACAACTGGAGGGCAGTTTAACGAAGAAGGAATTACTGAAATCGCCATCTATAAATTTGATGGACACGAAGTAGTTGACCAATTCATAAGCCTTGTCAATCCTGAAATTCCGATTCAGCCTTTCGTCGTAAAGCTAACTGGAATCAATAATGCTATGCTGCGTTCTGCACCAAAGTTTTATGAAGTCGCCAAACGCATTATCGAAATAACATCCAACTGCGTTATTGTGGCTCACAATGCCTCTTTCGATTATCGAATTTTAAGAACAGAATTTAGACGTTTAGGCTACGATTTTGAAGCCAGAACTCTTTGTACTGTAGAATTGGCCAAAAAACTAATTCCAGAACAGCCTTCTTACAGTTTAGGAAAATTGGTTCGTGCATTGGGAATTCCAATGGCAGACAGACATCGTGCCAGCGGAGACGCAATGGCTACGACAAAATTGTTTAAAATGCTCTTAGAAAAAGACGTAGAAAAAACAATCGTAAAAGATTTTATAAAACTCGAAGTCGAAAAAGGAATTGCTCCTAAATTCTTAGATCTTTTAAGTCAAATGCCGGCTAAAACTGGTGTTTATTATATTTATAATGAAAGCGGCACCTTAATTTATATTGGTAAAAGCCATAACATAAAAAAGAGAGTCAATCAGCATTTTACGGGAATTACAACTAAAAGCAAAAGAATCCAGGCTGAAGTTTTTACCATAACTTATGATGAAACTGGAAGTGAATTGATTGCACTTTTAAAAGAAAGTCAGGAAGTAAAAATTAATCGTCCGAGACATAATCGTTCTCAGAAAAAGACAGTATTTCCTTTTGCATTATATGCCGAGAAAGACTCGAATGGTTATCTCAATTTAAAACTTGAAAAAGCTGACGGACGTAAGAAAGACATCACATCGTTTGTTTCTTTGCAAGAAGGCAAAAATGCACTTTTTAAATTCACGGCAAAATACCATTTATGTCAAAAATTAACAGGATTGTATCATAGCAAGAAAGAGTGTTTTCAATATTCAATCAAAGAATGTGACGGCGCCTGCATTGGCGAAATAACTCCTGAAGTTTACAATTTAAGAGTTCAGCAATTTATTTCCGAGAATAGTTTTGAAAATAAAAGCATGATCCTGATTGACAAAGGCCGTAATATAAACGAACGAAGTGCTATTTTAATCGAAAATGGAATTTATAAGGGTTATGCTTACTATGATCTTAATTATCAAATTACTAATATTGAGATCCTTAAAACCATTTTGATTCCGATGGAGCACAACCGCGATGTAAAAAACATTCTTCAAAGCTACCTTCGAAAAAGTAAATCTATCAAGATTTTAAATTTTTAACAATATAAAACTTTCATTATCTTAGTGGATATGAAAAATAAAAAATCACAATACGAAATCTTTCGAGAAAAAGTTAAGATAATCCTATATGGCACCAATACCATTTTAGGACGTATGTTTGATTTGGTTCTTTTAGGATTGATTTTATTGAGCGTTCTTTTAATTATGCTGGACACAGTTAAAGGAATCAGTTCAAAGTACCACGAACAGCTCCTTATTTGCGAATGGGTTATCACCGTTTTTTTTACAATCGAATATATTTTAAGAATAATATCCATTCAAAAACCTGTTAAATATATCTTCAGTTTTTACGGAATTATAGACTTGCTTGCGGTCCTACCCATGTATCTATCAATATTTTTCCCTGGCGCAAGTATTTTATCAATCGTAAGAGCTTTACGTTTTTTACGATTATTCAAAATCTTACATATTCCGCAAATTTCACATCAATCCCTGCAATTAAAAGAGGCAATAGAAGCTAGCAAAGAAAAGATTCTAGTTTTTATATATTTTGTGCTCATCAGTACTGTAATTATCGGTACAATTATGTACTTAGTCGAAGGCCAAGAATCTGGTTTTACAAGCATCCCAATGGGAATTTACTGGACAATTGTAACTTTAACAACAGTTGGTTATGGAGACATTTCACCACAAACTCCTTTAGGACAATTTATTGCAGCATTAGTAATGATTTTAGGATATGGAATAATTGCGGTTCCAACCGGAATTGTAACTGCCGAATTTGCCAAAAGCAGTTTGAGAAACAGTGCAGTAAGCACCAAAAAAACATGCAAAAACTGCAATTCCCAAGTCCATTTTGACAGCGCAAAATATTGTTACGAATGTGGAAGCGAATTGCCAAATAATTAATTTTAGAAGCTAATCCAGCTGTACATTGCAACTCCTCCTTATCTTTGTTGTTTTTTTAAGGCATAAAAGGAGCTTCCGCTGGTCGCTCTTTTACACCAAAAAAAACGAACAAATATAAGTCCGGGGTTTTCATTTCCATCTGGGCTAAAAAATATGAAATACCTAATAACCATTGTCGGACCAACAGCCATAGGCAAAACAGCCTTAAGTATTGCTTTGGCACAACATTTTAAATGCGAGATCGTTTCTTGCGACAGCCGTCAGTTTTTCAAAGAAATGACTATTGGTACAGCCGTTCCCAATCAAGAAGAATTGAATTCTGCCAAACATCATTTCATTCAAAATAAATCTATTTTTGAAAATTACACCGTTGGCGATTACGAAAAAGAAGCTTTAGCCAAAATCGAAGAACTTTTTCAAAACAACGATTATGTTATTCTTATTGGAGGTTCAGGACTATATGTAGATGCTATTTTAAAAGGTTTTGATGAATTTCCAGAAATCAGTCCAGAAGTTCGTTCAGAAGTAAATTTAAATTACGAAAAACTCGGAATTGAATATCTTCAGGAACAACTAAAAAATCTAGATCCAGATTATTACCAAAAAACAACTATCGAAAATCCTCAGACATTACAAAACCCGCAGCGAATGATGCGTTTTGTAGAAGTTTGCATTGGAACAGGAAAACCTTATTCTTCATTCTTAAATCAGAAGAAAAACAATCGAGACTTCACTCCTATTTTAATTGGTTTAGATGCCGAAAGAGAAATCATTTACAACCGAATCAACCAGCGTGTTGACATTATGATAAACGAAGGTTTGCTGGAAGAAGCTAAAACATTGTATCCTAATAAAGCGTTAAATGCGCTTCAAACGGTCGGTTATAGAGAATTATTTAGTTATTTTGACGGAGAATTTACATTGCCTTTTGCAATAGAAGAAATCAAAAAAAACACTAGAAGATTCTCCAAGAGACAATTAACGTGGTTCAAACGAAATGAAAATACAAAATGGTTTGATTACGCGATAGATAGAAAAGAAATTATAAATTATATAGAAAGTCTTCTAAAGTAAAGATCAAAATCTAATTTTCTTTATTCTTTTTTCTATTCTCTAAAAAACAAAAATTTAAAATTAAAAATGCCAATATCTCCAAATTTCACATCAGTTTTAAGTAAAGACTGGGAAATCAATTTCACACAATGCACGCCTGCAGGTTATTTAAAATACACCGATTTGTGTAATATTTTACAATTGACTGCTGCAGCACATTCAGAAGTTGGCGGCATTAGTTTTTATGATATGCAGGAATTTCACCAAGCGTGGGTTTTAAGCCGAATGCGCGTTGAAGTTCATGCTTTACCAAAATGGCAGGATATTGTTACGGTAAAAACTTGGATTAATAGTTTAGAAAATTCACGTTCAGTTCGTGCTCTTGAAATGTACGTAAACGGAAAGAAAATTGTAGGCTGCGAAACCTATTGGGCTGTTTTCAATACACAAGCGCGCCGTCCAGAGGCATTGGCTTTACCATATGAACACTTTGAATTATTTCCCGAAAATAGAGCCACAGAAGAAGGCTTTTCTAAAATAAATATCAACCACGAAAAAGAAGCCGTTTTTGAAAAAACTGTTTATTTATCAGATTTAGACATTGTAAATCACGTCAATAATGTAAAATATGTGGAATGGTGCCTAGATCACGTTGATCCAAAAAGAATCTTAAAACAAGAAGTAAAAAGCTTCGAAATGAATTTTATGAAAGAGCTTTCATTACAAGATAATGTTGTCATTCACGAAAGTGAAGATGACGATCATACAAAAGCAACATTCAGTATTACAAAAGACGAAAAAACATGTTTCGCTTTGGAATTACATTGGAAATAAAAAAGATCAATAAAATCTTCTTTTGAATCTGACTTTCCTCAATACTGTCATTTCACGAAGGAGAAATCTTCGCAAGAAGCTCAATACAGACTGACTATAGTTGCCGAGCTACTCGCGAAGATTTCTCCTTCGTCAAATGACAAACTTTGAGTATTTTAAAATTTATGACATACATATAAAAAACAATAATCGATGCAATTTTGCATCGATTATTGTTTTACCAAATCATTTCGATTTCTTTTTTGAATCATTTTTAGATTTTTTGCTTTTTTTCAATAAATCAATTTTTCCTCGAATCCTTTTCTCTACATCCGTAACATCAGAATCAAATGCAAACTGTAATGAATAAAGTTTTGCATTCTTAATTTCATTCAAAGCTTTTTTAAATTCTTGTTTCGCTTCCAAAAGAATAGCTTTCTTTATATAAATCTCTGATTTATTGATTCCTTTAACCGTCAGAGCAAAATCAATTAGCTTTTGTGCTTCATCATAGTCTTCATTTAAAATCAATGTTTTTAAATAATACGGATATACTTCAAGAGCATGAATATTAATCGCCAAAGCTTGCTGAAAGTACGATTTCGCTTCTTCGTAATTCAGTAATTGTTCCGCTTGAATTCTTCCATACAAACACAAAACCATAGTATTTTTATCATCGTAAGAAAAAGCATAATCCAAAGACTCAATTGTACCTTCAAGCCAAAACGGATAATTATCCAAAGCTTGAAAAAGATATTTATCAGTTGTTTTCATTTCGTAAATCTTGTTTTAATTTCTGACGTGTTCCTTTGTAACTCTTCTCCACTTTATTCTTTTTAAAATCACTTCCGGTAAAAATTCTAACAGGATTTCCACGCTCAATATTAAGCTGATTTTCCCATTGTCTACCCACATGATTTTTAAGCTGAATTAGTTTTTCGTCTTCTAATTTTTTTAATAATCTTTCTGTTGCCAGCTTTTTGTTTTGGTGCTGCGAACGACTGTCCATTGCTACAACTGCAATTCCTGTTGGAACATGAGTAGCCCGGATTGCTGAACTCACTTTGTTTACATGCTGGCCGCCAGCTCCAGAACTCCGCATGGCCTGATATTGAATATCATTTTCAGAAATTGATACGTTCTTCTGCGGTTCAATTTCAAAAATTCCAATAAACCAGTTCTTGCGTTTGTGCATTTTTCTAAACTGACTCTGTCCAATCCATTGAATCGTTCCAATCCAAGATTTTACAAAGCTGTCGGCATTTTTTCCTTTTACAGCAATTGAAGCAGTTTCAACCGTTCCATTTTCTTGACCTGCTTCTCGCTGCAGTAAAACGGTTTCTAATTGTTGATCCTGCGCCTCTTCCAAAACTTTTTTAAGCACTTGGACGACAACCCAACTGCATTCTGCAGGTCCGCGACCCGCTGTTATTTGAATTATTTTTTCCATTTTTTAAATCTCTTTTTATCGATCCATTCTAACAATCTTTGGTGTAAAAGTTCCCAAAACTTCAACTAAGTCAGTTTGGTTGGTCATTACTTTTGTAATGTCTTTGTACGCCATTGGAGCTTCGTCAATATTTCCTCCAATCAAGGTTACATCATTCGCTTTCAAAACCTTTTTGATTTCACTTTGCGTAAACGTACTTTTACATTTTGCTCTCGAAAATAAACGGCCAGCTCCATGAGAGGCAGAGTTTAAACTTTCTGCATTTCCTTTTCCTTTTACAATGTAACCTGGTGCAGTCATTGAACCCGGAATAATTCCCAATTGACCTTCTGCTGCTGGAGTTGCACCTTTTCGGTGGACAATACATTCTTGACCGTTTACCATTTCTTTCCAAGCAAAATTGTGGTGATTTTCTATCGTAGCCACTACTCTTTTTCCAATTGCTTTACCAATTCGTCTATGAATATCATCATGACAGGCTTTGGCATATTCTCCTGCTAAATTCATTGCCAGCCAATATTCTTGACCGTCATGTGTATTCAAATCCAGCCAAGCCAAATGCTGTACATTTTTTGGCAGCGGACATTGCTTAGTCGCTAAATAAGTGTAATGTTTCGCAATTTTTGCCCCTAAACCACGTGAACCACTATGCGAAAGAACAGCGAAATACTCTCCTTTTTCGAGCTTCCACTCGTTTTCCGGATTATCGATTTTAGCAATTCCAAATTCTACAAAATGGTTTCCGCCGCCAGAACTTCCTAACTGTTTGTAAGCTTTAGGTAAAAGATTCTTCAGCAACGGAATATCTTGAAATTCGCTTTTATAAAAAACGTCATGATCTACTCTTGATGCATGCGTCTCATACATTCCAAACTTGGTATTGTCTTTTAAAATAGCTTCAAGCTGATGTTCTCTTCCTTTAAAATGAGAAGCTGGCAAATCGAATATTGAGAGACTCATTCGGCATCCAATATCAACTCCTACTCCGTATGGAATCACAGCATTATCTGTTGCTAAAACGCCTCCAATTGGCAATCCGTAACCTGAATGTGCGTCTGGCATTAAAGCCCCGGCTACTGAAATTGGTAATTTTAATGAATCATACAATTGAAATTTTGCCTGCTGGTCAATTTCATTTTCACCGAAAATAGTGAATGGAGCTCTCGTTGTTTTCAACTGATGCATTCTTACTTGAACTGGCTTTATCAAACCTTCGGCAACTTTTCCCCAAGTTCCATTTCCCTCATATTTTTCAGGATTTAGCAACACATCTTTTGCTTCTGTTAGAATAGATTCCTTTTTTTCTTTTTTTCTATATCTGTTTATTTGCCCTAGAGCAATGTTTATTGAATTGTTCTTTGGAAAGCCTAATTTGATCAGGTCTTTTCCAGATAATTTATTTCCCATAAATCGTTTTAATTGTTGGTTGTGCAAGCTCCATTCAAATTGACAATTCAAAATGAAATTAGCGTGCGAAATTCTTATCCTTTTGTGGATTAATGTTAAATTGTTATTTCGGGAAAATTTGAAGTGTCTAGAATAAAAAAAGCCCGAACTAAATGTCTTCGGGCTTTTATATATCTAAAAATGTATTTCTAAGATTGAAATAAGCCACGAAGAAGTGCTGCACCAAATCTGTTTGGTGTGAAGCTTTGTGATGTCGATGTAAGTACAAACATTTTTCTTCGTTTTAAAGGGTTATTATTTTTTTCGTCTGCAAATATTCAGAATTGTTTTTTGATTTTCCAAATTTATTTTAAAGAAAATTCATCTAAAAAAATAATTGATGAATTCTGAAATATACAAAAATCATAGTATCTATCTAAAAATCAAAACTCTAACTCTAGCAATAGTTCTATTCGTTTTTCATGCTTTTATACAGAAAAAAACAAGTGAATCCGAAATTGAGAATTAAAGCAATTAAAAATTGGGCATAAAAAAAGCCCTGATTTCTCAGAGCTTATATTTTTTAGTGTGAATTTGTTATTCTGTAACTTTACTTTTAACCACTAATCTAAAACCTTCACCGTGAATGTTTAAGATTTCAACATCTTCATCTGCTTTTAGATATTTTCTTAGTTTAGCGATGTAAACATCCATACTTCTTGAAGTAAAGTAGTTGTCATCTCTCCAAATTTTTGTTAAAGCTAACTCTCTTGGCATTAAGTCATTTTCATGAAGAATAAGCATTTTAAGCAATTCATTCTCTTTTGGAGATAATTTGATTGGCTCTTCGTCTTGGAAAGTCAAGAATCTCAATTTTGAATTTAAATGGAATTTACCGATATTAAATTCAAATTGCACTTGTTCCGCTTTTGTATCAGCAGACTTTCTTTGAATGATTGCTTTAATTTTCATTAAAAGAACCTCTGAATCAAAAGGCTTATTTAAATAATCATCCGCACCTGCTTTATATCCTTTTAAAACATCTTCTTTCATAGACTTAGCTGTCAAGAAGATAATTGGCACTTCACTATTTTTTTCTCTAATTTCTTTTGCCAAAGTGTAACCATCTTTATAAGGCATCATTACATCAAGAATACATAAATCATATACATCCTTCTTGAATTTCTCGAAACCTTCCATACCGTTTTTAGCTAAAGTAACTTCAAAGTCATTTAACATTAGATAATCTTTAAGAACTGCCCCAAAATTTAGGTCATCTTCTACTAAAAGTATTCTTTTGTTAGTATTTTCCATATTTTAATTTATTAATGGTATTTTTATTATAAAGGTGCTACCTTTTCCTTTTTCGCTTTCTACATATACTTGACCGTTATGGTCTTCAACAATTCTCTTAACATAGGCCAAACCTAAACCGTGGCCTTTTACATTGTGCAGATCTCCAGTATGCTCTCTGTAAAATTTCTCAAAAACTCGCTTTTGAGCTATCTTACTCATTCCCAACCCATGATCTCTTACTTTTATCAAAATCATATCTTTTACATTCTCTGTAAAGATTTCGATTTCTGGTATATCTGGTGAATATTTAATGGCATTTTCCAAAATATTAACCAAAACATTAGTAAAATGAACTTCATTTATCAGACAGGTTGTCCTTGCTGCATTATAATGCTTCACAACAGTTCCTTTTTTGTCTTCTAGAATTAAATTGACGTGCTCAATTGCATCATCAATAATATCATGAATAACAGTCGGTTCTTTGGTGATATCCAGTTCTCTTTTTTCTAATTTAGAAATACGAAGAACATTCTCCACCTGTGCATGCATTCTTTTATTCTCATCTCGAATCATTTGAAGATAACGATACACTTTTTCTTTATCTTCTATAATCCTTGGATTTTTAATAGCATCAAGTGCTAAATTTATAGTCGCAATAGGAGTTTTAAACTCATGTGTCATATTATTTATAAAATCTGTCTTGATTTCAGAAATATGTTTTTGACGCAGTAATTGATTTAACGCACTCGTGTAAGCAACAATTATAATTAAAGTAAAAACTATAGATAAAATAGTGATACTTAATAATTCAGATAATAGGAATTTCTTTTTATGAGGAAAAGTAACTGATAACTCATATTTACTATTTCCTTCATTATCTGTAAAAACTGGAATACTGTAAGTTGCTTCTTTATCTAAAGAATGAAATCCATCAGATTTAATCTTGGTCGGAATTCCATCACTGTATATTGCAAATTCAAATTTAGTTTTAACCTCGTATTCACCCAGCTCTTTTTTTAATAACTTATAAAGCTTGTCTCTTGTTATTCTTCCTTCAATTGGAGTTAAGGAGGCAATATCTTTATATTGGATCTGCTGTTGAACTTTATTTAAAATATCTAAACTTCCAGATTTTTCACTCCTTATATCTGGAATAATACTTTGTCCTAGACTATTATTATCAATCCCATTGTTATTATAAATTTCAGTTACTCTTTTTGAACTAAAATTTTTAAAACGTTCACTGCTGAATTTTTTGTTAAAAAGAGAGCCGCTGATATCATAATCTTCCGATGTCAATGTATTCGAATAAACAATTGTTTTATTCGTCTTTGTGTTTCTTTGTACATAAAGTACTTCAAGTAAATCTTCTTTTTTTGGAATTTTACCCGTACTATCTTTTATACGGTTGTATTTGTCGTAGAAACTATACTCTTCTTGTTGTTCCAGTTTGTCTGCAACATTTCCAATTACTTGAGTAACGTGGTATTTAAATTGTTCTTCATTATTCTTGAACGAAGAATTGAACCAAAATACCTGTACCAGAATTATCCCGATTAAGGACAAACTCATCAATAAAACAAGTATTCTAAAAAATAATTTATTCATCGAAACAAAATTAATATTTTAACAATATACTAAATAATACATTAACCAAATATTAACATTTAAGACTGATTTTGTTTTATATTCAAAATTTTAAGAATTTTAACAACTTCTTCTTTAGCAATTTTAAGATTATCGTTATTAATCACGAAATTACTCTTAGAAATTCGTTTTTCGTCATTCCACTGCATTTTCATCCTGCTTAAAACTTGCTCTCTAGTTGTTTTATCCCGCTGTATCACTCGTTCGATTCTGACTTCTTCTGGAGCTGTAACTGTTATAATTACATCGCATTCTTTATAACGGCCGCTTTCAAATAAAATAGCAGCTTCATAAATCACATAATCAAAACTTTTATATTCCTGGACCCATAATTCAAAATCTTGCTTAACTGCAGGATGCACAATCGCATTTAATTTTGCCAGCTGTTCTTTATCATTAAAAACTATCTGGGCTAATTTTGCTCTATTTAAAACTTCTCCGTCAAAAATATCGCGGCCAAAAGTATTTTTTACTTGATCAATAATAAGGGCTGACTGCATTACTCTTTTGGCTCCATCATCTGCAATGTAAACGGGAACGCCCAATGATGCAAAATAGTTTGCGATAGTCGTTTTACCACTCCCAATTCCACCTGTAAGACCAATAACTTTTGTCATTCTTATACTTTAAAAAACATACGAGGAAAAGCTTCTTGAGGTTTCTTTTTTAATAAAATTACTTTTATATAAGATTTTAAAAATCCTGTTCCGTAACCATAGAATTGTTTCCAGACCGCTATTACAGAAAGATATCCAATTTTGATACTTTTATTTTGAATACTCGCTGTAAGAAAAATTATAACGAAATATACGAAATATAATTGTAATAAAATATCAATATTGAAAATTAACAATAAAAAAGCTAATAATAATCCTATTATAAAGACAGTTGGAAAGAAGAATGTGAGCTTATTATGTTCTGGATACCAACTGTTTAAAATCGGTCTTGCGATACCGAATTTTTTTACTTGGAGAGAGAATTTTTCCCAGTCAATTCGACGTTTATGATACACATAAGCCTCAGAAAACAGTCTAGTTTCAAATCCTAAATTCCATAAACGTATAGATAAATCGGGATCTTCGCCTGGATGAATGTTTCCAAAACCTTTTGAAGCTTCAAAAGCTTTCTTAGAAATTCCCATATTGAAACTTCTCGGCTGAAATTTATTTATCTTTTCAGAACCACCTCTAATTCCACCTGTGGTCAAAAAAGAAGTCATTGCAAAATTGATTGCTTTCTGAATATCCGAAAAACTATCAAGCGCTTTATCTGGTCCTCCAAAGCAATCGACATATTTTTCATTTAATGCTTTACGTACTTCCGTCAAATAGTTGGAAGGAATTATACAATCCGAATCAAAAATTATAAAATAATCTCCCCTCGCCTTTTGCATTCCAAAATTTCTAGAATCTCCTGGTCCCGAATTTTGTTTAAAATAGTAGGATATATTTAATTTTCCCTGATAATTCATCACCACATCTCTGCATGGTATTGAAGATCCATCTTCGACAAGAACAATTTCAAAAGCTTCATTATAATCAGATTTTGAGAGACTTTCTAAAAGTTCATCAACTTCATCTGGACGATTATACACGGGTATAATTAAGGAAAAAATCATAGCAGAATGCGCGTTATTAAAGGGTATATTTTTTAGGTTTCAAAATTTTAACAAAGATATGGTATATTAACAAAAAAACCATCAACTTTTGGTTGATGGTTTTTCCTTACTAGTAAGTAAATATTGTTATTTGATACTTTCAATTTCAACAACTTCATTTGCTTCTGCATTATAATCAACACCAGCAAATTCGAATCCGAATAAATTTAAGAAATCATTTCTATAACCTGCAAGATCACCAATTTCTGGTAATGTTTCTGTAGTTGCTTCTAACCAAAGTTGAGCCACTTTAGCCTGAACATCTTCACGCATTTCCCAGTCATCAATTCTAATTCTTCCTTTTTCGTCTACAGGAACATCAGAACCATTGTACAATCTGTCTTGGAATAAACGCTGAATCTGCTCGATACAGCCTTCGTGAATTCCTTCTTCTTTCATTATTTTGTATAAAAGAGAAATATATAACGGAATTACAGGAATTGCAGAACTCGCTTGAGTCACTAAAGCTTTGTTTACAGAAACATAAGCTTTTCCTCCAATAGATTTTAAAGAATCTCCAATAGTAAATGCCGTAGCTTCTAAATGATCTTTTGCACGCCCTATAGTTCCTTTACGGTAAACCGCTTCTGTTAAAGATGGTCCGATATAAGAATAAGCAACAGTTGTAGCTCCTTCTGCTAATAAATTTTCATTTTTCAAAGAATCGATCCACATTGCCCAGTCTTCACCTCCCATAACAGCAACTGTATTTTCAATATCTTCTTCATTTGCTGGAGCGATAGAAACTTCAGAAACTTTTCCCGTATGAAAATCAACAGTTTTGTTTGTAAAAGTTTGTCCAATTGGTTTTAAAACTGAACGGTGC
Source organism: Flavobacterium fluviale (assembly GCF_003312915.1). Taxonomy (NCBI): domain Bacteria; kingdom Pseudomonadati; phylum Bacteroidota; class Flavobacteriia; order Flavobacteriales; family Flavobacteriaceae; genus Flavobacterium; species Flavobacterium fluviale. Next base: position 2,883,893 of record NZ_CP030261.1, on the reverse strand, counting down.
GTAACTCCAGTATTTGGATTTGTACGCACTGGAGAAGCTAAACTATAAATAATAAGATCTACTTGCCCTAAATCAGCTTTGATTAAATCAAGAGTTTCTCTCTTAATTTCGTTTGAAAACGCATCTCCGTTGATGCTTTTTGCATACAAACCTGCTTTATGAGCTTCTTTTTCAAATGCCGCAGAATTGTACCATCCTGGAGAAGCAGTTTTTCCCTCAACCGGTGGTTTTTCAAAAAATACTCCAATTGTCGCAGCACCAGAACCAAAAGCACTAGTAATTCTTGAAGCTAATCCGAAACCTGTTGAAGCACCAATTACTAAAACTTTTTTAGGTCCAGCAATTTCTCCTTTAGATTTTACATATTCAATTTGATTTTTAACATTTTGTTCAGCTCCCGTTGGGTGGGCAGTCAAACAAATAAATCCTCTCATTCTAGGTTCTATAATCATCTTGTAATTATTTTTTTGTATTATTTCAATTTCAATTTTAATTTTTCAAAAATAGACATTTTATCCTTAACCCTTTTCATATTGGCATTCATATTGTCAATAAAATTTGGGTTTAAAGCATTTTTGGTTGCTTCTTTATAGTAATTATATGAGTCAATATATTGATTTTCATATTCTGCCATTCTCCCTAATTCGCTGTTATACGAAGAATTATCCGCATTTTCTAAATTAGCTAAAGTAAAGCGGATATGTTCTTTTGCTTCAGCATAACGGCCAATATCAATTAATAAATAGGTATAATTTAAATATGGTGCAGGATATTTAGTATCGAATTTCATTGCTAGTTTATAATGATAAATTCCTTTATCATAATCGCTCAATTTATTATAATAAATCCATCCTAAATGGTTGTGAGCTTTTCCAAAATCAGGATACTGAGCTAAAATTTCTTCAAGTAATTCTTTTGCGTCTGCTGAATTTCCTTCAGAAATTAACGCATCTGCTTTTATAAATTGATTTTCGTAAAAACTTAAACTTTCCATTGTGTTGTTTTTAATTCAGTAATTGTTTTGCATGGTTTAACGCCGAATCAGAAATATTAGCTCCAGATAACATCTGCGCAATTTCTAAAATTCGATCTTCTTGAGATAAAAGTTTTAACTCAGACTGCGTATCATCTCCAACTGTAGATTTTGAAACTTTAAAATGAGAATCTCCTTTTGCTGCAATCTGCGGTAAATGCGTAATCGCAAAAATCTGCATCGTATTACTCATCTCTTTCATGATCTCTCCCATTCTAATTGCAATTTCTCCAGAAACACCAGTATCAATTTCATCAAAAATTAATGTTGGCAACTTAGAATATTTAGCCAGAATAGCCTTCACTGCCAGCATAATACGTGACATTTCTCCACCAGAAGCTACTTTCTTCAATAACCCAAAATCCGTTCCTTTATTGGCAGAAAACAAAAATTGCAATTCGTCTTTTCCGTTTTGAAAGTACGTTTCAGAAGGTAATAATTCCATTTTAAAACGAACATTTGGCATTCCTAATGTTTCTAAAATAGAAATTAATTGCTCTGAAAGTTTCGGAATTGCATCAAATCTATTTTGATGAATCTGAAGAGCATATTGATCAAGCTCCATAGCTTTTTCCTCTATAATTTTAGACAAAGAAGCTATTTCTTCATCCATATTATCAAGTTCCAATAAACTATTTCCCAACTCAGCCTGAATTTGAAGCAATGCATCAACAGAATCTACTTGATGTTTTTTCTGAAGGTTATAAATTAACTGTAATTTTTGATTAACCAATTCCAGCTGTGCTGGGTCATTTAATAGCTTCTCTGAAGAATTTTCCAATTCTTTAGAAATATCATCAAATTCAATTGCCAGACTCGTTATTCTTTCGAATAAATTTTGATATTCTGCAGAAAATGGCGCAACTTTCTGCAATGCATTTTTAATTTCATTTAAATTATGAAAAACACCAAACTGCTCCTCATTTGCAATTAACAGCGATTTATCTAGAGATTCTTTGATTATTTCAACATTGTTCAGCTTTTCATAATCAGTTTCAAGTTCTTCCTGTTCACCAGATTTTAATTGTGCAGCAACCAATTCATTCAGCAAAAATGTATTGTATTCCTGCTCTTTTCCAGAATCACTTTGCTTTTTTATCAAAGCGGTCCATTTTGATTTATCTGCTCTATAAGATTTAAGTAGTTTTTGATATTCTAAAATAAGATCTGTATTGTTTGCAATAGCATCTATAATCTTAAATTGAACATTTTCATCTGACAATTCCTGAGTTTGCTGCTGCGAGTGAATATCTATTAAATATAGACTTAAATCCTGCAGTTCTTGAAGATTAACAGGACTATCGTTTATAAAAGCCCGAGATTTTCCAGATGGCAAGATTTCGCGTCTAATGATTGTTTCATCTTCATAATCCAAATCATTAGCTTCAAAAAAATCTTTTAAATTATATTTAGAAATTTCAAATTGTGCTTCGATAACGCACTTCTCTTCTTTGTTTTTTAAAGAAGTAAGATCTGCTCTTTTACCCAAAACAAGACCAATAGCGCCTAAAATAATTGATTTTCCCGCACCTGTCTCACCTGTAATTATAGAAAAACCTTTAGAAAAATCAATTGCTAACTTTTCAATAAGAGCATAATTTTTAATTGACAGTGACGTGATCATAGAGCAATTTTGTAAAAATAAAGATTAAAGTAAGTTTTAATAATGAAACAGATTAATATTTAATCTGTGACCATTTAGTAGAATTTAACGGAGACACTTTATTCAAGACATCTGTTAAATCTGTAATTGTAATGCTTGGTCCGCCAGAAAAAATAGAAACAATTTCATCTGATTTTGCATCAAAGAAAACTCTGGTTATAAACGCATTTGGCTTAACCGAATTTAATTTACCTATAAGCAGTAATGATGATTTTATTTTTTCTTTTGAAGTTTTTAGATCCGTGCTCATACCATCTAATCCAGTATGATAAGCGTACATAGTCTGGCGTAAATCACTGTAAGTAGGCGCAATCATATCATTAATTAAATAATAACGATTCTGAATTCCGTCTGCCTGACTCCAGCCTTTAAATCCCCCCTGCTGCGCTACATTGGCAATATTTTGTGCTGTTTGAAAATATTGATTACCCGCTCCCATTTGGAAAGTATCGGCATCCATACCTAAAATCAAATAGCAATAAAAAGATACCACAGAAACCAAATTAGAATCGTAAGTCGTTGGATTGAATAACAATGGTTCGTATTCTGTATATCTAAAATTAAAATCTTTGTCGTTGTAATTTAAAACCGGTGAAGAATAAGTAGAATTAAAAATCAATCTTGAAGACTGAATCTGGATGGTTCCTGTAAATTGATCTGAACTATTTGATGATAAAGTAATATACATCGAACAGTTAATTCTTTCGTTCTGCTTTAAAATCGATCCTGTCCAGTCTGTTTTATTTACAAACTCAGACAAGGAAGTCTGAAGCGTCTTAAAAACCTGATTATTTGGGTTCGTAAGTCGTTCTGTATTAATAGTTACTGTACAATTTAGCTGTTGTGCCTGCACAAAACCAAAGCTTAAAAACACTAATAGCGTAACTATCTTATTCATAATCTCTAAACATTTAAATTTTATAATATAGATTGTAAACAATCTATATTTCGGCGTATATTTTTTATTCTATTATTTTGAAAAATGCAGAATAACTTTATTCAAAATATCAGCCGCTACAGATTCTTTCGATTTTAATTCCATTGGCTCAATTTCAAAATTTTTATCAATAAATGTTACTTTATTAGTTTCTTTTTTAAAACCTGCCCCTTTATCTTGTAAGGAATTTAAAACAATCAAATCTAAGTTTTTTTTCTGAATTTTCAACTTAGCATTCTCAATTTCATTTTCAGTTTCTAATGCAAATCCAATTAAAAACTGATTTTTTTTGATAGCCCCTAAAGAAGACAATATATCTTTTGTCTTTTCAAGTTCTATCGAAAACTCAGCTGCAGTTTTTTTAATCTTTTGGTCTGCAACAAATTTTGGTCTGTAATCTGCAACTGCTGCTGCGGCAATAGCTGCATCAACATCATTAAAATACAGATGACAAGCATCGTACATTTCCTGAGCAGAAACAACATCTATAACTTTTACTAAAGTATTTTTAGCTTTGTAATGTGTTGGGCCGGCAATTAGAATTACATCTGCACCTAAATTCGCTGCCTCATTAGCAATATCAAAACCCATTTTCCCTGAAGAATGATTTCCTATAAAACGCACGGGATCTATTGCTTCGTATGTTGGACCTGCAGTAACTAGTATTTTTTTTCCTTTTAAGGGCAGTTTACTTTCTAAATCAGCTTCTAAGAAAGCGATTATATTTTCAGGTTCAGCCATTCGGCCCTCACCAGATAAGCCACTCGCCAATTCACCGTTTTCTGCTGGAATCATAATGTTCCCAAACTGTTTTAAAGCTGTAAAGCTTGATACGGTTGATGGGTGCTTATACATATCCAAATCCATTGCTGGCGCAAAATAGACTGGACATTTAGCTGATAAATATGCTGAAATTAAAAGATTGTCACAGTTTCCGGTTGTCATTTTAGATAATGTATTTGCAGTTGCAGGCGCAATCAGCATAATATCAGCCCATAAAGCTAATTCTACGTGATTGTTCCAAACTGCTTCTTCATCATCTTGATTAAAGAAACTAGAATGTACAGGATTTTTTGATAAGGTAGATAATGTAAGAGGGGTTACAAAATCCTTAGAAGCAGGTGTCATTATCACTTGGACATGTGCACCTGCTTTTATAAAAAGTCGTACTAATGTGGCTGTTTTATACGCTGCTATTCCACCAGAAACACCCAGTAAAATATTTTTCCCGTTTAAAACTGACATGGTACTATTATTTGTTTGAACTTCTGTGGTAAGTTTTACCGTCTAACCATTCTTGAACAGCTAAAGCGTGTGGTTTTGGTAATTTTTCGTAAAATTTAGAAACTTCGATTTGTTCTTTATTTTCAAAAACTTCTTCTAGACTATCATTATAAGTAGCAAACTCTTCTAATTTTTCAGTCAATTCTTTTTTAATCTCAGAATTAATTTGATTTGCTCTCTTAGCCATAATGGTAATTGCCTCATACACATTTCCTGTTGGCTCTTCAATAACTGTTTTGTTGTAAGTTATTGTGTTAACAGGAGCATTCGTCTTTTTTAAATCCATGACTTTATTTTATTTAGTAAATTTTTGTAAATCTGTTTCAACTCTGGCATTCATTTCTTCTGCCTTAACTTTGTATTTTGTATCGCTTTTAAACTTAATCAAGTTACCATAAGCAGCTTTAGCAACATTTAAACGCTCTTCCATTTTAGAAGGAACACTATTAATTGCCAATTGATATGCTGAATCATATTTATAAAACAACGCATCTTCTTTAAAAGGTGTCCCAGGATAATCAGCGATAAAATTATCAAAAGCAACTAAAGCTGATTTATAATCTGAAATTGTATTGTAACCTTTAGCATTTTCGTATGCTTTTTTCTCTAATTTACCATTTAACAGCTGCACAGTTTCATTTGCCTGCGCCACATATTCTGAGTTTGGATAATTATCAATAAAAGCTTGTAATTTTTCTAATGCTTTTAATGTATCTGTCTGATCTAAGCTGTAAACAGGAGCTAATTTTGAATAACTATAAGCACCTAAGAAAGCTGCTTCCTGCACTTTTTCACTTCGAGGGTATCCCGAAACAAAAGATTCAAACTGATAACCTGCTAAATAATATTGTTTTGTTTTATAATAAGACTGTGAAAACATGTAAAACAGCTTTTCTGCCTGAGGTTTTCCTCTATAAGATGTTGCTAATTGTTCGAAAAGACGAATGGCTTTTGAATATTTACCAGCATCATACATTTTTGTTGCCATATCAAATTTAGCTGCAACATCTTCATTTTTTAATGCTTTTTGATATTCTCCACAAGAACAAAAAAGGGCCACAACAATTAACAGCGATACTATTCTTTTCATTTTCTTACTTTTATTATGATCTCTCAGACAATTATGCCAAAGCAAAATCACACCGAAGTTTCGGTGGCAAATTTAGTTATTAATTTAGCTACTACAAAATATTTTTTAGTATAATAAAATACCGTAAAACAGACGTTTATTTTATACTATTTTTTACAAATTCATTTAATCTTTCTGCCAGCGAATCATCTACACTCACTAAAGGAAGACGAACAGTATTGTCAGCAATTCCAAGTGCTTGGAAGATTTGTTTGATTCCAGCAGGGTTGCCCTGCTCAAAAATCATATCAATACTGTCTGACAAGAAATAATGTGTTTTGAATGCATCGGCTGCTTTTTTATTCAATCCTAAACGAATCATTTCTGAAAATTCTTTAGGAAAACCTTGCCCAATTACAGAAATTACACCAGCTCCGCCAGCTAAAACAATTGGCAGTGCCAGCATATCATCTCCAGAAATTACAAGAAAATCTTTCGGTGCATTCTTAATAATCTGCATCGCTTGAGCCATATCTCCTGCTGCCTCTTTAATCGCTACTACATTTTCAAAATCATTTGCAAGACGAATTACTGTTGAAGGAAGCATATTGCTCGATGTTCTTCCTGGAACATTATATAGGATTACAGGAATTGGAGAAGCTTCAGCAATTGCTTTAAAATGCTGATAAATTCCTTCCTGTGTTGGCTTATTATAATATGGTGAAACAGATAAGATTGCTTCAAAAGCAGAAAAATCTCTTGTTTTTAATTCTTCAACAATCTGCATAGTATTATTTCCTCCAACTCCTAAAACTAGAGGCAGTCTTCCTTTATTTACATCGATTACCGTCTTTATAACCAATTCTTTCTCTTCTGTTGTAAGGGTTGCATTTTCTGCTGTTGTTCCCATAACCACAAGATACTCCACTCCTCCATCTATAGAAAAGTTTACGATTCGTTGTAAAGCCTCAATGTCAACTGAGAAATCTTTTTTAAATGGAGTTACAAGTGCAACACCAGTTCCTATTAATGATTGCATATTTTAAATTATAATTTATTTTAAATTTTTTAAATACCTAAACAATTCTGAAACGAATAGTTTATAGTTTTCTAATTCGGTATGAATCATCCAACGGTTCAGGTTATTGTCTACACTAGAAAAACCAACTTTAAATTTAGCTTTTGACTGCTTAGTTATCATCATCAAAAATATATTCTCGACATTATAATAACTTAACAAAATATCAAATTCTGTATTTATAAAATCATTCAAAAAATCTTCTGTAATTTCTCCTTTCCAATTGATATGTTTTTTACCAAAAGTAGGTCTTAAATACGTTTCCTTTTTGTCAAATTTTCCTGCGTACGCGGCAATTTTTATGTTTTCTGAAGCAATTCCATGAAGTTCTAACTCTTTAATAAGTACTTCTGACTGTGTAAAATTACTTTCATCTATCAATAAACCAACCGTTTGAACGTTCTTTGAAAAGACTTCGTTTTTATCGTTACCTAAGTTATTTTTTAATGATTTTTTTACAAAAAATTCCTTTGTATAATTTAAAAACATAGTACTTTTACTAGATTACAAAATTAATTATTTAAGTTGCATTTAAAATGGTAAAACTAAAAAAGTATAACGGATTTTTGAAACTTTTTGTTATATTCTTAACACTTTTTTTTATATCTTCCTGTAGTGACAAAAACTACAATTTAACAAAAATAGAAGGAAAACAACTTCCTATTACCGAAAAAGCGGCTGAAACTCCAGCAATTGAAAGCTTTATTAAGCCTTATCGCGATCATATCAATCAAGATTTGGACAATGTTTTGGCTTATGCTCCCGAAACTTTAGATAAGAGTACAGGAAAATGGCAGACCAGCATTGGAAGTTTATTAGCTGATGTTTGCCTGCAAAGAGGAAACACCGTTTTTAAATCTCGTGAAAATAAAGATATAGATATGTGTCTTTTAAATCATGGCGGTATCCGCGCTATTCTTCCTAAAGGAAATGTAACTACGAGAACTGCTTTTGAAATTATGCCTTTTGAAAATAATCTGGTTGTTATAGCTCTAAAAGGGGAACAAATTTTAGAAATTGCTGCCTATATTATTAAGGAGAAAAAACCTCAGCCTTTGTCTGGAATGACTTTTACAATTTCAAAGGATAATACTGCGAAAAATATCCTAGTGCAGGGAAAACCGTTAGATCTGAACAAAACGTATTACGTAGCTACAAATGATTATTTGGCCAATGGTGGTGACAGCATGACTTTCTTTGCTAAAGGCACCCAAAAGTTTGACTTAAACTATAAACTTAGAAATGTATTGATTGATTATTTTAAAGATGTAGACACAGTTGTGGCTCCGAAAAATATCAGAATTACAGAAGAATAAAAAATCAAAAAACAAGTAAGCATTCCTGCAAAAAAAATATAAAATGAAAAGAAGAGAGTTTATCGAAAAAACAGCAGCAAGTACCGCCTTATTAAGTTTAGGCTTGTCTCTTAGCAGTTTTGAAACTAACGAAGTTAAGCATTTAACAATTCTACATACTAATGATGTGCACAGTCACATTGATCCTTTTCCAGCAGACGATCCTCGTAATCCTAACAAGGGCGGTGTCTCTCGCCGTGCAGCATTAATAGAAACTATTCGTCAAGAAAATCCAAATGTGCTTCTTCTGGATGCAGGAGATATTTTTCAAGGAACTCCATATTTTAATTATTATGGGGGTGAATTGGAGTTTAAGTTAATGAGTATGATGAAGTATGATGCTTCAACCATTGGAAATCATGATTTTGATAATGGTCTTGATGGTTTATATGCACAGCTTCCGCATGCAAGTTTTGACTTTATCTGTTCTAACTATGATTTTAAAAATACAGTTATGGACGGACATGTAAAGCCATATAAAATCTTTAATAAAAACGGAATTAAAGTTGGTGTTTTTGGAGTTGGAATTGAATTACAAGGTTTGGTAGACAAACAATTATACAAAGAAACTGTTTACAATAATCCTGTTGAAACGGCACAGGACATGACGCAGCTTTTGAAAAAGGAACAAAAATGTGATTTGGTAATTTGTCTTTCACATTTAGGATATAAATATAAAGATGATGCCACTAAAATCAGCGATTTGAAATTTGCTGAACAAACTCAAGATATTGATTTAATTATTGGCGGGCATACTCATACTTTCTTAGACAAACCTACGATTGTAAAAAACAAAGCGGGTAAAGATGTATTGGTAAATCAGGTTGGTTGTTACGGAATCAATTTAGGCCGTATTGATTTTTATTTTGATAAAGACAAAGCACATACAAACCAAGGAACCACTATTGTTGTATAGGTTTATTTTGAATTCTAGCTTTTTCTAAAAAGTATTCTACCATAAAGAAATAAGCTAGAATTTGAGTTGTATCTCGGATTAATACCAAAACAATAGAATAGGAAAAATATTGGTTAAAAATATAGAAGATATCTGAAAAGATATAGCTTACCGCCATTAATGACATTAATAAAGTTATATGTGTTCCTTTTGTAATATAGCTAACAAAACAATAGCAGCTTAATGTACTTAAAACGATTCCGTAAAAGGTGTATAAAAAATTAAATCTTTTCATGTTATCGAGCTGTAAACTCAAAACAGAAACAAGAAGATAAACGATAAGAATGACTACAATTGAAATAGGAAGAATATCGCGCTTCCTTAATTTTATTCGCTCGTGTTCTCGAAAAAAGATTCTTACTATTAGTAGATAAACAATTAGAAAACTTATTACGCCTCCTATCTCAGAGCTGTCAATCTCCATGAGGTCATAAACTTGTCCTACGAAACAAAAAAAGAAAATTACACCTTCTGATTTTCCAATTTTGAATTCACTGCTGATTAGAAAATAAATAAAAATAGCTGGAAGAACGATGGCTTTGGCATAAGTCGCAAAGAATTCCTGCTCTGTATAATCAAAAATGATTGTACATAACAAAGCCAGAAAAAACAAAATTAATGATGGTTTATTCGCTGTCATTTAATTTGTTAATAAAATCTTCTTCTGATAATATAGTGATATTTAATTTAGTTGCTTTTTCTAATTTCGCCGGTCCCATATTATCTCCTGCTACAACAAAATCTGTCTTTGCAGAAATTGAGCTTCCCACTTTTCCACCATTATCTTCAATGGCTTTTTTCAATTCATCTCTTGAAAACTGACTAAATACGCCAGAAACCACAAAGGTTTTTCCAACAAATTTTTCTGTCGCGTTTGGATTTACTCTTTCTTCAATTTGAAATTGAACTCCGTAATTTTTTAAGCGCTCAATAATTTTTTGATTTTCTTCATTTTCAAAAAATTCAACAACGCTTCTGGCAATTCTTTCTCCAATTTCATCAACTAAAATTAAATCCATTAACGAAGCTCGGCTTAAAGCGTCAATATTTTTATAATGCTTGGCTAATTTTTTGGCCACAGTTTCTCCAACAAAACGAATTCCTAGTGCAAATAATACACTTTCGAACGGAATTTCTTTTGATTTCTGAACTCCATTTACCAGATTTTCAGCTGATTTTTGAGCCATTCTTTCTAAATGCAGAATATCTTCTACTTTCAATTCGTACAAATCTGCGTAATTGTGCACTAAATCATTTTTAAAAAGAAGTGCAACAGTTTCTCCGCCAAGACCTTCAATATCCATAGCTTTTCTAGAAATGAAATGTTGAACTCTGCCTATAATCTGCGGTGGACAACCGTAGAAATTAGGACAATAATGATTGGCTTCACCAACATTTCGTACCAATTCAGTCTGGCATTCTGGACAATATGAAATATAATGAGTTACTTCTGAATTTTCTGGACGCTTGGCCAAATCTACTGCAATGATTTTTGGAATAATTTCGCCGCCTTTTTCAACAAAAACAGTATCATTTACTCTAATATCTAATTTCTCGATTTGGTCTGCATTATGGAGAGACGCTCTTTTTACAATTGTTCCTGCCAATTGCACAGGCTCTAAATTAGCAACAGGTGTAATAGCGCCAGTTCTTCCTACCTGATAAGAAATTGACTTTAACTTAGTTGAAACTTGTTCTGATTTGAATTTGTAAGCTATTGCCCAGCGCGGTGATTTTGCGGTATAACCTAATTCCTCCTGATGCTGAATGCTATTTACTTTAATTACAACACCATCTGTTTCGTAAGGAAGATTGTGTCTGTGAACATCCCAATAATCGATAAAGTCAAAAACTTCTTGCATATTATTGACTAATTTTGCTTCTTTAGGGACTTTGAATCCCCAGTTTCTAGCAGATTCCAATCCTTCAAATTGTGATGAAAATGGCAAATTATTTCCAGTCACAAAATAAAGAAGACATTCTAATGGACGTTTGGCAACCTCAGCACTATCTTGTAATTTTAAACTTCCTGAAGCGGTATTTCTTGGGTTTGAGTAAGGAGTTTCGCCAATTTCGATTAATTCCTGATTCATCTTTTCAAAACCTTTGAATGGCAGAATTATTTCTCCTCGAATATCAAATTTTTCAGGATAATTACCTTTTAAATGAAGCGGGATTGATTTTATAGTTTTAATATTATTAGTTACCTCATCACCTTGAAAGCCGTCTCCACGCGTTAAAGCCTGAACTAATTTTCCGTTTTCATATGTTATACTGATAGAGGCTCCATCATATTTTAATTCGCAGGTATATTGCAGCTTAACGTTTCCGAGAACTCTTTGAATACGATTTTCCCAATCCAGAAGGTCTTCTTTAGAATAAGAATTATCCAAAGAATACATTCTATATTGATGTGCTATTGTTTTAAAATTTTTGGTAATAGCACCACCGACTCTTTGCGTTGGTGAGTTTTCATCAAAAAATTCTGGATGCTTGCTTTCTAAATCTTGAAGTTCTTTCAGTTTTATATCAAAATCATAATCTGAAATTGTGGCATTATCTAACACATAATAGTTGTAATTGTGTTGATTAAGTTCATTTCGTAATGTTTGAATGGTTTCTTGAATGCTCATAAAATTTTGCAAATTATAATTGTGATAAACTGAATATCAAAATTAGAATTTATTTTTGTTCAAAAGCATAAAAATTGAAAGTTTTAAAAAATCAAAAATCAGACTGCAAATTCATGCAGTCTGATTTTCTCCTTGTCCATTATTCTTAAAAAAGAATTAATAAAAACCAACTTCCAAATGGTTTCGACGTTATATATTTTAAACTGATAATCAATAAATTACAGCACAAATATAAAACTATTTTTGAATAATGATAAAATCTGAACGTCTATTTAATAGATGCTCTTCTTCTGTACATTTTACACCATTTTTACATTTATTTATTAATCGGCTTTCGCCATAACCAATTGCGCTTTCAATACGGGAAGGATCTATGTCTTGAGACAGAAGGTAATCCCTTGTTGACTTAGCTCTATTGTCTGAAAGTTTTAAATTATAAGAGTCTTTTCCTCTAGAATCTGTATGAGATTCGATCTTGATTTTTATGTTTGGAAATTTTCTCATAATAAAAACTACTTTAGAAAGCTCTTCTACAGCTTTTGGTGTAATATCGTATTTATTATAATCGAAATAAATTGGATTTACATCGACTTTTTCAACACCTTGTTTTTTGACAACTAAGTCATCATAGTTGCTCAATTCAAAATTAACATCTCTTATTTCGCCTCCATTTTCCTTAGTTGTTTCAACGGTTTTATCATCACTGCTGTAATTTGGTTTTGCAGCAATCATTTTAATTACTTTGTTACAAGGAACTTCAATAGCATATTTTCCGTCAAAATTTGTCTTGGTTTCTCCAATAACTTCGCTGAAAGAATTGTATGCCATTATGGTAACATCCGTCAGAGGTTTTTTGCTTTTATGATCTAATGCCATTCCAGAAATACTCTGATTACAGACTGGTTTTCCTTTCACAAAAGAATAAATATCATCATCACCTTTTCCCCCTGCTCTATTGGAAGAAAAATAACCATAACCATTTGTTCTGTCAATTATAAATGAAAAGTCGTCTTTGTTACTATTAACTGGTGCTCCAAGATTTTTTGGAGTTGTGAAATTTCCGTCTGACAGGAATTTACTTTCATAAATATCTAAATCTCCCCAGCCATAATGCCCGTCAGAAGAGAAATACAAAGTCCCATTTTGATAAAACGGAAATACCTCGTTTCCAATTGTATTAATATTAGGTCCTAAATTTTGAGGCGAACTCATAGTTCCGTCAGCTGCAATTTTTACAACGTACAAATCTGTTTCACCAAATCCTCCTGGCATATCTGACGCAAAGAAAAGCCATTGTCCGTCTTCGCTTAATGATGGATGTCCTACGGAATAATCATCACTGTCAAAAAATACTTTCTGTGGATTCTCTAATTTATTATCAACAATTGAACCTTTGATAATTTGGAAATTATTGACTTTTGCATCATCAACAACCAATTTGTTTTTCTTTACAATATTTGTTGAATAATAAATCGTTTTTCCCTGAGTATCAAAACTTGCCGTTGCCTCGTGATATTTAGTCATTACATTTGGAAGAAATACTGTTTCATTAAACAAACTTCCATCTGCAGGATTTCTCTCAGCAAGATATAAATTCAAAAATGGCTGATTGTTCCAAGTATATAGTTTATCACCAAACTTTGTTGTATCACGTGCTGAAGTAAATACAACATTATCTTTGAAAAAAGTCGCACCAAAATCTGATTTACTAGTATTAATATCTAAATTTTTAACGGTGTAGAGAGATTTTGCTTTTGCTACGCTGTCCATATATTTTTTTTGGACAACATATCTGTTGATCTCTTTTTTATCGCCTTTTTTATCCAGATATTCTCTTGTAACTCTATCTGCATCCTCATAATCCATAACGGCTTTCATGGATTGGATATAGCGCAGATAATAAATATCAGTCAAATTATTTCCTTGGACTTCATACAGTTTTTTATACCATTTAAGTGCATTTCTAGAATCTGAAATGAAATAGTAGGAATCTGCAGCATTTTTCAATGTCTGGGCTGAAGGGTCTTTTATGTTCTGCAAACATTCCTCATAGGCTTTAGAAGCATCTAGATAAGAAAAGTTTCTAAACAAAGCATCCGCTTTCTTTAAGTTTGTTTTTTGAGCGAAACTAAACGTAACGCTCAAAATTAAACATAGGATATATAGTTTTCTCATAGGTTTTATTTTTAGAAGAATCGAGGAGATTTAATTTTGCTTTGATTTTTGACAAATTGATAACGCAGGATGATTTCATGCGAACCATCATTGTATTTATTCAATTGGCTTACAGTGTAATCAAAAGCATATCCGAGATAAAAACTTGGTGAAATCTGAAAACCTGCCAGTATACTCACAGAATCATCTGTTCGATACGCTCCTCCTATAACAAACTTTTCCTGAATCATAAAATTTGCTGATACATCTGCCGTAAGTGGTGCTCCGCTTACTGCTTTTACTAAAAATGCTGGTTTAAATTTCAAATTTGGATTCAAATCAAAAACATAACCTCCCATTAAAAAGTAATGCAGACGATCATAATCAATAGATTCTTGAACATCATCATAGTAATCACTTCTAATAAAACTTGGAACAGAAAGCCCTACATACCATTTATCAGTATAATAATAAATTCCAGCTCCGACTGCTAACTTCATTTGGTTATTGATGTTCTGATTTAACAAAACATCATCATTATCGTAGTACCTTCCTTTAGACCAATCAATGTTTAACATTCTCACACCTGCTTTTAATCCAAAAGCAAGTCTTTTTTCATAACCTAGTGGTATTGAATAAGAGAAATTTCCATCCATATATAGTTCATCAGAAGGACCAATTTTATCATTTACAACACTCAGACCTAAACCTATCTTTTCATTTCGAAGAGGAGAATGAATGGAGAAAGATTGTGTTTCTGGAGCTCCATCAATTCCAATCCATTGTGAACGATATAAAAGTGCTGCTTCTATGGTTCCGGTAGACCCAGCATATGCTGGATTTACCGCCATAGTATTATACATATACTGTGTATACTGAGGATCTTGTTGCGCTGTGGCACAAAACGTAATAAAAGAACATATTAAAATGAAATACGTTTCTAGTGGTTTTATATATAGTTTCATAACGATACTTATTTAGTTTAATTAATTAGATGATTAATAGAAGTGGATTATCTCATAATAGACAACCAGCCTTTTTTAACCGTTCCATCTCCAATGGTTATCACATAAAAATAAGTACCTGTTGGCAGCATATCTCCTCTATTAACAACTCCGGATACATTTGCAGTTCCGTTCCAATCATTTTCATAATGTACTTTGCTGTACACTAATGCTCCCCATCTGTTGAATACTTTCAACTCATTATTTGGATAAGATTCGATACAATCAATTCTGAATAGATCATTTTTCCCGTCATTGTTTGGAGTAAACTCATTGTAAACTGTTAAACAAATTGGTACTAATGTAACCGAAGCCGAGTTGTTTGATGCGTCAACATCTAAAGGAGTTGAAATTTCTACAGCTGCAACGCTTGTGTAATTTCCGTTAGGCAGTACTTCTGCAACAATTGTCAATACAACGCTTTGACCAGCATTTAAGCTTGGTATTGTCCAAAGTTGTGTATTCGGATCGTAGATTCCTGAAGTTGCAGTTGAACTTACTAATTCTAAACCGCTTGGAAGTAAATTACTCACAATAGTATTTATGAAATCACCTTCTCCAACATTGTTAACCGTTATAGTAAAGGTTACTTGATCGCCAAAATTTGGAGTTGGGTTATCTACGGTATGCGTAATTGTTAAATCTGAACAGCTTGTAACATTTACATTTAATGTTTTAACAGTTCTTTCATCACAATTGTTGACATAAGCAACTGTAATTGTTCCAGGTCCAACATCAGACCAAGAAACTGTAACAGATCCGTCAGATGTACCTCCACCAGTAACTATTGTTCCTCCATTAACTGTCCAAACATAATTAGATTTTCCATTTGCAATTGAATAGGTTACTCCTTTGAATACACATGGAGTATCATCTGTAGTCGCTATTTGAACAGCAGCGTCATTTTCGAATGCAATGGTAATTCCTAATCTTGGTCCGTTATCACATCCATTAAATGTATTTGTCAATGAACTTGCGTAATACGTTGTCGCTGTAAGCGGTGTATTTGCTGCTAATGGCGTTCCTCCTGTTGCACTAGTGTAGAAAGCTACATTTGCTTCGTTTACTAAAATATTGGCTAACGTTGGAGCGGCACTCAAACAGAATGTTTGGGTTGTTCTTGGCGTTGTAACTACACTTGGTGTATTTACATTTACCGTTACAGCCAATCTAGCAGGGTTTTCGCAACCAATAGCGCTAGCAACTGCCCCATAATAAGTACCAGTTGTCAAGGCTGTCGCAGGTGGAAGTGCTGTTCCGCCTGTTGCAGTAGTATACCACACTACATTTGCTTCATTTACTTGAATGCTGGCAACTGTTGGTGAATTCAGAGTACAGAAATTTTGCGTTGTACTAGTTGTTGTAGGTGTCGCACTTGGATCTACAACTGTAACTGTTACTTGTAAACGTGTTGTACTTTCGCATCCTGTTACAGCATCTACAATGTTTCCGAAATAAATTCCAGATGTGAGAGCTGTACCAGCTGGTATTGCAGTTCCGCCTGTAGCAGATGAGAACCAAGTTACATTGCTTTCATTTACTTGAATGCTGGCAACTGTTGGTGCATTTGCAGAGCAGAAATTTTGAGCTGCGTTGTTAGTTGTTGGATTTAGTGTGTTTCCAACTGTAACTGCTACTTGTAATCTCACACTGCTTTCGCATCCTGTTGCTAGATCTTGTATAGCTCCAAAGTAAGCTGCAGTTGTTAAAGCAGTTGTTGAAGCTAATGCAGTTCCTCCTGTTTGGGTTGTATACCAAACTACATTACTTTCATTCACTTGAATGTTAGCCACTGTTGGATTTGTTCCTGAACAGAAAGCTTGTGTTGCAGCAGTTGTTGTTGGTGTTGCTGGATCATTCACAATTACATCAACTGTTAATCTTACAGAGCTTTCACATCCAGAAGCTGGATCTAAAATTGCTGCAAAATACTGCCCTGTTGTTAAAGCTGTTGTTGATGGAATAACTGTTCCGCCTGTTAAAGCTGTGTACCACACAATATTTGTTTCATTTGTCTGAATACTTGCAAAAGTCGGAGCATTTACCTGACAGAAGTTTTGTGTTCCTGCTGTTACCAATGTTGGTGTAGCTGGATCACTTACAATTACATCAACTGTTAATCTTACAGAGCTTTCACAGCCAGAAACTGGATCTGAAATTGCTGCAAAATACTGCCCTGTTGTTAAAGCTGTCGCAGATGGAATAACTGTTCCTCCTGTTAAAGCTGTATACCACACAATATTCGCTTGATTCGTTTGAATGCTTGCAAATGTCGGTGCATTTACCTGACAGAAGTTTTGCGTTCCTGCTGTTACCAATGTCGGTGTTCCCGGATCATTTACGATTATATCAACTGTTAATCTTACAGAGCTTTCACATCCAGAAACTGGATCTGAAATTGCTGCAAAATACTGCCCTGTTGTTAATGCTGTCGTTGATGGAATAACTGTTCCGCCTGTTAATGCTGTATACCACACAATATTTGTTTCATTTGTCTGAATGCTTGCAAATGTTGGTGCATTTACCTGACAGAAGTTTTGCGTTCCTGCTGTTACCAATGTTGGTGTCGCTGGATCACTTACAATTACATCAACTGTTAATCTTACAGAGCTTTCACAGCCAGAAGCTGGATCAGAAATCGCTGCAAAATATTGTCCTGTTGTTAAAGCTGTTGTCGATGGAATAACTGTTCCGCCTGTTAATGCTGTATACCACACAATATTTGTTTCATTAGTCTGAATACTTGCAAATGTTGGTGCATTTTCCTGACAGAAGTTTTGCGTTCCTGCTGTTACCAATGTTGGTGTCGCTGGATCACTTACAATTACATCAACTGTTAATCTAGAAGCACTTTCACAGCCAGTAATTGGATCAGAAATTGCTGCAAAATATTGTCCTGTTGTCAAAGCTGTTATAGATGGAATTAAAGTTCCGCCTGTTAAAGCTGTATACCACACAATATTTGTTTCATTTGTCTGAATACTTGCAAATGTCGGTGCATTTACCTGACAGAAGTTTTGTGTTCCTGCTGTTACCAATGTCGGTGTTCCCGGATCATTTACGATTATATCAACTGTTAATCTTACAGAGCTTTCACATCCAGAAGCTGGATCTGAAATTGCTGCAAAATACTGCCCTGTTGTTAATGCTGTCGTTGATGGAATAACTGTTCCGCCTGTTAATGCTGTATACCACACAATATTTGTTTCATTTGTCTGAATGCTTGCAAATGTTGGTGCATTTACCTGACAGAAGTTTTGCGTTCCTGCTGTTACCAATGTTGGTGTCGCTGGATCACTTACAATTACATCAACTGTTAATCTTACAGAGCTTTCACAGCCAGAAGCTGGATCAGAAATCGCTGCAAAATACTGTCCTGTTGTTAAAGCTGTTGTAGATGGAATTAAAGTTCCGCCTGTTAAAGCTGTATACCATACAATATTTGTTTCATTTGTCTGAATGCTTGCAAAAGTAGGAGCATTTACCTGACAGAAATTTTGCGTTCCCGCTGTTACCAATGTTGGTGTCGCTGGATCACTTAAAATTACATCAACTGTTAATCTTACAGAGCTTTCACAGCCAGAAGATGCATCTAAAATAGCTGCAAAATATTGTCCTGTTGTTAAAGCTGTTGTCGATGGAATAACTGTTCCGCCTGTTAAAGCTGTATACCACACAATATTTGTTTCATTTGTCTGAATGCTTGCAAATGTTGGTGCATCTTCCTGACAGAAATTTTGTGTTCCTGCTGATACCAATGTTGGTGTAGCTGGATCACTTACAATTACATCAACTGTTAATCTTACAGAGCTTTCACATCCAGAAGCTGGATCTGAAATTGCCGCAAAATACTGTCCTGTTGTTAAAGCTGTCGCAGATGGAATAACTGTTCCTCCTGTTAAAGCTGTGTACCACACAATATTCGCTTGATTCATTTGAATGCTTGCAAATGTCGGTGCATTTACCTGACAGAAGTTTTGCGTTCCTGCTGTTACCAATGTTGGTGTCGCTGGATCACTTACAATTACATCAACTGTTAATCTTACAGAGCTTTCACAGCCAGAAACTGGATCTGAAATTGCTGCAAAATACTGTCCAGTTGTTAAAGCTGTCGTAGATGGAATAACTGTTCCGCCTGTTGAAGCCGTGTACCATACAATATTTGTTTCATTTGTCTGAATGCTTGCAAACGTTGGTGCATTAACCTGACAGAAGTTTTGCGTTCCCGCTGTTACTAATGTTGGTGTTGCTGGGTCATTTACTGTTACTGCTACTTCCAATCTTACTGAACTTCCACAGCTAGTAACTGCATCAGTCGCTGATCCATAGTAAATTCTGTTTACTAATGGTGTAGTTGAGGCAATTACATTTCCTCCTGTAGCTGCATCGTACCAAACAACATTACTTTCATTTACTTGAATATTAGCAACTGTTGGTGCTGCAGATAAACAGAAATCTTGAGTTGTATCTGTAGTTGTTGGTGTGTTTGGATCACTAACAATAATTACTGCATCTTGTAATGTACCTGCTAAATTTTCGCAAGTATTAGTGCTGGATACAGCAACATAATACGTTATAGGACTTACGGCTTTTGTTAAACCCGTAGCAGTTAAAACACCTGCTGAATCTATTGCATAAGTAACTCCCGCTATTACAGCTCCGTTTATAATTGGCTGTGTTTTATTAGCATCTAAGTACCAAGTAAATACTGGACTTGACAATGCTGGTGCAGTCGGAGTCAATAACGCTGGTAAGCCATCGCAAACCGTAACATCATCTACTGTAATATCATTTACTATTGAAGGAGGTAAAATTGTGAAAGTAATTTGTTTTCTATCTACTGCTGCAGTTTCACAAAATTCATCTGAACTCACTCCAACATAGTATGTATATGTTCCCGGAGCTAATCCGTTTACTACTAACTGAGCTGTTGTTTCTCCAGGAATTAAGACGCCTGTTGTACCATCAAAACTGTACCAAGCATAAACTGGATTTGTTAAAACAGGTGTTCCGCTTAAGCCAGTTGCTAAAGTTAAAGTTCCTGAAGCAGAACAAACTGAAGTTACAGTTCCTCCGTTTAAAGTGATATCTGTTAAAGCATTAACTGGAGCTGAAGCTTTTACTTCAACTGTTACTTCTCCCCTAGCAAAACTTTCACAACCATAACGTACTGGCTGTACGTAGTATTTATAAATTCCTGCTGGTAAATTTGCTGGTATTGTATAGGTAAGACCTGTTGCAACTGAATTTCCGCCTGTTGCAGCATCGTACCAAATATAAGTTGAACACGCTTCTTCAGGAATTTGAAGTGTAATGGCAGCTCCTGGACAGACTGTAATTTTATTTTGAGGATCTGCTCCAATAACTGTTGTATTTGCTGTTCTTTCTACAGTATGAACTCTTAGGAAATCTAATACTCCAACAACACCACCTAAACGAATTCTTACTCGGTCGTAGATTTCTGTTGGTGAAGATACCAGAACCATTGCTAAAGAATTTCCTGGCAGCAATCTTATACTTAATAAATTACTTGTGTTCTGAATTGGAGCTCCAACAGCAACATTACCTAAATAACGCTGAATTGTAAATCCAGTAAGTAAAGTAACATCTAAAAGTGCTCCTGGTTTAGAGACCACGATTCTTAGAGAGTCACTTAAAACAGATGGCGTTTTAAATTGCACTGTTAAATCAGCCGCTGCCAAAGCGCCAACCCCGCTGTACATAGTTGCAAAAGTTGTAATGTCATTATCAGCGATATTCCACGCATCACTTACTCCTACTGCAGCTGTTACAGCTCCCACAGGAAGTCCTAAATCTGTTGTACCGTAAAAAATATCTTGAATATCTCCTGGTGTACAAGCTAAAGTTGAAACTTGTCTATTATAATGCGCATCAAAAACTTTTGTATTTTGGGCAACACTTACAAGTGAAGCTGATTGGATACGAATTCCATCATAATCTTGTGGACCTGATACATCTGAAGGTACAAAAGTAAATTCATACGTATTATCTCCTGAAATTAAATTAAGTAAAGATCCAGATACCGACTGCATTGCTCCGATATCAACTCCTCCAATAGTTCCAACTACAGATAGATTTTGACCTACAGCCAATAAACTGTATTCAGATCCGAGTTTAACGGTAACTGGTGTTCCTTTTGTTACAACACTTGGCCAAGTTAAATTTTGCCATGTTGTACCAATTCCTAAAAGACCTAATCCAGTAGTAATTGTTGAAAATGTTTGTGGATTTCCATCAACAGCATTTGCAGGATTAGAAACTGTTCCTGTAAGTATATTTCCAGTTGACTGAGCATTTGCATATACTCTCTCAGCTAATGATTGACAACTGCTAAGATCTATAACGTTGATTATTTTTGTTGCTGTTGCTGTACAAAAACCATCGCTTGCAACAGCAGTGTACGTATAAACTCCTGGTGTATTTAAAACTCCAGTTGTAAATGCAGGTCCTGTTAATGCATTTCCTTGCGGATCAAACCAAGTGATTGTTCCAGTTGAAACTGCCGTTAAAGTAACATTTGAACCAATGTTCACAGATTCTTGCGGATTAGTTACAACCAAACTAGGTAATGCTCTAATAACTACTGCTATAGTAGCCCTAGCAGATGGACATGTGTCAGTGGTCAACTGAGCTTCAACTGAGTAATTTCCGCTAACGGTGATATTAGCCGCAGCATCAGCAGTTATAACATTATTTGAAGAATCATAGAAAGTATAAGTTGTATTTCCTGATGAATCAAAGTTAGTAATAGCATTTCTCAAACTAGCACTTCCACAACCTTCTAGCGGGGTTGCAATTACATTTAAAGCCGTAGTTGAAGGAAAAGTTACTGTAACCGGCTGTAAGGTATTAAACTGATTTTCACAAGTTGTAGGACTTGAAACAGAAACAAAATAAGTGTAAGGAGATCCAGCCGCATTTAAATTTGTTATTGTAAGCGCCCCAGTTACCGCATCTTTAGAAAAGGATGCTGAACCAATAACAGTACCGTCTACAATTTCAACATCTTTATTTTGAGAAGTATAGTATCTAAATTGTGCTCCTACTAAAGCTGAAGTGGGTACTATTACCTCTTCACCAGAACAAGAAGCTTCTAAAGAACTTGGAACAATTATATCAGACGCAACTGAATATGGGTTTACGTTTACAGTGACAAGCTGACGAGCAATATTAAGACATCCTCCACGCGCAGCTTCTAAATAATAGGTAGCTGTTGCTGCTAAAGGTCCTGTATTTAGGGTTTCTACACCATTAATAAGAGTAGTTGTCAGAGGCAGTCCTCCAGTTGGTGTACTATACCATGAATATACTTCTGATCCTGTAGATGAGGCTGTTAATAAAGCAGCTTGATTAGCACAAATTGGTGCAGTATTTCCTGTTATGACAGCATCTGGAAATCTATACGATGCTCCGTAAATATCTAAACTAGTTAAAGCAGTAAGTAATCCTCCAGCCAATCGAATTTCTACTCTATCAAAAACAGCGTTTGTTTTAAAACTAGCTTTATATCTAGTACCTGATAGTAATTGAAGATTTAATAAACTACTGCTAATTGGTGTTCTATCATTATTATAAACGGTGTTGTTAAAAGTCGCCAAACTAACAGATGCTAACAAATTAACATCGGCAAGTCCTCCTGGTAAATTTAATTCTACATCGATTATATCACCTGCCTCTCCCGGAGTACCAAACGTTAATATTTGTTCAATGTAAGATCCAATTAAAGAAACTCCTAGTGTAAGTCTAGAGGCTGTATTAATATCTAAATCAGTTGCTGCACCTTCATTACTAGAAGAACAAAAAACACATGCAACTCCCGAGCCTATATTTACTGACTGTCCATTTGGTTGTAAGCAGGAACTGACAGCATTAATCACCACTACATTGATAGCAGTTCTAGTACTGCTTAAACAATCTCCTGCAATATTTCTAGCCTGAACGTAATAGGTTGTATTAGAAGTTAAAGGAGTTGGAGGTGTAAAATTGTCAGTATCAACAGCTACTAGGTTTCCGCCAATTGGTGCATCATACCAATCATTATCCACACCAGAAACAGGACTCACTTGTAAAGTTACATTTTGACCTGATTGGATAATCACCGTAGAAGATAAGGCAGTTGGTGCATCTGGTACAGGAGTAACATTTAAGAGTATAGGTGTTCTCGCTGATACACAACTACCGATCGCTGCTTCAACATAATAAGTTGTCGTAGTTGATAAAGCCGGCGTTGAAAACGAAGTTCCTGTAAAAAGTAAATTTCCTCCAGAATTTGCATCGTACCAATTATAAGTTGTTCCCGTTACTGGTGATTGAACTGTAATTGTAGATGTACGTCCAGCGCATAGGTTTAAAGGAGTTGCAACCACAACTGGTTCAACTGGACTGGTAATTAGAACCTGAACCGGGTTTCTCTCCCCATTAACACATCCATTTCTGGTTATTTCAACATAATAAGTGGTATCAGCTGTCAAAGCTGGAGTTGTAAAGGTCGCTGTAGAAGCTAACGAAGCTCCGCCGCTTGCTGCACTGTACCAATTAATAGTTTCCCCAACCGCCAGTGAAGCTGTTAAAGTTGCTGTCTGGCCGCTGCAAATATTTGTATCTCCAGTAATCACAGGAGCTTTATATCTATAAGCTGCCTGATAAATATCTAAATTAGTTATAAGACCAAGTACACCTCCTAAACGAACTTCTACACGGTCAAAATTAGCACCAGCTGTAACACTTGCTCTATATCTAGTACCGCTTAATAACTGTAAAGTAATAAGAGAATTATTAATCGTAACTCTATCATTATTATAAGTCGCACCATTATAAGTTGCTAAACTAATCACGCTTAACAACTGAAGATCTGCCAAACCTCCAGGCAATTCTAAGTCAACATCAACAATATCACCAGCCTTTCCTGGATTTGTAAATTGTAATGTTTGCTGCATAGATCCCAATACATTGGCAGGAATAGTAAGTCTTGCCGCTGTTGCAGGATTTCCGTCTACAGAAAAATTCGGATTTGTTGCATTACACAATAAACATATGCCAACTTGAGTAGTTACCTGACTGCTGGCTTCAAGACATCCTCCTAAAGCTGCTGGCTGAACTGTTACTGTGACAGGAACTCTAGCTGCACTAACACAATTTCCATTTGGACTTTGTGCTTCAACATAATATGTTTTTGTAGCAGTTAAAATTGGTGTAGTAAAAGCAGCTGTATTCGTTGCAACCGCTGTTCCTCCAGAAGCCGCTTCATACCAATTTAATTGCGCTCCTACATCTGTAGTTGCCGCGCTTAAAGTTGCATTCTGTCCAGATTGTATAGTTACACTTTGAGTAAGAACTGTCGGAGTAGCTGGAACCGCTGTCGAAACAACGTCTATCCTAGTACGAGTTGGGCTAACACAACCTCCAATAGAAGCTTCTACAAAAAATGAAGTTGTACCCAAAGGTACTGTTGGAGAATAAGTAGTTCCACTAGCTAAAGACACTCCGCCAGTTTGCGAGGAATACCAGTTATAAGTTGTCCCAGGTACGGGATTTACTAACGATAATGTAGTTTGTTGTGCTGCACCTGTAGAACAAACTGTGGTTCCTACGTTACTGTAAGCAGGTGCAATTGGATTAGAAACATTCAAAACCACTGGTACGCGAACATTTCCTTCACAGCCTCCAGCTCGAGCTATTGCTATATAATATGTTGTATTAGCTGTTAGAGCAGGGGTTGTATAAGTATTTCCTACTGCCAAAGCTGTTGTCGAAAATTCAGAACCATACCAAGCAAGTGTTGTACCCGCAGCTGGTGTTGCCGTAAGAGTCGTTGGAATTCCAGCACAAATACTCTGCGTTAAACCACCAGATACTGTTGGCTGTGCAAATTCTAACCTAACATCATAAACTCTCAAGCTTACTAAAAGAGCTACCAGACCTCCTCCTACTTGAACTTGAATTTGGTTGGTATCACCTGTTATAGGTACTTTCGCAACAGCAATAGTATTACCGTTTAACAAATTCAAATTCAAAAGCGGATTATTTAAATCCATTCTTGAACCTACATTGGTTCCTGAATTTTTAGCTTGAACTGTTGCATTTGATAACAAACTTAAATCAAGTAATCCGTTTCCTGTACCAAAGTATATTGCTACTTGGTCACCGGCTCGGGCCGTTTGATTTAATGTTATTGTTTCTTCTGCAAAACAATCACCAATAGCAACACCATTTGTTAATGTTGCATAAGTGGACAATCCAGCACTATCATAAGCATTGGCTGGACTATTAACACCTACTCCTATACATATAAGACCTCCCCCAGTACTATTTGTATGAGACACAGGTCTACAAATAGTCTGAGAAAATGCATTAGCACATATAAAGAATAAAGTTAAAAGTCCCAATAATCTCTTTTGAAGTTTGAGATTACAAAAAGTAAAATTTTTTTTCATAATTTGGAAGATTAGAAAATGGACAATAAAACACCTCTCGCAGTAAGTGCAAGCACCTACGCAATTAAACAATCAGTTAAAAATCAAATAGTTAAAACAAATATTAGAAACTTAAAAAAAAGCTTGTAATAATGTTTTATAAAAAAAATTATGTTGAATTCGGCATATCGAAATATGCCCGAGAACAAATCTTATCTCTAAGAGATAAAAAGCGTTCTAATTTTTGTGAGAAAAAATGATTGTAGTCAATTTTCCCAGAGGAGTGATTTGATGCAGGTCTAATTTTCATAATGAAAATTTTTAGTGAAAGTAGAATCGGGGGAATTCTCTCTTTTGTATTTCGATGTTCAATATTGTAAAGAAAGTTGATTAGTCGTTCTTTAAAACTTCATTAGCACCGCTAAAGACTTGAACAGATTTATTTAAATCATAGAAGATCACATCTCTTCTCATGCCATCGAAATGGACTGATAAATAAATGCAATATAATATCTGGAGTTTTAAGTAAAAAGATAGGTTTAAAAATCGTTGAACGATTTAGTTGATCATTAAGACTTAAGAAGCTTAATAGAATAAAAAATATAGCTAATATAAAATGAACAACTAGGATAAACTTAATGAAGAAAGTAATTGTCAATTCCATAAGCAGATTTATTAAGTTATAATAATTTAAAATTTCTATCTCAATAACATACTTTGAGGTAATAGTTTTGGAAATCCAAATAATCTATTAAACCATTTATGTTTCTGAAAGATACTTAAGCCAAACTTTGTTTAACTTTTGTATTTTAAAATTAGAAAAAACAGAAACACAAAACAAGGATAAAATTCCTATAATTTATTTCTTAACGAAAAAGGGCAGACTTTCAAACCCTTGAAAATATCAGAAAAACCTACAATTTTAACAAAATTATGACGTAAATAAATTCTTAAATAAAAGTTCAACAAAAAATGTTAAATAGAACAAAAATAAGCATAATCCTACATTAATATAAATTTTATCGACGAAATTATCCGTAATCCAGACCAAATACATCAGAAAAATAAATGATAGTAATTTTTATTTAAAATATTGAAGGATTCAAAAAAAACGAGTAGAAATACGGAGTAAAAGCCAAAGTAAACTTTAAACAAAAGTTAAAAAAATAAAAAAAAGACAAACAATTAACACTCAATCGTTTGTCTTTTTGAAAGCTGAAAAAATCAGTTTTGAGCCAATTATGACTCGATAATTGTATTTATCTGATTAAATAATTGGCCGTCACTTAAAAATGCACCCTGTTTAATCAACTCAAAGATTGAGCTATTTCTTTCTTCCGTAAACACTTTCTTACCTACTTTCATTTCGATATTATCAGTAAACATATTATCGCTTAACCATTGAAGACCTTCTTTAGTTAAGAAATCAGTCTCAGGAGAAAGCGATTTTAAAACAATCGATTGTATGTAAGTATCAAAACAATGAAACAAAAAGATGTGGTTTTTTGAAAAATGTTCCAAATATTCTGCTCTACTTAACACGCCTTCCCAAATTAAATCTGAAAAAACATCCAGTTCCTGCTCAGCAACTTCAGGTTTATTCACTTTAAGCTCTTCCCATTCTTTTCTATCAATTGCCTGCGTTGCTAAAAAACTTGCAAATTCTGCATGCAGTTCATCAAATTGTTCTTTTGTTAATCTTGCGTATTTCATTTCTTTTTTAGGCTTTATGCTTTACGCTGTACGCTAAAAGCAATATGCTTTAACCAACAACATCAAGTCTAATAATTAATAATCGTTTCATTAAACAAAAAAATCCCGATTTGCATCGGGATTTTAGTATAGATTTTAAAACTATTACTTTTCAGCAATAATTTCGTATGGTAAGTCAACGATTACATCTCTGTGTAAACGGATGCTTGCGTTGTATTTTCCAGTACGTTTAACGATACCGCTAGTGATGAATTTTCTATCGATAGCATTTCCAGATTTCTCTAAAGCTTCAGCAATATCGATATTAGTGATAGAACCAAAAAGTTTCTCTCCACCAGCTTTTGCAGTAAGTTTAATTTCAAGAGCTTTTAAAGTTTCAGCTAATGCTTTAGCATCAGCAACAACTTTAGCTTCTTTGTGCGCTCTTTGTTTTAGATTTTCAGCTAAAACTTTTTTAGCAGAAGGAGTTGCTAAAATAGCAAAACCTTGAGGAATTAAAAAGTTACGACCGTAACCAGGTTTTACAGATACTACATCATCTTTAAATCCTAAGTTTTGTACGTCTTGTTTTAAAATAAGTTCCATGTTGTTGTCCTTATATTTTAGAAGTTAGGTTCTGCTTTAACAGAAACCAGCGACTAGAGTTTTTAATTATTTTAATAAATCGGCCACGTATGGCATTAAAGCTAAGTGACGAGCTCTTTTTACAGCTACAGAAACTTTTCTTTGGTATTTTAATGAAGTTCCAGTTAAACGACGAGGAAGAATTTTTCCTTGCTCATTAACGAATTTCAATAAGAAATCAGCATCTTTATAATCAATATATTTGATTCCTGATTTTTTGAAACGGCAATACTTTTTAGTTTTGTTAGTTTCAATGTTTAAAGGCGTTAAATATCTGATATCTCCGTCTTTTTTTCCTTTTGCAGATTGCTCTATTGTAGACATAATAATTAAGCTTTAGTAGATTTTAATTTTGCTCTTCTTCTTTCCGCCCATGAAATAGCATGCTTGTCTAAACTTACAGTTAAGAAACGCATAACTCTTTCGTCACGTCTAAATTCAGTTTCAAAAGCAATTAGAACTTCTCCAGCTACTTTGAATTCGAATAAATGGTAAAAACCACTTTTTTTGTTTTGGATTTCGTAAGCCATTTTTTTCAGACCCCAATCCTCTTTCGATACCATTTCAGCTCCTCTACTAGTAAGAAATTCTTCAAATTTCGTTACTGTTTCCTTCACCTGAACCTCAGATAAAACGGGATTTAAAATGAAAACAGTTTCATAATGATTCATAAATAAAAATTTTATTTGTTAAAATTGGGTGCAAAAGTAATCATTATATTTATATATACAACACTTTTTTCCTTTTATTCGTCATAACGCAAAAAATGTGCGCTCATTTTAGTTTTTTTTCCAAAAAAATAATACATTTACTACTGCTATCCTGAATTTATTCTAAATTTAAAGTTATGAAACTAAACTGTGTTGTTGTAGATGATAGTTCTATACAAAGGACAATTATTGCCAAATTGGTTAATAATCACCCAGGCTTGCATTTAATTGGCGACTTCTCTAATGCTATTGAAGCAAAAAGTTGTATCTCATTAAATAATATTGACTTAATTTTCCTTGATATAGAAATGCCTGTTATTAATGGTTTTGACTTCCTAGACGGATTAAAATCGAAACCTCAAATTATTTTCATTACTTCTAAAGCTGAATATGCTTTAAAAGCTTTTGACTATGATGCAACAGATTATCTGCAAAAACCAATTGCGGTAGATCGCTTTAATGCTTCTGTAAAAAGAGCAATCGACATGCATCTTCTCAAGAAAGACGTTAAAGAAGAAGAAGGCGAGCATATTTTCATCAAAAGTAATCTTAAAAAACTTAAAATTTTTACTTCTAAAATTAAGTGGATTGAAGCTTTTGGAGATTATGTAAGAGTTGTGACAGAGGACGACAGTAATCTTGTTCTTTCAACAATGAAGTCTTTTGAAAATGATTTGTCAAAAGATAAATTTATTCGTGTTCACAAATCGTACATTATTAATATAGATAAGGTAGAGCGCTTTAACAGCAAGTTTGCCGAAATTGGGATTACCAAAATACCATTAAGCCGCAACAAAAAAGAAGATTTAGTACGAGCACTTTCTACTTCTTCTTAATTATTATTAATAGAAATCTACATTAATCACAACTTTTATAGCTCTGTATTGAGCCACAGCCTCAAAACTATTCAACATTTTCTGAATAGTTTTTTTTGTGTTTCCAAGATGCAGGTTTTGCGGAATTTTAATTAATATAGTCCTTATATATTCATTTCGAATTCTGCTGATGGCAGGTTCTTCTGGCCCTAAAACAGGCATTCCCAAATTTTGGCTTAAAACCTGATACAGCCACATTGAGCCTTCTTTCAGTTTATCAAAATCTTTATGTTTTAAAGTCAGTTTTATAATCCTGAAATAAGGCGGATATTTATAAATCTGTCTATCATACAATTGCTCTTTATACATACCCATATAATTATGGTTTGTAACTTGCTGAATTGTATTATGGTTTGGATTGTAGGTTTGAATAACTACTTTTCCTTGTTTTTCAGACCTTCCGGCTCTTCCGGCAACTTGCGTCATCATTTGAAAACTGCGTTCAAAAGCCCTAAAATCTGGATGATGCAGCATATTATCTGCATTCATTATTCCAACCAGACTTACATTATCAAAATCCAAACCTTTGGCCAGCATTTGAGTTCCTACTAAAATATCAATTTCTCGATTCTTAAAAGTATCAATAATCTTTTCAAAACCGTACTTGCCTCGAGTAGTATCTTGATCCATTCTAGCAGTTTTAGCCTTCGGAAAAAGAGAGATCAACTCCTGCTCTATCTGCTCGGTACCAAATCCTTTTGTAGTCAAATCGATACTGGAACAGCTGTGACAATTGGTAGGTTTTGCGATAGAGTACCCGCAGTAATGACAACGAAGCTGGTTTTTATGTTTATGATACGTCAAACTTACATCGCACTGCTGGCAATGCGGTACGTGACCGCAAGTCAAACATTCGATTATAGGAGAGTATCCTCTTCTGTTTTGAAACAAAATGACTTGTTCGCCCAAAGATAAAGCTTCTGCAATTTCCTCTACTAAAAGGTCACTAAAATGCCCTGTCATTCTTTTTCTGAAATGTTTGTCTTTTAAGTCAACCAAAACAACTTCGGGCATACGAACATTTTTATAACGTTCTGCAAGCGTAACCAAACCGTACTTTTCATTTTGAGCATTAAAATACGTCTCAATACTTGGAGTTGCAGAACCTAAAAGAACTTTAGCATCATGAAAATTTGCCAAAACTATTGCTGCATCTCTCGCATGATATCTCGGCGCAGGATCAGTCTGTTTAAAAGTCTGTTCGTGTTCTTCATCAACAATAAGCAGCCCCAAATCATTAAAGGGCAGAAACAAAGCCGACCTTGCTCCTATTACAATTTGTGCTTTTTCTGAATTTTCAAGGGTTTGTTTCCAAACCTCAACTCTTTCATTGTTGCTATATTTCGAATGAAAAACTGCAACTTTATCTCCAAAATGAAGTCGTAAACGAGAAACTAATTGTGTTGTAAGCGCAATTTCTGGAAGCAGATACAAAACCTGTCTTCCTGTCTGCAGGTATTCCTCAATTAATTTAATATAAATTTCCGTTTTTCCACTTGAAGTAACGCCGTGAAGCAGACAAACTTCTTTTTCAGAAAAACTCTCTTTAATTGCTGTAAAGGCATTTTGCTGCGCTTCACTTAACTGAAGCTCTTTTTCTGATTTTTCTCCGTTAAAAGAAACACGGTCATGCTGTAAATAATACTCCTCAAAGATTTCATTCTTAACCAGAGTTTTAATAACAGCCGAAGTGCATCCTGAAACTTCAACCAATTTTTTCTCAGTTATAGGTTTCTTTTCCGAAGCGCTGATTTGAAAATAAGCCAAAACAATTTCTTTTTGTTTATCTCTTTTCAAAACTTCGAGCAATTCTTGTAAACCTCGATCTGTTTCATATTGAGCATGCAATTTTACATAACGAACCAATTTAGGTTTATAAGTCTCTTTTATTTCTTCTTCTAAAACTATAATATCTCTTGCTATTAATTTTTGAAGAATTGGCAGAATGTTTTTTCGATTTAAAATAGAAGCAATCTCCTGCACTTTAAGTGAACTCTGATGCTGCAGTGCTTCATAAATTAAAAATTCATCATCAGAAAGTTCAGAATCATTTACAATAACTTCTGGTTTATGAGAAACAATAGTTTCACTTTCTAACAATAATCCGGTTGGAAAAGCTCCGCGATATACATCACCAATACCACACATATAATAGTTGGCAACCCAAAGCCAATGCTTAATCTGCGTTTCGGTTGCAATGGGCTTTTCATCTAAAATTTGGTGAATTTCTTTTGCGTCATATAATGTTGGCGCATTCTCGTGAATATCTAATACAAGCGCTGTATAGATTTTATTTTTACCAAAAGGCACCGCAACCCGCATTCCTTTTTTAATAAAATGGAATTCGGCCTCAGAAACACGATACGTAAAGGTTTTTGCTAAAGAAAGCGGTAAAATAACTTCGATAAAAAACATGTACTAAATATATAAGAGCAAAGTTACTTTTTTCCTGAAGATTTTTGAGCCAAATACGCATTAACTAATTCCAAAGTATGATTTAAAGATTCTGTATTAGTCCAATCTTCGTGACCTGAAATAATATAAATTGGATTTTTAAATTTTGCCTTTACTCTACCAATAGATTTTTTCCATTCTTTTACGTCAGAATCTGCCAAATAACCTAAATCTTTTGCATCGGCGCTCTTAATAAAACAACCTCCGTAAAGTACTTTTTCTTTATCAAACCAAGCTATAATATTGTCTGACGCATGACCTTTGCCTGGATAATATACCTCAAAAGTATACTGTCCGACTGTAAAAGTTTTATCATTCGGAATTATAAATTCGGCTCTTGGTTTGTTTTCTTTTTTAAGAATATCATCCGTTAATTTTATAGTATACGTTTTGATTCCCTTTTTTCTGTAAAAATCTAACCCG
The DNA here is from genome assembly GCF_003312915.1 of Flavobacterium fluviale. Classification (NCBI taxonomy): domain Bacteria; kingdom Pseudomonadati; phylum Bacteroidota; class Flavobacteriia; order Flavobacteriales; family Flavobacteriaceae; genus Flavobacterium; species Flavobacterium fluviale. The sequence goes on along the minus strand of NZ_CP030261.1, from coordinate 2,851,496 downwards.
CCGGCACGATCATCATGAGAATGCGTTGCAAAAAGCATTATCACTTCCTTATGATGCTTTGTTTTTATACTATCTAATAACGGCTGAAACTGCGTTGCATCCCAAGGAGCATCAAATAACACAACACCTTTTTCTGTAACCAGATACATGGCATTTGCAGAAATCTTTGCTCCTTTGTAATCACTAAAAGTTCTATAAACATAAAAGTCACCTGTAAGATGACTTATTTGTAATGGCGAGTTCTTAGATTGTCCAAAACTACTTGAAGCTATGACTAAGAATAAAATTATCGAAGCTAATTTTCGCATGTATTATTTTTAATTAATTTTTCACACGTGTCCAGTATTGTGTTCTTCCCATTATAGAAACTCCCACATAACCACGAACTTTTAATTTATCTGCAGATTCTAGTGTGATATAACATTTGTATTTTTTTCCACTTGTAGGATCTAAAATTGTTCCTCCGTTATATTCTGAACCATCTTTTTTAAGACCATTTATAATTACCATTCCTTGAATCGGCTTGTTTTTATCTGCACCTTCACATTTTACACACGCATCTTTTTTGTGGCTTTCGCGAAGGATCTCTATAACCTTACCATAAACTTTACCTGACTTTTCATAGATTTCTACAATAGATTTTGCTTCACCTGTTTCGTCATCAATTGTCTTCCATTTTCCAATTACACTTTGACTTTGCATGGTTAAGGCAAAGAAGAACACTCCGATAGTTAGCATCAAATTTTTCATATTATTTTTCTTTTTTTTGTTTTAATTTTCTGATAGAAGCATTCAATTCGAACCCTAAAAGCAGAATCATACAGTTTATCCAAATATAAAACATTAGAATTAATAATGTTCCAATAGAACCATAAAGTTCGTTATATTTTGAGAATTTTATAACCCAAATTCCAAAAAAGAACGAAGATATAACAATTAAGATCGTCGTAAAAACAGACCCAATACTTATAAAAGGAACTTTATTATATTGTTTTGTACCATAACGTAATAATATTGAGGATGTTATCAAAATCATTAATATCACAAACAAATACCTTCCTAAAATAATCAGCGGAATCCTGTCGCTCAATACATCCTGAATAATTGTTTTTTGGATAAAAACCTCGAAAACAACAATTGTAGCCACTGTTACAAACAATATAATGGTCATTACAAGTGAAATAGCAAGCGCCGCTAAATATTGACTAAACCAGCCCCTTTTATCAAAAACGTGTTTCGACGATTCAAAACCGCTTAAAATCCCGTTTATGCCATTTGCCATTAAAAAAATGGAAAGCAAAAATCCCGATGACAATAATCCCGAGTGACTGTTATTTAAGATATCGCTGATAATTTTACTAATTGCATCATAAGTATTTGGCGGTACTCCCTGCTGTACAAACTGTAAAAAATCTTCCTGAAAATTATCTATCGGAATAAACGGAATTAAGTTTAAAATAAATAAGGCAAAAGGAAACAAAGCCATAAAAAAACTGAAAGAAACCGCACTGGCATGATACGAAAATGCTCCTTCAAGAATTCCTAAAGTATACATCTCAAGTAAATCATACAAAGAAAACCCCTCTAACCAAGGGAGTTTTATTCTCTTTAAAAATCGAGCCAAGTTGCGTATTACAGGCAGTTTTTCAATCCGAGCTTCTATCTCTTTCGACATATTTTTAGATTTTAAGACTTCTTACAGGTGAGACTTCTTAGATTTTTAAATTAATAATTGATCATTTACAATTAACAATTTAAAAGGCTTTTAAGCTCAAATCCATGTTGTAAACCGAATGCGTTAATGCTCCAGATGAAATATAATTTACGCCGCACAGCGCATATTCACGAATTGTTTTTTCATTTATATTTCCCGAAGATTCTGTCTGGCATTTTGTACCAATCAATTTTACTGCCGTTTTGGTATCTTCATAATTAAAGTTATCAATCAGGATTCTGTGAACGCCGTCGCTCAATAAAATTTCTCTGATTTCATCTAAATTACGGGCTTCAACAATAATTTTTAAATCGAGATTATTTTCTTTTAAATATTCTTTTGTTTTAGAAATTGCACGCGTGATTCCGCCTGCAAAATCAATATGATTGTCTTTTAACATAACCATATCGTAAAGCGCATATCGGTGATTTTCGCCTCCTCCTATTTTTACAGCCCATTTTTCTGCTGCTCTAAAATTTGGAGTTGTTTTACGAGTATCTAATATTTTTGCGCCAGTTCCTTCTAAAAGCCTAACATAGTGATTGGTTTTTGTTGCAATAGCAGACATACGCTGCATGGTATTTAAAACTACTCTTTCGGCTTTTAAAATAGATTGTGAACTTCCTGAAACTTCAAAAACAACTTCGCCATATTCTACGTGTGTTCCATCTTCGATAAAAGTTTTCACTTTTAATTTTGGATCTACATGTTCAAATATCATTTTGGCAACTTCAACACCGGCAATTATTCCCTGGTCTTTTACCAATAATTTGGCCTGACCATGCGCACTATCTGGAATACAGGCAAGCGAACTATAATCGCCTGTACCAACATCTTCCCTAATGGCATTGCTTATTAAAAGTTGTAATTCTGCTTGAAATTGGGCTTGACTAATCATTTTTCTATTTTTATAATATGCTAAATTAGGATATATTTTATGGATTTAAAAGTTTACTTTCTGCAAAAAGTTTCTTATTAACTTAATTTTATACTTAACACATCTATTTTTTTAAACACATAGAAACATAGAAATTATCTTTCTTAAAAAGGCGTTTCACCTGCTTTTATTCACATAGCTTAAGCGACTAGCTATCTGATTTTTTAAATGATCTTTATACTTAATTTTAAATTCTATGTTTCATGTGTTTAAAACTTCATAGCGAAACCATAATTTAATTACAAACATTAAATATCTTTGAGGTTCAATCATGAAAAATTTATGGGGTTAATTAAAGACATTTATTCGGTTTCTTTTTACGAAAAATTCAGTCAGGCTGTCGCCGAAGTGCATCCTTTATTCAACAAACAAAAATTTATTGAAGCAATTTACGAAGGTGATTTTGCTCAAAAAGAATGGAAAGAAAGAATGAAACATACCACGGTTGTACTGCATCAGTTTATGCCTCAAAACTTTCCAGAAGCCGTCTCTTTAATTGATAAAATAATCGAAAATCTCAAGAAAAATAAATTTACAGAAGGAAATCTGGCTTTCATATTTTTTGCCGATTATGTAGAGATGTACGGTTTGGACGATTTTAAAACTTCGGCGAAGGCCTTCGTTTCCATAACACAGTTTATAAGCTGTGAATTTGCTGTTCGTCCTTTTATTTTAAAGTACAAAGAACAAATGATTGACGAAATGGTAAAATGGTCTTTGCACGAAAATCATCATGTTCGAAGATTAGCCAGTGAAGGTTCTCGTCCGCGATTACCATGGGCAATGGCAATTCCGTTTCTTAAAAAAGATCCCACTTCTATTCTGCCTATTTTAGAAAATCTAAAAAACGATCCTTCAGAATATGTGCGCAGAAGTGTTGCCAATAATATAAATGATATTGCAAAAGATAATCCGCAGATTGTGCTCGAAATTGCTTCAAGATGGAAAGGCCACACCAAAGAAACCGACGCAATTATCAAACACGGATCCAGAACATTATTAAAACAAGGTCATCCAGAAATTTTAAGCCATTACGGTTTAGAAAGTACGAATATTGAACTTTCGGCTTTCGAAATCAAAACGCCAACTGTAAAAATTGGAGATTATCTGCAGTTTCAATTTCATCTCAATAATAAAAACGAAGAACCAAAAACGATTCGTTTAGAATATGCTGTCCATTATAAAAAAGCAAAAGGGCATTTGGCTAAAAAAGTCTTTAAAATCAGTGAAAAGGTCTATCATCCAAATCAATTAATTAAAATTGAAAGAAATCAATCTTTTAAGTTAATTACAACTCGCGTTTTTCATACGGGAAATCATCAGCTATCGATTATAATTAATGGAACGGAAAGCGAGGTCTTGGAGTTTGAATTGATTGATTAAAAATACAAATTTCGTAAATAATAAAAGTTGTAATCGTCTAGTTTGTCATTTCGACGAAGAAGAAATCTCCACAAGCAGCTCCGCAACGAGAATTCAATCTTTGTCGAGTTTCTTGCGAAGATTTCTCCTTCGTCGAAATGACACAAAAACGTAAAAACATCAAAATCAACAATTTGAATAATTGCACATTTTCACTACTTTTATACATAATCCAAAAACAACTTTTCTTAACCTAAATTAAGTTACAGATTTCTATCACAACTGTAATTTTGTTTTCAAATCAAATCAAGATACCACATGTCAAATATCAGTTTAATTATCGAAGAACGTGCTGCCAATATTGGCAACTTTATGGTAGGCCGTTTATTGCCTTTTCGCGAGAAAAGAGCTGTTGGTCCATTTGTTTTTATCGATCACATGGGACCTGCACATTTAAGTGATCATGAAAATATGGATGTTCCTCCGCATCCGCATATCGGACTTTCTACTTTGACATTTTTGTTTGAAGGAAGCATTATGCACCGCGATAGTTTAGGAACAGAATTGGAAATAAAACCAGGTGCTGTAAACTGGATGACAGCTGGAAAAGGAATAGTTCACTCCGAAAGAACTCCCGAATATTTAAGACATTCAGACAAAATGCTTCACGGGTTGCAGATTTGGGTGGCGCTTCCAAAAGAATTGGAACAAATGAACCCAAATTTTACGCATGTTGAAGCAGATGAAATTCCGGCTTGGGAAGAAGACGGTGTTTCCTATAAATTAATTGCGGGAGAAGCTTTTGGCAAAAAATCGCCGGTTCCTGTTTATAGTCCACTGTATTTTATTGAAATTAAAAGTAAGGAAGCTAAGAAAATTAATATTGGAAATCATTTATTCGGCGAAAGCGGTTTGTATATTTTAGAAGGAAGCATTAAAAGCGGTGAATACGTTTACGATCCGAAACAAATCCTGATTACAAACGACAGTACACTTTGTGAGTTTGAAATTGCTGAAAACTCTACAGTTTACATCTTTGGCGGACAGCCTTTTCCTGAAGAACATTTTATCTTTTGGAATTTTGTTTCTTCGGATAAAGAATTAATCGAAAAAGCAAAAACTGAATGGACAAACCAAACTTTCCCAAAAGTTCCAGGCGAAACCGAATTTGTGCCATTACCTCAACCAAGAATCAAATAAATATGGATACCATTAAAGCCACAATCGATACACGTAAATATCGTACTGAAATAACTTCTAAATCAGGAAACATCCTTATTTCTGATGAACCACAAGAAATAGGTGGCAAAAATTTAGGATTTAGTCCGTTTGAGCTTTTGGCTTCTTCTCTTGCTTCCTGCACCTTAATTACACTGCGAATGTATATTGACCGCAAAGGCTGGGATGTTCCAGAACTTAGTATTTGGGTTGATTTTGACAAAAATGAAGAACATTCCGTTTCATTATTTTCAACAAAAATCCTTATTACAGGAAATGTAGACGATGCACAAAAACAACGAATTTTGAAAATTGCAAACAGTTGTCCTGTTCATAAAACACTTATAAATACAATTAAAATAGAAACCTCTTTAGTATAAAAAATATGGAAATTCAACAAATAAACGACACAAAAAAAGGCTACTTTGAAGCAATAGAAGACGGGAAAGAAGCTGGAAAAATGAGCTATACCTGGGCTGGAGATTCAAAATTTATAATCGACCACACAGAAGTCAGCGATGAATTCGGCGGAAAAGGCGTTGGAAAAAAACTGCTTATGGCTATCGTTGATTATGCCAGAAATAACAACCTAAAAATTATTCCGCTTTGTCCTTTTGCAAAAAGTGTTTTTGATAAGAATGAAGATATTAGGGATGTATTGTTTTCTTAAAAGGAACAAAGAAACAAAGTTACAAAGGTTCAGAGGTTTCTCTTAATACCTAATAATTTTTAATACTGAGACGGACTTTGGTTCGTCTTTTCTTTTTTATAATATCATCCATTTCAATTAAACTTTGTCCCTTTGCCACTCTGAACCTTTGAACCTCAAAAAAACAAATTTTCAAATCTCCTCGAAAACTCGTATATTTGCATGTAATTTAAACTTAGAGTATGACAAGGATAATTACGCTTTTCTGTATTTTTATAGCACAAATCGGCTTTTCTCAATCGGCTGAAAGTTATTTAGAAAAAATCAGAAATAATGAAGCGCTCTTAACAGCTTTTTTTCAACAAATGCCAAAAGGAGGCGATTTACACCACCATTTTTCAGGATCAATTTATGCAGAACCGCTTTTAGAAAGAGCCATTGCAGAAGACTTTTATTTGAATTTGGAAACTTTGGCGGTTTCGAAAACCAAACCGGAAAAAGGAAATTGGGAACGCTTTTCATCTCTTAAAGACAAACTGCCATTTTACGAACAACAAATTATGCAGACATGGTCGGTTAAAGATTATAATGGTTCTGTACCTTCTGATGATCAGTTTTTTGATTCTTTTATGAAATTCGAACCTACTATTAAAGGTCATTTTGCCGAAGGAATGCTCGAATTAAAAAAACGAGCTATTGCTGAAAATGTTTCTTACATCGAAACGCAATTATCAACAATTCCATGCGATATGAATGTTTCAGATTTGACAGATTTCAATGCGAGACTTCGTCAGGCTTCTGCTCAAAAAGATGAAAAAGCAGTTTTAAAACTTTTAGACGAATTGTATAAATCAATTCAGAAAAAAGACGCTAAAAAATATGCTGAAGATTTCAATAATAATTTCCTTGCAAAACTTCATAAAGATCTAAAAATTGATGATGAGCGCTTTACAATGCGTTATCAAAACTTTGTACTGCGTTTTATGGAACCAGTTGATTTATTTAAAAATCTGATTATCGCTTTTATTTCATCAAACGAAAGTAAACTAACTGCAGGCGTAAATATCGTTTCTCCGGAACATGGTGAAAATTCCATGAAAGATTATTGGCTGCATATGGTGATGTTTAAATACTGCAATTCTAAATTTCCAGACGTAAAATATACGCTTCATGCAGGCGAACTGACTTTAGGTTTGGTTCAGCCAGAAGATTTAACATGGCATATTAATGACGCCATTTATATTGCTGGCGCTAAAAGAATTGGTCATGGAGTTGATATCGCTTACGAAGCAAATTCGTATGATTTATTGAAATACATGTCTAAAAACAATATTCCGATCGAGATCAATTTAGTGAGTAATGAGTTCATTTTGAAAGTAAAAGAAAACAGACATCCGTTTACACTTTACAAAGAGTTCAATGTGCCAATTGTAATCAGTACAGACGATGCCGGAATTCTAAGAAGCAATATGACAGAGCAATATGTTTTATTAGCTAAAAGATATCCAGATGTTTCGTACGCTACAATAAAACAATATGTTTACAACAGCATCAATTTCAGTTTTATTCAGGATGAAGCCGTAAAAAAGCAATTGGTAAAAGATCTTGATAATAGATTTAAAACTTTTGAAGCGAAGTTCTCCAAAAACTAGTAAAAATAAAATCTGCCAGATCTGCTACCTGAGGTAAGAATATACTCTCGCAGATTTAGCAGATTAAACAGATAAAATTTATTGTTATGATTTTAGAAGCAGCATTTCTTTTCGTTAAACCAGAATTGGCACATCAATTTGAAGCTGATTTTGCAAAAGCTAGTCAGTATATTTCATCAATCGAAGGTTATTTAGGGCATCGTTTAGAGAAATGTCTCGAAGTAGAAAACAAATACCTTTTATTGGTTGATTGGAATACATTGGAGGATCACACAGTGGGTTTTAGAACTTCTGAAGCGTATTTAGAATGGAAAAATATTTTACACCATTATTACGAACCATTTCCGATTGTAGAACATTTTGAAAACGTTTTTGAAAATAAAAAATAGTATACTGATTAAAGAATTGTACTTAAATTAAACACATAAACCATAGATTTTTATGCTGCTTAATTAAGATTACAAAAAAAGCAAGCTTTCACACATAGCTATGTTTGTTGAAATAAGTGAAACGCCTTTTTAACGACAAAGAAAAACTATGTTTCTATGTGTTTAACCTTTTAATTTGACTGCAAAAAACTAAATTAATGAATATCAAACTTATCGCCATAGGCAAAACAGACAATAAATCACTGCAGACTTTGATTGACGATTATACCAAACGTTTGTCATTTTACATCAAATTTGATTTAGAGATTATTCCCGATATCAAAAACGTGAAGAATTTATCCGAAAGTCAGCAAAAAGAAAAAGAAGGCGAATTGATTCTGTCCAAACTTTCGCCAACCGATCAATTGATTTTATTGGATGAAAACGGAAAAAACTTCTCTAGTGTTGGTTTTTCTGAAGAGTTACAAAAGAAAATGAATTCGGGAATTAAAACTTTGGTTTTTGTAATTGGCGGCCCTTATGGATTTTCAGATACTGTTTACAGCAAAGCACAGGGAAAAATTTCGCTTTCTCTAATGACATTTTCGCATCAAATGGTTCGTTTATTTTTTATTGAACAGTTGTATAGAGGATTTACTATTTTACGCAATGAACCTTACCATCATCAGTAGTTTTTTTTCAGGTTTTATTTGTTTCAGATTTCAAGTTTTTAGAAAATGAATTCACTTGGAATTTCATCATTAAAAGTATCAAGATCACGAACTAAAATTTTATTTTGGATATACTCTTCGTAACTCATGTTCTCATCAAAAATGAAAACAATTTTAGGATTAATAGCAAAATTAATTTTATAAAGTTCTTTCAGAATGTTATCTTTCTTAACTTCAAAGTGATTGTTTAACAAAACTAAATCATTTCCTTTTCTGAATTCAAATACAAAACCTGGTTGATCCATTGGTTTTTTATTTTTATAATGCACTTTCGTGAAAGGCAGAAAAGCTAAATTTTTTCCAACAGAATCAGCATAAGAATAATAATTTTCAGCATTCTCGTTTTTGTGCGCACTGTCGGCTCGCTTTTTTTCCTGAAGTTTCATTACTTCGGGAATTACCAACTTTAAAGGCAGGCGCTTATCAATATTGAAAATCCAATTGGTGGAAATGATACTGCTTTTTCTATTTACATCTGCAATTGTATCTTTTCCTTCGGTTTTAAAAAAGATATAAATAGGCGAAAGATCCTGTACGTCTTTTACAATTGTTACGTTTGATTTTGGAAGTAGAACGTCTTCTTTTTTTCCGCAGGAGAAAAGAAGGAAGGCAATAATTAAAGTAATGTATTTCATGTTTTTTATTTTAATGCAAAGTTGTCATTTCGACGGAGGAGAAATCACACGAGTAATTCCTCAAAGTGAATCGCCAATCTTTGTCGAGTTCCTAGTGTGATTTCTCCTCCGTCGAAATGACAAAATGACGAGATTATAAATTCATTTTCTCAAACAAAGTAACACACTCCACCGCTTCTTTCACATCATGAACGCGAAGAATCTTTGCTCCTTTTGTTAGAGCTATTGTATTGAGAAAAGTTGTTCCGTTTAAGGCTTCTTGTGCTGTATTATTTAGTGTTTTATAAATCATAGATTTTCTTGAGATTCCAACTAAAACAGGCAGTTCTAATAAGTTAAAAAGTTCCATTTTTTGCATCACTTCATAATTCTGATCGGTAGTTTTGGCAAAACCGAAACCTGGATCTATGATCAAATCGTTGATACCTAAAGCTCTTGCTTTTTTAACTTTTTCAGAAAAATAAAAAAGCATTTCTTTAATGAGATCATCATACTGCGTTAAACTCTGCATCGTCTGCGGATTGCCGCGCATATGCATCATAATATAAGGCACATTGTATTTTGCAATTACCTCAAACATTTTATCATCGAGTTCGCCAGCTGCAATATCATTTATAATCGCAGCGCCGCTTTCTATGCTTGCTTTTGCAACTTCGGCTCTAAAGGTGTCAATTGATAATAATGCTTTTGGAAAATGCTTTAAAATCAATTCTATGGCGGGAACAATTCGATTAATTTCTTCTTGTTCAGAGATAAATTCGGCACTTGGCTTACTAGAATAAGCTCCAAGATCAATAAAAGCTGCTCCTTCAGAAAGCATTTTATCTACCTGAGAAATAATCTCGTCTTCATTTTTATATTTTCCTCCGTCAAAGAAAGAATTTGGCGTAACATTCAAAATCCCCATTACTTTGGGAATCGATAAATCTATAAGTTCACCTTTGCAATTAATTGTCATTGTTTATTTTGTTTCAGGTTTCAGGTTTCAAGTTAGCGTTAACACTTTGTTTAGAAAAAACTTGAAACAAAGCGAACCTTAAACTTGAAACTCTTAAAAAATTATCCTTATTTTTGAAGAAATTTTAGCAAATATACAGCAATAAATGAAGAATACTTCCCTTGAATTTGATAATGTAATTACGGTTTGCAGAACCTTATTTATCAATAAAATGAAAGATTACGGCAGTGCGTGGAGAATTTTAAGACTTCCGTCATTGACCGATCAAATTTTCATAAAAGCACAAAGAATCAGAAGTTTACAGGAAAATGATGTTCGTAAAGTAGATGAAGATGAAAAAGGAGAATTTATCGGAATCATCAATTATTCTATTATGGCTTTGATTCAATTGGAATTAGGCGTTGTCGATCAGCCAGATCTTGACGTTGAAAAAGCAACCGAATTATATGATGCTAAAGTTAAGTTAACCAAAGACTTAATGGAAGCTAAAAATCACGATTACGGCGAAGCGTGGCGTGACATGCGAGTGAGTTCTTTAACAGATTTGATTTTACAAAAATTACTTCGCGTTAAGCAAATTGAAGATAATAAGGGTCTGACTTTAGTTTCTGAAGGAATCGATGCTAATTATCAGGATATGATTAATTATTCTGTTTTTGCTTTAATTTTAAACCCAATCAATCAATAAAATTCCAAAAAATAAATTCCAAATTCCAACTTTTTAACATGATTTTGGAATTTGGGTTTTTAAAAAATTGAATTTTAAATTTAATATTTTATGAAAAACATCATTACCCAATTCTCCCGATTATTTGTCGGTGTACTATTTATCATTTCCGGATTAATAAAACTAAACGACCCGGTTGGTTTCTCTTATAAATTAGCTGAATATTTTAGTGAACCAGTTTTCAATATGCCCTTTTTAGAGCCATTAGCTTTAGGTCTGGCAATTTTCTTGGTAATTTTAGAAGTGGTTTTAGGAGTAATGCTGTTAGTTGGTTATAAATCAAAATTGACAATTTGGGCTTTATTGCTTTTAATTATTTTCTTTACATTCCTTACCTTCTACTCTGCTTATTTTGATGTGGTAAAAGATTGCGGTTGCTTTGGAGATGCTTTACACTTAACTCCTTGGCAGTCATTTACAAAAGATGTTTTTTTACTTTTCTTTATCTTAATTTTATTCATCAATAAAAAATTAGTTAAACCTTTATTTTCAAAATTAGTTACCAATTTAATTACTCTAGTTAGTATTGTATTATGTGTTTTAATGGCTGTTTGGGTTTTAAACCATAATCCTATAAAAGACTTCCGCCCTTATAAAGTAGGAACGAATATTGAGAAAGGAATGGAAATTCCGGAAGGCGCACCAAAATCTGTGGTTGAAATGATTTTTATTTACAAAGTAAATGGTGTTGACAAAGAATTTACTGAGAAAGATTTAATGAATATTCCGGAAGGTGCAACGTTTGTGGATAGAAAAGACAAGGTGATTACAGAAGGCTATGTTCCGCCAATTCACGATTTTACAATGACAAAAGATGATTCTGATTACAAAGAAGAGTTATTAAAAGAACCAAAATTATTGATTTTTGTAACTTACGATTTAACCTTATCTAATCCTGAGGGAATGAAAAAGTTAGCAAAAGTAAGCGCAAATGCAAATGCAAAAGGATACAAAGTAATTGCAATGACGGCTTCTGGAGCTGATGAAATTGCAAAAGCTAAAAAACTATATAATTTAGATACCGAATTTTATTTCTGCGATGCAACAGCATTAAAAACAGTTGAAAGAGCAAACCCAAGTATTGTAGTGGTACAAAACGGAACGATTGTTCAGAAAGTTCATTACAATGATGTTGATGACTTGAAACTGTAAAATTTTCAGGTTATTTCATTCTAAAAAAGCGCCACTTTTTATATCTCATATAGAAAAGTGGCGCTTTTTTAGAATTTTAAATTTCGTAAGAAAAATACCGGGCAGACATTTTGTTTTATATATTTGTTTTAAACTATTCCAAGAACAAAACTTATTTATGAAACGAATACCTAAGTTTTTATTTACCATCTTACTTCTTATTTTTAGTCACACCGTTTTTAGTCAATCAAAAACTATAAATGAGCAGCGATATATATTTTTTCTCCACAATAAATTTGTTGAAGAAAATGATTTAAATACTCCACATCCCGAATATGGCAAAGCAGAATACAATGAAATTTTAAATTCTTTCAGAAAAGACAATTTTATCGTTTTAAGCGAAATCAGAAGCAAAAACACCAATGCAGCTAAGTATGCCCAAAAGGTTGTCAAAGAAATAAAAAAATTACTCAAAAAAGGAATTGCTCCTAACAAAATAACCGTAATAGGAACTTCAAAAGGCGGTTATATTGCACAATATGTATCGACTTATCTTTCTAATCCCGATGTGAATTTTGTATTCATTGGATGCTTTAGAGATGTCGATATTCAAGAAATTCCCGATATTAATTTCTGTGGTAATATTTTAACCATCTATGAAAAATCAGATATCTACGGAGTTTCTGCGATAAAGCGAAAAGAAACTTCGAAATGCAAAATAGATCATTTTAAAGAGATAGAATTGAATACCAATCTCAAACATGGTTTTCTTTATAAAGCTTTAGACGAATGGATCGTTCCAAGTAAAAAATGGGCAAATGGAAATTTATGATTTGAACTAAAGTTTTAACCTTTAAGTTTTTACAATGAAAATTTAAATTTTAAAATAATATTCCTACATTTAACCCAACCAAAAACAAAAAAAAATCAACATGAAAACAACTTTAAAATTCTTTTTATTTTTCTTGTTTATTATTAATTACGGATGCAATAATGACGAAGGCATACTATGTTTTACAGAGCCTGCACCGTATTCTTTTGAACTTGTAGATAAGACTACTGGAAAAAATTTATTAACCAACGGGACATTCAAAAGCACAGATATTGTTGTAAAAGATTTGGATGATTCTAGCAAAAACGTAAAATTCGACATCATTTCAGAAAATAACTTAAATGTTATTCGTTTTGGCTATATTGGTTGGGAAACAGAAAATATAAACTACTCTGTAAGCATACATGGAAAAAACATTTATGACTTTCATGTAAAAGCTACTAGAGTCAATAATAAATGTTCTTATACGGAATACAAGGATTTTAAAATCGGAAATGCAGCCTACGAATTCGATAAAACCAACGGAGTCTACAAAATTTTTGTTGATCCCAAAATTTAAAGTATAATACAATTGATAAAGAGCTTAATTTTTAAGCTCTTTTTTTCCAAAAAAAGACTCATATTAAATCCTTATTGATTAAAATCTGACGTTTTTTACATTCAAAAATACTATTTAGAATATGTTTTTTTTATCCATTTAATGTGGTTAGATGCAAACTATCAAATAAGCATAGGGATTTAACAGTAACTATTACGATTTCATTCGCCTTTTTCTAACCCAAAATCGTTGTTTTGTTACAAAATAAACGACTCTTCAAATTTTGTTAATCTACAATTGGCATTCGATTTGTTTGTTTAACTTTGTGAATTCAGTACTCAATAAAAAATTAATTTAATTTAAATATGAAACAAATTGCACTAATTGTAATTGCATTTATTACTTTTTCTTGTTCTCAAGCTCAGAAAACAAATTTTTCTAAAGAAGCTTTATCTGAAAAATTATTAGCAACAGACGGAAGTCAGGTTGCATTCAAAAACATATTAAAAAAATACAAAGGAAAAACTTTGGTTATTGAAGTTTGGGCTTCTTGGTGTGGTGACTGTGTAAAAGCAATGCCGAAATTAAAAGAATTGCAAGCCAACAATCCCGATGTTTCTTACTTATTTATCTCGGCTGATAAAACTGCTGAAAAATGGAAAGCTGGAATCGAAAAACACGAGTTAAATAAAGGTGATCATTATATGATGAACGATGGCATGAAAGGGCTTTTTGGAAAAGCGATTGACTTAGATTGGATTCCGAGATATATCGTTGTGGACAAAACAGGAAAAATTGTGCTTTACCGCGCTATAGAAACTGATTTTGCTAAAATAGACGAAACTTTAAAAGGATTGAAATAATTCAATAGCAATTTCAAAAATCAATTTCAATTTGTCTTTGACCTTACTTCATAAAACAAAAAACAAAAAACAAAAAAATAATATAAAACTACCAAAATGAGAAAATCGATTGTTGCAGGAAACTGGAAAATGCATAAAAATGCTGCTCAAACTGAAGAATTATTAAACGAGTTAATTGCTAAAATTCCAGCAAAAACGAATGCACAAGTTATTGTAGCTCCAACATTTGTAAACTTACAAGCTGCTGCTGCAAAATTAAAAAATACAACTATCGGAGTTTCTGCTCAAAATGTTCACCAAGCTGAAGGCGGTGCTTTTACAGGAGAAATTTCTGCAGATATGTTAACAAGCATTGGCGTTAACACAGTTATATTAGGTCACTCTGAGCGTAGAGCAATTTTCAACGAAACTGACGCTTTAATTGCTAATAAAGTTGATACAGCTTTAAAACATGACATGACAGTTATTTTCTGTTTTGGAGAAGAATTAAAAGACCGTCAATCTGACAATCATTTTAATATTGTTGAGAATCAATTGCGTGATGGTGTTTTCCATATTGCTAAAGAATCTTGGTCTAAAATTGTATTGGCTTACGAACCTGTTTGGGCTATCGGAACTGGAGAAACTGCTTCGCCAGAGCAAGCGCAGGAAATGCACGAATTTATTAGAGAAACTATCCGTAAAGCTTTTGGAGCTGATATTGCTGATGAAGTTTCTATTTTATACGGTGGTTCTGTTAAACCAGAAAACGCTAAAGAAATCTTTGGTAAACCAGACGTAGATGGTGGTTTAATTGGAGGTGCTGCTCTAAAAGCTGATGACTTTTTAGCTATTGTAACGGCTATCTAATTTTAGATTTTACCTTATAAAAAAAGCGTTCGCTAAGCGAACGCTTTTTTTATGCTTTAATTTATGAAATTTTCAATTGTTGGACAATTGTATTTTTTAAAAGTTTCAGTTGATCTATACACTGTATAAAAATTAGTAAGTTCCCTAACTCCTTTAAATTTTCCAATACCAAAATCATAATTGTAAAATGGGTAGAATATATAATAAACCGGGTCAATGTAAAAACCTGAATATTTATAAGGAAAGTAATCTAATGCATACGAATTGAAACCTGAAAACTCATATCTATAATAATTACACTCAAAGATCATTAGGTTTGCTAATGCTTTTTCTTCATCATTTTTAGCTAACTTCAATGCTTTTTCATAATACATTTTTGCCATTTTCAAATTACAGTAATTATCATTTTGGTATTTTTCATTTTTATTATCTCCTGATTTATAATAACAGACCATAGCCCAGGAATTACCTATAGAAGAAACATTAAAATAAGCATGTCCTAATTGCAAATTACTGGCTGCTGTATTTTGCTTTTTTAATTGAATAAGTTTGGCAATAAAATCGGCTTTATTAAAATAATAATCATATTTTCGGTCTTCCGATCTTGTTAAGTCTTTTGGTATAAATGGATCTTGTTTTAAACTGCTTTCACAATCCTCCTTTTCCTCATTATTCCAAAAACCATTGGGTATAGTTGAAAAAGCTGTATACGCTAAATCTAAATCATCATCTCTAAAAGCCATTGTTCCTTTTAAATTTTTGTAAATATTTACATTGGGAGCTAATGTTTTTAATGAAATAAATTTTTCAAAAAACGTTGTGTTTTGTTTTTCTTTTAATCCGATTAAATAATCTATATCTTTTATTTTTGCATGCCTGTCTAAATATTTAATATAATCAAAATCACTCATTTCTCTATCTTCCATTTTATATTCTTCAGCATAATTCGATTTTATCAAAAATAAAGCAGCGACAGCTTCATCTCCTTTTTTATGAAATTCGTCACTCGCAACCAAATACAAACTGTATAAACACTTTTGCAATGCTTTCTCCTTTTTGGCTAAATTTTCAACCGAATTAAAATATGTAAGAAGTTGGTATCGAACTTTTTTACTTTTAAGATTCTCTGTTTTTAAAGATGCCATGGCTAATAGAATATTCTTTTGAACTTGTATAGATTCATTAGACTTATCAGAAATCATATCTATATATTTTTTTGCCAAATCAGCCTCATTATCCATTAAATAAAGATGAGCAATTGCAGCTGCTACAAAGTCTCTTTGTTCTCCAAAAGTTTCTTGGTGCATATTAATTAAAAACCCTCTAAAATTTCTTAAATAGGAAATGTCATTTTTATAATTTTCTTTAATACATTTTTCAAAACTATCATCCCAATTGCCATGACAAAGTACCGATGGGGTAAATCCTGTATATTTAATGGAAAAAGTCCAGTCTTCTATTTTATTAATTTCTCTTCCAATTAAAAAAGCTAAAAGTATATTATTAGGACTTGCTTTTCCTATTTTTTTAATCACATCCAGACATGGCTTGGGATTATGGAAATTCTGAGTTGCTAGAGCAATGCTTTTTGCATTTCTATTTTCGGGTAAACGCATTGCGTTCATTAGTAATTGTAGATCTTATTGTGCAATATTAACGATGTTTTATAACCAAAACCAGCTAAAAAATTGTGTAGTGCATAACTGCTGGAACCATTATTAGTAAAATACGATCCTCTATAATCTAAAGCCCATAATTCTATGATTGAATTTAAACCGTTTCCAAAATAAGTATTATATAAACGGATCACTTCTTTCGAGTTATCTTTATAAAAATAATATCTCAAAATTAAAAAGGCATATCGCTTTCTCAAGAATGCATCTTTAGTATTTAAAAGCTTCTTTTTATAATCATTAATATCGATTGAATAATTATTTATCTGCCAAGTTCGAATATTATGTTCTATTTTCTTTGCTAATAAAACACAATCTAAAAAACCTTTATTTTTTGGCATTAACAAACTATTAATAAAGGTATTTCCCTTAAAAGCAGTTCTTAATGATTTCGACTCATATGCGTTTACAAATTCACCTGTTTTTCTATGATACAGAATATCATAAATATCATCGACATTGATTTTATTGCCTAATTTTTTTTTCCATTCCAAGCAGTTTAATTCTTTTTCACTAAGATCTATGTTAGAAGCCTCATTCGTGTCGTAAGGCCAGATATCCTGTCCAGTGTAAAACGAATATGTAGATGTATAATTATATGAAGTATAATTAAACGGACTAAGTCCCGCGAAACCACTTCGCTTTGCCATAAAAATTGCCACTCTCGTTCTTTCATCACCAAAATCGTCTCCGATACAAGCAAAAGAGACCTGAAAACTAAATAGTAAAACTAAAAGACTAAAAGTGCGCATAATATTTTGATATTTTTTGAATTCCATAATCACTTATATATTTTTTATCAAAAGCGAAAAATGTAACTTTTGTTTGGTTATCTATTTTAATTTTATTTTTTACAATCGAAATCATTTTTTCAAGCTCGTCATCTGAAATTTTTTCGATCCGTATCAGGTCTCCGTTTCTCAAATATTTCTTTCCAATCAGGATATCATTTTTCAAAATGTAGTTGTTAGCACTTAGTCGCTTTAATTCGATACTATCGCTTATAAGTTTGCTGTAATCTGACAAAATTCCTTTAAACCGATTTCCTCTAAAAACAACTGCCCAACTGTATATTGGCAGAGCAATATCAAGTTTGAGTTTATATTTATCATGGGTAATATATTGCGCTAATTCACGGATGGTCCCTATAGAATTTTCTGTATTAATATCTGTTGGTTTACTGATATTATAACACATTAAAAGCCCTCGATCTACTGGCGGCACTCCTGCTTTTGTAGCATATTTATACTGCCAGAGCCTAATTGTAGCGGCTATTTTTATCTTTGGGTAATTGTCTTTAATCTTTTTTAATAAATAAAAATAATTGTCTTTTGTTTTTGGAGACCAGTCACAATCGATCAAAACTTCTTTAAAATCTACTTTTGAGTAAGTTGTTTTATTACGCTTAAATTCAATGCTGTTGTCTGCTATTGCCTCTACCCTATTAATTATTCGAATGGCTAGAGTATCTAATTGTTCTTTGTTAGTTTGTAAAAAGACCTCGTTTTTTATAAAAACACAGGGTGTAATTTCAGTTTTACTTTTATTGAAATTAATAGTTTTAATATCTGCAACTGGCACTGCTTCATCATCGTTTGCTCCCCAGTCGACATCAAAAAAACGAACATAAAGATGTTTTACTTTTAATTTTTTGATTAATGAATCATCTTTAGCATCAAAATTTAAATCAGTTTTCCAATAACAAAAAGAACGGATTCCTTCTTCTTTTTTAGCACATGAAATTCCTAAAAAAATCAAAAGCAGTATTGTAAAACTTATATTTTTCATTTATTCTTTTATTTATATAAATAACATAAAATTCTTACAAATATTATATTTTAATAATTAAAAAATTGAATATATTGTTTCCTTTTTTTTTTAGGAACTTCAGCTTTAGATTTTAAATTTTAGTCCCGAAGCCTCGGGATAGATTTTAGATTTTAGATTTTAGATTTTAGATTTTAGATTTTAGATTTACAAAAAACCATGCGCGGTGCGAATGGTTTTTTTGTTTTGGAATTTGGAATTTTTGAATTGAAGTTTATAATTTAAGAATTACCTTTGCAAAAAAATTATTTATGTCGAACATCTATTTAGGATATCATTTTACAATCGAACCAAAAGAACTTGGTTCAGAGATTTTAGTTGCTGAATTAGGCGAAAAAGCGTTTGAAAGTTTTACAGAAACAGAAAACGGAATTTCGGCTTTTGTGAAGAAAGATTTATGGGACGAAAATATTCTAGACGATATTTATATTTTACAATCTGAAGAGTTTAAAATTGAATATACTATTGAAGAAATCGATCAGGTAAACTGGAACGAGGAATGGGAAAAGAATTTTGAACCTATTGATGTTGACGGAAAATGCCACGTTCGCGCTCCTTTTCACCCAAAAACTAATGCCGAATTTGATATTGTAATAGAACCAAAAATGAGCTTTGGAACTGGTCATCATGAAACAACTCATATGATGATCCAGCATTTACTGGAAATGGATGTTAAAGGTCTTAAAACTTTAGACATGGGATGCGGAACAGCAATTTTGGCAATTTTGGCTGAAATGAAAGGTGCTGAACCAATCGATGCCATTGATATTGACAACTGGTGCTATTTGAATTCTATCGAAAATGCTGAACGCAATAATTGTAAACATATCAGCGTTTATGAGGGCGATGCTGCCTTATTAGCAGGCAAAAAATATGATTTAATTATCGCAAACATTAATAGAAATATTTTGTTGAATGATATGCAGGCTTACGTTGACTGTTTAAATCCAAAAGGAATAATTCTTTTTAGTGGTTTCTACGAAGAAGATGTTCCGTTTATCGATGCTTCGTGCGTTGAAAAAGGATTAACGTATGTTAAAAAGTTTCAAAGAAACAACTGGGTATCATTAAAATACGTAAATTAGATAATAGTAACATCAGTACAAAAACTTAAAAAAAATGAGTACTAAAGAAAAAGTTAGAGAAAGAATTCGCGAAAAAGAAGCAACGGGTTTCAATAACGAAATTATAGTTTACAATGATGATGTAAACACTTTTGACCACGTAATTGATACTCTTATGCGTGTATGCAGCCACACGGCTGAACAAGCTGAGCAATGCTCATTAATTGTACATTACAACGGAAAATGCACTGTAAAAACAGGTCCGCTGGACAAATTAAAACCTCAATGTACACAACTTTTAGAAGCAGGACTCAGCGCTGAAATCGTTTAATTGAAAATATTTTAGAAAACATTCTATTTTATTCTATATTTGAATTCAATAGAATGTTTTTTTTATGGAGGAAATGGAAAGATATTTTGGCTTTCTATTTTTGTTACCATATACAGCTACTCAGGATTAATGGATAAAGAAATTCTCTATTTTATGGGAAGCCCTGCATTTTGTTATAATAAACTGCATTATTAATTATTACGGAGACTAGTTTGGTTTAAATGATGTAATTCCAATTACTAATTATATTATTTTTACATACTTAATACTATCATTTATAGTCACAGTATATTTTGTTAGTTTTAAATTTAAAAACCAACCAAAACCATCAATAATTCATAATCCCCTATTATGAGAAACTCATCATTTTATAAAATTTATACAGCGTTCAGCATATTATACCTGATCATTCTCTTATCAGGTTACGAACGTTTTGACCTTTTCCTGAAGCCCATTTTAATACCAATTATAGGGTTCGGCGTTTATTTTCACAGAAAATTTCCGACCAAAAACACACTACTAAGCGGTCTTATTTTTTCGTGGATTGGAGATGTTATTCTATTATTTACAGACCTTGGCGAGATTTATTTTATTCTGGGTCTATTGTCATTTTTGACAGCTCATATTATTTATTGTGTCTTATTTAATAAGCAGCGTAAGGTTAGAAAAAAACAGAATAGATCACTCTTTATTTTTGGAAGTATTTTAATTGCCTTGTACCTCATTGGCATGGTCTCTTTTCTAATGCCCTTTTTAGGAAACTTAGAAATTCCCGTTACTATTTACGCATCGATAATTTCGATAATGCTCCTATTTGCTTTTAATGGATTCTTAGTCTGGGAAAAGCCAGGCAATTTACTAGTTTTTTTAGGTGCGTTTTTCTTTGTAGTATCGGATAGTATTTTGGCGATAAACAAATTTTATGCTCCACTTCCGAAAAGCTCATTTTTTATAATGCTTACCTATCTTCTGGCACAATATCTGATTGTGATTGGTATTTTAAAACTAAACAAAAAGAAAGCAGAAGAATAATTAATCTCTCTTACGAGACCAGCTAACTGTTACTACAAAATTACAACCATGAAAAAAATAACTCTTTTAATTGTTTTATTAATCACTGTCTCATCGTGTGTGAGTTCAAAATCGACTTTAAAAAATGTAGATGATTACGCTCCAGATTTAGTTTTGAATAAAAATAACACGTTTGTAATTACCGAATTTGCAAAAGATAAAAAATACGGTTACAATCCTGATTATCCGATTAATATTTTCTTTCAAAACACCAATAATGAAACTTTAAATGAATCCCGTTTTTTGAATGCCTTAGCAGGACCAAATGGTGAAAAAATTACTTATAGCAAATTAGAAACTTGCTGTCCGTTTCCAACGAAAAGGAGCAATATGGGAGCTGGTTTTTTAAATGTGTACGAATTGAAATGGGAAGGTCAAAAAAAGCCAATTAAATTGTATTTGAATATTTATGAAAAAGGAATTCTAATGGTTCCGGTGGGATTGAGATTGAAGTAGGGAAACATAATTATGTATTATTTATTATTAAAAATCATTATGCTTTCTTAATTTTTTCATTATTAAGTTTTTTTTTAAATGAAATATTGATTTTTATAATTAAAAAGATTTCCTAAATTTGCAGTATGAAAAAGATTACAACAAATAAGCAAAAGGTTTTAGAATCAGTAGCAAAAATGATTACTGATAAAAATGTTGTGCAATCGTTTTTGAAAGATAAAACCAGCATTGAAACTTTAAAACAAAAAGGAATTAAACTTGCTAGTCCCCTATAATTATTTTTTAAACGAAAATCCACAGTTCTATTATTTTATTACAAAAAACAAAATAGAGTATCGTGTCGCATTTATTGTCGATGAAACTTTTAGTGCAGTGTCAGGGCTCGATATCAATAATATTTTTCAAATAATTATTGAAAAAGTTAGTGATAAAATAGAAAAATTAGATACTCAAGTTTCCATAACTATACAAGCGATTATTATTGCATTTTTCAAAAACTCACAAAATTCAATGCTTTATGTTTGTGACTATAAAGACGATAAAAGTCTTAAACGATTTAAAGTTTTTAATAGATGGTATGCTACAAGCAGCATTGAAAGTGAAATTTTAAAAAAAGATAATGTAATTAATTGTAAGTCTAACAGCCACAATACTATTATCTATTCATCTTTGCTATACCACAAAGAAAATAGAAATCAAAAGACAATTATAGAAATTTATAATACGATGCAGGAAATACTTGACGAGAAATAATTAGTGATTTCGAAAGTTAGAGCCTATCTGAGCATTCATAAAATAATCTTAAATCTTCATCCTGTATTCATAAATCATGACTACCTTTGCACTGTCAAAAAATCATATTATGAATTTACAACATATTCCACAAATTAAGCATACTGACAGTGGTAACTTCTTTTTATTGGCGGGACCTTGCGCTATTGAAGGAGAAGAAATGGCTCTTAGAATTGCTGAAAAATTAGTTGGTATTACCGACAAACTTCAGATTCCTTACGTTTTCAAGGGATCTTTTAAAAAAGCAAACCGTTCGAGAATTGATAGTTTTTCTGGAATTGGAGACGAAAAAGCTTTAAAAATCTTAAGAAAAGTTTCTGAAACTTTTCATGTTCCAACAGTTACAGATATTCATACTAACGAAGATGCTGACATGGCTGCGCAATACGTAGATGTTTTGCAGATTCCAGCGTTCTTGGTGCGCCAGACTGATCTTGTGGTTGCTGCAGCAAATACAGGAAAAGTCGTTAATTTGAAAAAAGGACAATTTATGAGTCCAGAAAGCATGAAACATGCTGTACAAAAAGTACTAGACTGTAATAATGAGAATGTTATGGTTACAGATCGTGGTACTATGTTTGGATACCAAGACATGATTGTTGATTTTAGAGGTATTCCCACTATGCAGCAATATGCTTCTACGGTTTTGGATGTGACGCATTCTTTGCAGCAGCCAAATCAAACCGCTGGTGTTACAGGAGGAAGACCTGATATGATTGAAACCGTTGCTAAAGCTGGTATCGCAGTAGGTGTTGACGGAATCTTTATTGAAACGCATTTTGATCCTGCTAACGCTAAAAGTGATGGTGCTAATATGCTTCATTTAGACTATTTCGAAGGTTTAATGAATAAATTAGTTGCCATCAGAAAAACAGTTAATACCTTTTAATTATAATATTTAAGTTCTTTGAAAACAAAAATTTTGTTTTTCTTTCTGATTTGTGTTTCATTAAGCACTTTTGCTCAGGAAGAAATTCCAGTACAAAAATACACTGCTCATAACAAAGGTAAATTCTTTGTAATGTGGGGTGGAAATAGAGAAAGTTATTCTAACTCTGATGTGAATTTCAGAGGTAAAGATTACAACTTTACAGTTAATAATATGACAGCTCACGATAAACCAAAAGGCTGGCATATTGATTACATTAATCCTGCGAACATGACGATACCTCAAACAAATTTGAGATTGGGTTATTTTTTCAGTGATCATTACAGTGTAGCCATCGGAGTTGACCACATGAAATATGTGATGACTCAGGATCAGACTGCAAATGTTACGGGTTATATTGATGGACCTGTGCACAACGGTGTTTATAATAATACTCCTGTAAACTTTACAGATGAAACTTTCTTAACGTACGAGCATACAGACGGATTGAATTACATCAATACTGAAGTTTCTAG
Source organism: Flavobacterium fluviale (assembly GCF_003312915.1). Taxonomy (NCBI): domain Bacteria; kingdom Pseudomonadati; phylum Bacteroidota; class Flavobacteriia; order Flavobacteriales; family Flavobacteriaceae; genus Flavobacterium; species Flavobacterium fluviale. Next base: position 2,827,714 of record NZ_CP030261.1, on the reverse strand, counting down.
ATTTGATGATATTTCGAAATGGTTCAGCCTTCCAAATACAGATAAAGTTCAAATAAACTTAACTGAAGGTCTTGGTGCTGGTGTTTTATATCCAAAAACTAATACTATGCTTTTAGGAAAAGAACGCCATGATGATTTTCACATTTCTGGTTATGGAGTTTCTGCAAAAGCTGGTATCAATATTACGTTCTTCAAACACTTCTATATTCAGGGAGAGCTTAAAGGCGGTTATATCAACATGCAGGATATTAGAACTACCACAAGCAGCGAGGACAAAGCTTCTCAGGACTTTTTCTTCTTCCAGCGAATTATTGCTGTTGGAGGTATTTTTAGAATCTAATATTTTAGTAAAATATATTTAGCAAATAGCTGTCAATTTATTTGGCAGCTATTTTTTTTATCATTTACTTTGCATCTCAAAGTACTTTAAATTATACTTTATGAAAAGCAAAAAAATCATACTCCCGCTAATAACGTTACTCATCAGTTTTGGCTGTGCGCTGTTTGTTTCGATCAAAGTTTTTCCCAACAATCCTTTTACTGGAAATAGTCAGGAAAAAACTATATCTAGTAAGTTTAAAGATGGTGATATTATTTTTCAAACTTCGGAATCGAAACAATGCGAAGCTGTTCGTATAGCCACTAATTCGAAATTTTCGCACTGTGGCATTATCTATGACATAAACGGAAAATGGTTTGTTTTTGAAGCTGTTCAACCTGTAAAACTTACACCGCTTGAAGATTGGATTAACCACGGAAAAGACAGCAAATATGTGGTGAAAAGATTAAAAAATGACACTGTTTTGAAGCCTGAAGTTTTACAAAAAATGAAGGACTACAGTCAGCAGTTTGATGGTAAAGAATATGATGCTTATTTTGAGTGGACAGACAATAGGATTTACTGCTCTGAATTAGTTTGGAAAATTTATAAAAATGCAGCCGGAATTGAATTGTCCCAACTAAGAGAACTGAATGACTTTAACCTAACCGAAACAAGAGTTCAAAAAGTATTGAAAGAGCGTTATGGCGATGAGATTCCGTTACAGGAGAAAGTCGTTGCTCCTTCTGACCTTGCTGCTTCTAATTTACTAAAAACGGTAATAGATAACTACTAATTAGAAAAAAGCTAGTTTATTTTATTTCTAGCTTCTTTATTTATTAATAAGCTTTGAATTTCAAAGAACTTTTAAAATTTCATTTATGAGAGATTATTTAATCGAAAAATTGTATGAATGTTCTAAAAAGCCGTATCAAAAATATTTCAAGAAAAATGAACCTTGGAAAATTGATAAAACAGCATTGATGGATTTTCCTAAAGACAGTTTGGGTTATGGCTTAGGCAGTTTCCTTCATAACAATCATTTTGATATTCAAGAAAAGCTGGAAGATCACGATATTATTCATGTTTTGACCAATACAGGAATTTCAGTTTATGAAGAAATCGGAATGCAGTATTATTTATTCGGAAATGGAAAAAGAAGCTTGTATCTGTATATGGTAATCTTATCGGGCACTATATTTTATCCAAAGCGACTAAACTATTTCTTTCAGCAATACAATCGAGGTAAAAAAGCGCTGCCGTTTCATTACTTGGATTTTTCAAAAATGCTGTTTATGCCAGTTCAATCGATTCAACAAACTTTTAATATTTAGCAAAATGAAAACAATTAACGAACAACCATTCAAGGAAAAACAATCTCTCGAATTAACGATTGGATCATTTGTCATTACTACATTGCTGTTCGCATCATATATTATTTCAAATGGAGATACAGCCATTCTCGTTATTGCATGGCCATTTGCTTTAGCTGCGATACTTGTTAATACAATCATGTTTGTTCATTTGGCAGAAAAATTTCTTCTTTTACGGCAGCAGCGAAAAGAGATTGGTTTTAAAATCTTATTGCTGCTTTCTAATATTCCGATAACTTTTTTGTACTATTTGATTGTGATGAAATCTTGAGACAAAAAAAAAGCTGTAAGTTTAACTCACAGCTTTCTAAACGATATATTTTTTAAAATCTTAATTTGCTTTTTTAATATCAATTCCGTTTTGATCTAATAAATACATCAAAGTAGTCATTGTTGCCGCACCTAATTCTAATTCTCTTTTGTTAATCGCATCAAAGGTATCGTTTGCCGCATGATGATAATCGAAATAACGTTGTGAATCTGGCTTTAATCCTGCTTTAACAATTGCCTGCGAAGTTAAATGACTAATATCTGAACCTGCGTGGCCAATCGTAAAACTATGCACTAAATAAGGTTCAAAAAGATCTTTGTATCCTTGAATTTTTTTCAAATTAGCATCATCAGCTTCAATCGAGAATCCACGTGGAGTAAATCCGCCTGAATCGCTTTCTAATGCAAAAATGTGATTTTCTTTCTTTTGTTTCGAAACTTCCTCATACTTAGCACCGCCTTTTCCGCCATTTTCTTCATTCATAAACAAAACAACACGAATCGTATTTTTAGGTTTGTAATTCAAATTTTTCAAAATTCTAATTACCTCCATACTTTGCACTACTCCTGCTCCATCATCATGAGAACCATCTGCCAAATCCCAAGAATCTAAATGTCCGCCAACTACCATGATATTTTCTGGACTAACCGTTCCTGTCAATTCTCCAATTACGTTATAAGACAATGCATCTGGTAAAGTTTCACAAGATTGTTTGAAATAAAACTTTAAAGCTGGATTTACCCTTAAAGATTTACTCAACAATTCTGCTCCGTTTGTACTTATTGCTGCGGTTGGAATATATTGCTCTTTTGGTAAGTCACCATAACTTTGCGCACCTGTATGAGGAAAATCGTCTAATCTTAAATTCATTGAACGAACGATCGTTCCCACCGCTCCTAGTTTTGCAGCTTCTTTTGCTCCTGCATATCTTTGGTCAACACATGCTCCATAAGAAGTAAACGTTTCAATATTTTCAGGATTCATTGGTCTGTTGTAAAACACAATTTTTCCTTTTACTTTATCTGCTCCTAATTCAGCTAATTCTTTAATTCCCTGCACTTCAACTATCTCTGCAGTAATTCCGGTTTTTGGAGTTGCGACAGAACCTCCTAAAGCGCAGATTGGCACTACAGTTTTTGTTTTTCCGTCTAAGATATAAGCTGTTTCCTTTTCACCTCTAACCCAATGCGGCACCATAACTTCCTGAAGATATACTTTATCTAATCCAAGTGATTCTAATTGTCTTTTTGTGTAATCGACAGCCAGTTCAGCTCCTTTAGAACCAGATAGACGGGCTCCAATATCATTAGACAAATATTCTAACCAAGTGTAGCATTTTGACTCGGTTAAGGCTTTTTTATAAAATAATTTAATGTTTTTTTCATCGTTTGTCTGAGCAAAAGATGAAGTCAATCCGTTTAAAACTAAAGCAGTTAAAAGAATCGTTCTTTTCATAATTTCTATAACATTTTTGGGGTTATGTTCCGTTTTTGGCTTATCTCACAAAGAAACAAAAATTCTCTAGAAGTGTCAGATTTTTTCATGATCCTTTTTATGAAAAAAAGCCCTAATTACAAATTCTTCAATTTGCAATTAGAGCTTTTAAACATTTCATAAATAAAGATTATTTTACTTCTATAATCTTATTTTTTATTCCAATTCCGTTTTCATTAAAAGGTTCTATGGTAAAATAATATTTTGTGCCTTTATCTAAACCTCTAAAATCGTATGAGCTGTCTCCATAAACCATGATACTGTTGTATAATTTATCTGGAGAAATTCCATAATAAATATTATATCCAATGGCATCATTTTGTTTTTTCCAAGAAATCATTGCGTTTCTAGAATCTGCTTTATTTCTATCCACTTTAAAAGAGGCAGCTGCTTTTGGTTTTGCTGCTAATCCGTTTCCAAAAACCCTGAAATCAGAAATTGCGAATAAACCAGAAGCGTTGTGAATGTTTTCCATTTTGATGTAACGTGCTTTAATCGCTTTTGTAAGCTCTACATAATCATGTGGTACATCTTTATCATTTTTAGATTTATCTACAACCAAAGTCCAATTAACAGCATCATCAGACATGAATATCTTGTATTGGTAATAAATATCCATTGCTTTATTAAACTGGGTTGCTTTATGATCTGCATAATTAATCTGCAAAGCATTAATTTCCATTTGTCTTCCTAAATCCATTTGAAGCCATTCTCCAGGGTTACTCGTTTTAGCAGACCAATAGGTTTGAATATTTTCATCTGTCAGATTATCAGGTCCGTAACAGAATTTCTCATACACTTTTTTGCCTCCGTTATCCATTCTGTGTGTTTCCACTTCCATGCATTCTTCTGAAGAAGAAACTTTTACTGGTTTCTTGTACGAAAGTAACATCCATCCTGATGAAGCTCCTTTCGTTTGATCACGCTGATTTGTTGGTAAGACAATTGGAAAATCTCCGTAAGAAGTAATCGAATACATGACATCATCTTTATCGAATCCTGCTGGAAACATATCTATACGGCGTTCAAAACGATCTTTAATAGAGATTTTACAAGTTCCCGTGTTCCAGTAATTACCAAAATTATCAGCAAAAGTATTTCCGTGCCCAGCTCCAATTACAAATCCGCCTGGTTTATAAGACATCGGATTGTGTTTTTGATACGTAAATGGTCCAAGCGGATTATCTCCAACATGAACTCCATTTGCATAGCCTTTAAATTCTGTTGCAGGCGCGCCATACTGCATGTAGTATTTTCCGTTATGTTTGGTCATCCACGCTCCTTCAATAAAATTTCCCCAAGGTGCAGGTTCCATATCATTATTGGGTCCGAAACGTTCCCAGCCGTGAGCTGAAGGTTCTAAAACTGCAACTTCTTTTATTTGCCCATACGGACGCTGAATATCTTCTACTTCTGTTGCTTTGTATAACTGAGCATAATCAGCCTGATTTCCTTTTGGAAGCCATGTATTATAGTCAACTTCAACACCTACAAGAGGCAGTTTCCCGCTGGAACCGTAATACATATACACTTTTTTATCATCATCCTGAAAAATCGCTGGATCCCAAGTTGGCAGCATTGCTTTGTCGACGTGACGTGTCCATCTTCCTGATTTTGGATCGGCAGTTTTCCAGATTGGATGATCTCTTTTCCAAGTAGAACCAACGTAAAATAGTGTGTCGTTTACAACCCAAGCTGCAGGCGCACATTGGTCATCGTCGCCTGGTTCTCTTTGGAAACTTCCGTAAACAAAATTCCAGTCAGACATATCTTTACTCCAAAAGAAACCTGCCTGATTGGTCGCAAATAAATAATATTCGCCTTTATAGGTAATAATCACAGGATCTGCACTTGAACGACGCGATTCTGGAATTCTGTTATGATTATGAGTTGTATAATTGTACCCAATATTAATGGGATTACAATAAGTTGTTGCTGGTCTGCTAGGATCAAACCATTCTGTTTTACCTAAATTCTGCGCCAATAAATTGTGACTAAATACTATCACAAATAAAATCGGCAAGGTCATCAGTTTATGTATCTTTTTCATTTTTAGATTTGTTTGGTAAGTTCCAAGATTATTTTTTAAGATTTAATCTTTCCTTTAAAAGTTCAGGTTCATTCGTTGTTATGTAATTGAATTTTTGATTAATAATCCAATCCATATCTGCAGCTTCATTCACTGTCCAAGCGTTTAGGATAATTTTGTTGTCTTTGGCTTCTTGTATCCATTCTGGATGTTTTTGAAATACAGAATAATGATAATCTACACCATTAATTTTATCTGCTTTTACTTCTTTCGGCGATTTATTTCCTTCTAAATATTGCAAAGAAGTTTCGGCATCAACGATTCTAATCTGCTTTAGAATATCGTAATCAAAGCTTATGTAACAAGTGTTTTTATCTGCTTTGAGTTTTTTAATAGTTTCAACTGCCATTAACGCAGTCTTTTTTCCTCTTTCCTTACTTATTTCTGAAGGTTTTATTTCGCAGACCAAAAGAGTCTGTTTGTTGTTTCTTTTACCTTCTGAAATATATTCATGCAATGTTGGAAGTTTCTCTCCATTGGAAAGTTTAAATTTGATCAAATCTGCATAATTGGTTTCTTCAATCAGCATCTTGTTGTAATGTGCATCATGATTGATAACGAGAGAATCATCTGCAGTTCTCCAAACATCGAATTCTGAACCTGGGAGTTTTAAATCAATTGCGTGTCTAAGTGCGGCAATAGAGTTTTCTGGCAGGTTATTATTTTTCCACGCACCGCGATGTGCTACAATTGCATTTTTTTGTGCATTGCAAGAAAAAAAAGCAAATAGCATTGCTAATAAAAAAATCGAGCGGGATATTTTAAACGTATTCATCATAAACGTAGTTAAAAAATTACAAAAAAGGTTTTTCAGTTTAAAAAAAAGCCCTCCAAATGAAGGGCTTCTCACTAATCAATAAACCAACTATTTAGTTAACTCAAAACTAACTTTCTTATCGGAATTTGAATTTCCTCCAACGAAAATATCAAACTGTCCAGGCTCTGCCGCAAATTGCAAATCAGAGTTATAAAATTTTAAATCTTCAACAGTAATGTCGAAACTTACTGTTTGTTTTTCACCTTTTTTAAGTGTTATTTTTTGGAAACCTTTTAGTTCTCTAACTGGTCTTGTTACTGAACCCACTAAATCTCTAATGTATAATTGAACCGTCTCTTTTCCGTCAAAATTTCCAGTGTTTGTTACGTCAACTGTTACTTTTAATTTCCCGCTGAAATTCATTTTATCAGAAGAAATTTTCAAGTTTGAATAATCAAAAGTTGTATAACTTAAACCAAATCCGAATGGGAATAGAGGCTCGTTTCTTTCGTCAATATAGTTTGATCTAAATTTTTCGAATTTTCCTTCAGAATTAGAAAGTGGTCTTCCTGTATTTTTGTGTGCGTAGTAAATTGGTAATTGTCCAACACTTCTTGGGAAAGTTGAAGTCAATTTCCCAGAAGGATTTACATCTCCAAATAAAACATCAGCAATAGCATAACCAGCTTCTGTCCCCGCAAACCAAGCGTTTAAAATCGCTGGAACTGTTTTTTCTTCTTCAGTAATCACTAGTGGACGTCCGTCAAATAAAACTAAAACAACTGGTTTTCCTGTTTTTAATAAAGCGTTTAATAAGTCTTTTTGTGCTTGTGGAATTTCCAAGTTTGTACGGCTGCTAGATTCCCCGCTCATTTCTGCAGATTCTCCAAGAGCAGCAACAATTACATCTGATTGTTGAGCAACTTTTAAAGCTTCTGCTAACAAATCTTCTTTTGAACGTGCATCACGGTGTAATGTTTTTCCAAACATTGTAGCGTTTGTTTCAAAAGTTTCATCATAATCTAAATTACCTCCTTTAGCGTATAAAACTTTAGTACCAGCTCCTGCAACTTCTTTGATTCCTGCTAGTAATGAAACGGCATTTTCCATTTTAGTAGCTACACTCCAAGTTCCAGGCATATTTTCTTTAGCATCAGCTAATGGTCCGATAAGTGCAATAGTACCTGATTTTTTAAGAGGTAATAATTGGTTTTGATTTTTTAATAAAACCAATGATTGTGAGGCAATTTGACGTGCTTCTTTTCTGCTATCCATTGTAAAGATTTCAGTTTTAGCTCTTTTTTCGTCACAATATTTATACGGATCTTGGAACAATCCTAAATCATATTTTGCTTCTAAAATAAGTTTTACAGCGTTATCGATTGTTTCGATTTTTACTTTTCCTTCATCTAAAGATTTTTTTAACGTTCCTAAGAAACCTTCTCCAACCATATCCATCTCAACACCAGCGTTTAATGATAAAGCCGAAACTTGTTGTAAATCTCCCATTCCGTGCTCGATCATTTCAGGAATACCAGTAAAGTCTGTTACCACGAAACCTTTGAACCCCCATTGTTTTCTAAGAACATCTGTCATTAACCATTTATTTCCTGTTGCTGGTATTCCGTCAATTTCGTTGAAAGATGCCATAACCGATCCTACACCAGCATCAACTGCTGCTTTGTAAGGAGGAAAATAATCATTAAACATTCTAATGTGGCTCATGTCTACCGTGTTATAATCACGTCCGCCTTCTGGTGCACCGTATAAAGCAAAGTGTTTTACACAAGCTAAAATTGAATTATTTTTAGAAAGATCATGCTGCTGGTAACCATTAACCATTGCTTTTGCAATCTGGCTTCCTAAATATGGATCTTCTCCTGAACCTTCAGAAACTCTTCCCCAGCGAGGATCGCGAGAAACGTCAACCATTGGAGAGAATGTCCAGTTAATTCCGTCTGCACTTGCTTCTTTTGCAGCAATCTGTGCACTTCTTTCAATTAATCCCATATCCCAAGTACAAGAAAGTCCTAAAGGAATTGGAAATGTTGTTTCGTAACCGTGAATAACGTCCATACCAAAAAGCAGCGGAATTTTCAAACGGCTTTTTTCAACCGCGATTTTCTGTACCTCTTTAATTTTTTGAACTGATTTAATGTTAAACAAACCTCCCACTTTACCTTCAGCAATATTTTTTGCCACATTTGAGCTGTTTGCCTGCCCTGTAGTGATATCACCGGATGTTGGCAAGTTTAACTGACCCAATTTCTCGTCTAGAGTCATTTTTGACATTAACTCTGCTACAAATTCAGACTTTGGTTTAATTTTCACTGTATTTTTAGTGTTCTTTTTTTGAGCGTAACCCAAAACAGCACATCCTAAAAAAAGTAAGACTAATTTGTTTTTCATTCTATTTAATTTATTTGTTTGTATTCGTTTTTCTCTGCTGTAACATCCAGTCATAGATTGCTGCATTATCATAAACTCTTGTCCAGCTGTCGTGATTGGCATCATCAAAAATGGTCAGCTTTACATCTTTTGCATTACATTTTTTCAATTCTTTGTAAATCGTGATCGCATAGTTCACGTTTACAACATCATCCAATAATCCGTGATAAATTCTGGTTGGAATATTGGCTATTTCACAAGCGTGCTCTAACTGAATTAAATCTACAAAACCAGCGACAGGTACGTTTGCTGCAAATAGATCCGGATGTGCAAAAGCCAAATTCCATGAAGCCCAGCCGCCTGAGCTCAAACCAGTAACATATATTCTTTCTGAATCAATTTTGTTTTCTTTCTGGATTTTTAAAATCAGCTGATAAATCGATTCTATATCCCAGTTTTCATCTTCTTTACATTGAGGAGCCAAAACGTATGTTTCTAATTGATGCGTTTTTAGATATTTTAAAGGACCATTAATTTTTACTTTTTCAAGATCAGTTCCTTTTTCCCCATCTCCAGAGATAAAAACTATTAAAGGCTTTTTTTCTTTTGTATTTGCAGGTTTATGTAACACATAGCCCAACTCATACTTTGCCATTATGACGGTGTTAATTTTTCCACTTGTTTCACTTTGGCTAAAACAAAATGTCGAAATCAACAGGGATAAAAAAACTAATTTATACTTCATGCTTGTTTTTTAAATCCCATATTTTCCTGATTTAAATCCAAGTTTTGTCAAACCTTGTTTTACTTCAGGAGCATTCATGAATAATTTCCATAATAGACCAGTTCTGTAGTTTTCTATCATCACCACTTCAGGACCTTGATCGATTGCTAAATAACGTTTTGCAACCCATTTATTTCCTAAACTTAAAGCATCATAAAAACCTGCATTGCCCCAAGTTTCTTGTTTATGGTTTTCGTATAGATTGCGTATGAAAGCCATTGATTCTTTCGGCGTATATACAATTGAACTTATTGCGGCGGTTGGAGAAATTACACCTTGATCATTGCTTGGCATATGTGCATTGTATCCAATAGAACCATCAGGGTTTCTGGAATATGACGCTGTTAGTCCCCAATAATCAGCACCATATCCCTCAACCTTGTTTGGATTTTCAACACAATATTGATAATTTATTTTAGTTTGATTTACGTTTAAATCCCAGTAATTTGCATATTGATCGCTCAATTGATTTGGATCTAAACCTACATAAGAATAATGCGCCCAGAATAAAGGACCACCGAATTCTTCTGCACCGTTATGTTTTAAAATTAAAGGAATGTTATATTTTGTTTTAGGAGAAACGATGTCCCCGCCTCTCGCCCATCCTTCATGATATGCTTTAGCATCAATAGAATATGTCGGCGAAGATGCTGCCATTACATAAGTAATTAAACATTCATTATATCCTTTTAATGGAAAATCCATTTGCCATGCGTAATTAGGCGACCAATGCCAGTATAGTACATTTTTGTTGTTAGTATACCAATTCCACTCCACGCCTTTCCAAAGTGCATCGTATTTTTGAGCAACTGCTTTTTCTTTTTCTGAACCATCTTTAAGATATTCACGAACTGTAATCATCCCTGCAACCAAAAATGAAGTTTCGACTAAATCGCCGCCATTATCCTTGGTTCCAAAAGGTTTTACTTTTCCTGTATTTCCATCGATCCAATGAGACCATGCTCCATGAAAACGATCTGCTTTGCCTAAAAAATCTGCAATTTTGTTCAGTCTTTCTACACCTTGTTCTTTGGTAATATAACCTTGAGACATACCTGAAACCAAAGCCATTAAACCAAAACCAGAACCCCCTGTTGTTACAATATTTGAATCATTTTCAGGATAATTTCCGTCTGGATGATAGCGCTCTCTGGCTAAACCAGAATTGGGTTCTGCGTAATCCCAGAAATATTTAAAAGTTTGTTTTTGTACAGCATCCAATAGCTGCTCATCTGTTAATGCAACGCCAGAAGTATTTTCTTCTGCATTTTCTTTTGCCTTATCCGCATTCGATCCACAACCAAAAAAAGTAAAAGCTAAAAATAAAACTGAAATTCTAATCATTATAAAAGTTTAAAATTTAATAATAATCACTCCCTTCAAAAGTTTGAAGGGAGTGATTAAAAAATATTAATTAATAACCACCAGGGTTTTGACTTGAGTATCCTACTGATTCTCTAATGAAGAATGTTGGTATTGGAAACAATTCGTGTTTACCAACTATAAAAGTTTTTCCGTCAGCAGCCATTGCAGCAGGAGCCTGACCAGTTCTAACAAGATCAAACCATCTGTCATGTTCGAAAGCTAATTCTACTCTTCTTTCTTTCCAGATAGCAGTTCTAGCGTCTGCTTGAGAAACTGCAGGAGTATCACCTAAATTAGCTCTGTGTCTTACTTGATTCAATAAAGGAGTCGCTGCACCTGTTTGGCCTAACTCATTTAATGCTTCTGCTTTCATTAATAAAACTTCAGCATATCTTAAGTATCTAAGATTAGTATCTGTAAACTCAACATTGTAAAAATCAGACGAATAAGCTTTATAGTTATACATTGGATTGGTTACAGTTGATGCAACTACACGTCCATCATATAAAACTGATCCTCTAAAGATAATTGTAGCCGCTCTTCTAACATCACCTGCTTCATAAGCATCTGCTAAACCTTGTGATGGCGTATTGAAACCCCATCCCCATCCTCCAGCACCTCTAGGCGCTTGAGAAACAGTATAATTACCAATTCCTAATTTTAAATCTGAAGTTGGTGAACCAACACCATTAATTTCAAAAATAGATTCAGAACCAAACTCTCCTTCTTTTTTAAACTGCAAAGAATAATCTGAAACTAACGAATAACCTGTTACTTTATCACAGTTATCAATTACTTCCTGCCATTTCTTTTGGTATAAGCTAACTTTTGCTAACAATGCATATGCAGAACCTTTAGAAACTCTTTGTTTGTCGTTACCAGAATAAGTTCCTTTTTCTGGTAATAATTCAGCTGCTTCAGCTAAATCTTTTTCAATAAAAGTATACACTTCTGCAGCTGTTTTTCGAGTTAACTGCATTACTTTATCCTCTTCAGATAATGGTGTATTTGCTAAGCGGTCTACAATTGGAACACCTCCATAACCTTTTACTAATGTAAAATACATGAAAGCTCTCATAAATTTTGCTTCACCAATTAATCTGTTTTTTAATGCTGGCGTAACTTTATCTAATTGAGGAAGGTATGTTAATGCTTGATTACATCTATTAATTCCTGCATAATTTGCTTTCCAAACACTTTCAAATGATGGAGTTGAAGCATTGTAAGTTAAAGCATCAATAACGTCTTTATCTGTTCCTGTATCTCCAGGGTCAGATCCTTTATCAGCATCATCTGAAATTATACTTGTAACAGCGTTCCATCCAAAAGATGACATGTCCCAAGATAAAAACTGGTTATAAATAGATGTAACCAATTCAGTAGCTTTACTATCTGTATTAAGGTATTCTATATCAACTGGAATTTTATCCGTTTGATCCACATCTAAAAAATCATCTGAACATCCTGAAAAGAGAAGCCCAGCAAGTAAAAGTGATATATAAAGTCTTTTCATAATATTAAAATTTTAAATTTGCTCCAATAACAAATGATCTCAATGAAGGGTAAGCATCAAGCTCAACACCCTGAGTACCTGTTACTAATTCTCCATCCCCTAACGCTTCTGGCGAAAATCCTGAGAATTTCTGAGTAATAAACGGATTAACCGCATTCACATATAGTCTACAGAAACTGATAAAGCCATCTTCTTTTAAAGGAAGTTTATATCCTACAGTAATGTTGTTAATTCTAAAGAAATCCGCTGATTCTAAGTAATAAGTTGAAGCAACTGGAACGTAATTAAATGGTGCTGGATTTGAAGCTGTGGTATTAGTTGGAGTCCAGAAATCTCTAGTTAAAGAAGCTTCTATATTTTCACCTGAAAAACGTTGTGCTTTTTTACCATTATAAACTTTTGCTCCACCTGTTCCATAACCATCAACAGAGAAATCAATATTTTTATAATTTAAACCTAAAGTAACTCCGTAATTTAGAGTTGGAAGAACCGATCCAAAATATTTTTTATCATTAACTTCATTTAATGACCCTTGAGGAACTTTGTCTCCACTTGCATTATAGTACAACATTTGACCATTTGCAGGATCAACTCCCGCATATTCGTACATGAAGAAACTACCCAATGGCTGTCCTACAGATGTATTATATAATAATTTAGTATTTTGTCCATTTCCTAAATTACCCCCAATAATCTGTGCAATCGATGGATTATTTAAACTAGACAATTTATTTTGATTATGAGAGAAGTTACCCCCTACCCAGTAGCTTAAATTGTCATTAATTTTATCATCCCAACGCAAAGAAATCTCATAACCTTTATTAGATACTTCCCCAACGTGAGTAGCAGTTCTTTGTGTCAATCCTGAAGTTGAAAGAGGAATAACATATAAAATTGCATTTTCAGTATTTTTATCATAAACATCGAAAGATCCTTTTAATCTGTTGTTAAACATTTCAATATCAAAACCTGCAGAAAGTTCTTCTACAACTTCCCAAGATAAGTTAGGATCAATAGATGAATCTACACTGATTCCCTGACCTGAATCTGGTCCATAATTTAAACCTGATGTAAATGTTTGATTATTTAATGGAACATTTTGATTTCCTAATTTACCCCAAGAACCTCTAATTTTTAATAAATTAATTGTTTTAGAGTCTTTCAAAAAGTTTTCTTTAGATACGATCCACCCAGCACCTAATGACGGGAATGTTCCCCAGCGATTTCCATCAGAAAACTGAGATGATCCATCACGTCTTACAGTTCCAGTCAATAGATATTTGTCCATTAATTTATATTGGAAACGGGCAAAATAAGATGATAATTTCTTTTGGCTTAATGCTACATCACCATACCCTACAACACTTGGTCCGTAAGGAACATTGTCTAGTGCCCAGTAGTTAGAATTAGCTTCTACATTTTTTCTGGTAACTGTTAATTTTTCTCTTGTACCAATTACATTCGTTTCTATACCTGCTGTAACTTCTACATCGTGAATTTCTGCAAATACTTTATTGTAAGTTAAATAGTTAGATAAATTCCAGTTGAAATATTGATCTCTATTTCTAGTTAAAGTATTTATATTTAAACTATTTGTATCGTAACCTGATTCAACTCTATTTGGATCTGCTGCTAACCAAATAGCTAAATTATCTACGTAGTTATATTGTTTATACGTATAAAATTCTCCGTTAAATTGAGATGTAAATTTTAATGATTTTGTAATATCATAATCTAATTTTAAACCACCTTGAAGAATAACCGTTTGTTGTTTTTCATCGTTGAAATCTACTGCACTTACTGGATTTCCAACTGAATTGAATTGTGAACCCGTTTCTGCAGCTACTCCATTATTAACAAATGGAACACCATATTTTCCATCAGCAAAACGTACAGGAATTATAGGCGATTGTCTATAAGCTGTAGTAAATGCAGATAATGGTTTCGGTGTGTTTTTAATAGACGTAACACTGAAATTTTGACTTAATTTAAGTTTGTCTGAAATTTTATACTCATTATTATTTCTAATAGTTGTACGAGAATAATCTGTTCCATTTAAAATTCCTTTCTCTTCGTAGTTGGCAGCACTTAAAAAATACTTAACACTTTCTGATGATCCAGAGATAGCAATATTATTTTCTGTAAATGTACCTGTTCTTGTAATTGCATCATACCAATTTGTATTAACTGGCTGATTTAAAGAAAATTTGTTTGGATCATTAAAAGCGGCATTACTATAACGAGCAAACTCCTCGCTGTTAGCCATTTTTACTTTTTTCAAAGCAGTTTTAAAACCACTGTAACTATCAACATCTACAGTCAATTTTCCTTTTCCTGCTTTAGTAGTAATCATGATAACCCCATTTGCACCCCTTGTACCATAAATAGCAAGAGCAGAAGCATCTTTTAAAACTTCATAAGAAGTAATGTCATTAGTATTAATGTTATTTATATTGTCAGTTGGCATACCATCAACAACATATAAAGGATTTCTTCCTCCTAATGCAGTTCCAACCCCTCTAATAACAACAGAAGGTGTTCCACCAGGAGTGTTTGAAGCAGTTACCTGAACCCCCGCCGCTTTACCTTGAATAGCTTGAGTTGCATTTGCTACCTTCATTTTGGTAATTTCTTCTGATTTTAATGAGCTTACAGCAGAAGTATTATCAATTTTCTTTCTGGTACCATATCCTATAACAACTACTTCTTTTAAAGCAGTATCGCCTGCTTCTTTTAAAGTAATAGACATTACACCTGCAGCTGCCGGCACAGAAACTGCATCGAAGCCAAGCATAGAGATCTTAAGAGTTTCTCCAACTTTAGCATTAATGGTAAAATTACCGTCAAAGTCAGCATCTGCAGAGGCTTTGGATTCTGGAGCGCTAATAATTGCTCCTGGAATTCCCATTCCACTACTGTCTACTACCTTCCCTTTGATTGCTTGTGCCTGCCCCATCATATATGATGGCAGCAACAAGAGCGCTAAAAAGCTAAAAATAAAATTTTTCATACAGTACGTAATCGTTTAAGTTAGTAGAGCCAAATTAAACAATTACAACGTTGTAGTACATCAATTACCACTACAACACAGCTACATCATTGTGTTAAAATTCAAGCATATTCTAATGAAAATCAACATAATAAATGTTAAATAAATTTTGTTAACATAACCTTATGATGTAGTAATGATGTATTGGAATTATGCAAAAATTGGTATGCAAAAATATAAATTCTGTAAAAATCAAAATCAAATCTTACAGACTTAATAAAAACTTGGACAGGTTTTCGTCTTGGGTTAGGCTTAACTTCTTTCTAAGGCGGTATCTGTGCAATTCAACTCCCCTAAAAGAGATGTTCATCATAGGCGCAATTTCCTTTGAAGATAGGTTCATTTTAAGATAAACACACAGTTTTATATCTTTTGGAGTTAGGTGCGGATATTTTTTTGATAAGTTAATAATAAACTCATTATGGATTTGATTCAAATTGGTTTCAAATATTTCCCATTCGTGTTTATTAACTTCATTAATCTTTATTGCTTTTTTAATTTCACTTTTAAGCTTACTGAAATCTTTTTCTTTCTCTAAAATTTCTTGAATTTTATCAATCATCTCAGTCTGCTTAGCAATCGATAATGATTTGCCTGCAACTTCGGAAGATTTTGTCTGCAGTTCAAGTTCTAGAATGTGTTTTTCGTATTCTTGAAGATTAATCTCGTTTTCTTTCTTCAACTCCATTTCAAGAATCTCTCTTTGATGTTTTAATTCTTCTGCCTGCAATTTTAGTTTTTGCATGTAGCGCAGTTTATTCCATTTGTAATAGAAAAATAAAACCGCTCCCACAATTAGTAGATACAAGAGAATCATCCAAAAAGAAAAATACCACGGTTCTGCAACTTTAAATTTATAAGTTGAAACTTTATCATAAGTAGCGCCATCGTGCTTAAATATTTCTACAGAATGATAACCACTGCTAAGATTGTTTAGAATAATTAATCCATCTGAAATAGAAACAAAATCTTTCTCTTTATCGAGCTTATAAAACAGATTAGGTTTACTTGCGCCATAAATTCCTGAAATTACATTTATCTTTAATTCTGTATTAAATTTAATTTTTGACTGACTCGGAATTAAAACATCATTGCTGAAGGCTTCTATTTCAACTTTTGAATTTTGTTTGTTTTCATACTCAAGCTTAAGCGAAATAAATCCATCGTCCAGATTGAACAAATAGTAATTATCTTTTTTAAAGATTCTTAAATTTTCATTTATGAGTTTTCCTTTATAATATTTTTCTTGAATGATATTCCAAACAAACTTATTTCCTTCGGCATAAATATGATATAATATATCGTTTTGCAAAACCATAAAATGATCTTCATCTATTGAAACAACGTCTGTTACATTTTTAAAACTGGCATTAAACAATGCATTTTCTTCCAGTTTATTAGAAATAGAATTATAAGTATACCAAGTATTATTAATTAGAAAGAGTATCTCTTTCCTAAATTCAAAAATTTTGATTCCGAAATCATTTTGTATTTTGCTTTGCTGTGTGACATTTTCAACTTTGAGCGTATTATAATTATCATCTAACAGGACACGATATAAACCGCGATAATTATCTGCAGCCCAGATTTCATTTTTTTTATTCTGCGCTACATATTTTATTGGTTTGGCAAGGTCTTTTATAATTTTATATTGTGAAAGATCCGCAGGATTATCATAAACTAAAATACCGCTGTAAGTCGATTGAAAATAAGTGTCATTAATACTGCTTTTTGACATATTCCAACCACCGCTGACTCCGTTTATTTTTTTAAGAGCATTATTTTCATAAGAGAAGGTGCCGTCATTATGTCCAATAATGTATTTCCCGTCTATTAAAGAAATGTTCCATCCTTGCCCCTGCGTATTTGGCATCATATTAAATTTTCCAGAACTATATTCGAAAATACCATGATTAGAAGCAATTAAATAACCTTTATTAATTGTTGCCACAGCATAAACAGAACCTAAGATTCCTGAATTATCATAAAAGAAAGATATTGGCGAATTGACTTCAACATGGGCAATTCCATTATCTAAACCAAGCCAAAGATCATTTTCCTTATCAAACCCAAGGCTTAAAACTGAATTATTCATTAAAACATTATCACGCTCAATAATTTTATAGGAATTGTTTTTTAGATCTAAAATGAAAATCCCGCGATTTCCTGTTCCTATAACCAATTTTTCACCCTTTATAAATTTTGCTACGTTAATTGTAGCCGATTTTAAGGTCTCATTTATCGGATTATCCCAGCTTTTTAATCCCTCTTTACTAACAACAAAAACACCTTTTTTCTGTGTAAAGATGTAGGTTTTATTTTGGTGCTTTTCAATGGCATGAACAACAGTTTTCTTAAGAACATTCCAGCCTTTTGGATTGGAAATATACTTACCGTTCATTTTAAAAATTCCGTCCTTAACAGAAGCTACGTAAAGATTTTTATCTACAGCAAAACAATACGAGATAAGGAAAGGAAATTTAATCTTCTTAATCGTTTTTCCATCATAAATAAAAACATCATTAAAAGATTGAAAATAAAGCGAACCATTGAATCTAAAGATTTTCCAAATTTCTTCGTTATCTTTTTCATCAAATAATCTCAAATTTTTGGTGATCGAAACATAATGCATTGTTCCGTCTTTTCTATACCAATAACCAAATTCTTTGTAAGAGCCAGAATAAATTTTGTCTCCCTCAATCAAAATAGATCGAATAATAGTTTTATTTGGAAGGGTATATTTTTCCCACTTCACTCCATCGTAACGAAGTAAATAGTGGTTGTTTGCAAAATACATAGCATCATCATTTCCCTGCGCTACATTCCAGATTTGATTATCACCCTGATAATCTGATTTACTGTAATTTTCGACAAAAGGAAGTAATTCTTGTGCTTGAAGTTGTAAAGCGATGAAAAAGAAGAAAACTGATTTTAAAAGTATCGATTTCAAGATATTCGGATTTATATTCAAAGATACTGACAAAAATTTAATTTATAAATGCAAAAAGCTTCTCTATTGAGAAGCTCTTTTGGTAATTGATCTTGTTTTTTAATTCTCTAGTAATTGAAAAACCTGATTTGCAATTTCATATTCTTCGTCTGTTGGAACAACTAGAACTTTTACAGTTGAATCTGCTGTATTAATTTCTCTCAATTCTTTTGAACGGATTTTATTTTTTTCTGCGTCAATTTGAATGCCAAAATAATCCATATCTGTACAGATTAAATTACGCATAAATGAGGAATTTTCTCCAATTCCAGCAGTAAAAACAATAGCATCCAATCCGTTTAAAGCTGCTGCGTATGCTCCGATTGTTTTTCTAATTCTGTAGGCATTCATCAATAAAGCCAATTCACAGTCTTTATTTCCTTCTTCCGCTTTTGATTCAATATCTCTTAAATCACTGTAGCCCGTTAAACCCAGCATTCCGCTTTGTTTCAATAGAATCGAATTTACTTCATCTGGTGTATATCCAAGACTTTTAACCATATAAAAGATAACAGATTGATCAATATCTCCGGCGCGCGTTCCCATAATTAAACCATTTGCCGGTGAAAAGCCCATTGTGGTATCAATACTTTTTCCGTCTTTTACAGCGGTCATACTGCAGCCATTTCCTAAGTGAATGGTGATTATCTTGGAATGCTGCTCTAAATAACTAATCGCTTTTTCTGAAACATATTTATGACTTGTTCCATGAAAGCCATAGACACGAACTTTATGTTCTGTTAAAAGGAAATTTGGAATTGCATATTTGTGCGCTTCAACTGGAATTGTTTGATGGAAAGCAGTGTCAAAAACTGCCACTTGTTTAGCATCTGCAAAAATTTCTTCTGCAACATTAATCCCAACTAAATGTGCCGGATTGTGAAGCGGCGCTAATTCTGAAAGTTCTTTGATTTTCTCTTTAACTTCATCTGTTATAATTGTTGTATCAGAGAAATAACTTCCTCCGTGAACAACACGATGTCCAACCGCCGCAATTTCCGATGTCGTTTTGATTACGCCGGTTTCAGGATCCAAAAGTAAATCTGCAACCTTTTGTAATCCTACTTTATGCGTTGGAATCGGTAATATTTCTTCATACGAATTTGAAGCCGTTTTAAAAGTAATATTTGAAGTTTCTAAACCAATTCGATCAATCATACCGCTACAAATTACTTCGTTGGCCGGCATAACCATTAGTTGATATTTAATTGAAGAACTTCCTGAATTTATAATTAGTATTTTCATTCTTTTTAAGTTGCTAAGGTTCTAAGAAGCTAAGATTCTAAGGTTTTTTAGTTTATTATTTAATTTTTAATTCTCAATTTTTAATTGATTACATTCCCTGTGCTTGAATCGCCGTAATTACAACTGTATTGATAATATCATCAACGGTACAGCCACGGCTCAAGTCGTTTACAGGTTTATTTAATCCTTGTAACATTGGACCGATTGCTAAAGCTCCTGTTTCTCTTTGAACAGCTTTATACGTATTATTTCCCGTATTCAAATCAGGGAAGATAAGCACGCTCGCCTGCCCTGCTACTTCTGAGTCTGGCATTTTACTTTTCCCAACGCTTAAATCAACTGCAGCGTCATACTGAATTGGACCTTCAATTTTTAGATCTGGTCTTTTTTCTTTTACAATTGCTGTTGCTGTTCTCACTTTATCAACTTCATCTCCTTTTCCAGAAGCCCCGGAAGAATAAGACAGCATGGCAATTTTTGGTTCAATTCCGAAAGCCGCACTAGATTCTGCAGATGAAATTGCTATTTCAGCCAATTGTTCTGCCGTTGGGTTTGGATTGATGGCACAGTCTCCAAACACCGAAACTCGGTCTTCTAAACACATAAAAAACACAGAGGAAACTACAGATGAATTTGGTTTGGTTTTAATAAATTGAAGTGCGGGAAGAATAGTGTGCTGTGTTGTGTGAGCCGCACCGGAAACCATTCCGTCTGCATGGCCTTTGTAAACCATCATGGTTCCAAAATACGACACATCTTCCATTAAATCCCTTGCCATTGTGATACTTACGTTTTTAGCTTTTCTAAGCTCGTAATACGTGTTGGCGTAGTCTTCGTAAAATTCTGATTCTATTGGATTTATAATATTCACTTTTGAGAAATCAAAAGAAATACCAAGTTCTGTCACTTTATTTTCAATTTGCTTTTTATCTCCAATAATTGAAATATCAACTACATCCATATCTAATAGTCTCGATGCTGCGGTGATAATTCGATCGTCATTTCCTTCTGGCAGTACAATGTGCTTGCGGTACTGTTTGGCTCTTTTAACCATGTTATATTGAAACATTTTTGGCGTCATGCCTTCTGCTTCAAAAGTGATTAATCTTTCAGATAAAGCATCATTATCAACGTATTTTTCGAATGTTGTTATTGAAGTTTCAATTTTATGCGTGTTATTGGCATAAATTTCAGATTTAATAGAACCTATTTTATTGGTAATGTGATACGTACCACCATCAACGGCAATAATTGGAACAATTGCAGAAAGTCCTTCGATTAGTTTTAAAATACTTTCCTCTGGCACTATATTTCCTGTTAGAATAATTCCAGAAATCGTTGGATAATTCGCAGATTCATTTGCTTGTAAAGCTCCTAATATAATATCCGAGCGATCTCCAGGCGTAATCACCAATGCATTATTGTCCAAATGAACCAAATAATTATGAAGCTGCATGGCACCAACGCTGAAATGACCAATTTCATTATTCAGGTAATTTTCTCCAAACAGGACCTTAGCTCCTAATTCGTTAACAATTTCCTGCATGGTCGGATTATTTAAACTTGAAATTAACGGAATAGTATTTACTAAAACGTTAGATGGTAAGCTCTTCTGCAGACTTTTAGTAACTAATTCTATATTTTCAGGCTGTACTTTATTGGCGAAAACAGATAAAACCTCAACCTCTTTTATTTTGAAAGAATCATAAACCAAGTACAAACTATCTACTAATTCTTCTAAAGTTTTACCAACTCCAGAACCGATAATAATTGTTGGAATTCCAAGGTTTTTAGCAATTAAAACGTTCAAATCTAATTCGATAGAAGTTCCTTCACCAGTAAAACTTGTACCTTCAACCAAAACAAAATCAAAACGTTCTTCGAGTTTTTTATATTTTTCGATAATTAAATCTAAAACCTCTCCTATTTTACCTTTGTTCTTTTTTTTGATTAATCTGCTTTTGGTAATCGCATAGGCATCTTCAAATTGAATATCTAGATTAAAATAAGACAAAACTGTTTCGATATGATTATCTACCTCTCCATCAACAAAATCTTCGATTATAGGCCTAAAATACCCTACTTTGGCTGTTTTACCAATTAAGATACTCATTAAACCGAGAGTAATAATCGATTTACCGCTATTGTGGTCACTAGTCGCTATATATATTGCTTTACTCATGATTTATTTATATTAATTCTAAATAACAAAATTATACAATTCAATTCTTTTTACACTGTAACAAACGTTAAAACCATCTTCTTTTCTTAAAATAAATAATTAAGGCTACAACCAGCAAAAACATCACGCCCATAACTACAAAATAGCCGTTTTTTGTTTTAAGTTCCGGCATGTTTTCAAAGTTCATTCCGTATACTCCAACGATAAATGTAAGCGGAATAAATACTGCGGAAATTATCGTGAGGGTTTTCATGATCTCATTCATTTTTCGGCTTTGTTCTGAAAAATAAAAATTAGAAGCACTTTCTAATGCACTCATATCTGATTCTATCTGCTCCAAAAGCTCTAAACTTTTTTGATGAAGTCTGACAAAGAAATTAAATGTTTCCTTCTGAATGAGGCCGTTATTTTCATCATCATCTTTAATTGTTTTAAGATAATACAAAGAATCTCGAAGCGGAACAATTGAACGTTTTAAGAAATTAAAATTATCTCTATGGTTTTCAATTTTTTCCAGAATAACAGGATCTGCCCCTTTTTTGGTCAAATTGATTAATTCTTCAATTTTATCTTCCTCATCTTCAATTGTAATGTAGAAATTTTCCATTACAGCATCTAAAAGCAAATACAAAAGATAATCTACTTTTTTAGTTCTAACGATCCCCGCATGTGTACGAAGACGCTCGCGGATGTGTGTAAAGAAATCACTTCGTTTTTCCTGAAAAGAAATCAGAATTCCGTCTTTTAAAATAAAACTAATTTGTTCGACACTTAGATTATCCGAATATTCAGAAGGAAGAAGGGATTTTATATTAAAAAACAAAACATTATGCTGTTCCTCTAATTTCGTTCTTTTGGTTGTATTTAAAATATCGGCAAGGAGAAAATCGTCTAGTTTAAAATGAGTTCCGATTGTTTTAATGAGATTAATATCGTTTAAACCATGAATGTTCAGCCAATTGTTTTTAGTATAATCAAAGCAGGAATTCAGAGCAAGAACCGTAAACTTATCATATTCAACAACATCATTATCATCATATACAAAAAGCTGCATTTCGCTTTCATGCTCTTTATGCGATCCTGTATACTCTAGTGTAATGTGCTGCAGCTTGCGGCCTTTCTTGTATTTAATCTTTCTCATTCAAAAAAATTTACAATAGTAATATTACGAAAAAGAATTCGAATGGGAAATGATAATTGTCATTTAGGAAACAATATTTTAGAACAAAAATCAAAAGAAAATAATTAATTTTGTAAGAATATTTTTAAATAAAAATAATGAATAAAGAAATAAAAATATCACTTATAAAACCTTGTCACGAAAGTTGGTCTAAGATGACTACAAATGAAAAGAACAAGTTTTGCAACGTTTGTCAGAAAAATGTTTTTGATTTTACCAAAGCATCAAATTTAGAAATCATAAACATATTTAATAAAAATCAAAATCTATGTGGTCGTTTTAATCCTTCTCAATTGAATAAGAATTTAGAAGTTACAAAACAAAAAAAAACTTTTTGGATTACTGTTGTCGCATCATTAACGACCTTTTTTGGAATAGGAAATCATATTGTAAAAGCTCAAGTAGTAATGGGAATAGCTACACTGGAACCTAAGCTGAAAAAGATACATGTTCGTAAAATCTTTAGTTCATCTGATTCGATAGGTTCAACGAATAAATTAAATCAGAATAAAATATGTTCAGGCATAGTTCACAATAAAAACAATGTACCTCTATCAGGAGTTTTAATCTTAAATGAAAGGAATAAAAAAGTCGTAAAAACAAATGAAATGGGTAATTTCTCGATCTCCCTTGAAGAAAATAATGACACATTAATATGTCTTGATACTTATAATAATTATGACATTATGGAAGATGCGATAATCACTATAACCATAATGAGTAATAGAAGGAAAGAGTATGAAGATAATTAAATTTACGTCTTTTTTGGGTTTTCTTATTCTATAATATACTACAATTCAAAACTTTGTTGTATTTATCTTTTTATTTAAAATGATTTATACAATAATATGTAAAAAAAATTTCAAAGAGTATGACACTTATGGTTCTGTCGCATCTGCCATGTAAATCAGTAAGAAATCAGAAACCCGAAAATTATGCAGCCAATTTACAAAATGATTTGAACATACTTGTTCCTGGGTTAAGCATCTGATTTTTTCTTAACATGTGCACAACTTCAATTCCTGCCAAGGTTCTTCTGGCAGACGCAAAACTTTTAAAACCCAAACCGTTTTGTATCCGCCACTTTATGAAACGATGGTCCTGTTCCACAATATTGTTGAGATATTTACATTGCCTAATCTTTATATTCGAAAATGACCGTTTGTTATAAACCCGTATTGCGCTGGTGTTAGAGCCGCTTTTGTCTATATTTATTACTGTTGGCCGGTAATTATTTTTTATCGCTTTTATTAGGAATGACTGTGCACTCATCCTCTGTCTTCTTCTAGTCAAAAGAAAATCCACCGTATTACCACATTTATCAACAGCCCGATACAAATAACACCAGATACCTTTTACTTTTATATAAGTTTCATCCATTCGCCAGCTGGCCCCTACTCTGCTCTTTCCTTTTTTCATCTGAGATTCAACCATTGGAGTAAATTTAAATACCCAACGTTGAATCGTCGCATGATCAACTCCTATTCCACGCATTTTCATTATTTCCTCAATATCCCTGTAACTCAATGTAAATCTCAATTTGAAATAAACAGCCTGCAAAATAATGGCTTTGGGATAACAATGACCTTTCGTATTCATAAAATATATTTTGAACGTCTAAAGATAATAGTTATTAAACAGATGCGACAGAACCTTAAATAATGATATAGTCCTGATTTCGCTTTATGTTGATGATAAAAAAGAGCTGCCGGAGAACGAGCAGTATATATCTGAAACCACTGGTAAAAAAATTAAAACAATTGGAAATAAATGGAGTGATATGCAGATCAAAACTTACAAAGCAAATGCGCAGCCTTATTATGTAATGGTGGATCAAAAAAGTAAAAATCTGGCAGAACCTTCTGCTTATAATCCAGATATAGAAGCATATTTTAACTGGCTGCAGAGCGGTATCGAAAATTATAAAAATTAAAATGGTGCAATCACCGATCAATAAAATTAATATTATTTTGAATAAAAAAGAGCCTGGGGCATTAGAGCAGTATTTTTCTGAATTCAGAGAAAACACAATAGGTTTCAATCAACATTTTGAATCCATTTACGGCTCCCAGAATTTATTGTACGCTGACTGGATTGCGAGCGGAAGATTATACGGACCTATTGAAGAAATAATGCTCAATAAAATAGGCCCTATGATTGCCAATACGCACTCTTTTTCAAGCCAGACAGGCAAGGCTTCCACCTACGCCTATCAATTTGCAAGACAGTTAATTAAAAAACATGTAAATGCAGCTGAATCAGACTGTCTGGTGGCCACTGGAACAGGAATGACCGCCACTCTAAACAAACTCCAGCGTATAATAGGCCTGTGTTACCAGAGCAGCATTTACAGCCAAGAGGTAAATTCTAAAAATTACCGTCCGGTTGTTTTTATTACCCATATGGAACACCACTCCAATCAGGTGCCCTGGTACGAAACGGACGCTGATGTTGTGGTGCTGCCCTGCGGGGCAGATAATCTGGTTGATCCTGAAGTCCTTAACGCAGAACTTAAAAAGTACAAGGACAGAAGCTTAAAAATAGGTTCATTTACTGCCTGCTCTAACGTCACTGGTATTATTACGCCATATTATGAATTGGCTAAAATAATGCATCAGCATGACGGCTACTGTTTTGTTGATTTTGCAGCTTCAGCACCCTATGTCAAAATCGATATGCATCCCGAAGATCCACAGAAGCGGTTGGATGCTGTTTTCTTTTCGCCTCATAAATTTCTGGGAGGACCGGGAAGCTGCGGCATATTGATTTTCAATGAAAAACTTTACAAATCCAATTTTCCGGACAATCCTAGAGGCGGAAACGTTAAATGCACCGACCCGTGGGGCGGTTTTCACTACAGCGATTCAATAGAAGTTAAAGAAGACGGAGGCACTCCAGGTTTCCTGCAGGTAATGCGTACGGCTTTATGCCTTGAACTGAAAGAAAAAATGGACATTGAGAAAATCAGATATAGAGAAAGAGAATTACTGGACCTCTGTTTCGCAGGGTTACAGGAGATTAAAGGTTTAACAATCTTAGGGGATCTAAAAACTGAAAGAATAGGCTGTGTTTCCTTTACAATTCAAAACATCCACTATAATCTGATTGTAAGGCTTTTAAATGACCGCTTTGGAATCCAAGTTAGAGGAGGCTGGTCCTGTGCAAGCACATACGCGCATTTTCTTTTCAATATAAACCAGGAGAAATCAGAAGCTATTACTGCTGGCATACTGGGCGGTAACCTAACTGATAAACCAGGCTGGGTAAGGATCTCGCTACATCCGACAATGTCAGATAAAGAACTGCTATTGATTATTGGTGCAGTAAGCTGCATAGTTGAAAATATTGACGAATGGCAGAAAGCATACCAATATAACTCTAAAACAAACGAATTTGAAAACATTTGGAAGGAAGAAACAATTTCTAAAGATGTGGAGCAATGGTTTGTCCTTTAAACAGCAAATCATGACAAATTAAATAATCTACCAAGTTATGCATATAAAAAATTATTCCGCAGCAGGATAGCACCGGACAAACAGCGTAATGAAAATAAAAGAATAACCGATTATTTAAAAAACCCCTGCCGTAACGGACAGGGGTTTAGCTTTTACAAGTGAAGTATCGGCAGGCAATCAGGAATCAAAGCCCGAGCTGGAAGGCTTTACCGCATAAATATAGGCTGCTCCGCCCCTTCCGTCATCCAGCTTATACTCCGCAAAAATCCTTCTGTAATCTTCTCCTTCGAAATCGTCAAGGTAAGCAAGATGTTCCTCAAGCGATTCCGAAAAAAGAACATGGCAGGGAATTTCCCTTTCCCATGCAACTGGACATGGAGTAAAAGCATTATACCCTAAAGCAGCTCCCCAGCCTTCATTTATTAGATTTCCCTTGACAATCCCTTTTTTCCATTCGCCCTGGATTTTTTCCATTATGTGATGGTTGGGTCCTCCTGGGCTTAGTGTACCATAAATGATCAGTGCTTGATGGGGGTTGCAGATGCCCTCAAAATTACCTTCTGCTTCATTGTGATCTAAAAGTTCTGCCCAGTGGACGGTCATATCTTCAGTGATCGGAGAATTAAGAATTTCTATAATTTCTCTTATACTCTTATACTTCATTGCAATTTTTGTTTTGTTATATCCTAATAAACGGCCTTTAATAATGTGTAACTATATTTGTTTTTATATCATGATAAAGTAGAATTTTCCACTTTTGTTCCTTTGCCTGCGTCTCCCATCTTTTCCTTTGCTCCATAGCTTTCCTGCCGTCATAATCTGTCTTATAGGCTGCATTAAGCTTCAAATAAGATTGGTTGGGAAGGTTATCCGCACCGTAGAAAGCAGTCACGCCGTTATCTCTAATCCAGAACACTTGGTGGTAAGGAGTATGCCCTCCCGAAACTTCGTACTCAATATCAACTCCAATTTTTCCCTTATCATCCGATAGGTAATTGACATTGGAAAACGATCTTAAAGCATTTAACAGATTGATATCGTAAGATCTGCTGTTTTCTGGTCTCAGGCGAAATCAAGCTCCCTATTCTGCAGGTAAATTTCTGCATTTGGAAATGTGCATGAAAACTCACTGCCGTTGCCATACGCCAGCCCCCCGATATGGTCTTTGTGAAGGGGAGAAATCAAAATCTTTGAAACGTTCTGGGCAGAGAATCCGGCATTCTTTATTAATTTTAAAATCAGTGGAAAATTTCCCTGCTCATCGCTTAGCCCACCATCGAACAGTATTAAGTCACGATTCGTCTGAATTAGAAACGGGCAGACCTGCATCATGAGACCTAGATCTGAAATTTGGGCATCAGCATTCTCAGAGACAAATTTAAAGTTCTTATTGCTGTCTACGCAGTAAACACCATGCTGCAGTGCGATTATTTCCATTTTTAAAAGATATTTTTAGATGCTTTGATGTTCGATTGATGCGTTATCGCGTCTTGTGAAAATTTTCTTTTTATGGTATAAAAATACTAAAATCGAAACAATGCCTGCACAGCCTGAAGCTGCCACTGCAGATTTAGGACCAGCTATCTCTGCAAGAAAGCCGATTAATAGGCTCCCAATTGGCATCACGCCCTGAAATGCCATAATGTAATAGCTTATCACCCTGCCTCTCATAACAGGTGCCGCATGAAGCTGAATATAAGTGTTTATTGCTGCAGACTGCGCCATCATACCCATCCCGCTTAACCCCATAAAGAAAAGAGAAAAGGAAAGCATATTGGAGAGTGAAAGCAGCAGCACACTGCCACCAAATAAAAAAGTCGAAACTATTACAATTTTTACCAGATTTTTTCCTGACTCTAGATTTGCGAGATAAACTGCGCTTAGCACTGAGCCAAGCCCCATGGCACTTTCAAAAAAACTGAACGTTCTGGCGGTCCCATGAAACAAATCTTTCGCAAAAATTGGCATCAGTGTATTGAAAGGCAGAACGGCCATACTGCTTAAAGCTAAAAGCAGGATAAGGCTCATCAGATCTTTTTCCGAAAGAAGATACTGGCAACCCTCCCTTAACTCACTCCACAGCCCCTGTCTCTTTCTGCTGGTTTTCTGCAATTTGATTTTCATCATGAAAAGACAAATGAGAACTGGCACATAGCTCATAAAGTTACTTATGAAACAAAAATCCTCGCCAAAAACGCTTAGAGCAATTCCAGCCAAAGCCGGGCCCGCAACTCTTGCAAGATTAGTCATAATTGAATTTAGTGCAATGGCATTTGATAAGTCCTGCGGCCTGTCGACCATGTCAATCATAAGGGTCTGCCTGCAGATTACATCAAATGAATTTACAATCCCCTGCAGAAGGCTCAGCAACACAATACCTGTGATGCTGTAAAATTTAAAATATATCATTGCAGCAAGAGCACCTGCCTGAATCATTGAAATGATCTGACTGTTTACCATCACTTTAAAACGGTCATGCCTGTCGATATAACTCCCTGCGTAAGGAGACAAGACCAGTGAAGGTATGAGACTCACGAAAGTTACCACCCCGAGCAGAACTGCAGATCCCGTAATCCTGTAAACAAGCCAGGCAACAGCAGTCTTCTGCATCCAAGTACCTAAAAGGGAAATGGACTGCCCGTAAAAAAACAACTTAAAATTTCTTGATTTTAATGCTCTGAAAATATTCATAATAAAAATGGCCGAATGGTTCCTATAATTTAATACTGCAAAGTTCAGGAAATCATCTATATTTGTAAAACGTTATTTTTCTATAACATCCATCGATAAAACCGATTTACAATGGAACTGAGACAGTTAAAATATTTTCTCAAAGCAAAGGAACTTCTCAATTTTACAGAAGCTGCCGCACAGATGAATATCAGCCAGAGCACTTTATCCCAGCAGATAAAACAGCTTGAGGAGGAACTGCGCCAGCCTCTATTTAACCGGATCGGAAAAAGAATCATACTTACTGAAGCAGGAAGCCTTTTTGCCGGATTTGCACAGCAGAGTGTCAAAAAAGCAAATGATGGGCTGCAACTCCTCAATGATCTGAATGATCTGTCAGACGGAAAAATAAGCATCGGTGTTACCTATGCGCTGCGAAATGTGCTTGCGCAGGCTGTAATTTCTTTTTCACAGCAATATCCAAAAATCAAGTTTCAGATTGTATTTGGAACCAGTAGAGAGCTAATTGAAAAGTTAAATCGATTTGAGCTGGATTTTGTCCTTACATTTGAAGATAACGGAGAAGGAGGCCATTTTAATTATAAAAAGTTGTTTACATCCCCAATGACCCTAGTTACCGCGGCTGACTCGGATTTAAAAAGCAAAGTATCGATCACATTGGAAGAAATTGTAAAACTTTCCCTTGCTCTGCCATCTAGCGGTTACAATACAACACAGTTCATAAATGAAGCTTTTAGCAAAAAAAACCTTAAACCAGTTATCGGCATTGAAATCAATGATATTCCAACTTTGCTTGAAATTGTAAAAACCGGCAGATGGCATACCATACTAACGCAGACCACTGTAAAAAAAGAGCCTGGTCTATCTGCTATTCCCATTGAAGGTAAAGATATGATCAGAACTGCTGTTATAATTTCTATTAAAGAAGCATATGAAAAAAAATCGGTAACAACCTTTCTCGAAATGCTTAAACAAACTGGCATATATAATCTCTAACTAATTTGTGGTGTGTTTAGTAATGAATATACAAACGTATACTGGAAAGTGAGAAAAGAATATTGCTCGAACTTGAAATCCAGTTTTTATTCGCTTACCAATATATTTGACATTAGCGAAAGATTCTCGCAAATAGAATATAAATCTTGAAATGATTGATATCATAACAAATATGATTACTCAAAAGTACTCAAAATTGTTCCTTAAAGAAAGGCTCAAAATGCATCAGTCAACAGAAATTCATTAATTTTAGATTTCTAACTCTATTGAAATTAGCGAATTATATTTGTAATCTTTATCGATTTTAACCTATATTTACATGAAGAAATTGATTAAGATTTCGAGGTACACTTTTTTTTCTGTGCTGCCTCTTTTATAGCATATAATCCTAGTATTTACTGGGGTTTTAATAAATCAAGGAGGAACCTCTTTCTCCCCTCCTTATATCGAGATGATTATTTCTAGTTAGAATATTATTTTCAGTTTTATATCAGAATTGCAGCTCATTGCTTTTGGAGTTGATATATTTACACTTCTTTTTTCTTTAAAGATTCCAATTGTATAGCTTCTGATGCCTTGATTTTCTTCTCATCTATTACTTTTGTATAGATTTCAGTAGTTCTTACGTCGGCATGTCCCAGCATTTTACTGACCGTATAAATGTCTGTGCCGCTCGCTAGCTGCAGTGTTGCAAATGTATGACGGAAGCAGTGGAAGGTAATATTTTTTTTAATGCCTGCCGATTCAACCCATTTTTTTAGGGGGCGCGAAATCCACGTTATGTCTGTTAAGTCCTCAAAAACAAGCTGATGGGGAAGCCTCGGTTCTCCGCAAAGCTGGAAAGCCTGCTGGGAAATAGGCATATATTCAAAAGCCTTTGTCTTTTTCTGTCTGAAATGCAGTTTAGCCATGCCGCCTTCCACAGTTACTTCTTTCCAGCGGAGCTTCTTTATGTCGGAATGCCTCAGTCCTGTAAGCGCTGAGAAAAGTGTGGCTCTTTTAAGGACGTCTTTTTCACATGCTGTTGATGCCAGTCCATTCAATTCTGTAATGGTCAGATATTCACGTCTTGATTCCTGCTCCGGAATTCCTTTTATTTTTGAAGATAAATCAACCATTAAATATCCGTCTATAAAAGCCTGTTTCAAAGCAGCTTTAAATATTGAAAAATAGGTTCCCGCACTGTTGCTGGAAATGGTTCCTTTTCTATTTCCTTCTAGTGGCGCAGCTAATAAAAACAGTTTAAAATCCTGTGCCATTCTGTGGTCAATCTGGGAAAATATCAGGCTGTCTCCTGAATAGCTTTTTAAAAATTCTCTGGTCCGCTTCCAATTGATCTGAATAGATTTTGAACTTCTAGCATGTCTTTTAGCCGCCAAAGTAGCAATGTATTCAATAAAATTCTCCTGCCTTTTTTCTTTCTGTTCAGCCAATAGGTTGTCAGCGTCACTGTATAGATCTCTATTATCATATTCCTTCTGCCGAATTTTACGTATTCCGTCAGCATAAAGCATTATTTCACGGTCGCTCTCGCTCCTGCACATTATAATTCCGTTATCGCTTCGCTTTGGTTTGTAGGTTTTTATTCCCGTTGCATCTGTCCGGGCGGTTCTTTTATTGTCCCACTCAACTGTTGTAACGGATCTGCTTATATATTCACGGATTCTCTGGGGAGTTTTCTTTCCCGAAACCTCAACAGGATAGCTTTCTATGTAAACATACCATTCATTTTTGTCTTCTGCTTTTCGAAGACGTACAGTTGCCTTGGTTTTCGCTAATTGTTTCATTTAAAATCATTTCCGTTATACAAAGTTGTCATTTCCCATTTTTGGAGCATATAGATACTTTACCCTCTGTCTGGTTGGTATTGAATATTACGGATATGGCTGTCGACAGAACCTTCAGATATTTTAAATCTCTCAGCTATTTCGCTAATTGAATAGCAGTCTTCTTTTTCAAGTCTGTATAATTTTTTCTTCAATGTATTTAGATTCCAGCAGGCTGTGGAAAATGGCAAAAATCTCGGCAATGATTTTGAGGTCAATCGCTAGAAGCTAGGTTCCCAGATTAACTGACGGAATTTTTGCCTCGCGAACAAGCCTATAAAGAGTCCTTTTGGCAACACCAAAAAATTGCTGCATTTAGTTGACCAGTATACAGAAGCCACGATTTTGGGGCAACAATTCTTCCCCGAAAAAGATATTCTTTATTTAATCTTTTCATCGTCCATATCCCTTTATTACGGTACAATAAGTATACATAAGAGACACTTTGTCTCCACTTAAGTGCCGGTGCAAATGTGGTACAAATATATGATGAAAAACGATTAAAAAAGAGCAGAAACAATAAAAAAGAAAAAAGAAAAACCGCTGTAAACTTAAAGTTTACAGCGGTTTAGCACTTATTATTAACCGATGTTAATTAACCCTATTTGACTTCTTCGAATTCAACGTCTTCAACATTGTCTCCAGAAGACTGCTCTTGTTGTGGAGCAGCTTGTTGACCTTGGTCACTACCTTGAGCGTACATTGCTTCTGTAGCTGTTTTCCAAGCTGCATTTACATTGTCTAATCCTTTTTGGATTGCATCAAGATCTTGAGATTGGTGAGCCATTCTCAATTCAGTTAAAGCATATTCGATAGCTGTTTTGTGCTCATCTGTAAGTTTATCTCCTAACTCTTTCAATTGAGATTCAGTTTGGAAAATAGTACTATCAGCTTCGTTCAATTTCTCAGCTCTTTCTTTTGCAATTCTGTCAGCATCAGCGTTAGCTTCAGCATCTTTTTTCATTTTTTCGATTTCTTCAGCTGTTAATCCAGAAGAAGCTTCGATACGGATATCGTGAGATTTTCCAGTTCCTTTATCAGTTGCAGAAACTTTGATGATACCATTAGCATCGATATCGAAAGTTACTTCGATTTGAGGAACTCCTCTTGGTGCTGGTGGAATACCATCTAAGTGGAAACGACCGATAGTTTTGTTATCAACAGCCATTGCTCTTTCTCCTTGTAATACGTGGATTTCAACAGATGGTTGAGAATCAGCAGCAGTAGAGAATACTTGAGATTTTTTAGTTGGGATAGTTGTGTTAGACTCGATTAATTTAGTCAATACACCACCCATAGTTTCGATACCTAAAGAAAGAGGTGTTACGTCAAGTAACAATACATCTTTTACATCTCCAGATAAAACTCCACCTTGAATAGCAGCTCCAATAGCAACAACCTCATCAGGGTTAACACCTTTAGATGCTTTTTTACCGAAGAATTTTTCAACTTCGTCAGCGATTCTTGGCATACGAGTAGAACCTCCTACAAGGATTACTTCGTCGATATCAGATGTAGATAAACCTGCATCTTTTAATGCTTTAGCAACTGGCTCCATAGAACGTTTTACTAAAGTATCAGATAATTGCTCAAATTTAGCTCTAGATAATTTTTTCACTAAGTGTTTTGGTCCAGAAGCAGTAGCAGTTACGTATGGTAAGTTGATTTCTGTTTCAGCAGAAGATGATAATTCAATCTTAGCTTTCTCAGCAGCTTCTTTTAAACGTTGTAATGACATTGGATCTAAACGTAAATCAATTCCTTCTTCAGATTTGAATTCGTCAGCTAACCAGTCAATAATAACTTGGTCAAAATCATCACCACCTAAGTGAGTATCACCATTTGTAGATAATACTTCAAATACACCGTCTCCTAATTCAAGAACAGAGATATCAAAAGTACCTCCACCTAAATCGTAAACAGCAATTTTTTGATCAGTTCCTTTTTTATCTAATCCGTAAGCAAGTGCAGCAGCAGTTGGCTCGTTGATGATACGCATAACTTTAAGACCGGCGATTTCACCAGCTTCTTTTGTAGCTTGACGCTGTGCATCGTTAAAGTAAGCAGGAACAGTAATAACCGCTTCAGTTACAGTTTGACCTAAATAGTCTTCAGCAGTTTTTTTCATTTTTTGAAGTGTCATTGCAGACAATTCTTGAGCAGTGTATAAACGACCGTCAATATCCACACGCGGCGTATTGTTGTCACCTTTTACAACACTGTAAGGAACTCTTTTTGCCTCATCTTGAGTTTCAGCAAAAGTGTGTCCCATAAAACGTTTAATAGAAGCAATCGTTTTTGTAGGATTCGTTACTGCTTGTCTTTTTGCAGGATCACCTACTTTAATTTCGCCACCTTCAACAAAAGCGATGATAGATGGTGTAGTTCTTTTTCCTTCTGCGTTAGGGATAACAACTGCTTCGTTACCTTCCATTACAGAAACACAAGAGTTCGTCGTACCTAAGTCAATTCCGATTATTTTACCCATTTTTTATATATTTAATTTTTGATTTAATTTTATAACTCAGGTGGCATAAGTCAATCTTTGTGCCAAGATAAAAAACTAAAGTAATTTGTCAGTTTTAATATTGGCACGACAATAATCTTCTGACAACATGACATTTTTCAAACCTGACAATCATGGCATATCGCTCTAATTATGTCATTTGTAATGCTATTTAATTTATATTTGAGATAATCTTAACCTGATTAAATCTAAATTTATGAGGATAATTCGATTTATTTTAGCAGTTTTAATTCCAGTAATTGCAACAGCGCAGAAGAAAAATAATGATATCCAAATCACTGGAAAAATCACTGGAAAAATTCCTGACATAATTGAATACACTTTGCCCATCAACGGCATTGACTACTTTGGTTTCACAAATTCTGTACAAATAGATCCACTGGGGAATTTTAAAATCAACATTAATTTAGAAAAAACCTCATTTATAGATTTAGCTAATCAATATAAATCGTACGGAACTATAATTGCCGAGCCTGGAATGCAGTATACGATCAATATTAATACTGAAGTTTCTGGTAATAGTTTTAGTGTAGAATCCAAAAATAAAAAAGGACAGGAATTATACAACCAAATTGTCAATCGAAGTATGATCGCTGGAGGACATTTTGAAACGGAAACGAAAGATTATAGAAAAGACAGCCTCGCCTTTGAAGTAAAACAAAAAGTGGAACAGCGCAGAATCTCTGAAATTGGAGGTTTTGAAAAATTGTTACAAAATAAAATCATTTCAAAGAGTTTTTTCGATCTTGTTAAAACCGACAGAGATTATTTTCATAAAGGTATTCTCGGCAGTGTGGCTTTCATAAACTACTTATCTTCAAAACAAAACAAAAATTCACTTCCTGCTGCTGAATATAAAAAGCTTTGGGAAGAAATTTTTAAATCGAACCCTGTTACAAATCCTGCTCTTTTAAGTTCTCCTTGGTTTTATTTCTATACCGAAAATTATCTGCGCTATAACGAGCTTATTTTAGATTCTACAGACACTGCCGCTCTAAGTGAGTTCCACAAAAAAGGACTTATTCACACCCATAATATTAATTATGCAAAAAAAAATCTATCTGGACTCCAGTTAGAATATTACTTTGCCGCATACCTTTATTATGAAACGATGAATAAAAATTACGAAAAAGAATTGATCGCCCTTTTTGAACAATTCAAAAAAGAATATCCTCAGAGTTCCTATACTACTTTTATAGAACCTCTTATTATTCCCATTATAACTTTTCATGCCAGACAAAAAGAGCCTTTAAATCCAAAAATCCAGTTTATCGATAATAATTCTTCAGTTAATACGGTTAAGGAAGTTTTAAAAAGTTTAAATAAAAAACAGTTCTATGTCGATATTTGGGCAACTTGGTGCGGGCCTTGCAAGTCTGAATTTAAAGAGAATCCGAAATTATATTCTTTATTAGCTTCTAAAGAAATCACAATGGTTTATATCTCTATTGACAAGGAAAACAGAGATAAACAATGGCAGGAAATGATTCATTTTTACAATTTAGAAGGTTATCATATTAGAGCAAATGAAAAATTATATGCCGATTTACTGAAACTTTACGGCAGTCAATCTTTTGGAATTCCGTGGCATTTTTTAGCTGACAATGACGGAGATATTAAACAAAAACATGTCAGCGGTCCGTCTGAAATTGAAAATTTAGAAAAACAATTAAACAGAAACTAATCCATCATAATTCTTAAAAATCCTGTAAGAAAATAATTTATATTTGAAAAAATATTAAACCTAAACTGATGAAAAAAGGAATCGTATTTACCATTTATCTATTGCTTATTTTCGCAATACAATCTTGTAAAAAAGAGGTGGCATCTTCTTCAAACAACACCACAGTTACCGACAGCCTGCCTGCTAATGAAGAATTTGAAGAAACAGCTGATGAATCTGAAGAAGACATTCCTTCTGAACCAAATGTTACTTATCCAAAAACTGGAAATAAAATTTCAGATTTCCTTCCTAAAATTGATGTTTATAATATTCAATACGAGGCAGAAGGAGACTTAAACAACGACGGTTTAGATGATATTGCCGTTGTATTAAAGCATAAACGAAGCAACGTATTAAAAAGACCAATGCTGATTCTTTTGCAAAATGAAGACAAGTCTTATCGTTTAGACAAAGTTTCTGATATAACTATGCCGGTTGAATACAACGAACATGATTACAAATTATATGACACAGAAGATATTAGCATAGAAAAAGGTGAACTAAATATCAATCTGTATGGAATGGGTGCCAGCGGTACATTTTTAAGTCAATTTAAATATATTGAAAACAATTTTGTATTGAGCAATATGGAAATCTATTCTGCCGGTGCAGGTGGTCGTTCAGGATTTTTTTACGACTTAGAAAAAGCAGAAATAACAACAACCGAAACTAATACAATGAAAGAAGATGAGCCAACAACATCTGAAACCAAAAAAATAAAAAAAGAACCTTACTTGTTCGAAAAAACTTCTATTACTGATGTATTTAACAGATAAGATGCTTATCGATAATACACTATCCAACTCCTAAAACTAGAATATTTGCCAAAATGGAAAATTACAGCATCATTATATTTATACTTGCCATTGTCATAGGATTATCTGCCTTTGCTGAAAAAGCAAAATTACCCTACCCTATTCTCCTTGTAATTGTTGGAATTGCAATTGGTTTTATTCCAACAATGGCAGAAATCGAAATTAATCCTGAAATTATTTTTCTACTGTTTCTGCCGCCTTTATTGTATGATGCTTCTTTTAATATTTCTCCAAAAGATTTTAAAACTAATATTAATACAATAGGAACTTTAGCCATTACTTTGGTTTTCCTTACCACCTTTTGGATTGCCGTTGTAGCGCATTATATGATTCCTAATATTACCTGGCCGCTTGCATTTGTAATTGGAGCCATTCTTTCTGCAACCGATGCTGTAGCTGCCGTAAGCATTACCAAAGGACTCGGAATATCTCATAAAACCATCACTATTCTTGAAGGCGAAAGCCTTATAAACGATGCTTCGGCACTAGTAGCCTATCGATTTGCGGTTGCGGCAGTTATGGGATCTGCATTTATTATCTGGGAGGCAACATTACAATTTATTCTATTGCTGGGAGGTGGTTTTTTGGTTGGTTTTGTAATGGCAAAAATTCTATCGTTCATCTTGAGTAAAGTCAAAAAAAATGCAAATGTTACCATTAGTTTTATGCTTTTAATGCCATTTGTAACTTATTTAATTGCAGAACATCTGCACGTTTCTGGAGTAATTGCAGTAGTTATTTCTGGGCTGGCAATTGCACTTTTAGTAAAAAAATATTTCCAGAAAGCTTAAAAAACAGTTCGCGCAGTCTCTGGGATATTATCATCTTTTTATTAAATGGTTTAATCTTTATCCTTATCGGACTTAATTTTAGATATGTATTAAAAGATATAGATAACGATATGATACTACCTTACATTGGCTACGCATTCATTATCACTATAGTCGCGCTGTTAATCAGATTTGTTAGAATATTTCTGCAAAAGATTAATCTTCAAAAAGCATTTCAAAAAAACCGTGGAGGCAGAAGAAAAGTCAGCGAAGATGCCCTTCTCGATTTTAATAACAGTATAATTTTAGGCTGGTCAGGAATGCGCGGTATTGTATCTCTTGCCATTGCAATTGGATTACCAAGGTTTCTTGAAAATGGGAGTCCGTTTCCAGAACGAAATGCTATTATCTTTATTTCTGTCGCCGTTGTCCTTTTTACACTTATCGGACAAGGGCTTACTTTGCCTTGGATCGTAAAAAAACTGAATGATGCAAAAGAATCTGAATCTTAAAAATTAATAACCAAAAACGAAAACAATGAATCCAGAATTACAAAGCCAGTTTGAAGAATTTGACAAACCTCCAGTAATAAGACGTAAATTATTGCCTTGGTGGATTAAAACTTTCTGCTGGATCTTTATGCTTTTAGCTGTCGCTGCAGTTGGTTCGCTTATTACGAATCTTTTTGTACCCAATGTAAATTTATCCCTTTACGGATTTTCAACTGACACAGCATACTCTGGAACTGGTCTTTTTATCATTTCAATTATGCTTTTAAAAGGATTTGCAGCCTATTCACTTTGGTTCGAAAAACCAAATGCGATTAATATTGCAAAAATAGATGCTGTTGTTGGAATTGCAATTTGTATTGCATCTATGTTTATACTTCCTTTTACCATGGGAGACGGTCACTTTTCATTAAGGCTCGAAATTTTATTATTAATTCCTTATTACATGAAAGTTAACAAGATAGAATATGAATGGGATAATCTAGAAACCATTTAATATAAACAACACATTTAAAATTGATTACGATTTTATTCCTAAATTTATGCTCTCCCATTTTTTGTTTAATTTAAAACATAAGAGATGACTTCAGATATTCTTTCGACAACTCCAGATTGCGAAATTGTTACTGTTCGAATTTTAAATTTCCCACAAGAACTGGTTTTTAAAGCTTGGAGTACTCCCCAACATTTGAAAAATTGGTGGGGACCAAAAGGTTTTACAAATACTTTTAATGAATTTAATTTTTGTGAAGGCGGTAAATGGAATTTCATTATGCACGGTCCCGAAGCGGGAAATTATGCCAACGAATGCGAATTCATAAAAATAGACAAACCTAATCTTATCGCTTGGAAACGTCATTCGAAACCGCTTTTTCAAATCTTAACCACTTTTGAAGCAATTACAGAAAATCAAACAAAAGTCGTCTTTAAAATGCTTTTTGAAACCAAGGAAGAATGCCAAAAACTCAAACCGTATGTTGTCGATAAAAACGAAGAGAACTTTGATAAATTGGAAGTTGAACTTTCTAAAATGAAATATTAATAAATATGGAAAGAATATGTGTAGAGTTTATAATACCATTGGATGTCTTAATAATATACAATTGGAATTAGTCACAAACCATATTGATGAATTTAATTCTTTAAATGAGATAATCGATTTCCAAAAGAATTATCATTTCAAAAAAGAAAAAATTATTTCCGATCATAACATACTCATAAACGAAGAAAAAGAATTTCTCACAAATGAAGTTTCTGAGTTTGATATTCTAACATCTCAAAAAATAATTGATTTAAAAAAAGAATTAAGACAAAAACTTGATTACTTAAATCAACAAATTGAAGAACTTTCAGAAAAAAAAACTAAAATTATTGCGGTTATAGAAGAATATTATTTGAACCTGATAATTCATATCAAATTTTGGTTCGTACAAATCTTATTTGAATTTCGTATTATTCTTTTTAAATATCAGTCCAAAAAATTACTTTCGAAAAAGAAAAAACGTCTTGACTATATTTCTGAAAATTTTCAAGATGCTGTAAATGAAAGTAGTTTTGAAGATTTGCAGAAATTTGAAGTAAAAAATGAAATCATAAAAAAACTAAACAATACAATTTATGGTGCATTTGGTGAACAAAAAGTAGAAAATGAACTAAAAAAACTGTCTGACGATTATATCTTGATAAATGATTTTAGTTACACGTTTCAAAACCCCATAAAACACGATGGAGATTATATTAAAACCATTCAAATCGACCATCTTTTGATTACTCGTTCAGGTGTTTTTTTAATTGAAACAAAAAATTGGAGTAACAGTTCTATAAATAATTTAGATTTACGATCTCCCGTTCAGCAAGTTCTTAGAACTAATTATGCTTTGTTCAGATTGCTATCTGAAAAAGTAAGTAAATCAAATTGGGGGTTTAGCAAACAAAATTGGGGTAACAGAAAAATCCCGATCAAAAATATCATTGTTTTTACTAATGTTATACCTCACGAACAGTTTCAGTATACAAAAATTTTAGGTTTAAAAGAATTACTGCCTTACATTAGATATTTTAGTCCCGTTTTTACACAAACCGAGGTACAGATAATTACAGATTCTTTACTTCAACTTTCACAGCAGAAAAAAATCTCATCTAAACTTGTTCTCTAAAATATATTTAAAATAAAATTGAATTTAAAATCTAATTTATCTAAATCATAAAAAATCAAAAATAAGTGCGCAAATAATACACAGAACTAATTTTGAAAATTTTCACATATGTAGAAATTCCATTTATTTTTATTCGTAATTTCGATTTCTCATTAAAATTACAAAATACAAATGGCTTCATTTACTAAAGAAATTTCTTTTCGCTGGTCAGATCTTGACCCAAATTTTCATGTTCGTCATAGTGCTTATTACGATTTTGGCGCACAACATCGTATAGAAATCCTTGAGGAACTTGGTTTAACTTTAAGAGTTATGCAGACACAAGGCTTTGGTCCTGTTTTATTTAGGGAAGAATGTGTTTTTAGAAAAGAACTAAAACTTTCTGACAAAATATTCATCCATACCAAAACTTCAAAAATGAAAGCCGATGCTTCGCGCTGGTCAATTATTCACGAATTTAGAAGAGAAGACGACACTCTTTGCGCTACAATTACTGTCGACGGTGCTTGGATGGACACAAAATTGCGAAAATTAGCATCTCCAACCCCAGAAATTGCAATTCAGGCATTGAGTATTTTTCCAAAAAGCGATGATTTTGTTGGATTGTAAAGCATAAAAAATGAAGCATTATCCATCTTTTTTAATTTTTATACTTCTTCTCTTGGCATGCGAATCTCAATCGCATAATACTCCAAAAGAAACAGTTATCGCTTATATAACTGCTTCCAATCAATTTGACAGCCAAGAAGTTGAAAATTTATTGGTTTTGAATTCTGATAATAAAATCAAATTAGAAACTCTTAAAAAGATGGAAAAAAGTATTCCAGACGAGCGCAAAACTGCCTTTAAAGTTAGATATAAAGACGCTGTTTATTACGAAAAAGAAATGACCGATTCGACTGCGATAATTGTTGTAACGCCTAAAGACAATGTCAATTTACCAATTGAATTTGACTTGAAAAAAGTAAACACAAAATGGCTGATAGAATCTATTATTTATCATTAATCTAAAATCTCTAAGTTTATGAACGATTACTTTAAAGACTTTAGAATTGTCATTTTTATCGTGTAATAGCGCGAGTTGTTGCATTGGCCGATGCGAGTGTCAATTTAAAAGCTTGGGCTTGGGCCAAAAATTCTACTGACGGATTTATTATTTACTGCGATTTACCGCAGAGCATTAAAAAGAAATTTGACGAAAACAATATCGACATTCCGTATCCGAAACGCGTTATAACTCTAAAAAACAATTATTTAAAGAACCTCGACCAAAAATAAGTCTGCGATGAAATCTTCCAAAACCATTCCTATTCAAACTTTACACCTCTTCCCTATTTTAGACAATTTATTAATTGACCTCTTAAAATCGTTAACGGAAGAAGAATGGAATGCCAAAACAGTAGCGAAAAAATGGACTGTAAAAGATATTGCATCGCATTTACTGGACGGAAATCTAAGGGCATTGTCGATTTCTAGAGATCATTATTTTGGAGATAAAACAGAAAATATTAATTCGTACCAAGATTTGGTTGATTTTCTAAATCAGCTGAATATGACTTGGACGAATGCTACTAAAAGATTAAGTCCCAACGTGCTCATTAATCTATTAGAAACAACGGGCAAAGAATATTTTGAACATTTACAAACATTAAATCCTCATGATAATGCTGTTTTTTCAGTTGCCTGGGCTGGCGAAGAAACTTCTCTAAACTGGTTTCATATTGCACGGGAATACACAGAAAAATTTCTTCATCAAGAGCAAATTAGAGATGCTGTCGGAAAACAGGCTTTAATGACCAAAGAATTATTCCATCCGTTTATTGAAACTTTTGTTCAAGCTTTACCACATACTTTCAGAAATACTGACGCGCCGGAAAATACAATTGTAAGTTTAATTATCATTACTGAAATTGGCGGACAATGGAATATTATTAAAAGAGAAAAACAGTGGGAATTCATTGATTCGTTTGAAGAAAAACCAGCTTCAATCGTAAAAATTGATCCACAAGATGCCTGGCTTCTATTTTCTAAAGGAATGACTCCGTTTGAAGCGTTACAAAAAGTAGAAATTATAGGAGACCAAAATCTTGGTCAAATCGCGCTCAACATTATTGCTGTAATGGCTTAATTTTTAACTCAATCGGTTTTTTCTCATAACTTTAAGAGTGGATTTTTTGGTTTTAAAAATGCATAGCGGTAATTTTATAATCCTTAATAAAAAACCATTTTTAAATGAAAACTTTAAAACTCCTTATACTTTTACTTCCTGTTTTTTGTTTAGCACAAGAACAGAAAATCAAGCAATTAGATATTAATTTATCCAATTATGAATATCCGTTTC
Source organism: Flavobacterium fluviale (assembly GCF_003312915.1). Classification (NCBI taxonomy): domain Bacteria; kingdom Pseudomonadati; phylum Bacteroidota; class Flavobacteriia; order Flavobacteriales; family Flavobacteriaceae; genus Flavobacterium; species Flavobacterium fluviale. The sequence goes on along the minus strand of NZ_CP030261.1, from coordinate 2,784,907 downwards.
CTGTCCAATTTTTAGAATTAAGCAATCAGCGTCAAGCACTTAAAATGGCTTATATGGATATTAAACCAAATAATTACAACAACAAAAATATTGTACTGCTTCACGGAAAAAATTTCAATGGAGCTTATTGGGAAACAACCATAAAAGCATTGACAAAAGAAGGTTTTAGAGTGATTGTACCCGACCAGATTGGTTTTGGAAAATCGACAAAACCTGATAATTTTCAATATACTTTTCAGCAGTTAGCTCAAAATACCAAAAAACTTTTAGATCATTTAGGAATTGAAAAAACAACCATCTTAGGTCATTCTATGGGCGGAATGCTGGCATCGCGTTTTGCGTTAATGTATCCTGAAACTACAGAAAAACTAGTTTTGGAAAATCCAATTGGTTTAGAAGACTGGAAATTGGTCGTGCCATATAAACCTGCAGATTGGTGGTACGAGTCTGAATTGAAACAAAATTATGAAGCCATTAAAAAATATCAAATGGCTAATTATTATGATGGAAAGTGGAATGCAGATTACCAGAAATGGGCAGAACTGGGCGCAGGATGGACAACAGCTCCAAATTATGACCGCGTGGCGTGGAATTCAGCACTTTTATACGATATGATTTTTACACAGCCTGTTTTATATGAATTTAAAAATATCAAAAGTCCGACGCTTTTAATCATTGGAACAAGAGATAAAACTGCTTTAGGAAAACCTTTGGTTGCCGAAGAAATCCAAAAAACAATGGGAAATTATGCTGAATTGGGTAAAAAAACGCAGCAAGCAATTCCGAACTCAAAATTGGTTGAAGTCGCAAATACAGGACATTTACCACATATCGAATCTTTTGATTCATTTATAAAACCATTAATCGTATTTTTGAAACAATAATATTTTTTGTCTGCCACGAATTACACGAATCAGCATTAATTTTTTATGTACATACAACTGAAAGTAATTCGTGTGAATTGATGTAACTATTGGCAAAAAAACTAACTTAAAAACTAAAATTATGTTTACAATTGAACAAATAAAAGAAGCTCATGCAAAAGTGAAAACTGGAGCTGATTTTCCAAATTATATACAAGATTTAATCATTTTAGGCGTAAAAGGATACGACACCTACGTACACGACGGAAGCGTTGTTTATTATGGATTAAATAATTACACGGCCGAAGCCGAGGAAAAATATCCCGAAATAAAAGTGGCTGATTTTCCCAACAAAGAACTTTTTATTGAATTCTTAGTAAAACATCAGCATGGTGAAACAGATTATATGACATTTTGTAAACATTGTGCACAATGCGGTATTGCAAAATGGCGTGTCGATATTATCGAAATGACTTGCACTTATTTTGATAAAGCTGAAAATGAGATTTTAATTGAAAAGATTCCTAGTTAATATTCATGTTGCTTTTCAATAAGAATGCTCTGAGTATTTGTAAAAGAATTATTTTACTTTTTGTTTTAATAATTTCTTTCTTTAGTTTTTCTCAAAGCAAAAAAGAAAATCCAAAATTTAAAGTAATTGCTTTTTACACCGCAAAAAATGATCAGGCGCATATTAGTTTTGTACACGAAGCCAATAAGTATTTTCCAAAATTAGCGGCAGAAAATCATTTTCAATATGATTCAACCAGCAATTGGGAAAATCTGAATGCTAAGTTTTTGGCGAAATATAACGTGGTTTTGTTCTTAGACACGCGTCCGGAAAAGAAAGAACAACGCGAAGCTTTGCAAAAATACATGGAAAATGGCGGCGGTTTCATCGGATTTCATTTTTCGGCATTTGCTTTAAATGATTCCAGTTATAATCAGGATTGGGATTGGTATCATAATACTTTTTTAGGATCTGGCGAATACGGAAGCAATACTTGGAAACCAACTTCGGCAGTACTTAGAATTGAGAATCAGCATCCTGTTACCAAAAATCTGCCAAAGACTTTTACATCCGCTCCAAACGAATGGTATCGATGGTCTAAAGATTTGACGAAAAATCCAGACATCGAGATTTTAGTCGCAATTGATGAATCCAGCTTTCCATTAGGCACTGGTCCAAAAGCGCACGAAATTTGGCATAGCGGTTATTATCCAGTTGTTTGGACGAATAAAAAATATAAAATGCTGTATGTAAATATGGGTCACAATGATATTGATTATGAAGGAGGTACAAACAAAACCTTATCGTACACTTTTGAAAATAAAACACAAAGCCAGTTAATCTTGAATGCATTGCTTTGGCTTGGAAATTCAAAAAAATAAAACAAAATGTCTCATTCCATTTCTCCGTTAATTACAGCAGAAGAATTAATTCAATTAAACCCTTCAGAAATCATTTTAATTGATGCGCGAACTGGCGCAGACGCTTTTGAAATCTATCAAAAAGAACATTTAAAAGGAGCGCGATTTGTAGACTTAAATCGAGATTTAGCAGCCGTGACTGAAAATCCAGCAAACGGCGGACGACATCCTCTGCCAACCGTGGAAGAATTTACTGAAACGCTTTCTGCTATCGGAATTTCATCTTCAGACCATGTTATAGTTTATGATGATAAAAATAGTTCTAATTTCGCAGCCCGATTTTGGTGGATGATGCGTGCTGTCGGACATGAAAAAATTCAGGTTTTAAATGGCGGTTTTCAGTCTGCAATTCAATCTGGTTTTCCAACCAGTTCTGGAATTGAGATTTTTGATAAAACAACTTATCCTGTTCAAGAATGGAAATTACCATTGGCAGAGATAGATGAAGTTGAAAAAGCCCGTAAAAACGATCAAAATATAGTAATTGATGTTCGAGACAAAAACAGATTTGACGGACTCATAGAACCTTTAGATCTAATTGCAGGACATATTCCTGGAGCTGTAAATGTACCGCTGACTGAAAATTTAGACGAAAACGGTTTTTTCAAATCTCCTGAAGAATTAGCTCAAAAATACAAAGCTATAATTGGAGATAAAGAAACCGAAAATACAATCGTACATTGCGGATCTGGAGTAACTGCTTGTCATACTCTATTAGCAATGGATTACGCTGGGCTTCCCATTCCGAAATTATATGTAGGTTCTTGGAGTGAATGGTCGAGAAACGATCGTGAAATGACATTAAAAGAGAATAAATAATACTAAAAATACACCATGCAGCATTGGGATATACTTTTATCAAATCAGGTCAATAAAAAAGCATTTATAGACAATATCTTAAACGGTGAAGCAAACGGAGAATTAGCGGTTTTTAACAACCAAAAAGGAATTCTGTTTTCTGATATTGCAATCGAAAAATTCATCGAAAAAGAGTTTCAATATGACAGCGTTGAAGCTTCCAAAACATCAAATAGACAATTAAGAACTTTTTCATCCGGCGAACGCAAAAAAGAGTTTTTACGTTATTGCATTGAACAAAAACCCGATTTCATCATTTTTGATAATCCGTTTGATCACTTGGATCAGCCTTCAAGAGTAATTCTCGCTGATTCATTAAAAGATCTTACAACCGAAATCGCTATCATTCAGATTTTAAACCGTACTGTTGACGTTTTAGATTTTGTTCCGAATAAGGCTTTAATCAAAGACAATACTTTCGAATTACATCCCTTCGTTAAAACCGAAAACCACTTTAAAACCTTAAATACAGCTGCAATTCCAAAAGCTATAGAACCGCATGATTTTCACGAAAGTGTGCTGATTAAATTAGAAGATGTTTCTGTAAGTTACGAAGAACGCAAAATTTTAAACAACATTTCTTGGACCATAAAACAAGGTGAATTTTGGCAGCTTATTGGCCCAAACGGCTCTGGAAAAAGCACTATTTTATCCTTAATTACAGGCGATAATCCAAAGGGTTTTGGCCAGAATTTATTTTTATTTGGCAGAAAAAAAGGAACTGGGGAAAGTGTTTGGGATATTAAAAAACAAATAGGAATCTTCGCTACTTCGATGACCGACTTATTTCAAAAAAGCCATACACTTGAACAGATGATTTTATCTGGATTCTTTGACCAGATAGGACTTTATACGGAACCAACAACACATCAAAAACAAATTGTAACGCAATGGCTTGAAGTGATAGAAATGGGACATCTGCGTAAAAAACGTTTTATCGATCTTTCTGTTGGACAGCAGCGCGTGGCTTTAATTGTTCGTGCAGTTTTAAAACATCCGCCTTTATTAATTTTAGACGAACCGGTAGAAGGTTTAGACGACGAAAATGTAGATTTGGTAATTCAATTAATCAACACTATTAAACAGGAAATTAATGTAAGTATCATTTACGTTTCACACCGAATTGAACAAGGCCTTGCTCCTACTTCGGTCTTCGAACTTTTACCATCTGAAACAGGGTCAATCGGAAAAATAAAATACCACTCAGAATTAAATTAAATGAAAATTAAAATTGCATCAGTTCTACTTTTACAGCTGTTCTTGATTTCTTGCTCCAGCACGATTTCAACAGTAAAAAAAGAATATACTTTACACAATTCAAAGGACCTAAAATCAGATTGGACCATTAATTCTAAAGAATGGATTCTAAAAAAAGACACTCTTACAGGAAATGGTTCTCTTTCTCCTTGGGGAGTCTTGGTTTCGAAAAAAGAGCTTCCAGAGAATTATGAAATTGATTTAAAAGTCAATATGACAGGAGAATCTTTATTTGAAATAATGCTTAATTTGGATAAAGGAAAATACATTAGAACATACTTGTACCAAATTGATCAAAACATAGTAATTGGCGATGGAGTTTATGATAAAAAAGACGATTCGTATGGTAAACGAGGCGGAAAAACGTTGTTTAAAAAACCAATGGAATTAGAAAACAATAAATGGTATTCCGTTAAAATTAAAGTCCAAAACAAACAATTATTCTTTTCTATAGACAACAAAACTTCTTTAGAATGTTCTCTAGAAAAAAGCAGCTTAAACCAAAAAGGAAAACTAGGTTTTATAACCAACGGTGAAGTAAAAATAACTGGTCTAAAAATCAAATCTCTTTAAGAATTATTAATAACACAAAGCATAACTATAGAGACGCACCGCAGTGCGTCTAACATATTGTGAATATTAGTTGAGGAGACGCACTGCTGTGCGCCTCTACAGAATATTGGAATGGTCAAAAACAAAAAAGCTCCAAATGGAGCTTTTTCTATTTCATTTAGTTAAGGAAAAATTATCTAATTATCTAATTGACAAATTCCCTAATTTATCTAATTAAGCATCTTCATCCTCAACATTATGCGACTTCACATAAACGCGCCATTTCTCGATACAATCCTGAAAATCCTGTGGCAATTCTGTATCAAAACGCATTAATTCACCAGTATTAGGATGAACAAAACCAAGTGTTTTGGCATGCAGTGCCTGACGCGGTAAAGCTTTAAAACAATTCTCGATAAACTGTTTGTATTTTGTAAAGGTTGTTCCTTTTAGAATCAAATGTCCGCCATAACGCTCATCATTAAACAGCGGATGTCCGATGTGTTTCATGTGTGCACGAATCTGATGCGTTCTTCCTGTTTCCAGTTTACAAGAAATCAAAGTTACGTAACCAAAACGCTCCAAAACTTTATAATGCGTAATCGCAGGTTTTCCAATTTCAGGATCATCAAAAACAGCCATTTGCATGCGGTCTTTTAAATGTCTTGCGAGATTTCCTTCAATGGTACCGCTTTCTGCTGTAACATTTCCCCATACAAGGGCAATATATTCACGTTCAGTAGTTTTCGCTTCAAACTGCTTCGCTAAGTGCGTCATAGCAGCTTCTGTTTTGGCAACAACCAAAAGTCCAGAAGTATCTTTATCAATACGGTGCACCAAACCAGGACGTTCGCTGCTATTCATTGGCAGATTATCAAAATGATGTGCCAAAGCATTTACTAACGTTCCTGTATAATTTCCGTGACCTGGGTGTACAACCATTCCCGGCTCTTTATTAATTAATAAAAGAGCATCGTCTTCGTAAACAATATTCAGCGGAATATCTTCCGGAAGAATATGATTTTCAAACGGCGGATGCGATAACATAACCGTAATCACATCAAAAGGTTTTACTTTATAATTTGATTTTACTGGAATATCATTTACAAAAATGTTTCCTTCAGCTGCTGCGTTCTGAATCTTGTTGCGCGTAGCATTCTGAATCAAATTCATTAAATATTTGTCAATACGCAAAAACGCCTGACCTTTAGGCACTTCAAATCTGTAATGCTCGAATAATTCGTCTTCCAGATCTAAATTTTCTTCAATATTATTGTTCATCTTGTGGGGTTTCTGCAGGCTCAGCTGCTGTACTGTCTGTCTGGCTTTCATCTACATAACTTGCTTTTCCGTCACCTAAAACCAAATCGATCTTAGACGCCTTCAAAACGCGGTCTCCTACTTTTAAATTTCTGCCTTTTAAACGCATTTCCAATACCATATCTTTTCCAAGATTCGGAATATAGGTAATCGTTCCCAGTTCAAGCCCTAGAGCTTTTAAAGTCGGAACCGCTTCACGATATGTTTTCTCGATCAAATCAGGAATTTTAACAGAAGAAAAACCTGAAGCATTAATCTTAATATAGATTTTTCTTCCCACTTTTACTTTAGTTCCCGGCAGCGGATCCTGCTCAACAACACTATATTTTGGGAATTCACTTCTGTAATCAACACTGTCTAGGAGCACGTAGTCTAAATCCAGTTCATCCAATTTCTCTTCTACTTGTTCCTCAGTCAGTTTAGACAAATTCGGAACAGCTATTTCATGTCCGTGATCAGTTGTAAAAGTCAACCAATGCATAAATAAGTAACCTATAACCGCAATTATAGCTGCGGCCGCAAGCAATTGCAAGAAAAAAACTCGGCTTGTTAAATACTGACGTAAACTCATAAATTTATTTTTAATAGCGACAAAGATAAAGTATTTCGTTTCAAAAAAAATGATAATTTTGTTTAAAACAAGAATGCAAGAAATTGTTAGACTGAGCGAAGTCGAAGTACCTGCAAAGTGATACAGCAAACGGGACTTCGGCTTCGCTCAGTCTGACAAACATAACGAATAAAAATAATTCGTAAAAACTTGTGCAAGCAGTAAACAAACAATTAGACCATTAACCAAATAACGGTTAAACAATAAAATCGATTAAACAAATACACAATAAAAAATGAAAAACATTGCCATCATCATGGGCGGATATTCAAGCGAATACAAAATTTCGCTGATCAGCGGAAACGTTGTATACCAATATCTTGATAAAACAAAATACAACGGATTTCGAGTTCACATTTTCAAAGAAAAATGGGTTTATGTAGACCAAAATGATGCCGAATTTCCAATCGATAGAAATGATTTTTCAGTTACAGTAAACGGAGAAAAAATCACTTTTGATTGTGTTTTTAACGCAATTCACGGAACTCCGGGCGAAGACGGATTAATGCAGGCTTATTTCGAATTAATTGGATTACCGCAATCTTCCTGCGATTATTATCAATCTGCATTGACTTTTAATAAAAGAGATTTATTATCGGTTTTAAAACCATACGGAATCAAAACCGCTGTCTCTTATTATTTGAACAAAGGTGACGAAATCAATACAGCTGAAATCGTTAAAAAAGTGGGACTTCCATGTTTCGTTAAGCCAAACAAAGCGGGTTCAAGTTTCGGAATCTCAAAAGTAAAAACCGAAGCGGAACTGCCAATTGCAATTGAAGTCGCGTATAAAGAAGACAACGAAATCATCATAGAAAGTTTCCTGGATGGAACTGAAGTTTCTGTTGGTGTAATTAATTATAAAGGTGAAATTAAAGTTTTACCAATAACTGAAATCGTTTCAGACAATGATTTCTTTGATTACGAAGCTAAATACGAAGGAAAATCGCAAGAAATAACACCTGCGAGAATCTCAGACGAATTAACCCAAAAGGTAGGTGAAACAGCAAAACGTGCGTACGAAGTATTAAAAATGAAAGGTTTCTCTAGAAGCGAATTCATTATCGTAGACAACGAACCTTATATGCTGGAAATGAACACTATTCCAGGTTTAACAACAGAGAGTTTGATTCCGCAGCAAGCAAAAGCAGCCGGAATTTCCCTAGAAGATTTATTCACAAATGCGATAGAATTAGCTTTAAAATAGCCGCTAAGCTACTAAGGTGCTAAGATCCTAAGATTTTAGCACTTTTGCTTTTAACGCTTGTTGTCAGACTGAGCGAAGTCGAAGTCCTTTAAAAAAGCTTAGAACCTTAGTATCTCAAAACCTTAGAACCTTAAAAAAATGAAAGAAATCTTTGAATGGAATAGATTGTTATTTAACGAATTACCAGAGATTTTTCTTCTGGAAGTAATATTTCGTTCAGCGGTTATGTTTACTATTTTGCTGCTTACATTAAAGCTGGCAGGTAAAAGAGGGGTTAAACAATTATCAATTTTTGAAACCGTAATTGTTATTGCCCTTGGTTCGGCTGCCGGCGATCCAATGTTCTATGAAGATGTTGGAATAGTTCCCGCAGCGATTGTTTTCCTGGTTATCATTATCCTGTATCGCGGTGTAACATGGCTTACTGGAAAGAGTAAAAAATTCGAAGAATTTATAGAAGGTAAAACCGAATGCCTTATCAATGATGGAAAGTTTTCTGTGTCAAGTTTTAAAAAAGAAACTTTGGCGCAGGACGAATTTTTCTCAGAACTGCGTATTCGATCCATAGAGCATTTAGGGCAGGTAAAACATGCTTTTATAGAAACAAGCGGTGAAATAAGCGTCTTTTTTTATGAAGACGAAGAAGTAAAACACGGACTTCCTATTTTACCGATGCTTTTTAACCAAAAAAGCAAAAACATTCCAACTGACGGAATTTACGCTTGTACTTTCTGTGGTCATACCGAAGAAAAAAATGCAGGAACAGCAAAATGTAAAGTCTGTCAAAAAGAGGAATGGGTTGAAGCGATAGATACGCTTAGAATAACATAAAATTTAATTCAAAAGAAAATGCGAAAAGCCATATTCCCAGGATCATTTGACCCTATTACACTTGGACACGAAGACATTATCAAAAGAGGAATTCCTTTATTTGATGAAATTGTAATTGCAATTGGTGTTAATGCCGAAAAAAAATACATGTTTTCATTAGAAGAAAGAAAGCGCTTTATTGAAGAAACTTTTAAAGACGAGCCAAAAATTTCAGTAATCACCTATGAAGGATTAACAATTGATCTGGCGAAAAAACTAAAAGCCAATTTCATTTTAAGAGGTCTTCGCAACCCAGCCGATTTCGAATTTGAAAAAGCTATCGCGCATACGAATAGAAAACTTTCTAAAATAGAAACTGTATTTTTATTGACTGCTGCAAGTACTTCATTTATTAGCTCGAGTATTGTTCGTGACGTATTACGTCATGGAGGTGAGTATGAAATGCTAGTTCCTGATGCGGTGAGGGTTAAGAAATAATTAAAAAAAAAATTATATATGAAATTCAAAAGAATAGTCACCTGTTTATTAGTGTTGACGCTATTTGGTTGCGCAACTAAAAGTAATTTTTCAAAAAATAATCTGAATCATGATTATTTTAATGGCAAAACAGTTGTCTTTTCAATTAATGAAAATAGTGTAAAAAGTATAAAAAAATCAGGTCCCAGAGCAGGTATGGAAAAACGTCCTGATATTAATGAAACTTTCAATGAATCGGTAGCAGAACTAGCTAAAGAGACAAAGATCAATTTAAAAGTGAAATATTTTAAAAATCAAACAATTAATGATTCTGACATTAATATTGATGCGGAAATAACTGATATTTCTTGGATGTTTGATTTATCATCTGCTACGATGGTATCAACGATTAATTATAAAATTGGAGATAAAATTTATAAAAAAGTAGGTATCTACAAAAATATGACTGGTGGCTCTGAAAAAAGAAACTTAATTAGATCATTGAAAACCGCACATTATTCTCTTTTACAAGAATTACAAAAATAAATTATTTCTTTATTATTAAAGAGAATACATAACTTGCAAGCGAAATAAAATATAAGTAAATTCGCATTTTTAAAATAAATACCAAATAATGAGCATCGAAAGAGAATTAAGCAAACGAAGCGGATCTAAATGTGAACTTTGCGGAAACGAAGAAAATCTAAAAGTTTATCAAGTACTGCCAACTCAAAAAGGCGGCATTGATGAAGCTATATTAGCCTGCAATACTTGCATTGACCAAATTGAAAATCCAGATAACGTAGATTTAAATCACTGGAGATGCCTTAACGACAGCATGTGGAATGAGAATACTGCAGTGCAGGTTGTAGCTTGGAGAATGTTAAGCCGTTTGCGCGCTGCAGGATGGCCTCAGGAATTACTAGACATGATGTATTTAGACGAAGATACTCTGGCATGGGCACAAGCAACTGGAGAAGGCGAAGATGACGAAAATAAATTAGTTCACCGTGACAGCAACGGCGTAGTACTACAACACGGAGATTCTGTTGTTTTAATAAAAGACCTTAAAGTAAAAGGTTCTAGTATGGTTGCCAAACAAGGAACTGCTGTGAGAAATATTCGTTTAGACCACGAAAACGCTGAATATATTGAAGGAAAAGTAGATGGACAGCAGATTGTGATTATAACGCAGTATGTAAAGAAAATTTAATTTTTAGGTTCAGAAGAACAAAGGCTCAAAGAGACAAAGTTTCTTCGGATGCTGCATAATTTTAACCGCAAAGCACACAAAGTATACGCAAAGTTCGCAAAGTTTTATTCCACAAAGCTTTGCGAACTTTTCTTTTAAAAGCCTATAAATAAAATAACTTAGCACATTTGCGTAAAACTATGCACAAAGTATGTCAAGCCTGAAACTTTAAACTTGAAACAAAAAAAAGCTGTTCGATTAGAACAGCTTTTTATAATTATAGATAAAGGTTAAAACTTAGTCCCTTAGAACCTTTAAGTCTTTGAACCTTAAAAAAATTACTTTTGAAATAATTTATTGATTTGGTCTTTTACGAATGGCTCAGAAACGTTGTTTGTCGCTGCGTCTCTTTCTTTACCAGAAACCATAAATTGAACTGTAGCTTTGTCTGGAACCACATTTCCTGTGTAGTGCAACCAAATGTAGTTGTTAGGTAACTCTAATTTGATATCGTACAACGGAGAAGCTGTAAATCCGCCCATGATAATGCTGTATAAAGAGTTATAGGCATTATCGATGTTCTTGAATGAAAATTTTCTCAAAGTCGAATCGTCATCACTTTGAACAATAGTGTAATACACAGTGTATTCGTCACCAATTTTCTGAATGTAGTTGTTATTTACTTTTCCTAATTTTTCTACAGGAACCGTTTCTAGAACCTTAACCTGTGCAAACGAAACAAAAGTAAAAAACAATGCGGCAAGAGTAATAATCTTTTTCATATAGTATTTGGGGTTACAATTTTACTGTAGCAAAAAAACATAGAAATATTGAAAAAACACCTATCAAACCATTATTTTTTTAACATAAAATTGTAAAACTTAGTTAAAGAAATCTAAACGATTGAAAAACAAATAGATAAAAACCAAGTCGCAAAAAACTCTTAATCAAATTATTCGCTCGTTTTTCACACTAATATTTACCTCTTTTCTCCTCTTCTTCTTTCTTTATGACGTTTCGGGCTACTTCAATTTTGAATTTCTTGCCTTTCATCTTTTCATCTTTGATATTTTTCAAAAGCTCTTTTACCTTATTGAATTTTACGGCAGCAAACGAAACAAAATCTTTTACTTCAATTAAACCTAAATCGTCCTTTTCTAATTTCCCTTTTTGAGAAAAGAATCCAACAATATCAAATTTATTGAGCTTTGTTTTCTTTCCGCCGCTAATATAAATAGTTTGAAATTGAGGCGGATTTGGAAGCGAAACTTTTCCTTCGACATTTAAAACTGCCATTTCATAATCAATATAATCCAACTGTTTTTCACTTTCGTGAATGATAATGTAAGCTGTTCCAATTGCCTGCATACGCGCTGTACGCCCGTTTCTATGCGTAAATTCGTCTTCTTTTAAAGGCAGATGATAATGAATAACGTGTTTCATTTCTGGAATATCCAAACCTCTGGCCGCTAAATCTGTTGTGACCAAATAGCTGACACTTCCATTTCTAAACTGAATCAAGGCACGTTCACGTTCGTCCTGATCCATTCCTCCGTGATAATAAACCGAATAGATTCCTTTTTCATTTAAAGTATCACTGATACGTTCTGCAGCATCGCGATGGTTGCAAAAAATAATCGCTGATTCTGATTTCAAAGAACAAAGTAAATTGAATAAACTTCCCAATTTGTCTTTAGAAGATGAAACAACCATTTTCATCGAAAGATTTGCTTTCTCTTCTTCCTCTGGAATAAAATCTAAAACTGTTGGATTTACAACGCGTGTGTATTTCGGAATTTCAATATCGGAAGTTGCCGAAACCAAAACTCTTTTATTCACTTTCGGTAATCTGCCAATGATGAAAGACATTTGTTCGTGAAATCCTAATTGAAGCGATTTATCAAATTCATCTAAAATTAAAGTCTGAATTTTATCGGTTCTAAAAGTATCTCTGTCAATATGATCAGCAATTCTTCCTGGCGTTCCAATTAAAACCGCAGGAGGATTGCTTAAATTTTTGATTTCTGTGTCTATTGAATGTCCGCCATAGCAGATATTTACCTTGTACTGCGTTCCCATTTTTTTCCAAACCTGTTCAATTTGAAGTCCAAGTTCGCGGGAAGGAACCAAAATTAGACATTGAACAGAAAGAATCTCAGGCTGCAACAATTCTAAAATTGGAAGCAAAAAAGCCAATGTCTTTCCAGATCCAGTTGGAGAAAGTAGTAAGACATTGTTTTCGTTCAAAATGGCATCTTGCGCCATTTCCTGCATTTCGTTCAGACTCTGAATCCCTAAATTCGAAAGTATATTGTTGGAATGGTGTTTTTTATTCATTTTGCAAAAGTAACTAAAAGTTGTTTCATGTTTCAGGTTTTCTTTGTTTCATGTTTAACCGCAGATTTGTTTCTCGCAGATTTTGCAGATCAAGCAGATTAATTCTAGATATCAAAATAAAAAATCCGCGAAATCTGCAAAATCTGCGAGAGAAAAATAACAGCAAAGCATATTAAAAATGAAAAATTAAACTTGAGCCAAAAAACTATATATTTGATTCCATAAAAATCAGAATTATGAAATTTTTCACCATTATCCTTTCACTCTTCACCATCACCCTTTTCGCTCAAAACAATAAAAAATACGATACGTTTTTTGAGAAAGGAAACGGAAATCAATCGGCAACTTATCCAGAAACTATCGCTTACTTTAAAATGCTTGCTGCCGATTTTCCAACGATTCAAATGAAAGAAATGGGATTGACAGATTCTGGAGAACCTCTGCATATGATTACTTTCAATGCTGACAAGGAATTTGATTTTGATAAAATACAGAAAACCAAAGCCGTTTTATTTGTCAACAACGGAATCCACGCTGGAGAACCTGACGGAATCGATGCAACCATGCAATTCTACAGAGATTTGGCAATTGGCAAACTGAAAGCGCCTAAAAATACTGTTTTAGTGACCATTCCGATTTATAATATTGGTGGTGCTTTAAACCGAAATTCGACAACTCGAGCCAATCAAGACGGACCAGAAATTTATGGTTTCAGAGGAAATGCAAGAAACTACGATTTGAATCGTGACATGATGAAATCTGACACAAGAAACACTAAGAGTTTTGTCGAGATTTTTCAAAAGATAAATGCCGATGTTTTCATTGACAATCACGTAAGTAACGGCTCTGATTATCAATACAAACTGACTTATATTATGACACAGCATAATAAACTCGGAACTGTTTTGGGCGATTTTATGAATAACGAAATGATGCCGGCTTTGGTTAAAGATCTTCAGAAAAAGAAAATCGAAACTACGCCTTATGTCGATTCGTTTAAAGATACTCCAGACAAAGGTTTTGGGCAGTTTGTAGATAGTCCGCGATACACAACGGGTTACACTTCCCTATTTAATACGATTGGTTTTGTAGTTGAAACACACATGCTGAAAAAATATGCCGAACGTGTTAAAATGACCTACGAGTACATGAAATCGACTTTGGATTTTACCGATGCGAATTATCAAAAGATAAAAGATTTAAGAGCAAAGAATTTAGAACAATATCAGCCTAAAAAATCCTATACTTTAAAATGGGAATTGGACAGTACAAAAGCGACCACATTTTCTTTTTTAGGTTATGAAGCGGGTTACAAAAAAAGCGACGCTACAACCGGAAATCGTTTGTATTATGACAGAAGCAAACCATACAAAAAAGATGTTCCGTATATCAAAGAATTCAAATCGGTAAAAGATGTTGTTATCCCGTCTGCTTATATCATTCCGCGTGGTTATTGGAATATTATTGACCTTTTGAAAAACAATAATATTTCGTTTAAACAAATTAAAAACGATACAATTATAGAAGTTGAAAGCTACAGAATTGCCGATTTTAAAACCGTTCCGTCTGCTTACGAAGGGCATTATTTACACAGAAGCACGACCGTAACTTCTAAAATGGTTAAAATGGCTTTCGCCAAAGGAGATTACATCGTTCCAACAACTCAAAAAGGTGTAAAATATCTTCTAGAAGCTTTTGAACCAGAAGGTGTTGATTCGTTTTTTAACTGGAATTTCTTCGATCCTATTTTACAGCAAAAAGAACATTATTCTGAATATATTTTTGAAGATACTGCGGCAAATCTCTTAAAAGAAAACCCAGCTCTAAAAGCAGAATTAGAAGCTAAAAAACAAAACGACCGCGAATTTGCTAAAAGTGCAGAAGCGCAGTTAGATTGGATTTACAAGCATTCTGTTTATTATGAAAAGGCGCATATGCAGTATCCTGTTTATCGGGTTTTGTAGATTTATTACAAAATTACACAAAATTTTACTTTTAACAATTGCAATTCAAAATCTTCACTACTTTTATTACAATAGAAATTAATATAAAATATCCATATATTAGCAAAAATTATTTTACAAATGGCAGAAATTATTGCTCAAGTATTAGACTCAAGAACAGATGATGGAAGCAGGTGTTTTCTATCAAAATTTACTTTATATGAATATTTAAATAATCTACCTAATAACTATCGGGAATATGACATACAAAGGGAAGTTGTAAGTTCTAATGTCTATCTAGATAAAATTATTGAAACAGTATTAAATAAATATCATATCCCTTCAATAGTTATAGTTTTACAAAATTACAAAGAGGATGGTAAATCTATTATTTTCAATAGTAATGATTATAAAATAATTGATGGTTTACAGAGAACGCACCGACTAAAAATAATTTTTGATACTTATATCTTATTAAAGGAGAAATTGAATCTAAATAATGAAATTATAAGTCTTTCAAAATTTCAATTATCAAAAAAATATTCAAAAGAATTATCTTTAATTAAATCAAATTTTAAAATTCTGTCCAAATTAATAGATTATTATATTGATAATGATTCCAATATAAAGAAATTAGAATCAATTTTTATTGACAATTTTATTTGGTTTGAATTATGGACAAATTTAGACTCAAAAAAACAAGTTGAAAAAATGTTATTGTTAAATGCTGGACATAAACCAGTAAAACTAAAACATCAGTTAGAATTATTGTTCATTAATGATTTATTAGAAGAATTTAAACATAAAGACAAGTTTAACGAATTCATTCTTATAAGAGAAAAAGACATGAATTCAACATCTTTTAGCAAAAATAGAGAATATGGTCAATTTCATTTTTCTCAAATAATTGCTGCCTTAATTGCTTTTGACACAGGAAAAACGCTTGTAACAAACACAAACCTTATTAGTAAGATTCAAGATAATGATTATTCAATTCAAGATTTATCAAACGAGTTAACTTACAACTTTATAAATGATATTATAGAGTTTCTTCTAGATTTTGACAGAATTCTTGTAAATCATTATAAAAGTGAAATCAAATGGTTTGGTAGGGAAGCTTCTTTAGTTGGTTTATTTGCAGCTTTAGGGCGCTATCGAATAGATAATGAAATAGAAAATCCTAAAGAAATCTTTTCTAATGTAATTAACTTTTTAGAAAAAAATCCTTATATTTTAAATCTTAACGATTATGATAATGGACGTAAAATTTTAGACTTAAGCAAGATTAATTTTGGTTCAGTGAATAGAAAAGTTGTATTTAGAGTATTTACAGATATCCTAAAATCAATTGATAAACCAGCTCTATTTCCAAACGAACCTATTGACTGGGTTTTATATTTTACTAATGTTGCAATAAATTAGATATGAAGAGAATAGATCTATTTTTCAGCAATTTACTTACTAATTTGAAACTAATAGAATCAAGTTTGGATTCTTACTATCAATCCAATGAGGCATCAATTGTTGCTAGTGAGACAAGAGTGACAAAGCTGGCTGAATTTTCAACAAATTTGCAAGATATAATTTCTGAAATCGAAGAGACTTATAGCTCTAAAAATGAATTAATTGAAAACTTAGTTCCTATACAAGAATTCTTAGAAAAATATGATAATTTTTTATCCATTTTCAGTGATTTTGAATTTAATATATTCGATTATATAAAATATTGGATAATATTAGCTGAAAAAATTAATTTAGTAAAAGAAAGTGATATTGATCTTAATCAAGTTTTAGATATTCAAAATTACGATATTATTGACCTTGAAGAAAATATCATAGAAAGCAATTTCATACATTATGAAATTGCTGAAATAAAGAAAAGCTTAGTGATTTATTCATTAAATACAAATTTCACTTCTTTTATTGATGATGATATACATTCAGGACATGTTGATCTCTTATTAATTTGGATAAATCTAATTAATAAAGATAATTGCATTATAGCTAATCAAGTAGTACTATTAAATTCGGATAATCCTCCCCAATCTAAAGATTTAAAGCCGATATTAAAATTACAGGTATTACTAAATGGTAAACATATAAAGTCATTAGAAAAATATGAATTAAAACCTCAAATGCCTAATAAAAAGAATTTTAATTTTAATGAAAAATACATTCAATTTGAGAGCATAGCAAATGTGCTTAATGAATATAATAATCAAATTTATATACTAGATAAATTTTTAAAACTTTATCATGTGATTGAAAATTTTATGTATAAACATAGAATTTGTAAATTGGAAAGAGAAAAAAACGGAAGCCCATTTCACATAAGAGATTTTCAAATTTTGTATGAAAAATTCACTACTAAAGAAATTATTTGCATTCAAGATTTTTTCTATGACGTTTTTATTCTTGATTATGATGGAAATAATTTTTTAAGTTTATTGAGAAATGAATGGAATAATTTAGAAGTTATTGACAACACTAAAATCCCTGCTATTAACAATTTACTAAGAGATCTGGCACTAAATACTAATTCATATAAATTTGATAGATTAAAAACTAATTTAGACGCAGCAATGTTTGCAAACATTGTTTATAAAATAAGAAATGCTATTGTTCATAATAAAGATTCTGAAAATCACTTTGAAAGCACAAACCTTCCAGAAGGAGCCAAATTTCTTTTAGAAAATTTCTTTATTCCAAACTTAGAAAGAATTATTTTTCATCTTATAATTAATAAAAATGATTTAGTTTGGTTTGAGAAAAATCATTTATTATTATATAACATTTGATTTTATATATTGAAATCAAGAATTATCGAAGACCTTTCATGATATAAAATATACTCCGAAAAAACAAAAAAGCCTAATAAACATTAAAATTTATTAGGCTTTTTATATTGTGAAAAGAATAACTATTTATCCTTCAATATTTTTTCTAAATACTCAACTTTATCTTTTTCAGCTTGAACCAAACGTTCGTAAAGCTTTTTATTTTCTTCGTAAGCTTCAACTAGCTTATCAAGCGGATTGAAATTACATACATTATTGGTTCCGAAATTAGTGCCATGACTTCCACTATTATCATAGAAATTATTAAAAAAATTAATTGCTGCTTCGTCTGAAAAGTTTTTCAGTGCTTCAAGACTTACTCCTAAGGCTTTAGCAATTTGTTTTAACTTTTCATCATCAATCTCTTCGCTATTTTCTAAAGCAGAAATGGTCTGCTGGCTCGTTCCTAAAGCTTGTGCTAAGGCTTCTTGCTTCATGTCACGAAGTTCACGAATTCGGCTAATTTTTCTTCCTATATGGCTTGGTTTTGTAAATGCGCTCATAATTGTAATGTATTGCTTATTAAACAAAAGTACGATTTTTGAGACATAAAATTAAAATAAGTCTCTAAGTTTTTGAGGGTGTAAACTTTTTGAATGTTTAATTCTTCCTTAACAAGAGCATACGCTCGTTAAACTTATCAAAATCAAAAAGGTCGCATGCGAAAAGCTCACGCCACTAAAAAAACAATATTCCTTTAGGAATATCTCATTGGTAGAAAAAAACCGTGTCGTTATGCATTGTGTCCTGTAAGGACACCTGTTATAGACACTATTACCTAATTAATCAAACGTTCCGATGGAACGTCTAACTGTTATTCGTATTTTGTACTACCGATGAAACATTCCTACGGAATGAGTAAAAAAAAATTGAATACCCAAAAGTAACAGAAAAGGTCTTTTAAAGCCGATTGTCGCGTGAGGGATAGAAGGCAGCTGCCGAAGCAGCACGGATAGCCCGACAGCATCCCGATAAGAGGGCGTATAAGCGCATGCTATATTTGCCCTCTTATCGGGATGGTGGCACGCCCCAATTTTAAATATCTGAATTTGGTCCTGATCGATATGGAACAGGCGGTGCAATTTTTTCTACTGGAACTTCCTCTTCTTCAAACAACAATTTGATGTTTTCGTAGGAGTTTTTAAGAGCTTCTTTGATTTGTTCTGGGTTTAACCACGCTACTTTTTCTATTCCTTCTTCGATTTGGCCTTTTGGTGTTCCCTCAAAATCGGACTGCATTTCGAACCAATGCGTGATTTTAAGTTTGTATTTTCCGTTACGTTTGAAAATATGATAGGTTTTCTGTAATTTATTTGTAATTCTAAGTTTGCCTACACCTGTTTCTTCTTCGACTTCGCGCATTGCAGTGTCTTCAATGTCCTCTCCTTTCTCGATTCCGCCCTTTGGCAAATCCCATTTTCCGTTTCTAAAGATGAATAAAACCTCGCCTTTCTTGTTGTACACAAAGCCTCCGCCGGCTTTATTTACTGGAATTTTGGCTTTAAGGGTTTTCATTATTTCACTTTCGTCGGGATGATATAAAATAGCTTTTTGAATTTTATTTTGAAAAATTTTTATGATAAGCTGTTCGATATCAATGCTCTCCAACAAGAACAATTGGAAATCTGTTTCTTTCGAGATTTCATTTGTCAAAAAAAGTGGTTTGTCGTTTACAAAAACTTTATACATTTGTACTATGATTTTTAATAAAGATACTGCCGAAAAAACAGCCGAATTGCTTTTGCAAATAAATGCAATTAAATTGAATCCCGAAAATCCTTTTACATGGGCTTCTGGTTGGAAATCTCCTATTTATTGCGATAATAGGTTAATTCTTTCATTTCCGAGCATCAGAAACTATGTTCGTGATGAGTTTGCTAAGAACATCGAAAAACAATTTGGAAAACCCGATGTGATCGCTGGTGTTGCCACTGGAGCCATTGGAGTTGGAATTTTGGTTGCCGAAAGTTTAGGACTTCCATTCGTTTACGTGCGTCCGGAACCTAAAAAACACGGAAGACAAAACCAAGTTGAAGGTTTTTTACAAAAAGGACAAAATGTTGTGGTTGTCGAAGATTTAATTAGTACTGGAAAAAGCAGTTTGATGGCTGTGGAAGCTTTAAGAAGCGAAGGTGCGAACATTAAAGGCATGGCCGCAATTTTTACATACGGTTTTGGCGTTGCTGAAGAAAATTTTAAAGAAGCTAATATTGATTTATTCACTTTGAGCAACTACGAAAATTTATTAGACTTGGCGGTTCAAAAACAATATATCACCGAAGATCAGCAATCGACTCTGCTGGAATGGAACGAAAGTCCATCGACTTGGGGACAAGAGGAGTAATTTTAGATTTTAGTCCCAAAGCCTCGGAATAGATTTTAGATTTTCTAAAAAATCGATTCGCTCTTTTTTGGGAATTTAATCTCACTTTGCGATCTTAGTGTTTTATAAACCTAGCCTATAAAAAAACCTTAGCGCACTTTGCGGTAAAAATAAAAAAACAAAAAATATATGAACTTAGAAAGTCCAAAAGTTACTGTTCAGAAATCAGCTCAAGATTTATTTGATCAATTGACTGATGTTAAGAATTTTGAAAAATTAATGCCGGATAATATCGCTAAATTTGAAGTGACTGGCGAAGACGCTTTTATTTTTGGATTGAAAGGGATGCCTGAAATCAAATTAAAAATGAAAGACAAAGTGGCTCCAAACAAAATTGTTTTGGGTGCAGCAAGTGACAAACTTCCGTTTACTTTGACTTCGAACATTGACAGCATTTCTGATTCTGAAAGTGCAGTTCAATTGTTTTTTGAAGGAGAGTTTAATGCTATGATGGCAATGATGGTTAAAGGACCAATCAGTAAATTCATTGAAACTCTAGCAAATAATATGAATAAGCTTTAATAATGGTGAATTATTAATGGTGAATTATAAATGAAAAGTTCAATCTTACGATTGGACTTTTTTGTTTTTTGTCTTTTCGACGAATGAGAAATCTCCGCGAGAAATTCGACAAAGATTAACAATTTAAAAGCGAGTTACTTGTGGAGATTTCTTCTTCTTCTAAAAAATATCACACTGTGTGGTAAATATGTGTTAGACGCACTGCAGTGCGTCTCTAAAAAAAACCTTTGTTCCTTTGAACCTTTGCCCCTTTGAACCTCTCAATAAAGCATTTTAACCTCCTTTATATCAAACTCCACAACAGAATCATCTTCTAATAAAACCTGTAATTTTCCAATTGGAGAAACACCTTGAATTATTCCCATGAAATTTTGATCGTTGAGGTTTTTGAAAGGCATAGGAACTCCTTTTTTGAATAAAGAATTAAAATAATCATTCCATAAATCACTTGCAGAAGTCTGCCATAATAAGATTTTATCTTTTATTCTTTCAACAATTAAAATTACTAATTCTTCTTTATCAAAAGATTTACCTGAAATTACTGCAAGAGATGACGCGTTTGGCAAATCTGTGTAATTGGTTTGATTTACATTCATTCCTATTCCGACAACTGACACGATCCTGCCATCGCTTTTTATGGTGTTTTCGATTAGTATGCCAGCCAATTTCTTATTGTATGACAGAATGTCGTTTGGCCATTTTATGCATATATCAGGAATATTTAACGATTTTAGAACTTCTGTAACGGCTAGTGAAACGACAATACTTAAATTAAAGACTTGTTCGCTATTAAATAGAAAATCCTTTACCAATACACTCATAATTAAGTTTTTACCAGCTTCAGACTCCCACTTTCCTCCCATTTGCCCTTTGCCTTTTGTCTGATTTTCAGCTGTTACCACCGTAAAATTCTCCAGTTGATCCTGACTTGACAATGCTTTCAGGAAATCATTTGTTGAATCTATGGCATCGAGTTTGATTAGTTTCATTAAATAATTTAAATAACTTAATTTAATATTTTGTTAAGGTTCAAAAATAATCACAAAATTTGGTAACTTTACAAATTCACATATAAAATAATTCATGGCGAAAAAGACGATTAATAATGATGTTCTACTGGCGAACATAATCAAAGGGATTGAGGAAGTAAAAGGAAATGATATCGATATTCTTGACTTAAGAGAAATAGATACAGCTGTATGCGACTATTTTGTAATTTGCAACGGTAGCTCCAATACCCAAGTTAACGCCATCGTAAACTCAATTCAAAAAACAGTATCAAAAGACTTAAAAGATAAGCCTTGGCACGTTGAAGGAACCGATAATGCAGAATGGGTTTTAATGGATTATGTACACATTGTGGTACACGTTTTCCAGAAACATATTCGCGAATATTACAACATCGAGAGCCTTTGGGGCGATGCCAAAATAACTACAATCGAGAACAAATACTAAAGAAACTTTCATTAAATGGCTAAAGATAATAATCCAAATCCGAATAAATTTAAAATAAGTCCTTGGTTAATATATACCGCAATACTTTTAGTTTTTTTATTCATAAGTTTTGCCACAGGAGGATCAAGTTTAAGCGAACCTGCTCAATTAACTTCTTCTAAATTCAATACGCTTTTAGAAAAAGGCCAGATTGAAAAGGTTATTGTGTACAACAAAGCTGAAGCTGAAGTATATTTAAATGCTGCGGCTCTTAAAGACCCGGCAAATAAAAAAGTTGCTGAAGATATTTTCAAACAGCCAAACAAAGGTCCACACTACACGTTGGAAATTGGTAATGATCAAATATTTCAAACAAAACTTGAAAAAGCAGTTAGCGAAGGCAAACTGAAAGATTTTAATTTCCTTCAAAAAAATAATTGGAGCGATATTTTAATCAGCTTACTTCCTATCATCATCATTGTGGGTGTATGGATTTTCATCATGCGTAAGATGTCTGGCGGAGGCGCTGGCGGAGGCGGACAGATTTTCAATATCGGGAAATCTAAAGCTAAACTCTTTGACGAAAAAACAGATATCAAAACTACATTTAAAGATGTTGCTGGTTTAGAAGGCGCGAAAGAAGAGATTCAAGAAATTGTTGAATTCCTAAAAAACCCAGAAAAATACACCAATCTTGGAGGTAAAATTCCAAAAGGTGCTCTACTTGTAGGACCTCCGGGAACTGGTAAAACTTTATTAGCAAAAGCTGTTGCTGGTGAGGCTCAGGTACCTTTCTTCTCTTTATCAGGTTCTGATTTCGTTGAAATGTTCGTAGGAGTTGGTGCTTCACGTGTACGTGATTTATTCAAACAAGCAAAAGAAAAATCTCCTGCTATCATTTTCATTGATGAGATTGATGCTGTTGGTAGAGCGAGAGGAAAAAGCAATATGTCTGGCGGAAATGACGAAAGAGAAAACACTTTGAACCAATTACTAACAGAAATGGACGGTTTTGGTACAAACTCTAATGTAATTGTTTTAGCAGCAACCAATAGAGCTGATGTTCTTGACAAAGCTTTAATGCGTGCAGGCCGTTTTGACAGACAAATTTTTGTAGACTTACCAGATATTCGCGAAAGAGCGGAAATCTTCCAAGTACACTTAAAACCGATTAAAAAAGTTGAAGGTCTTGATTTAGACTTCTTAGCTAAACAAACTCCAGGTTTCTCTGGTGCTGATATTGCAAATGTTTGTAACGAAGCTGCTTTAATTGCTGCTCGTAACAATAAGGCTGCGGTTGACAGACAAGATTTCCTTGATGCAGTTGACAGAATTATTGGTGGTTTAGAAAAGAAAAATAAAATTATAACTCCAGAAGAGAAAAGAGCAATCGCTATTCACGAAGCTGGACACGCAACTGTAAGCTGGATGTTAGAGCATGCTGCTCCTCTTATTAAAGTAACTATTGTGCCTCGCGGACAAAGTTTAGGAGCTGCTTGGTATTTACCAGAAGAGAGACAAATCGTTAGAACAGATCAAATGTTAGACGAAATGTGTGCTACTATGGGTGGTAGAGCGGCTGAGAAGGTAACTTTCGACAGAATTTCTACTGGTGCATTAAGCGATTTAGAAAAAGTAACACGTCAAGCTCGTGCTATGGTAACGATCTACGGATTGAACGATAAAATCGGAAATGTTACTTATTACGATTCAACTGGACAAAGCGAGTATAACTTCTCGAAACCATATTCTGATGAAACAGCAAAAATTATTGATGCTGAAATTTCGGAATTAATCGAAGGTCAATACCAAAGAGCGATTCAGATCTTAGAAGAAAACAAAGACAAACTAAATCAACTAGCTGATATTCTGATTGAAAAAGAAGTTATCTTTAAAGATGATCTAGAAAATATATTTGGAAAACGAACTTTTGACAAAAATTTGGAAGAAGTAGTTTCATAAATAAATTACGAAATACGTAATAATTTTTTAAAATCTTAATTCAAAACACCCTTTTGAATTAAGATTTTTTTATCTTTGAACGTTTTCAATTAACATGTAAAGTATTTCATATAAAAAATGAATTTTTTCAAAAAAATATTTGGCTCAAGTGAAGCCGCTTCTGACGAACAGAACGAAAGCGAATATGCAGGTACATCTGCGCAGAACAGTCATTTATCTTTAGACGAACAATTTATTTTCAATTTTAAAAAAAATGGAGGTAAGTTCTTATATTGTGAAAACACTGATGAAGTTGCTGAACAGTTTGAAAACATACTAGAAGAAAATGATTGGTTTGAAAGCGAAGTTTTGTGTTATGAACCAGCTCTTTTTACCTTATTAGAAGAAAACAAATTATTTTACATCGCTCCTTCTAAACCAAAATTCTTATTGGCAAGCTGCGAGAATCTTATTGCCGATGAAGGATCTATCTTATTTTCATCAAAACAGATCAGACAAAACAAACCAAACGAATTACCTGCAAATATTGTTATTATAGCAACCACAAGCCAGATCCTGCCAATGAAAAGTGACGGACTGAGCGCTATAAAGCGTAAATACGAAAGAGACTATCCTACTAATATCACTACAATAAAATATTTCGAAAAAGCCAAAGAAGAAGACTTTACGCAGTACGGAAGTGTTGCAAAAAATCTTTATTTACTGCTTTTAGAAGATCTTTAAGATGAATGAAACACTGAAGAGAACCATTTCTGGTGCTGTTTATATCGCTCTATTATTAACTTCGATATTGTTTTCTACCGAAAGCTTCATTACTCTTTTTGGTGTATTCTTAATTATCACAGTTTATGAATTTTCTAATCTAGTAAATCTAAATAAAGTATTCTCGATACTTTTTGGAATGTTAATTTATGGCGTAACTATACTTGTCAGCCATTATAACAAGCAGACAACTAAATTTTTAAACGATACTTTCAATTCAAATATAAATTTAGAAACCAATATTAAACAGCTGGATTTAGTTCTTTTAGCAGTTACACTTGTTGTTTCTATAAAATGCATCATATTCTTGTTTTATGATTCAGTTCAGAAAATAAGTACTTCTTCAAAATATTTATATCTACTGGGATATATTACCCTTCCTTTTATTTTTATCGTCAAAATTTCATTTGGTACTAATGATTATAATCCGAAAATTATTCTTGGATTATTTGTTTTGATATGGACTAATGACACTTTTGCTTATTTAGTTGGAAAATCAATAGGAAAACATAAACTGTTTGAGCGTGTTTCTCCTAAAAAAACAATTGAAGGTTTCCTTGGCGGTGTTGTTTTTGCAGGTTTTGCGGGTTTTTTAATCTCCAAACTGTACATTCAGCCAAATCCTGAATTTAGCAGCAAATCGATTTTAATCTGGACAATAATTGCTTTAATTGTAAGCATTTTTGGAACAATCGGAGACTTAATTGAATCCAAATTTAAAAGAATTGCAGGTGTAAAAGACAGCGGCTCGATAATGCCGGGACACGGAGGTATTTTAGATCGATTAGATAGTGTTATATTTGTAGCACCAATTATATTTTTATTTTATCAAATTTTATATTATGTTTCATAAAGAAGGAGGCCCGTCCATTTTATTAGGAGTAGTTTTTACTGTTGTTGTGGTTTTATTAGCTGATAAATTTATTGATATCACTTGGCTGAGAACACTTGTTCAAATTGCAGCATTAGTAGTTTTGATCATTATTTTACAATTCTTTAGAAATCCTAAAAGAATTGCAGTTAGAAACACCGATCACATCCTTGCTCCTGTTGATGGAAAAGTTGTGGTTATCGAGGAAGTTTATGAAGGAGAATATTTTAAAGATAAACGTTTACAGGTTTCTATTTTTATGTCGCCTATCAATGTTCACGTAACGCGTTACGCGATGGATGGTATCATTAAATTTAGTAAATACCACCCTGGAAAATTCCTTGTTGCATGGCATCCAAAAGCAAGTGAAGAAAACGAAAGAACAACAGTAGTAATTGAAAACGACAGTTTTGGCGCTATTTTATACAGACAAATTGCTGGAGCGTTGGCTCGTAGAATTGTAAATTACGCTAAAGAAGGAATACAGGTTGTTCAAGGAACAGATGCTGGTTTCATTAAATTTGGATCGAGAGTAGATTTATTTTTACCTTTAGGTACACCTATCAATGTTGAGTTAAATCAAAAAGCGATTGGTGGAAAAACAATTATTGCTACGAAAGCATAAATGGCTGAAAAAGATTTAGATATTCGCTTTGCGGAAGCTGTAGAAATTGCATTGACAATGACTCAGGCTTCACTGCCGCAAGATGTGCAGTTAAGACTTTATGCTTTTTACAAACAAGCTACTTTTGGAACAGCAATCTACAATCAATCTGAAAATTTTGATTTGAGAAATGCTTTTAAAACTAACGCTTGGATGCAGATCAGCCATATGTCAATAGATGAAGCCAAGGAAAATTACATCGAGATCATTAATTCATTAACATTAAAATAAATAACATTATGAAGAAAAACGTTGTTCTTTATAGCATTTTAGCTTCATTTTTACTATTGTTTTCTTGTAAAGAAGATAAGCTGACAGAAGTTGTAGAAGTTCCTCTTCCCACTAAAGAAGAGAAAATAACTATTGGTTCGCCAAACGATGTTAAAGCAGATCCCGGCTCTTTTGAAATGACAAAACTGCCTTTTAATTATGACGCTCTTGCTCCCGCCATTCGAACTTTGACTTTAGAAACTCATTATTCTAAACATTATTTATCTTACACCAATAACTTCAACAAGGAAATTGTTTCAACTGAGTTTGAAAATATGCCGATTGAGGATATTTTGAAAAAGATGGATTTAAATAATGCTAAACTTCGTCAAAACGCTGGAGGAT
Source organism: Flavobacterium fluviale (assembly GCF_003312915.1). Classification (NCBI taxonomy): domain Bacteria; kingdom Pseudomonadati; phylum Bacteroidota; class Flavobacteriia; order Flavobacteriales; family Flavobacteriaceae; genus Flavobacterium; species Flavobacterium fluviale. The sequence continues at coordinate 2,758,000 of NZ_CP030261.1, read as the reverse complement.
ATTACAATCATACGCTTTATTTTAATGTTCTAACACCTAAAGAGCAGACTCCAAAAGATACTCTTGCAGGTTCTATTAATAAAGAATTTGGTTCTTTTAACAATTTAACGAATCAATTTAAAGCACAGTCTGAAAAGCAGTTTGGTTCTGGATGGGTTTGGTTAGTAGTTGACCGATATGGGAAACTTCAAATTACAACAACTCAAGATCAAGATAATCCTTTAATGAAAAATGCATTAATTCCGGGAACGCCAATTTTAGGAATTGATCTTTGGGAACATGCTTATTATCTAGATTATCAAAACCGAAAAGGAAGTTATATTGATGCTTTTTACGAACATATTAATTGGGAAAAAGTAAATGAATATTACGTTGAAGCCCTCAAAAAGGTTAAAAAAGTATAGAAAAAAAGCTGGTACGAATTAAGTATCAGCTTTTTTTTATATCTTTTATATTCATTATACACGAACATTATGAAAGATATTGCCAAGCGTTTTGCAGAAAATCCTATCATTTCGCCATCAGATTTACCTCCAAGCAGGGAAGGATTGGAAATTACTTGTTTACTTAATCCTGGTGTATTTCAATTTCAAAATAAAATCTGGCTGGCAGTAAGGGTTGCCGAAAGACCAACGCAGGTAGAAAACATTATCTCGTTTCCTATACTTACAGAAACAGGTTTAATAGAAATTATAGAAATTCTCAAAGATCATCCCGAACTTATTGCAACAGATGCCCGCGTTATAAACTATCAGGGAATTGATTATTTAACTACTTTGTCACACATTCGGTTACTATGCAGTGATGATGGAAAACAATTTTACCAACCTGAAAACTATCCTTATTTAGTTGGTGAAGGAATTCTGGAAACTTTCGGAATTGAAGACTGCCGTGTTTCTTTAATTGAAGGAAAATATTACTTAACGTTTACTTCGGTATCTTCCAATGGCGTTGGAGTTGGTTTACGCACCACAACAGATTGGAAGAGCTTTCAAAAACACGGAATGATATTTCCTCCTCACAACAAAGACTGTGCGATTTTTGAAGAAAAAATAAACGGTTTATTCTATGCCTTACACCGTCCGAGCAGTGTAGATATTGGCGGGAATTATATTTGGATTGCTTCTTCTCCCGATGGTCTTCACTGGGGAAATCACAAATGCATTATAAAAACCAGAAAAGGCAATTGGGATAGTAAAAGAGTCGGTGCAGGGGCCGCACCAATAAAAACAGAATTTGGATGGCTGGAAATTTATCATGGAGCCAACGAATTTCACCAATATTGTTTAGGTGCTTTTTTAATGGATTTAGAAGATCCTTCAAAAGTAATTTCGAGAACAGAAACTCCTATAATGTTTCCTAAAACAGATTACGAATTAAGCGGCTTTTTTGGCAATGTCGTTTTTACAAATGGGCATATCGTAGAACCTGATGGTGATACCCTTACAGTTTACTATGGAGCATCTGATGAATTTGTATGCGGCGCTAAATTTTCAATTAAAGAAATTATTTCGCTTCTACAATAATATTAAAAACAATAAACCTGCTTAGATAATATATTCTCTAAGCAGGCTTATTTTAAACTTCTATTTAATTACTTTTTAATTTACTTCATAAATAAACGATTCAGACGGTTTTATTTTAACTCGTGCCGAAGCTTCACCATTTTTGACTGTAAGATATGTTTTGCTTTCGGAATATAATTTATCTACAAGAACATAAGAACCATCTTTTAGATTCCATTTTGAAATAACAGTTGAAGGAATTTTTAAATCGAATTCACTTTCTTTCTCAGAAGAGAAATTAGCAATTACAACCAATTTTTGTTTTTCTGACCAGCGAACATAAGAATACAATAATGGGTCATAATTTGGATTGTTTTGACGGTTAGCAGATTGAATTTCTTCAAAATTGCCCATCAAAGCGCTGCTGTTAATTGTAAAATTTAATAAACGCTTATAAAAATCACGAAGATTTTTTTCAGAATCAGAAAGCTGTCCGCCGTCAAATTTTCCGTCGTTCATCCAACGCTGATGATTCGGAACTCCGATATAATCGAAAATAGACGTTCTGGAAGGTTTTCCAAAACCAGCATCTTCATTTCCTGCCTCTCCTACTTCTTGTCCAAAATAAATCATTGTAGGCGAAGTGCTGATAGTAGCCGAAACAACCATTAATGGCTTTCCTCTTTCTGGAGTTCCTGCAAAATCAGGACTTGCCAAACGCTGCTCATCGTGATTATCTAAGAAATGAAGCATATGATGTTCGATATCCGACATTCTGTTTTGAATCTCTGTCAATTCATCTGGCGAAGATTTTCCTCGACTAACATCTTTCAATTTATCATAAGTCTCTACTTTATCATATAAATAATCCATTTTTCCTAAACGGATGTAATTGCGGTATTCATTCGGATTATAAACTTCTGCCAGCAAAAATGCATTTGGATTTTTCATTTTAATGGAAGAGTTCATATAACTCCAAAATTCATACGGAACCATTTCTGCCATATCATAACGGAAACCATCAACTCCTTTTGCTGTCCAATACAAGGCAATATCTCTGAATTTCTTCCAAGAATCCGGCACATCTTTATCCTGCCAAAAAGCAAAATGCTCTTTAAACGATTTTTGATCAAAACCAGCTGGAAGCTCAGGAAAATCTTTAGTTCCGTCAGGGCGCACGCCGTAATTTACTTTTACTGTTTCATACCAGTCATTTTGATCTGGTTTAATTTTACGAGATCCGTTTCCTGTCCATTTTGCAGGATTTTCGTCAAACTTTCCATCAATAAGCGGATGTTTTTCTCCATTTAATGGAATGTCACCATCTGGAATCTCAAAATGCTGACTTGGGATATAGTAAAAATTATTATCTCTATCATATTCAACATTCACATTGTCATCCGTACCAAAATCTTTTACTCCTTCTGGATTTGATTTTCCTTCGTACTTACGAGCAATATGATTAGGAACAATATCTATAATTACTTTTAAACCTGCATTGTGCGTTCGTTTAACTAAGGCTTCAAATTCCTCTAAACGTTTTGCTGGGTTTTCGGCCAGATCTGGATTTACATTATAATAATCCTTAACGGCGTATGGAGATCCCGCACGCCCCTTAACTACTTCTGGATCATCATTTGAGATTCCGTAAGCTGTATAATCACGCACCAGCGCATGATGCGGAACACCGGTATACCAAATATAAGTAACTCCTAAATCTTTGATCTCATGGAGCGCATTATCTGTAAAGTCATTAAACTTACCAACACCATTTTCTTCAATCGTTCCCCAAGGTTTATTCGTTTTATTTTTATTCCCAAATAGGCGTGTAAAAACTTGATAGACTACAACCTTTTTTTCTGTTGCAGTCGCTTCTTTTGCTGTACTCATTCTTAATTCTTGTGTTTTACAAGCCGAAAATAGTACAGTTAACGTAATTCCTGCTGTAATTAATCTTTTACTTATCATATAATATTGTGCTAATCTAAATATAGTTTTTAAATTTTAAAGCTCCTTAATAGAACGCATTAAAAACTATTTCCTAAATGTAACTCATTTTTTAAAATTCAGAACAAGCTCTTTTTGAATTGCAGCATTTTAAAGGTGAAATAGCACAACTACAACGTGAGAGTTCTATGTTTTGTTGAAAAAATAAATGTAGTGGAATTTGTCATTTTTAGTGTTGATGACTTATTATAAATTAATCCTAATAACAGTCATAGGTTGTAACCTTTTTTATAAATTTGACAAAAATTTAATCAGTTGAAGAAATCACTCTTTTACATATTTATTTGTCTGTCTTTCTTAAGCATTCAGTTCATTTCCGCGCAAGCAAAAAAGAAACCTGCACAGGCTCCCAAACAGATTATTATCGAAAACTCAGATAATGCAGATGTTAATCAGGATCTAGTACCTGATGGTTTATTATTGTCTGGTAATGTTAGAATTAACCATGATGGTGTTGTACTTACGTGTAATAAAGCATATTTCTTTCAAAAAGAGAATTATTTAAAAGCTTTTGGAAATGTACAATTAGTACAGGGCGATACATTATTCTTAAACAGTAAATATGCAGAATACAGCGGTAACGAAAAAAAAGCTTTTGCAACAGGAAATGCTGTTTTAACTTCTCCAGATGCCACATTGCAGACTGATACCATTAATTTTGACAGAAATATTCAGGAAGTTTTTTATAATACTAAAGGAACAATTGTAAACAAAGACAATACTTTGGTCAGCAAATCTGGAAGATATTATGTGGAACAAAAGAAATTTCAGTTTTTAACCGAAGTTACTATTACGAATCCAAAATATGTAATCAAATCCAATCATTTGGATTATTACAGTAATTCTGGCCATACTTATCTCTTTGGTCCTTCAACAATTACGAGTAAAGCCAATTATATTTATACTGAAAAAGGATTTTACGATACAAAGAAAAACCTAGCTCATTTTCTGAGGAAATCGTATATCAAATATGATGATCGGCGTATAGAAGGCGATAGTTTATTTTATAACAGAAACACAGAATTTGCATCGGCAACGCGAAATGTAAAAATCACAGATTCTATTAACAAAGGAATTGTAAAAGGACATTATGCCGAACTTTTTAAACTAAAAGATTCCATGTTTGTTACGAAAAGAGCCGTTGCAATCAATTTGGTTGAAAATGATTCGGTTTACATTCACGGAAAAAAATTATTAGTTACAGGAAAAGAAGGCGAAAGAATTTTACGCGCTTTTAACAATGTTCGTTTCTTCAAAGTAGACATGAGCGGAAAATGCGACTCTATACATTCTGATTCTAAAAGTGCTTTGACCAAGTTAATTGGAAAGCCGATTTTATGGAATGGCGAGAGCCAGATTACAGGAGACGTAATGCACTTGATAGGTGATAATAAAACCCGTAAAATTGATTCGCTAAAAGTGCTGAATAATACTTTTCTCATCTCTAAGGACACACTCGGAACGGGCTATAACCAAGTAAAAGGGCTCAACTTATTTGGAAAATTCAAAGATGGAAAACTGCACGATGTCGATGTCGTCAAGAATACCGAAGTCGTTTATTTTATGCGGAACGACGCCAATGAGCTTATCGGTATTAATAAAAATGTAAGCAGTAAAATCAATTTGATTTTAGAGAATAATGCTGTTGAAACTATTACTTTTTTCAATAAAGTTGACGGCGATATTTTCCCTGAAGATGAACTTCCTGAAAACGCCCGAAAACTCCGAGGTATGGTTTGGCGAGGCGACGAAAGAATAAAATCTAAAGATGATATTTTTACCGCAGAAGAAAATGAACTTAATGAAAAACTGATTAAACAAGGTAAAGACGAAGAAGAAAAGGGCAAAAATGTCCCAATGAAAGTCAGAAAAGAAACTTTGAATTACGATAAAAAGAAGCCAGCTGCTAAAGAAACTGCTAAAAACGACAATAAATAGTTTCATAAACATGAAAATTTTACCAACAAGTAATTATAATTTCAAAATACTTGGAGAACCAACAGAATCTCTAGAACGGCTAAAAAGAAGAACTCAAATTTCTGAGAATTTAATTTCAAAGATGACTGATAAGTCTTTTATAGGAACAATTAATAACAATAAATTCCGAATCATTTCATCTGAAATTGGAAAAGGCTCTTTCTGCGTACTAAATGGAGAAATTACTAATAAACATGGAATAGTAAACGTAGAAATCAACAAACCGTTTCAGATTTTACTATGCATTCTTCTATGTTTACCGGCTGTTGGTCTTATTGCTCAATTTTTAACGCAAGAGGCAAATTTATTTTTATTGTTTACTGCGGTTGCAATAATGCAAGTCTTAATGATTAGGTTTATATTTATTGAATTAGCTTTTAGAAGGTTATCTAAAACAAGTTTAAATCGTTTGAGTGATGTACTAGATATTGAATCTCTTCAAAAAAAAAATAAATAATTATAAATTTCATTAGTTTAAATTTAAAGATCATATCTAATTAACTTTAAAACTTCAGAACCTCAGTACCTTTGCAACTTTGAACCTTAAAAAAGTTTTCAATCGCAGTCGCAGTTTACAGTCTTTTGCGAATTATCAATTCACAAAAGTTAACCTAAGCGTAAAGTTAGAAAACCTTAGAACCTCAGTACCTTTGCTACTTTGAACCTTAGAAAACCTTTGCAACTTTGAACCTTAAAGAAATGAATCCAGATTTTATAAAATACCAGGCACAAACTTCTCCTTACCCACTAGGAATGGAAGTTTCACACGCCATTGGATCTTACATATACGACACCAACGATAAAAAATATTTAGATTTTGTTGCCGGAGTTTCGGCTTGTACTTTAGGACATCAGCATCCGAGAGTTAATCAGGCTATAAAAGACCAATTGGATAAATATTCACATGTAATGGTTTACGGAGAATATTCGCAAAGTCCAGCAGTTCAATATTGTAAATTGATGGCTTCACTCCTGCCAGAATCACTAAACAAAACTTATTTAGTTAATTCGGGTACAGAGGCTATCGAAGGTGCTTTAAAACTGGCAAAAAGAACCACAGGACGCAGTCAGCTTATTTCTTGTCATAACGCTTATCATGGAAACACAATGGGTTCAATGAGTGTTATGGGATTTGAAGAACGCAAACAAGCCTTTAGACCTTTACTTCCAGATGTAGATTTTATTACTTTTAATAACGAAGAAGATTTACAAAAAATAACAACCCGCACTGCAGCAATTCTTCTGGAAACCATTCAAGGAGGCGCAGGATTTATTCAGCCTGAAAATAATTTTCTGCAAAAAGTTCGAAACCGCTGTGATGAAGTTGGAGCTTTGATGATTGTAGATGAAATTCAGCCAGGTTTTGGGAGAACGGGTAAACTATTTGGTTTTCAGAACTATGACGTTGTTCCTGATATTGTTGTCATGGGTAAAGGAATGGGCGGCGGCATGCCGGTTGGTGCTTTTACTGCTTCTGCAGAAAGAATGGATCTTCTTACCGAAAATCCAAAATTAGGACACATAACCACTTTTGGAGGCCACCCTGTCATTGCGTCAGCTTGTTTGGCTACTTTGCAGGAATTAACTGAAACAAATTTAATGGCAGAAACACTGGAGAAGGAAAAACTCTTCAGATCGCTTTTGGTACATCCTTTGATAAAAGAAGTTAGAGGAAAAGGATTAATGCTGGCTGCAATGACCGAATCCGCAGAAATTACCAACGAAGTCATTTTAAGCTGTCAAGACAAAGGACTTATTTTATTCTGGCTTTTGTTTGAAGGATGTGCGATAAGAATCACTCCTCCATTAACTATTTCAGAAGAAGAAATTAGAGAAGGCTGCGCAATTATTTTAGAGGTTATGGATGATATCATGCAAAAGAATAACAAATAAAATTGCCTGGTATATTTTAAATCACTGAAGAACAATGAGTTAGCTTTAAAGAGCTAAAATTTCTTAAAAATCTTCCAGCATTAATAAAAAAATAATAAACCCGAAGTTAATCCCTTAAGATTAAAGGAGATTTCTTCCCAAAATAGAATAAAAAACGCTATATATTGTTAATTAAATTGTTCAAAACAATTAATTCTCTTTCCTTACAACAATTATATGGTTGCCTAAATTTATAACAGGCTAATTTCAAAAATACGAAGTATGCAATTAAGCAACGAAGAAGAAGATTATAACCTATCCCTATCCAAATTTGAGTCGATGTTAAAAACTAACAAAGTACTCTTTTTTGATTCTGAAGAATTTGAAGAAATCATTCTTCATTACTTAGATATAGGCAAGGCTAATTTAGCAAAAAAGGCCTTGAAACTTGCATTAGACCAACATCCAAAATCTACAGGCTTAAAATTAGTACAAGTAGAAATGCTGGTTTATGATGATAAACTCGACATTGCTGAAAAGCTTTTGAACGAGTTGTATGCGATTGAACCTAACAACGAGGAAATTTATATCCAAAAAGCCAATATTTGTTCTAAAAGAGATCAGCACGAAAAAGCGGTTGAACTGTTAAAAATCGCGCTGCAATACACAGATGATTATGCTGATGTGTATAACTTGATTGGAATGGAATATCTTTTTATGGATAATCTTGAATTGGCAAAAGAGAATTTTATCAAATGTCTTGAAGAAGACTTAGAAGATCAATCTGCTCTTTATAACGTGGTATATTGTTTTGAATTTTTAGATCAAAATCAAGAAGCTATTGCTTATTTAAACGAATACATCAACAGAAATCCTTACAGCGAAATTGCGTGGCACCAGCTTGGACGCCTTCATTACGGTGTAAAAGAGTACGAAAATGCCATTCGTGCATTTGATTATGCAACGCTTATTGACGATGAGTTTTTGGGCGCTTTCATGGAAAAAGCAAAAGCTTATGAGCGTCTAAAAAAATACAATGATGCCATTGAGAGTTATAATAGGACCATTGAACTGGACGATGCGACATCTTATGCTCTGCTTCGAATTGGTAAATGTTATGAAAAACTTGGAAATTTAGCGAAAGCGATTCAATACTATAACCAGACGGTTCACGAAGATCCGTTATTGGATAAAGGATGGATTGCGATTACCGATTTTCATCTTCGCCAGAAAAACTATCAAAAAGCATTGTTTTTTGTCAATAAAGCTTTGGCAATCGACAATCAAAATCGTTTGTACTGGAAAAGATATGCGACTATCAATAAACACATGAATTTCTTTGAAGAAGCTGAATTTGGTTTTAGAAAAGCGGTTGAGTTTGGAGATTACGCGTTAGATACTTGGTTATATTGGGTTGATATTCTTCAGTTTTTAGGAGAATTTGAAAGCGCTATTCAGACTTTATTACAAGCTTCAGAATATTTCCCTGAAGAAAATGAAATTGAATATCGTTTGGCTGGTTTGTATTTTATGATTCAGGATAATACAAAAGCTAAATTTCATTTAAGCAATGGTTTACGTCTAAATTTTGACAACTATATCTTAATTGAAGACTTGTTTCCAGTGGTATGGGCAAAGAAAACAGTAAAAAATTATATAGAAAAACATCGTAAATAATAATGGTTGATATTTTATTGAGAAGACGTTTTGGATTATTGGGCCGTAACATAAGCTACTCTTTTTCAAAAGGTTATTTTACAGAAAAATTTAATAATGAAGTTTTTGCCGGCAACAGCTATGAAAATTTTGACATTTCTGAGATTAATTACTTCACTGAATTGATTAAAAACAATCCAGATTTAAAGGGTTTAAATGTCACTATTCCATACAAAGAACAAGTTATTCCTTTCTTAGATAAACTATCAAAAAAAGCATCTTTAATTGGTGCTGTAAACACTATAAAGTTTACCAAAAATGGCAAACTAAAAGGCTATAACACTGACTATTATGGATTTAAAAAATCACTAAAACCACTGTTAGAGCCACATCATAAAAAAGCTCTGATTTTAGGAACTGGTGGCGCTGCGAAAGGTGTTGCTTTTGCTTTGGACGAACTTGATATTCCATATACTTTTGTTTCTAGAGAAGCCAAAGAGAATATTATTGATTATGATTTGATCAATGCAACAACATTTGACAATTTTCAAATTATAATCAATTGTACTCCAGTTGGTACAAGTCCAAATATTGAAGCTTGTCCAAATCTGCCTTATGAATTCTTTACAGAAAAACACATTGCATACGATTTGATTTACAATCCTGCAGAGACGACTTTTTTGAAAAAAGCAAAAGAACAAGGAGCCGTTATAAAAAATGGTCTCGACATGCTTATTTTTCAAGCAGAAAAAGCCTGGAAAATCTGGAACAAATAAAACAAAGATTAAAAATAAAATGTTAATGTATTTTTTGTATTTTTAAACCACTTATTAACAGGTGGTTATGAATAAAATACAATTACTTAGCATTTTATTTTTTTTATTTAACAATCTCCTTTCCGCTCAAGAAAAAGATACTTTGCAAAATCCTTTTTCTGAGCCTCGTTATCATTATTTTCTCAAAACAATTATTCTATTTGATGAATATTTAAATACTGATAATGGATCTTATAATACCACACAACTGCGTGTTTTACTGCCAATAGGAAATAAAGCTTGGAATCTGCGCTTCGATCTGCCACTAATTTCTGCAAACACGAATTCAATTAACAAAACAGCAATTGGAGATATTGGCATGGGCTTGAGTTACATTCCATATTTAAAAAATAATAACGGTATAGCCTTGCGCACAAGAGTTTACGCCAATACCGCAGCAGATCCTAATTTTGGGACGGGAAAGTGGGTGGTCATGCCAGCTGTTGTTTACGGAAAATATTTCAATCTTAGAAAGTTTCTCTGGCTTTCGACTTTAGAATATCAAGGTAGTTTTGCTGGACATGATGAGCGAGATAATATTAGTGTCACACTTTTTGAAAATGTATTACTTTACTTTTTTGGAAAAAACTGGGTTGCTGCCGATGCTGCATTTAGATACAATGCTATTTTAGATGGATTTCAAAATAATGCTTTTATTGAATTTGGCAGAAAGATTACTCCAACAAATTTAGTCTACGTACATCCTAGTGCAGGATTTGGCGTTAACCGAACTTATAATTTTGGTTTAGAAGTGGGAATACTAATTCTTTTCTAAGCAATATAATTCATTAAATCCTTTATAATTTTACGGATATACGATAAAAATCTAAAAAGAATATATAATTTAAATTTATAGATACTTTAAAAATTCGATAAAAAAAGATTCAACATTATAGCGGATAAGTACAAAGAATAAGAATTTCATCGTAAAATACAGCATAAACAAGCGATTTATTTTGTATTTAGAAACACCTTTACTATCTTTCGCACTGTTAAAAACAAAAACCTTACACATTTTAAAGATGTTAGAAGAAAAGAATGACAACCTGCAGGAAGCAGACGGAAAATTAGGAATCGAAATTAACGATTCTATACCAAATGATGCGGCTGAAATATCTAATTCAGAAACTTTAGTTGAAGATTCCACTTCAGAAACTGAAAATTCACTAGATAGTAATGACAATGAGCATCAAGAAGCGCTGGATGTTATAACTAATTCAAATGCAGCTGAAAGTGAAGACGAAACATTAAAAGAGCGTCACGATATTCCTATGCAGGATTACAACACATTTTCTTTGGATGCTCTCGTAGATGAACTTAAAAAATTGGTTAATATAGATAAGGTAATGTCTGTAAAAGATCACATTGAGGAAATTAAAAAAGCTTTTCTATTACAATACCACCATCTTCTAGAGGAAAAAAGAGAAGAATTCAATGCTTCTAATCCAGATCCTAACGAAGAATTCGAATATCATCTCCCTCTTAAATTAAAATTTGATGAATATTACAATGTTTTTAGAGAGAAAAGAAATGCTCATTTTAAACATTTACAGACTAATTTAAAAAGTAATTTAGAGAATCGTCTGGCAATTGTTGAAGAATTAAAAGAGTTAATCAATCCGCAGGAAAACATTAAAGATACTCTTAAACATTTTAATGAATTAAGAGAAAGATGGAAAAATGCCGGTGCAATTCCAAAAGACAAGTACAATCACGTTTGGAATAACTACCATTTCCATGTGGAGAATTTCTACGATTACCTTCACTTAGATCGTGAAGCTAGAGATCTAGATTTCAAACACAACTTAGAATTAAAACAAAAAATAATCGCTCGAGTTGAAGAATTAGTAGAAGATTCTGATGTAAATAAATCATTCCGCGAATTGCAAGATTTGCACCGAATCTGGAAAGAAGAAATCGGACCAGTTTCTAAAGAACATCGTGATGCTATTTGGAATAAATTCAGCGAATTAACTAAGAAAATACACGACAAGAGAGAAGTATTGTTTGAGAGCCAAAGAGCTAACGAACAACAAAATCTTGAAGCGAAAAAAGAGATTATCGCAAAAATTGAAGTTCTTGGAACAGAAAAGGTAAATTCTCACTCGCAATGGCTGGTACAGATTCAAAAAGTAGAGGATTTACGAAATGAGTTTTTTGCAGCTGGTAAAGTTCCATCAGAGGTAAATGAAGAAACTTGGGCAGCATTTAAGACAGCCGTTAGAAATTTCAATGCTTTTAAAAATTCTTTTTATAAGGATATTAAAAAAGACCAAAACGACAATCTAAACAAAAAATTAGCGCTTGTTGCTAAGGCCAAAGAACTACAAGAAAGCACCGATTTTCAAGCTACAACTCCTGTAATGAAACAGATTCAGGAAGAATGGAAACAAATTGGTCATGTGCCTAAAAAATATTCCGATAAAATCTGGAAAGAATTTAAAGATGCCTGCAACCATTATTTTGATAAGTTAAAAGAGCATAAGTCTGAAGAAAACGGCGAAGAAGTTGCAGCTTTTGACAACAAAAAAGCATACTTAGAAACCCTAAGAGCTTTCCAGCTGACAGGAGATCACAAAACAGATTTAGATGCTATAAAAGCTCATATTGAGACTTGGAAAGGCTTCGGAAAAGTTCCCTTTTCAAGACGCCATATAGAAGGAAAATTCAATAAAATTTTAGATGCCCTTTTTGAAAAATTAAGTTTGAGTAAAAAAGAAACTGAAATGATGCGTTTTTCTAATAGAATTGATTCTTTATCTGACAGCAACGACACTCGTAAGTTAGACAATGAAAAGATTTTCTTAATGCGTAAAATTGAGGAAGTACAAAATGAAATTTTCCAATTAGAAAATAACATTCAGTTTTTTGCAAATACTAAAAATGCGAAAAAAGAAAATTCAATAGTTCTCGAGGTTCGTAAAAACATTGCGATTCATAAAGAAAGCCTTGAAGTTTGGAAAGAAAAACTGAAACAATTAAGGAACTTAGGTCAGGAATAAACTTTAGTTTTTTATTAATTATACAAGGAGTAATGATATTTTTCATTGCTCCTTTTTTATTGGAGCGAATTTTACCGCAAAGTTCGCTAAGGTTTTGTATTTGGTGGTTTGCTGGAGCGAATTTACCGCAAAGTTCGCTAAGATTTGTATCTTCTAGGTTTTGTAAAACACAAAGATCGCAGAGCTTTATCCTAATATTATGATATAGATTCTTTGTCAAAGTTTAAAACTTTGACAAAGATTACACGACCGACAATTAAACTTAAGAACATAAAGCGATACGCTAATTTTTGTCATCCCGAGGAACGAGGGATCTCCACAAGTGACTCGACAATCTAAAAAACAATTAGCGCTGGATTCTTATAGATCGCTCGTTCCTCGGCATGAAAACATTGTCTATAATCACTATTAAGGACAAAGCTTTGCGATCTTTGTGTTTTATAAAAACTTTACTAAATAAAAATCTTAGCGAACTTTGCGGTAAAATTTTTTAACATCTTCAACAGCAACGGGCTTCGACTTCGCTCAGCCTGACAGACGCAACTAAACTTGAAACCTGAAACCTCAAACATGAAACATGAAGCATGAAACATGAAACCCTTTTTCCAAGCCTCACCTTTACATAACAAATTCATAAAACTATTCTGAAAAATATTGTTTATATTTGATAGATACATCATTAATTGATGGTCAAACAAATAAAAAACATTATTTAATAATCTTAATAACTACTGAAATGAAATTTACAAGAAAAGCACACGCCAACTGGAAAGGAACTGGTATGGAAGGAACTGGGAAAATCAGCACACAAAGTACCACATTAGATAATGCACAACTATCATTTAAAACAAGATTTGCAGATGGAGTTGGAACAAACCCTGAAGAATTAATTGCTGCAGCTCATTCTGGCTGTTTTACGATGCAATTAAGTTTCTTATTAAACGAAGCTGGTTTTACAGCAGATGATTTAACTACAGAAGCTACAGTTACTTTTGAAGATGGTTCTATAACTTTGATTCATTTAGATTTAAAAGGAAAAGTGCCTTCAATCTCTGCAGAAGAATTTGAATCTACAGCTGCTAAAGCAAAAGAAATCTGTCCGATTTCAAAATTACTGAATACAACTATTACATTGTCGGCTGAATTAATCAGTTAGGCAATAAATAGATATAAAAAAAAACCATTCGCAAGCGAATGGTTTTTTTTATATCTACAGTTTATTTATTACATTTTAGCTTTTAAAGATTTAGCTTCTGCAGTCATTTCAAGAGCGCTGTAAACCCCTAATAAAGTTTTAGCAACATCTTGGTTTTTAGGATCTAACTCGTTAGCTTTTTTAAGGTAAGGAATTACACCTTTGAAAACACTTTCTCTTTGAGCTTTTAAAACATCGTAACGCTTCATATCTTTAGCAGATGTACCCAATTTATTCATCTCATCGATAATTGGCTTCTCAGCTTCTAATTTTAATGCAGCCAGGTTTAAGTAAGCATTAGTATACTCAGGATTGATTTCGATTGCTTTTAAGTAATATTTCTCTGCATCTGCATTGTTTTTTGCACCAGCACTAATTACACCTAAATTGAATACTAAATCAGCATTTTTTGGATCTTTTTCTAAAGCCTCATTCACTAGTTTTTTATACATATCGAAATCCTTAGTCTCTAGGTATAAATTAGCCTCTGTTAAAAGTAATGAACTGTCTTCAGGATTAGCTTTTCTTGCTTCAGCGATTGCTTTTTTAGCATCTTCTGTACGTCCTTTTTGAACAAGGATTAAAGCTAAGTTTTTGTAAATTTCGCCTCTTTTAGAAGGAACTGCTTCTGTTCTTGGTTTTTCGTGAGTACCCAATTTTACAGCCATGTCTCTATCTTTAGCAGTTGCAAAGTTATCTTCATTACTGTTAACTTTATTTGTCGCTAAATACAAAGTTCCTTTTCCAGAAAAGTTTAACTGTTTTAACTCTTCATACATTGGCAGAGCAAGATCAAAATCTTGTGCATTTACAGCAGTAGATGCTGCGTAGTACAAGTTAATTGTATCTTTTTTATCCAATGCATAAGCATCATATAATTTTTTTGCTCCTTCTGCATTTTTATTTGCTTGAGTATCAGCAATTGCAGAGTTGATTAACTTCCCTTTAATCTGCCCGATTGAAGATGCAGCTTCTGTTGAATATTTCTGTTTTCCAGAAGTTTTCTCCACTTCAATTAACTTTTTGTAGCTTTCTGCAGAAAGAGAAAGGTTTTTGCTCGTTTCAATATTTTTATCAGCAAGATTCAAATAAGCGTTTCCTTTTACGTAATAGAATTGAGCCTGCTCTGTATCTTTAGCATTCGCAACCATATTTTCAGCGTCATTTAAAATTGAAATTGCTCCTTGAGCATCTCCGCTTTTTAAAGCTTTCTCAGCACTTTTTATTTGATCTTTTTGCGCAAAAGAAGCTACAGAGATCAATAACGCTGAAGTAAGTATTACATATTTACTTTTCATAGTGATATTTATTTGTATTTAATTTTCTTTTAATCTATTCTAATTATTCTTCAGACTCTTCTTCGTCGGCATCTTCGCCTTCGTCATCAATTACTTCATCATCAGAATCGTCATCATCTTCTACTGGCCCTTCATCTTCAAGAACTTCTAAATCAGGTTTAACTCTTTCAATTCCAGATTCGATAACATTACCGTCTTCATCAACGACAACTTCTTCTACGTCATCTTTCATTACTTTTGTTACAGCAGCAATAGAATCTTTTCCTTTCAGGTTAATCAATCTAACTCCTTGAGTTGCACGACCCATTAAACGTAAATCCTCAATTGCCATTCTGATTGTTAATC
Source organism: Flavobacterium fluviale (assembly GCF_003312915.1). NCBI lineage: Bacteria > Pseudomonadati > Bacteroidota > Flavobacteriia > Flavobacteriales > Flavobacteriaceae > Flavobacterium > Flavobacterium fluviale. Next base: position 2,742,328 of record NZ_CP030261.1, on the reverse strand, counting down.
CAGATTTATTAATAATCATTAAATCATCTGCATCAGTTACAGCGCTAATTGAGATTAGTTTTCCTGTTTTCTCTGTGATATTAAGAGTTTTAACCCCTTTACCTCCTCGGTTTGTAATTCTGTAAACATCTTCACCATCTTCGTCAACTAATTTAGTACGTTTACCGTATCCATTTTCAGTTACAACCAGAATTTGCGAATCGTTAACATCGTTTTTACCAACGGTAACCATACCAATTACTTCATCCGTTTCATCTTTTAAAGTAATTCCGCGAACTCCAGAAGCTGTTCTTCCCATCGGACGCGTTTTCGTTTCTTCAAAACGAACCAATTTACCAGATTTAACTGCCAAGATAATTTGGCTTTCTCCATCCGTTAATTGTGCTCCAAGTAATTCATCACCTTCTTTAATAGTAATAGCAGCAACACCATTTACACGAGGTTTAGAATATTTCTCTAAAGAAGTTTTCTTCACCTGACCTTGTTTGGTAACCATTACAAGGTTATGCGTATTGATATAATCTTTATCTTTTAAGTCCTGCGTACAAATGAAAGCTTTTACTTTATCATCACTTTCAATATTCACAAGGTTCTGAATTGCGCGGCCTTTTGCTGTTTTACTTCCTTCCGGAATTTCATAAACACGCATCCAGAAACATTTTCCTTTTTGTGTAAAGAACATCATATATTGGTGGTTTGTCGCCACGAACATGTGCTCTAAGAAATCCTGATCTCTTGTTCCAGCACTTTTCTGACCAACTCCTCCTCTATTCTGAGTTTTGTATTCTGTTAAATTTGTACGTTTAATATAACCTGCATGCGAAATTGTAATTACTACATTTTCATCAGCAATTAAATCTTCGATACTTACATCTCCACCAGAATATTCAATTTGAGAACGTCTTTCGTCACCGTATTTGTCACGAATTTCGATAAGCTCTTCTTTAATTAAATCTGTTCTTAAATTAACATCTGCTAATAAAGCTTTCAAATGCTCAATTAACTTCATTAATTCCTCAAACTCAGCTCTTAATTTATCCTGCTCCAGTCCTGTTAACTGACGTAGACGCATCTCAACAATCGCACGAGCTTGAATTTCAGACAATTTAAATCTTTCGATTAATTTTTCTCTTGCCTCATCTGTATTTTTAGAGCCTCTTATTAACGCAATAACTTCGTCGATATTATCAGAAGCAATGATTAATCCTTCTAAAATATGTGCTCTTTCTTCTGCTTTACGCAATTCAAATTGAGTTCTTCTTACCACTACATCGTGACGGTGCTCAATAAAATAGTGAATCATATCTTTTAGATTCAACAATTGAGGACGTCCTTTTACTAATGCAATGTTATTTACACTAAATGAAGATTGTAATTGAGTGTACTTATATAAGGTATTTAAAACTACGTTTGGTGTAGCATCACGTTTTAAGATATAAACGATACGCATACCATTTCTATCTGACTCATCACGGATGTTGGCAATACCTTCGATTTTTTTGTCGTTAACTAAATCAGCCGTACGTTTGATCATTTCGGCTTTGTTAACTTGGTATGGAATTTCAGTAACAATAATACATTCTCTTCCGTCAACTTCTTCAAAACCAACTTTTGCACGCATTACAATACGTCCTCTACCCGTTTTAAAAGCTTCACGAACACCTTCGTATCCATATATTATACCTCCAGTTGGAAAATCTGGAGCTTTAATATGAGACATTAATTCATCAACTTCAATATCATTATTATCAAGGTAAGCTAAAGTACCATTGATAACCTCAGTTAAATTGTGTGGCGGCATGTTGGTTGCCATACCAACTGCAATACCTGTTGCTCCATTTACTAATAAAGTAGGAACTCTAGTAGGCATTACTTTTGGCTCATATATAGTATCGTCAAAGTTTAATTGAAAATCAACTGTCTCTTTTTCGATATCTGCCATAATTTCTTCAGAAATTTTGCGCATTCTGGCCTCAGTATAACGCATTGCTGCCGGGCTGTCTCCATCGACAGAACCAAAGTTACCTTGACCATCAACTAATAAATATCGCATACTCCACTCCTGAGCCATACGTACCATTGCGTCATAAACAGAAGTATCTCCATGCGGGTGGTACTTACCCAGAACCTCCCCTACGATTCTTGCAGATTTTTTATGGGCAGATCTTGAAGTTACACCTAAATCATACATTCCATAAAGAACTCTTCGATGCACTGGTTTCAAGCCATCTCTAACATCAGGAAGTGCTCTCGATACGATTACTGACATCGAATAATCGATGTAAGCTGATTTCATTTCATCTTCTATGTTAATGGGAATTAACTTTTCTCCTTCAGACATAAGTTGTTATATTAAATAATTATATTAGTTTCAAAGCGTGCCAAGATACGTTTTTTTGAAATTTTTTCAGCTATTTCCTTACACTTATTTCAATGATTTATTAACAACTTTATTTTGCCTTTTAGTTAATAAATTAAGCGTTTTTTAACGCTTTTATTCTCTTTTTTTTCGTCTATTAGCTGTCAGGAGATCTTGAAGGGTACGGTTTTTGTTTTTAAAACTGTAATTCACTAAATTTACAATACCAATTATATATTATGGATGATAATTTTTCACCAAGAGTAAAAGATGTTATTACATACAGCAAAGAAGAGGCTTTACGTTTAGGCCACGACTTTATTGGTACAGAACATCTAATGCTGGGCATTTTAAGAGATGGTAACGGAAAAGCTATTCATATACTTAATAACCTAGCAGTCGATTTAGATCATTTACGCAGAAAGGTAGAAATACTTAGCCCTGCTAACCTGAGCGTTGAAGTAAATGCAGAAAAGAAAAACCTTCATCTTACCCGACAGGCCGAAAGAGCCCTGAAGACCACTTTTCTAGAAGCAAAAGTATTTCAAAGTTCATCAATTAGCACGGCCCACCTGCTGTTATGTATCTTGAGAAACGAAAACGATCCAACAACCAAGCTGCTCAATAAACTTAAAATAGATTATGATGTAGCTAAAGAACAGTATTTAAATATGACTCCAAACGAAGAAGAATTCTTAGAAAACTTGCCAAGAAACGAATCGTATAATGACGATTCAGGACAAGATGACAGTCTTAAAGAAAGCAGTTTTAATAATCCCGCCAATAAGTCAAACAAAAAATCTAAGACTCCGGTTTTAGATAATTTTGGGAGAGATTTAACAGAAATGGCTGAAGAAGGGAAATTAGACCCAGTTGTAGGACGCGAAAAAGAAATTGAGCGTGTTTCGCAAATTCTAAGCCGTAGAAAGAAAAATAATCCGCTTCTTATTGGAGAACCTGGGGTTGGTAAATCTGCTATTGCAGAAGGACTTGCTTTACGTATTATTCAAAAGAAAGTATCACGTATTCTTTTCCACAAACGTGTTGTAACTCTAGATTTGGCAAGTTTAGTTGCTGGAACAAAATATAGAGGACAATTTGAAGAAAGAATGAAAGCCGTAATGAACGAGCTTGAGAAAAACGACGATATTATTCTTTTTATTGATGAAATCCATACTATTGTAGGTGCTGGAGGAGCAACAGGTTCGCTTGATGCTTCAAACATGTTCAAACCTGCTTTAGCAAGAGGAGAAATTCAATGTATTGGTGCTACTACTCTTGACGAGTACAGACAATATATTGAGAAAGATGGTGCTTTAGAAAGACGTTTCCAAAAAGTAATCGTTGAACCGACTTCTGTTGAAGAAACAATTGCTATTTTGAACAACGTAAAAGATAAATACGAAGATCACCACAATGTTACCTATACTCAGGAAGCTATTGAAGCTTGTGTGAAGTTAACGAACAGATATATGTCTGAGCGTTTCTTACCAGACAAAGCAATCGATGCGATGGATGAGGCTGGATCACGTGTGCACATTACAAATATTGATGTTCCGAAACAAATTTTGGATTTAGAGCGTCAGTTAGAAGAAGTTCGCGAGCTTAAAAATATGGTTGTTAAAAAACAAAAATATGAAGAAGCTGCTAAACTTCGCGATGATGAAAAACGTATAGAAAAAGACCTTGCTGTTGCGCAAGAACAATGGGAAGAAGATTCTAAAAACAACAGAATCGAAGTTACAGAAGATAATGTAGCCGATGTTGTTTCGATGATGACTGGAATTCCTGTAAACAGAATTGCACAGACAGAAAGCAACAAATTAGCTCAATTACCTGAATTAATTCAGAACAAAGTAATTGGTCAAAATGAAGCTGTTTTAAAAATCGCTCGTTCTATTCAACGTAACAGAGCTGGACTTAAAGATCCTAACAAACCAATTGGCTCATTCATTTTCTTAGGTCAGACTGGGGTTGGTAAAACACAGTTGGCTAAAGTATTAGCTAAAGAATTATTTGATTCTGAAGATGCTTTAGTTCGTATTGACATGAGTGAATACATGGAGAAATTTGCGATCTCTCGTTTGGTTGGAGCGCCTCCAGGATACGTTGGTTACGAAGAAGGTGGTCAATTGACAGAAAAAGTTCGAAGAAAACCATATTGCGTTGTACTTTTAGATGAGATCGAAAAAGCGCATCCAGATGTGTTTAATATGATGCTTCAAGTTTTAGATGACGGATATTTAACAGATAGTTTAGGTCGTAAAATTGACTTTAAAAACACGATTATTATCATGACATCTAACGTTGGTGCACGTCAATTGAAAGATTTTGGACAAGGTGTAGGATTCGGAACTGCTGCGAAAGTGGCGCAGGCTGATGAAAATTCTAAAAGTATTATCGAAAATGCTTTGAAGAAAACTTTTGCACCAGAATTCTTAAACAGAATTGATGATGTAATTGTATTCAACAGTTTAGAAAAATCTGATATTGATTTGATTATCGAAATCGAATTGAAAAAACTATATTCTCGTATTGCTGAACTTGGTTACAAACTAAGCTTAACAGATAAAGCCAAAGCATTTATTGCTGAAAAAGGTTTTGACAAGCAGTTTGGAGCTAGACCGCTAAAAAGAGCAATTCAGAAATATGTTGAAGATTTGTTAGCCGAAGAAATCATCACTTCGAAAATACATTCAGGTGACGAAATCATGATGGATTTAAAAGATGATTCGCAAGAACTTTCAGTAGAAATCCATAAAGCCGAAGAGCCGACTAATCAATAAATTAGTTTAAATTTATAACAAAAATAATCTACCCGTTACGTTTTCATAACATAACGGGTATTTTTTTTGGATAATTTAGTATCTTTAGTAAAAGCAAATAGCTATTTTTGAATTTAAATTCTATAACAAAAAAACAAAATATGCTTCAAAACAAAGTCATTTTAGGCAGCGAAGAATGGTGCTCATTTCCAGAACTTGGAATCCCGACAATCAAGGCTCGCGTTGATTCTGGTGCTAAAACTTCGGCAATGCACGCTCTAAACATAGCTCCTTTCATAAAAAATGATGCCAATTGGGTAAAATTTGATATTAATCCAATTCAGAATAATATTAAAACGATTATCCATTGCGAAGCACCTTTAGTAGATAAACGAATTGTTAAAAGTTCCAGCGGTTTTAGAGAACATCGTTACGTAATTCAAACCAGCTTAAAAATTGGTGATGCCAAATGGCCAATCGAAATGACTTTGACCAATCGAGATTCTATGGGTTTTAGAATGCTTTTGGGACGCGAAGCCATGAGCGGAAGGGTCTTGGTTGATCCAGAACAAAAATATCTTCTAGGACAGCCTACAGCAGAATCTTTAAAAGAATTATATCAAAATTCTGAAAAAGCTAGTTCTGGTTTACGTATTGGACTTCTAGCCAGTAATCCTGAATTATACAGCAACAAAAGAATCATGGAAGCGGGTGAAATGCGCGGGCATGAAATGCATTTCTTGAACATCAAAGAATGCTATATGAAACTCGATGCCAAAACTCCAGAGATTCATTATAGAGGCGGAAAAATCTTAAATCAGTTTGATGCTATTATTCCGCGTATTCGACCAAGCATTACTTTTTACGGCTGTGCTTTAACACGTCAGTTTGAGGCTTTAAAAGTTTTCGTTTTAAACTCGGCGACAGCTATAACGCAGTCACGTGATAAATTATATTCACTGCAATTGCTTTTAAACAGCGGTATCGATATTCCAACAACTGGTTTTGCAAATTCACCTTTAGATACAGACAATTTAATTAAAATGGTTGGAGGTTCGCCTTTAATTGTAAAATTACTGGAAGGAACACAAGGAAAAGGAGTTGTTTTGGCCGAAACTAAAAAAGCTGCAGAAAGTGTTATTAACGCTTTTAAAAGTTTAAATGCTAATATCTTAGTTCAGGAATTTATTAAAGAAGCAAACGGAAAAGATATTCGTTGTTTTGTAATCGACGGAAAGGTGGTTGCCGCTATCCAGCGTGAAGCTATGCCGGGGGAATTTAGAGCTAATATTCATCTTGGCGGAACAGCATCTGTAATTAAAGTTACAGCCGAAGAAAAAAAGATCGCTATTAAGGCTGCAAAAGCAATGGACTTAAAAGTAGCCGGCGTAGATATTATTCGCTCTTCTAAAGGACCATTATTGCTTGAGGTAAACTCTTCGCCAGGCCTTGAAGGAATTGAAGGCGCAACCAACAAAGATGTTGCAGGTGAAATGATTAAAGCCATTGAGAAGAATTTCAAATTATAGTTAAATCATTAACGCAAATATTTTAGCAGCTTTGTCAAAGTTTAGAACTATGGCAAAGCTTTTTTATTTAACTTTAAAATAAAAAAAATGCATTTTCCTTATTTAGATATAATTATAAGAAGCGTTGCGGTTTATTTTTTCATGACAATTGCCTTGCGGATTTTCGGAAAAAAAGAACTTTCTCAACTAAATACTGCAGACATAATCCTGATTTTACTGATTAGTAATTCGGTTCAAAATGCTATGGTTGGTCCAGACACAAGCCTTATTGGCGGTTTGGTTGCAGCTCTGGTTTTGTTTGTAGTTAATTTTGTCATTAAGAAACTAACTCGAAGATATAAAGGCTTGAATGATTTACTGATGGACAAACCAGAAGTACTAATTCACGATGGCATATTAGATTTCAAAAACCTGAGTAGATTAGATATTTCGCACGAAGAATTAAAAGAAGCCGCCCGCGAACACGGTTTAGAACATCTAACAGATATAAAACTTGCCATGCTTGAAATTGACGGCACTATAAGTATAATTTCTGGAAATAAAAAACAGCTCAACCAAACGCATTATAAAAGGAAACACAATCATAAGAATTTGAGGAAATAGGAAAAGGACAGCAACAACTGCCATCCTTTCCCAAAATCAACTTATTGTATTTAATTTCCCTATTAATTCATAGCCCTGTTGTAGGCAGGAACAACTCCATCATTATAATTATTAATCAGCTGTTCTATGTCTTTTACTTCAAGTCCCTTGCCGTTAAGTTTCGCTTTTATTCTTAACACAATACTATTATTGGCCATATCATAAAAACTTTTATAATTAGATGGTGTTTCGTGTTCATTTGCATATAGTAAGTGTTCCGTAACACTAGCATCTAATTCTGCTAGTGCATTTTTAATAGAATCTGCTTTTAAATTATTAGCATTGGAACATATAGTGACAAAATCAGTAATAGCATCCATATCATTGCGCAGATATATATAAGCTGTTTTATACGGAGATTTCGCAACAGAATAGGGGAACAATTCTTTTTGTAATTCCTTATTGCGTAAGCTTAATTTTTCGCTGGTTTCATAATAAGTAGCTAGTAAATCTCTTAATTCTTCGCATTTCTTCTTTCCATAATCAGTATTAGGAATGTTTGGCTTACTAAACGATGCCATATCATTCCATACTAGAGCCATTTTTTGAAAAGTCCCTACTAACAAAGAATAATTTTCATTATAGAAAGTACTATCTGTCTCTTCCATAAAATTAGGAGCGGAACTTTTTGTGCAGCGGGCATTATTCTTGGTTAAATCATACGCAATGTAAGGACTGTAAATTACCCTGTTTTTAGAATTTGCTTTATTATCTAAAAAATAATCAGACCATCTTCTGTAGTATTCATCACGATCATTAATTTCTTTATGCTGATTATTTAAACAGCTTACAATTTCGTTCGTGTATTTTATTACAGCTCCATAATTATTTTCGTTAATTCCTTTTGCTGCGCTAACTTTTTCAACATTTGTTTTCGAAGCAGCTGGTTTTGAAGCAACTTTCTTTTTTTGGGCATTTACACTGATTACCAGACTTAAAAAAATAGTAGTGATTACAATTTTCTTCATAATTTATTTATTATTTGTTCAAAAATATTTCTGATTCTTTATGAAACATTTTTTCAAAATTATTTTAATCAACACTATTATTTAACTAGCAAAAGTTTTTAAAATAACACTTTAAGACATTTGTTATACAGTTTTTGAACATAAAAAAAGATAACTTTAGGTTATCTTTTTTTGAAATTTATTTTTAATTGAGAATACTTCTTTATGTTGTTTAGCAGGAAACATTCTTTTGTTACACTTCCCATCTCAGCAAAAACTTTTTTAATTAATTTTTACTTTTACCGTACAAATAAGCTCATTGTACGAATCCTTCCAATTGGTATGTTTGATTGGAAAACTTACTTCCCCGCCTTCGTTATCTGTTAAAATCCATTTGTCATTTTTTTTTACTTTGATAAAATCAGAAGCAAATTGTTGTTGTTTTTCTTTAGGCTTGTTTGAATTCATAAAATTACACCAGTTACTTGGAAAATCTTTTCGTACCACTTTTCTTTTTTTAGAAATTACTTTGCCTTTTTTATCAAAAACTATTATTTTATTTTTTAATGTTGCTGTAATTGTTGAATCGGAGTAATCGAAATCTTCATCATACAGTGCCGGAATAACTATTTGATCTGTTCCTTTGCTAACACCCCATTTATCATTTATTTTAACAGCGAAGAACTCACTACCATAAAGATGATTAATATCCTGATATTTAGGTGTTAAAATCTCTTCCCCCGTTGCAACCACAACACCCCATTTATCATTTATTTTTACTAATAAATCATTATAACCATCAGCTGCTATTTGCTGATATTTAGGTGGCAAAATTTCTTTACCGTCGCTAGACTTTGCGCCCCATTTCCCATCTATTCTAACAAAAATAAAACCCAGATATACTTCTATCTCATCACATTCAACTGTTACAAGCTCATTACCCAGCATATCAAAAACTCCCCATTTATTATTTAATCTTACTTTAATAATATTAATAATTGAGCTTAATTGTTCAAAATAGATTTCATCATATTTCGGTGGCAGCACTTCTCTGAGGTTTTCATTAATACACCCCCATCTATTATTGCTGGCTACCTTCATCATTTTATACAACTTCGAATTATCTCCTAAATCTTCATACGTGTCATATTGTACTGGAAATACTTCTTTTCCTTGATTATTAAAAAAGCTCCATTTATGATTCAGCAAGGCGGGAGTAAGTGAAATTTTCCCAATATTAACAGGATTACCAATTTGCTCATATTTTTTTTCTGTTGTTTCCTCTCCTTGCTGATTAAGAAAACCAAATTTATTATTAACTTTTACTGCTAGTGATCCCAAAGAGTAAATGATTCTATCATATATAAGTGGAGTAATTTCTTTACCATCTCTATTAACTATTCCGTATTTTTCATTAATTCTAACTTCTATTAATTCATTACTATAATAAGTAATTTCATCATATTTAATTGGAGTAATTTCTTTGCCTTCTCTATTAATGATTCCGTATTTTTTATTAAGCATAACCTTAGCCATTCTACGATCAAAATTAGATACACTATCATATTTAATTGGCGTAATTTCTTTGCCTTCTCTATTGATAAATCCGTATTTGCCATCAAGTTTAACAACTCCGCCTCCCTTCTCAAAACTATAAACTTTATCATATTTAAATGGGGTTATCTCTTTTCCGGTTTTTATATCAATAAACCCGTATTTGTATTGCTCAATTGCGTCTTTCTCTTGTGCATAAAAAGTTGCAGTGCTTACCAAGAGAAGAATTGTTATTATTTTTTTCATCATTACATTATTTAATCAACATTTTTACCACAACTAAACGTTAATGCTGTTTTTTTGTTTTCATATGTATAATTGCTTCTGATACACCAAAGTCATTTTGATTTTTTTGATTTTATCATGGCTAAAAGTTCATTTTTGTTCTGCCATAATTATAAAACTCATCAATAAAGCGGTCGTATTTTTTTAAATTTTACTTCTTCTCCTTTTTTATCTAAAAAATGTATTTAGGACGTGTATAATGTTGTTGTGTTTCACTATAACTATCATTATATTCTATTATACAATCTTCGGATCCATTAAATTTATTAGATTAACTACTCACCATTTTCAGAGGTGCTTTATAATCAAAAGATTCTGTAAAACTATTCTTCGATTAGTTTTACACAGGCAACACCATTAATAAAAGAACGAGTTTCATCATATATGATTGGGATTTTTACTTTACCTTTTTTATCTATAAAGCCCCACTTATTGTTAAGTTTAACTGCAGCTAAGCCATTTGAAAAAGAAGTACAGTCATCATATTGTATTGAAGTTATTTCTTTGCCAGTTTTATCAACAAAACCCCATTTGTCATTTATTTCTACCACAGCGAAACCTTCTAAAAAATCTGTGGAAGAGTCATACTTTATAGCAATCGCTTCTTTGCCTTTTTTATTTATAAAACCCCATTTATTATTGCTTTTTACAAGAGCTAAACCGTCTACAAAAGGTTGTGCCTCTTGATATTTCAAAGCGATTACGTGTTTTCCATTTTTTTCTATAAATCCATATTTTTCATTTTTACATACTAATGCTAATCCTTCTGCAAAATTGGCATTGCTATTTGCGTCTGCGTAGCACTCGTAATAATAAATGAGCGGCACTATTTCTTTACCGGTTTTATCGATATAACCACAAGTTGGTTTTTCTGTATAAATAGCATTCTGATAATTAATATCATCAATACTACAATTTGTAATTACTTCAGCTATTCCATTTACAAACTGAGTAACTCTCGAATATTTTTTAGAAAGTTTAATTTCATTACCCTTTTTATCAATAATAAACCAATTTTTATCTTTTAGCGCAACTGTTACATCCCCTTTAAAAGCTTCGGCAAAATCATATTTACATTTTACGACTTCTTTTCCTGTACTATCAATAAACCCATATTTAAGATTTAATTTTACACCTATCATACCACTTGAAAAACTAATAAAATCAGCATCGTAAGCAATATCAAGAATGTCTATTTTATCATATTTTCGTTCAGAAACTATATTTCCCCTATCATCTAAAAAATCTGCCTGTTCGTTTCGTTCTACTCTAAGCAGGCTAGATGGATAAACAGAAACGAGATCACAGCTGTCAAACCCTGCTTTAGCAAGAGCAATATTGTATTTGTCAGATAAACCAATAATTTTGCATGTGCCTTTTGACACAGCTTTAAAAATGTTTTCGCCTATAGATTCGACATCATCATAGATCAACTCGGTTATTTCTCGGCCTTTATTGTTAATGATCCCCCATTTTTCCTTAAATTTTACCGCATAAAATTTATCATTCAAATGATAAATGTTATCATATTTGCACTCGGTTACATTTTTTCCGAGGATATCAACAAGTCCCCAACCTTTATAACTTTGCATCTTAAAATTAGCAGCAGAAACAGTTAGCTCTTTATTTTTGTCATCATTTTCATTTCTATAAAACTTGCAAATCTTTATAACTGTAATACTCATAATTACAACCAACACGGATATAGCTATTACTTTTTTCATTGCTAAATTTTGTTTACTTGTTTTTCAATTGCAAATCCTTCATGATAATGTAGTACTGTAATTAAATCGTGGTTTTACTCATTCTGATTTATTTAAAGTAAGGTTTAATTTTTTTATTTATAACACAAAAAGTAATCTTAATCTTACTTTTTAATATAAACGAAAAAAGGATAGCTTTCTTATAAAAGCTACCCTTTTCTTATTTAATAAATTTAATTGGCTTTATTTACTGCAAGTTTCTTACATAGCAGCTAAGCTTTAACGGCTTTTACTAACAATGGCGGATTAGCCATTCTTTTGATCATCCAGAACAAACAAATTATAGTTAGCACCGCAGTAATAATTAAAAAAGGAAGATATCCCACTGATTTTGATATTTTAACAAATAAATAAGCAAACCATTTTACTCTTTGCGTACGACTTGGTTCCCAGTCCTGAAAACTATAAGAAAGCCAGGTAATTATAGCTCCTAAACCTCCCACAAAGGCTGTAACAATTCCAGGTGAAATTGCAGCTTTTAGTGCCGTTAACTGTTTTTCTTCCCTCCTAAAACCTATTTGCTTAAAGCACTCTCCAAATGATTTTTCGGCATTTTTTGTTGTTTCAACATCTTTAAAATCAATTGTTTCATAAGATGTAATTCCGCCATTTGCAACGCCAAACATAATGGCAGCATCATTTTCTGGTTCAAATTCATATTCAACGACATTACGTACTTTAATGATAGAATCAAAACTTGACTCATCGAACATTCTTTGATCAATGTTTTTAATTGCAAAATCAGCATCTGCCTGCGTCATTTTTGAAATTATATAATTTCCATACATTAATACTACCGTTTCTTCTTCTCCGTTAAAAATTAGCGGGGTTTTAAAAATTGCGTCCATTATCGTTTATTTTTTCTATTTGAATAATTTTGCAAAAATGACTTAAACTTTGATGCATTTTTGCTCGTAGAAATTTTAAAAACAACAGGATAAGACATTATTTCATATATTCCTTGTAATATTTATCTATAAAAGAATTAGATTCTCCTTAATATATTTTCAAATAATCAACTAGTACTGCTTTAGTATAAAAAAAGAAAAGCCGATTTCAAATTGAAATCGGCTTTAAACTATTTAGATATCATGTAATTTTAAATCTCACATAATCGGTTTTATTAAATAAATACGCTTAGTACAAAATAAACCAAACCTGCTAATAAAGCTGAAATTGGAATAGTTAAGATCCAAGCCCAGATTAAGCTTACTGTAACTCCCCAGCGAACTGCAGATACACGTTTTGTTAATCCAACACCAATAATAGATCCTGTAATAGTATGAGTTGTACTTACTGGAATTTTTAAATGCTCTGTAAAATAAAGCGTTAAAGCACCAGCAGTTTCAGCAGCAACACCTTCAAATGAACTTACTTTTGTGATTTTAGAACCCATTGTTTTCACAATTTTCCATCCACCACTTAAAGTTCCAGCCGCAATTGCAGAATAACATGCCAGCGGAATCCAGCTAGGCATTTTAAAAGCACCATCTTCAGATGGAAGAACTACGTCTAACCAAGGATCCATATGAACACCAGGATTTGTGTTAATGTACACAACAACCGCAGCAGCAATAATTCCCATTACTTTTTGTGAATCGTTTCCTCCGTGACCTAAACTGAAAGCTGCAGAAGATAATAATTGCATTTTTTTCAAAGCAGCATCAGCCTGATGAAGATTTAAACTGCTAAATATTAAGCAAAATGCACTTACTGTCAGCACAATAAAGGCAACTAAAAGCCATTTTATATTATGTGGTTCAAGTGCAACACTCCAAAATTCAGAATTAGCAAAACGAGGTTTATGTCCATCTTTTATAATTTCTTCGTAAGGAATCATTTGAGTGTAAACAAACCAAATAGTTACAAGCATTAAAGCTACTGTAAATATTTTTGGCCCAATACTTTTACGAGATGCATTTAACAGCCAAATCGAAATTAAATAGGATGCCAAAGCTCCTAATAACGGCGCTAAAACAATAAAAGCAATAATGATCAGAACTCCAGAAGGCATACCGCCGTCTTTTCCAGCTTTATACCAACTTACTATATCATACCAGTGATGTGTTGTTCCGTCTGGTCCAACATAACCTGAAAAACCATGAACTGCAATAGCATGCGCTACCGCCGCTCCTGCAAAACCACCGATAAGAGTATGTGAAGAACTAGAAGGAATTCCCAGCCACCAAGTCAATAAATTCCAGCAGATTGCCGCAATTACACCGGCTAAAATTACTACTAGGTCAATTTGCATTGTATCCGCTGTTTTTGCAACAGTATCTGCAACACCAAATCCGAAAACCCAATAAGCTAGAAAGTTAAAAAATGCTGCCCAAAGAACGGCCTGAAAAGGCGTCAAGACCTTTGTAGCAACAACAGTCGCTATAGCATTTGCTGCATCATGAAAACCATTGATGTAATCAAAAATTAAAGCTAATACTATAATTAATATAAGTAGCGTCATAAAGTTATAACTTCAGAATGAAAAATTGAATTAAGAATGTTTTACAGAAATAGATTCTAGTATGTTTGCAACACTCTTACATTTGTCTGTTGCTGATTCTAAAACAGATAATACCTCTTTATACTTAATAATATTTTTAGCGTCTGTTTCGTTTTCAAAAATTTCAAAAACTGCTTTGTTATATACGTTATCAGATTTGTTTTCTAGCTTATTAATTCTAGCACAAGCATCTTTAATAACTTTGAAATTCTTCAAATTTCTTAGTTCTTTTACCGCACTGTCAATGTTTTGACAAGCTTCAAGATTGATTTCTGTCATCTTTCTGATAGATTTTGTAATCTTATCAACTTGATACAGTCTCATACGACTTGCCGCACCGTGAAGGTAATCTGCAACGTTGTCAATAGAAGTAATTAAGGTGTGAATATCTTCTCTATCAAATGGTGTAATAAAGTTTCTACTCAATTCCAAATTGGTTTGACGAGTAATGTCTTCACCTCTTTGCTCTAATTCGTCAATTTTTTGAAAAAGAACTTCTCTTTCTTTTAATGGTAAATTTACAGCTTCGTGTAAGTTAGAAGCTAATTCAATTAAATTGCTTGAAGCTTCTTCAAAAAGTGGAAAGAATTTTTTGTCTTTCGGCACTAAAAATTGGAAAATACTGTTTATTGACATTGTTTTATTTTTGATAGTGCAAAATTACTTCAATAATATTTTGCAATGTTAAGCCATTGTTAACAAATCGTTTTCTATTTGGAAACTCTCCAAGAATAAAGCTGTGTTTTCTATATCGTTATGTAAAATTCTGTCTTCTTTTACCAAAGGCACAACTTCTCTGTAACTATTTAAAAACATTTCGATAAAATCACTTGATTTTAAAGGCTCTCTATACGCAATGGCCTGCGAAGCATTCAATAATTCGATTGCCAAAATGCGCTCTAAATTGTCTAAAACTCGTAAAGCTTTTGTCGCTCCGTTGGCTCCCATGCTTACATGATCTTCCTGTCCGTTGCTCGAAACAATACTGTCAACGCTTGATGGAGTCGCCAATTGTTTGTTTTGACTGGCAATACTTGCAGCAGTATATTGCGGAATCATGAAACCTGAATTTAATCCTGGATTATCTACCAAAAATGCCGGCAGATTACGTTGTCCAGAAATTAATTGATACGTTCTTCTTTCAGAAATACTTCCTAATTCTGCTAAAGCAATTGCCATAAAATCTAAAGCTAGAGCTAAGGGCTGACCGTGGAAATTTCCTCCGGAAATAATCTGATCAGCTTCTATAAATATATTTGGATTGTCGGTAACGGAGTTAATTTCGGTCTTGAATACTTTTCTAACGTAATCAATCGCATCTTTTGAAGCGCCGTGAACCTGCGGCATACAACGGAAAGAATACGGATCCTGAACGTGTTTCTTTTCTTGGGCGATAATTTCACTTCCCTCTAAAAACTCATTAATACGCTGTGCCGTAATAATCTGTCCTTTGTGCGGACGTATATAATGTATCAATTCATTGAATGGCTCAATTCTTCCATCAAAACCTTCCAAAGATATAGTTCCGATTAAATCTGCCAAATACGAATATTTGTAGGCTTTAATTAAAATATGAGCCCCATAAGCACTCATAAACTGGGTTCCGTTTAACAAAGCCAAACCTTCTTTTGACTGCAAAACAATTGGTTCCCAATTAAAATGCTTCAAAACTTCTGCTGAAGCTGTCTTTTTCCCTTCAAAAAGTACAATCCCTTCTCCTATTAAAGGTAAAGATAAATGTGCTAAAGGTGCTAAATCTCCAGAAGCTCCTAGAGAACCCTGCGTATAAATTATAGGTAAAATATCATTGTTGTAGAAATCTACTAAACGCTCCAAAGTTTTCAATTGAACGCCAGAATGTCCATAACTTAAAGATTGAATTTTTAGTAAAAGCATCATCTTCACTATTTCAGACGGTACTTCTTCTCCCGTTCCGCAGGCGTGCGATTTTACTAAGTTTTCCTGAAGTTTAGATAAATTTTCATTAGAAATCTTTACATTACAAAGTGATCCAAAACCTGTATTGATTCCGTAAATTGGTTCAGAATGTAATGCCATTTTTTTATCGAGATAATCACGGCATTTTTGAACGTTTACTTTAGCTTCTTCAGATAATTCAAGAGTTTTATTATAAGATAAAATTTCTTGTAAGGTTTCTAAAGTTATAGTTTCAGTACTTATATAATGGATTTCTCTCATGACGTTTTTCAATTTAAGATGTCAAAATTCAACAAATCAATATTAAAAAGCAACATTTTATCACAATAATTAAAATTCACACAAATGAGATTATGTACCATTATCTTTTTATCAATTAAAAAAAACGGACTTTTACCTCTTTTTACTCATTTTTGCATTAAAAACCAGTTCATTAAATATGCCCTAATAACAAAAATGAAAGCCTGAAATATGTCAAAAGATCATTTTAGCATCTTTAATTTTAACAAATACTCAATATTAAATTAAGGAGATTTGAATTATTAAAATATTCGCAAAAAGCCTTTAAAAGTTTTTAATGCTTCTAAAAAACTGTACTTTTGAAAAATCAAAAATGAAAAGTAACAGCACAAAATATCAATCTACAATGACAGCTCCAACTAGAGCTGCAATTGCTGCTACGATTATTTCTACTACAACAACTACTACCCCTTAGGGGTATACATTTTTACATATAATCCTAGGTTACCTATACTTTTTTCTTGAAAGAAGAAAGACATTGGATACATAAAAAACATTTACAAAAAGAAAAAAGCCGCAGTTTTCAGTTTCAGTTCACAGTTAATAATCTTGAACATTTGTTACTCAAAATCTCTGCACCTTATTAAAAAATATCAAAATGAAAGTATTAAAATTTGGCGGAACTTCGGTTGCCAATGCTCAAAATATAAAACTCGTTCTCGAAATAATAAATCAAAAAGCTAAAAACGAAAGACTAGTCGTTGTAGTTTCTGCCCTTAGCAAAGTAACCGATTTACTGCAGTCAGCTGCCGCAAAAGCCGCTGCAAATGATGAAGATTTTAGAAATATTGTTGCAGAAATTGAGAAAAAACATCTTGACACACTTAAAGAACTTATTCCGGTAAGTGAACAAAGCAGTCTGCTAAGCCACGTAAAAAGAATTATCAATCACTTAGAAACACTTTTAGATGGTTGTTTTTTATTGGGCGAATTATCTCCAAGAACTGCTGACACTATTTTAAGTTTTGGTGAATTACTTTCGTCCTATATAATTGCTCAGGCTTATCAGCAAGTTGACAAAAATGCAGCTTACAAAGACAGCCGTGAGTTAATAAAAACAAATGCCGATTTCGGAAAAGCAGTTGTTAACTTCGAAGTTTCTAATAAACTGATTCAGGAATATTTTGCATCGAATGAATCAAATATCAATATTTTACCTGGTTTTATTGCACAGACTTTAGACGGAATTACTTCCACTTTAGGGCGTGGCGGATCTGATTATACTGCCGCAATTATCGCGGGAGCATTAGACGCGGACCAATTGGAAATCTGGACTGATGTAAACGGAATGTTTACTGCAAATCCAAAAATTGTAAAGCAGGCACAGCCAATTGCAAACATTTCTTATCAAGAAGCGATGGAATTATCGCATTTTGGTGCTAAAGTTTTGTATCCGCCAACAATTCAGCCGGTTTTAAGAAAAAACATTCCGATTCTGATCAAAAATACATTTGAACCAGAAGCAGAAGGAACTTTAATTTCAGATCGTGTTTTAACAAAAGACACCGTTGTAAAAGGAATCAGCCATATTGATCATATTTCACTTCTAACTCTCGAAGGTCCTGGAATGATTGGAGTTGCAGGTTCATCAAGACGTTTATTTGAAGTATTGTCTCAGGAAAAAATCAACGTCATTTTTATTACTCAGGCATCTTCTGAGCACTCTATTTGTATCGGAATTTTAAATTCGGATGCTGATAATGCCGAAGCTGCGATTAACAGAGCTTTTGAAATCGAAATTTCGCAGAACAAAATCGATCCTTGTTACGTAGAAAAAGACCTTTGCATTATTGCTTTGGTGGGCGAAAACATGAAAAACCACCAAGGTTTAAGCGGCAGAATGTTCAGTACTTTAGGAAAAAACAACGTAAACATTCGTGCCATTGCGCAAGGTGCTTCTGAAAGAAATATCTCAACTGTAATTAACGAAAGAGACGTTAAAAAAGCATTGAATACATTGCATGAAAACTTCTTTGAAGAAAACACCAAACAGCTGAACCTATTTGTAATGGGAGTTGGAAATGTGGGTGAAAAATTCATCGAACAAATTCACAGCCAGAAGAAATTCTTAAAAGATAATTTGAAGATTAATGTCCGCGTAATTGCATTATCAAATTCAAGAAAAATGCTTTTTGATGAAGACGGAATTTCATTAAAGGAATGGCAGTCGGCTTTAGATAACGGCGAAACTGCAAACGCAGCAGATTTTATCGCTCGTGCGAAAGAACTAAATTTACGTAACAGTATTTTTGTGGATATTACAGCAAACGCAAGCGTTTCTGAAACCTACGAGCAATTCCTAAAACAAAGTATGGCGGTTGTAACCTGCAACAAAATTGCGTGTTCATCTGCTTACGATAATTATAAAAAATTAAAAAGCTTATCTCGCCAGTATAACGCTCCGTTTTTGTTTGAAACGAATGTTGGTGCGGGATTGCCAATTATAGACACCGTAAAAAACTTAATTGCTTCTGGCGATAAAGTGCATAAAATTCAGGCCGTTTTATCGGGAAGTTTGAACTTTATTTTCAACAATTTCGATAAAAACAATTCTTTCCACGATGTGGTAAAAGAAGCTGGACTTCAAGGCTTCACTGAACCAGATCCAAAAATTGACTTAAGCGGAATCGACGTAGCGCGTAAAATCCTGATTTTGATTCGCGAAAGCGGTTACGAAATGGATATTGACGCCATCGCAAACGAATCATTTTTGCCAGCAGATTGTTTAGCAACAACAAACAACGAAGATTTCTTTGCATCGTTAATCAAACACGCTTCTCATTTTGAAGGTATTTACAACGAAGCTCTAGCCAAAGATTCAAGATTGAAATATGTCGCACAATTCGAAAACGGAAAAGCAAGTGTTGGTCTGCAGTTCATTCCAAAAGATCATCCTTTCTACAATCTGGAAGGAAAAGATAATATTGTACTTTTCTACACAGATCGTTACGTAGATCAGCCATTATTGATAAAAGGAGCCGGTGCCGGTGCTGCAGTTACCGCTTCAGGAATTTTTGCAGATGTCATTAGAATAGGTAATAATTAGAGGTATTAATGTTCTAAGATGCTAAGGTTCTGAGTTTTTTTGAAAACTTAATCTTAGTCTCTTAGAGCCTCAGAACCTTAGAAACTAAAAATAAAAAGTTGCATAAGAAACCTTAGAATCTTAGCATCTTAGAACCTCAGAACCTTAAAAATGGAAATTAAACTATTCTGTCCCGCTACAATTGCAAACCTCTCATGCGGATTTGACGTACTCGGACTTTGCTTAGACAATGCGGGCGATGAAATGATTGTTCGAAAAGTAGATCAAAAAGGAGTTCGAATCACAAAAATTGTGGGTGCCGATTTGCCTTTGGAAACCGAGAAAAACGTTTCTGGAGTTGCAGCCTTGGCCATGCTTGAAACTTTAGACGAACTAGATTTCGGATTTGAAATTGAAATTTACAAAAACATAAAAGCCGGAAGCGGCATCGGAAGCAGCGCTGCAAGTTCTGCTGGAGCGGTTTTCGGAATTAATGAATTATTAGGAAGACCTTATTCTCGTAAAGATTTGGTTCAGTTTGCCATGCAGGGTGAAAAATTAGCCAGCGGAAACGCGCATGCCGACAACGTTGCTCCTGCCCTTTTAGGCGGATTTACTTTGGTAAGAAGTTATGCGCCGCTTGATATTATCAGAATTGACAGTCCAGAGGAATTGTATGCAACGGTGGTTCACCCGCAGATTGAATTGAAGACTTCGGATGCACGTTCGGTTTTAAAACAAAATGTTTCCCTAAAAAGCGCCATTATGCAATGGGGAAATGTAGGCGGACTTATAGCAGGTTTATACACCAAAGATTACGAATTGATCGGAAGATCGCTTCATGACGAAATCGTAGAACCTTTAAGAAGTGTTTTAATTCCGGGTTTCGATTTAATCAAACAAACGGCTTATGAAAACGGCGCTTTAGGTTCTGGAATTTCAGGTTCTGGCCCATCAATTTTCGCATTAAGCAGAGGAAAAGAAACCGCAGACCAAATCGCAAAAGCCATGAGCGAAGTTTACGAAAAAATGAATTTACCCTATGAAATTCACGTTTCGAAGATTAATCCTGATGGTGTCCGCATTTTGTAAAATGTGTGATGTGAAATGTGAAATGTATTAAGTAAAAAGAATTAAGTATTAAGACAAAGTTTGTCAGGCTGAGCGTAGTCGAAGCCCATGCAAAGTAATGACATAAAGTAAAAACACAACGCTTGTCAGGCTGAGCGATCCCGAAGCTTCGGGAGAAGCCCTGCAAAGTAATGACATAAAGTATTAACACAAAGTAATACTTCCAGTTTGTCATTTCGACGGAGGAGAAATCTCCACGAGAAGCTCGACAAAGATTGGATTAGCATTGCGGAGTTACTTGCGGAGATTTCTCTCCCGAAGTCTCGGGATCGAAATGACAAAACTATGTGGATTTACTTTATGTCTATACTTTACGGAGCTTCGACTCCGCTCAGCCTGACAAAACGAAGACATAAATAAAATAAAAAACAAAAGCTATAAACAAGCATAGGAAAAAAGCTTAAAGCGTATTGCCTAAAGCCTAAAGCAATAAAAAAAATGAAATACTACAGTTTAAACCACAATGCCCCAAAAGTTTCTTTTCAAGAAGCTGTTATACAAGGATTAGCGAGCGATAAAGGATTATATTTCCCAGAAAGCATCACGGCTTTAGATCCTTCATTTTTTGATAAAATTGAAAGTTTAAGCCACGAAGAAATTGCCTTTGAAGCGATTAAACAATTCGTAGGCGATGAAATACCTGCTGAAAAACTAAAAGAAATTATTGCCGAAACTTTAGTTTTTGATTTTCCTGTTGTGAAAGTCGAAGACGGAATCTATTCGTTAGAATTATTTCACGGGCCAACAATGGCTTTTAAAGACGTTGGAGCCCGTTTTATGTCTCGTTGTTTGGGTTATTTCAATAAAGACAAAAAAGATGCTAAAAACACGGTTTTAGTAGCGACTTCTGGAGATACGGGCGGAGCCGTTGCAAGCGGATTTCTTGGCGTTGAGGGCGTTGATGTTGTCATTTTATATCCATCTGGAAAAGTGAGCGATATTCAGGAAAAACAATTGACGACTTTAGGGCAGAATATCAAAGCACTTGAAGTTGACGGTGTTTTTGACGATTGTCAGGATATGGTGAAAAAGGCATTTTTAGACGAAACTTTAGCGCATAAAAACCTGACTTCTGCAAACTCGATTAATATTGCGCGCTGGTTACCGCAGATGTTTTATTTCTTCTTTGCTTACAAAGCGTTGAAAAGCCAAAACAAACCTTTAGTTTTCTCTTGCCCAAGCGGCAACTTCGGGAATATCTGCGCCGGAATTATGGCAAAGAAATTAGGTTTGCCAATTGAACATTTCGTTGCTTCTACAAACGTAAACGACACGGTGCCAAGATTCTTAGAAAACGGAAAATACGATCCGAAACCTTCTAAAGCCACAATTTCTAACGCCATGGACGTTGGAAACCCAAGTAACTTTATTAGAATTCAGGAATTGTACAATAACGATTTAAAAGCTTTCGAAAAAGATTTCTCTTCTTACAGTTATACTGATGAAGAAACGCTTGAAGCGCTAAAGAAAATTTACAATACAGACGGTTACATTGCAGAACCACACGGCGCTGTTGGATATTTAGGTTTGAAAAAAGAACTTCAAAAATATCCTAACGCAATTGGTATTTTCTTAGAAACCGCTCACCCAATTAAATTTTTAGATGTTGTTGAACCGGCGCTAGGAATTACACTTCCGATTCCTGCTCAAATTGAGAGTGTTATTAATGAGGATAAAGTAAGTGTGAAGATTGGAACTTATGAGGAGTTGAAGGATTTCTTGGGGTAATTTTATCACTTTATAAAACATTAAAATCCAAATATTTAAATTTAAATATTTGGATTTTAATGTTTTATAAAAACTAGTTTTTTGGATATTATTTTAATAGGTTTGGTATTACTTTTTTTAAAAAAAATTTATGAAGCAACCAATAGATCAAAATCAGCATATAATTCCCCAAGTTTATTTAAAACAGTTTGGTTATGTTTTAAATAATCAGTACAAAGTTTCCGTTTTAAAAATCGGAGAAAAATTTACTCGCCAAAAAAGTATAAAAAGTTTTTTAGCCCAAACTAATATTTTCGACATAAAAAGCGATAATCCAGAAATTGGACGATTATTTGAAAGTTTAAATTGTGACATTGAGAATGTTTACTTGGAAATTATTAATGATCTTGAAACAGAAAATAAATTAAGTGAAAAATCACAGGCAATTTTATTACAATTAATTCCAAATTTTATCGCACGTTCCAATGAATGGCGTTCAAACTTGCTATTTTTATTAAACTCAGACGCGAAAGAAAATGTTTTAAAAATGATCTGTGCTCATAGAGCGGAAAGTCTAGAAGAATTAATTCAAAAAGACTTTTATAGAGTAATGGCAGATAATCCTTCAGATGATATTATAAATAGAGCTCTATTATTTTTTCAAGAATATTTATTGCGTAGAATAGGGAACTATGAAATTGTAATTCTAAAATCTCAAGAAGGAAAGCCGTGGTTCACAACTGACAATCCAATAGTTTTAGAAAACAGAACTAGAAAATTTGAATTTATGACAAAAGAAAGTGAAGTTTATTTCCCCTTAAATCCTGATTATTTAATTTATTTACATTTTAAGGATTCTGATGATAAAACAAACGAATTAAGAAGTTTACAATCCAATATGATTCATCTTGTCAGTGATGAACAAAATTTTGATTTGCAACAGAAAATAATGCGAAATGCTCATGAATATGTAATTATTGACGGTGAGTTTAAATATCGTATAGGTGAAGAAATTATAGAAGATGAAGAAATATGATTGAGCTTTTAGATATAAGAAATCAAAAATTGTGGGATGAAATAAATCAAAAATTCAATATTGAATATGCAGAATCTTCCGACAATGAATATGGAGTATATAGCATAAATAATTCCGTTACATTTTTCATAGATAAAAGTAATCTTTGTAAAGATTCATTCACTCACGAAATGCTCCATGTTTATATGACTATCAAAGATTTATATTTTACAAGTTCTTTAAAATTAACATTCACTCAAAGTAAAATACTTTCAGAAAACCTTACATTACAATTAATTGAACATATTGGAAATTGTCTTGATCATGTAAAAATGTTGCCAATTTATCTCGAGCTTGGATTTGATAGAAAAAAATTTGTCAAAGATTATAATCAGTATAAATGTTCTCAAGAAGAAATTACACAATTTAATAACTATTACAAAGTTGGAAAAAAAGTTAATTTAAAAATGATTGATGCATATGTTGGAAGATTAGTTAGTGTTTTATGCGATCCTAATGAAGATTTTGATTATTCTTCGGATTTAAATAAACTTGAAAAAGTAGATCCATTATTATTCAAAATCATTGCGCGCTTAATTAATCATACTAAAGAAATAAAAGTAATAGATAGAACTATATTTGAAGATGATCATAGGACGGTAATTTCTAATTTTTATAAAAATATGATTAAATGGATTTCAAAGAATAGTTTTGCATCATAAATTATGGAAAAATTACAAGAAATATTTTCAACAAGAGAACTTGCTTTAATAATTTGGGGAGTAATTATTGTAATATTTTTACTTATAAAAGTTAAATTAGGTGATTCATTTACAAGATTGATTGGAGCTTTTTTCGCTTCGAAACTTTCAGCTGGTTATTTAATTATGATATTATATTCTATCTGTTTTTTATATTTTTTAAATTTCTTTGGCTTATGGGATTTTACTCTTTTAAAAGATTCAATACTATGGTTCATTACCTTCGCAATTGTGACTTTCTTTAAAATAGATAAAGCATATAACAATAATTTTTTCATTGAACTTTTAAATGAAATCTTCAAACTAACTTTATTTCTTGAGTTTGTATCAAATTTATATACTTTCAATTTTTGGATTGAGTTTTTGATCTTTCCCATTCTTTTAATAATAAGCTTATTAAAATCATTTTCCGAATTAGATATTAAAAATGAAATCACAACAAAATTTCTATCAAACATTATCGCAATAACAGGATTAACTTATTTTGCACTATCTGTTTATAAATCATTTCAAGATTATCATAATTTCTTTTCAGTTCATAATATGAATTCATTGATTTTACCAGTAGTACTTTCTACATTAAGTATTCCCTTATTTTATTTTTTTGCTCTTTATAATACTTATGAACAATTATTCTTAAGGCTACCAATTATGAATTCCGATCCTAAAGTCCAAAAAAAACTTAAACTACAGATTTTTTACAAAGCAAAATTTAATTTGATTAAAGTAAATTATTTGCGAGAAAAATTAATAGATTTCGATGTAAATAATATCTCTGACATCCAAGAGAAACTTGATAGAATAACTAGTTTTCAATGAAAAAATGTGCATATTGTGATACAAAAACCAAACTTACGAAGGAACATATTTGGCCTAGATGTTTAATTACAAGAATGCCAAACCTAACATTTAGATATATTGGTAGCCAAGACAAATTTGTTACATCAGAACTTGTCGTTTCTGACGTTTGCTCCAAATGCAATAACGAAAAACTATCAAAGCTCGATTCTTATTTTTGTTCTCTTTATGATAAATCTTTTAAAGACTTTCATGAAGAAAAGAAGCAGTTTATTTTTGAATATAATTACGATTTACTTCTAAGAAATTTATTAAAAATCATTTATAATTCTTCGAGAACAATCAATAGTGAAGATAACTATTTTGAAAATTTTAAGCATTTCATTCTTAATGGGAATGAAACTTGGGGAAATGTAATACTAATATTAGACATAATTACTCCTTGTACTACAAATGGTATAAAAATATATCCTACATCTATGAGATGTGGTACCGTAGACGTGGGAATTAAAAATGAAAATTTCATAATTTGGGCTGTTTCTGTAAACTCGTATTATTTTTATATTCTTATTTCTAAGGAAAAAAAAATATCCGAAACTCTGGTTGAGGAATTGAATAATGTATATAATAGAATTCCTGGAACAATTATTCATCCATACAAAACACAAACATTAATTTCTGATTTTTCTAATCAAAATAGTTACGATGCTCATGTAGACTTTGTTAACAATACTTCTGAAGCCTTTTATAAATATACAAAAAATAGCAAGTAACTCCCCTCGCTAGCGCGAGTCTCCCGCTCGTGAACACAAAGAAATTCAAAAATATAGTTTTGGACGCGGATTTTACGGATTCGTTATCACGAAGACACAGATTTATTATTGAATAAAAAAATCCGTTTAAATCAGTGTTTTTTGCGAAAGCAAATCTGTTTAATCAGCGATCTATAAAAAGATTAGGCTAAAGCCATTTTCTAATGTAATTTTGTTTCTCCAGTTCAAACTGGAGGCAATTCATTTTATACAAAATACATTTAAATTATAATGATTACAAAAGCATTACTTGAAGATATTCCCGCATTAACAACCTTAATCAATTCAGCTTACAGAGGAGAAACTTCTAAAAAAGGCTGGACAACCGAAGCGCATTTATTAGAAGGAAAAAGAACCGACGAAGCCGAAATGACCGAAATCTTTCTCGATCCAAAAAATACGATTCTGAAATTTACTGAAAATGACAAGATTATTGGTTCGGTTTTATTGGTTGAAAAAGGACATCAATTGTATTTAGGAATGCTTACGGTTTCGCCAGAACTTCAGAACAGCGGCATCGGAAAAAAGCTTTTGGCAGAAGCCGAAAATCAGGCTAAAACTTTAGGATTGTCGAGTATTATTATGACTGTTATTTCGGTTCGTGAAGAACTTGTGGCTTGGTACAAACGTCGCGGTTATGTTGATACAGGCGAAAGAGAAGCTTTTCCTGAAAGTGAAATTCACGTTACGATTTCTGACGTGCCTTTGGAGTTTATCTATTTGGAGAAAAGCATTTAAGTTTTTTTGCCGCGAAGGCGTTAAGTTTTTTTTTTATTTTAATCTCGCAAAGACGCAGAGTCGCAAAGTTTTTTTTTTATGCAGTTTCCATATAGTTTCCGTACAGTTTGTCATTTCGACGAAGGAGAAATCTCCGCGAGAAACTCTACAAAGATTGGATTCCCTTTGCGGAGATTTCTCTCCCGAAGCCTCGGGATCGAAATGACATAAAAAGAGAATAAAGCTATCAAATTGCGCAATTTTCACATAACGTTAGACGCACTGCAGTGTGTCCCTACAGAAAAAACTTTGCAGCTCTGTCCCTTTGTCCCTTTTATACTAAGATACCTTTCTTTTAATCTTTGAGAGAAATTCATGTGAAACTCCCAAATAAGATGACAAATTCTTATTGTTAATACTTTGTACTTTTTGCGGATAGCGGTCTTTAAAATCCAGATACCGCTGCTTTGAGGTTTTATTCAAAACATCTAAAAGTCTTTGCTGAATTGCTACATTTGCCCGTTCGATCATTAGAACATGGAACTGCATGATTTTTGGCACTTCTTCAAACAATTGTGCTTTCTTGACTTTACTGATTACTAAAATTTCGCTGTCTTCAATAGCTTTAATGTTGTAAGTGGTAGGTTTTTGATGGTAAAAACTTTCGAGATCACACATCCATTCGTTTTCAAAAGAAAAGAAAATTACGGTTTCTGTTCCATTTTCATTTAAGATGTAGGTTTTAAAGGAGCCTTTTAAAATAAATCCTTCATAACTGTTGTTGGAATCCTGAGTTTGCAAAAACTGATTTTTTTTGAGTTTAATTAGCTCTGCTTTTGAAACAATAATGTTCCATTCCTCATCAGTGAGCGGAACTTTTCTCTCAATGTTTTTTCGTAGTAGGTTGTACATGCGTTTGTGGTTTTTGTTTAGGAATAAATTTGTTTTCAATCCATTCTTTGTTAGGGGCTTAAAGAATGTAATCGATTACGTAAAAATACGCTATTTATGCATTTTTGTAAATTAACAACTGTTAAAAAAACATATTTATTAGATTTTTTTCTAAAAGTTTGAACTTGTTCAACTTTTTTCCTACAAATTATAATCAGATTTGCGGTATTAAATTTTTATAAAACCCAAACTCTTATGAAATTAAAATCAACACTTTCAATGTTTCTACTAACATTGATTTTCGGATTTACAGCCTGTAATTCTGAAGAAATTGCTTCAACAAGCACAGAGGCAAGTACTGAAACAACAATCGAGGCCGTAACTAGCACTCCAACAGCAAAGATTGGAAACTGCGCTGAGGTTCCTGGATGGGCATCGCAAAACGGAGGCACAACCGGCGGAGGATCATCTGCTGAAACAACTGTAACGACCTATGCACAGTTGAAATCGGCTATTGAAAATACTTCGGTTAAAGTGATCAAAGTTTCTGGAACTATTACGATTACAACAAGATTGTCTTTCCAAGACCAGACTGGAAAAACGATTTACGGAGCAAATGGTGCAAAATTAGTTTCGACTAATCAAACTAAAGATGCTTCTGGAATTATCAACATTAAAAGATGCAAGAACATCATCATTAGAAATCTAATTTTTGAAGGTCCTGGCGCTTACGATACTGACGGATGGGATAATGCCATCTTAGATGAATGTACCAATGTATGGGTTGACCACTGCGAATTTAGAGATGGTGTTGACGGAAACTTTGACATCAAAAACAAATCAGATTATATTTCGGTTACGTATTCTAAATTCCATTATTTAAAACCCCCAAAAGCAGGAGGTTCTGGAGGATCAGACGATCACAGATATTCTAACTTAATCGGTTCTAGCGACGGTGCAACTGGCGACCGTGGAAAGTTGAGAATCACTTTTGCAAGATGCTGGTGGGCTCCAGGCTGTAAAGAAAGAATGCCAAGAGTTCGTTTTGGAAAGGTACATTTGGTAAACAATTTCTTTAACAGTACAGTAAGCAACAAATGCGTTGCAGCTGGTTTTGAAGCAAATATTCGCGTAGAAAGTAATGTTTTTGAAGGTGTAAAAACTCCAATCGATTTAATGAGTGGATTTACTGCCGTAACTGCAAGTGATAATGTTTTTACTAATACAACAGGAAATCAAGCAGGAAGTGGTACAGCATTTACACCGCCATATTCTATTGTAAAATTGGCAAAAACAGCTGTTAAAGCTGATATTTCAGCAAATGCAGGAGCAACTTTGGGCGGTAATGTCTGCGGTTCATTTTAAAATATGAGTTAGTTTAGTTTTTATTTTTTAAACCATATAAGTGATATAAGTTATTTAAGTTTTAGTCTTAAATTGTATTATATTGTTTATATGGTTTTGCTTTTTTGTTTGCCACGAAGGCACAAAGACGCTAAGTTTTTTTAATCTCGCAAAGTCGCGAAGTTTATCATAACGCAACCATATAGTTTGTCATTTCGAGGAACGAGAAATCTCCGCGAGAATCTCTACAAAGATTGGATTCTCTTTACGGAGTTACTTGTGGAGATTTCTCGTTCCTCGAAATGACAAGATTGGGGATAATGCATGAAAAATAAAACTTTGCGACTTTGCGAGATTACTTTTTAAGCTAAATCTTAAATTATCTTATATAACTTATATGGTTCAAAATAGTTACAACACGAGCTCTTCAAATAATCGCTGAATCGTTTTTTCCAAATCCTGACACAAACCCGGATGAGGTCTTGAGGTTTGAATTGCCGAACTTCTAATCGCGGTTAACCATCTAAAACGTTCTGGAATTTCAAATTCGGCAATTGGACCGCCGTCTTTGGCTCCGTTTGTAATTTTTTCTAATGAGGTCAGATTGCATTCTAATTGTTCAATATCAAAATCGGCAGAAAGGGCTTGGATTTTTTCTTTATTGAGATGGAAAAGTACTTTTATATATTTGGCTTTTTTACAAAACAAAATGATTCCGATATTCAGGAATTCTTCGCGCTCTACCCTTGGCACAACACGAATTACAGCATATTCGTATAAGTGATTATCTTGCATTCTGAGCCTGATTTACAAATATTTCTGAATTCTCTAATCTTGTCTTTAAAAACTGTAAATATACATTTCGCAGTCCTTCTGGTGTTTCATCCGTATCTTCCCATTGCAGCCAGTCAACTGGAATTGTATTGACAATTTCTTCTAAAATTTCTGGTATTAGAATTGCTTTAAACTCGGCATCGACTTCTTTTAAAAGCGTAGCCTGAGGCAGTAAAACGTGATCTTTGATCAACGCAAACGGACTTTTAGCATGTTGTTCCCAATTGTTCCAGGAATGATGAAAATATAAACATGCTCCATGATCGATCAGCCATAATTCTTTATGCCAGATCAGCATATTGGTATTTTTGAAAGTTCTGTCGACATTAGTGATATAGGCATCCAGCCATACAATCTGCGAGGCTAATTTAGCATCGACAGTTGTTACAGCAGGATCAAAAGTTATGGATCCAGATAAAAAATGGAGTGCCAGATTTAAGCCCTGACTTCCCTGTAGCAAATCCTGAATTTCTTCATCGGCTTCTGTTCTTCCAAAGGCTTCATCGAGATTTGCAAATACTAATTCTGGAAGCTGCAATTTTAAAGCTTTTGCTATTTGTCCGCCTACTAATTCGGCTATAAGGGCTTTTACGCCGTGTCCGGCACCCCTGAATTTTAATACGTATTTAAAATCGTCATCGGCTTCTGCCAAAGCGGGTAAAGAACCGCCTTCGCGCAGCGGCGTTATATATCGCATGACGTTTACCGTTCTGAGATCGAAGTTGTTTTTCATTTTTTTTAAGATTCAAAGATGCTAAGGTTCTGAGCTGCTAAGTTCCTAATCTTTGACATTACAAACTTACAATTTTTGATTTTAGATTTTTACCAATGCAGACAAGATTTAACCGCAAAGTTCGCAAAGCTTTATGTAGAATCTATTGCGAACTTAGCGTTAACCTTAGCGAACCTTGCGGTTAAACTACTTTTGCAACTCCAAAAAAGCTTTCCCTAAATTCTCAATAATATCTGAGGCTATAAAAGATTCATAACCTGTTTTAGGTAAGGCAAGATCTGCTGTTAAGCCATGAAGATAAACTCCAAGTTTTGAAGCGTATTTGGGTTCGTAACCTTGCGCAAGCAGACTTGTAAGGATTCCTGTAAGTGTGTCGCCGCTTCCTGCTGTTGCTAGTGCTGCGTTGCCAGTTGTGTTTTCGTAGACAGAAGTTCTATTGATAATAAATGTTGGCGCGCCTTTCATTACGATAATGACTTTGTATTTTTCTGAAAAAGCAATCGTTTTTTGAAATTTTTCCGATTCTGAATTCCATTTTCCAATCAAACGTTCTAATTCTTTTGGATGAGGTGTTAGAATCGTGTCTTCTGGAACTAATTCTAACCATGATAAATTTTCTGAAATGATATTCAATGCATCGGCATCTAAAACTAAAGGCGCTTTATTGACTCTTAAAAACTCAAATAAAGCTTTTTGCGTTCCGAGTTCCTTGCCTATTCCTGGGCCGAATCCAACTGCTTTCGGAATTAATGGCAGATGAATATTGGTTATAAAATTAACGTTTTCATCGGTTGCAACCATCACTTCTGGAATTGAAATCTGCAAAATTTGATAACCGCATTTGGGTACAAAAGTCGTTACGAGTCCGCAGCCTGTTTTTAGGCAGGATTTTGAAGCTAAAACCGCTGCTCCTATTTTGCCATAACTTCCGGCAATAATCACCGCATGACCTTGTGTTCCTTTATGTGCTTTGGAATCTATTTGTTTGTATAACTTCAGAATTTCTTCTTTTGTAATTAAATACGATGATTTCATTTGAATACTTTTATATAATAAAATTACGGAAAAAATCGAAATCATGATTGTTCTTTTGAAACTGTCAGCCCTAGCCCTGATAGAAGCGGCATCCTTTTGTTTTTTTCTTTAAAAAACAAAAGATATAGCGGATAGCAGGAAATAGCTCCTAATCATTGCGAAATTTATAATTTAGAGTATCTTTTTTCGATATTTTTTGAATAAATTTGCGACTGAATTTTATAAAACAACACAATGAAAAATACTGCGCTTACGCACATACATGAAGGTTTAGGAGCAAAAATGCTTCCTTTTGCGGGTTATAATATGCCTATTACTTATGAAGGGGTTAATGCTGAACACGAAACGGTTCGTAATGGTGTGGGCGTTTTTGACGTTTCGCATATGGGTGAATTTTTGTTAACGGGTCCAAATGCTTTGGCTCTGATTCAAAAAGTGACTTCAAACGATGCTTCGACTTTGACTATTGGAAGAGCGCAATATTCTTGTCTTCCTAATAATGAAGGCGGAATTGTTGACGATTTGATTATTTATAAAATGAAAGAGGAGCAATATTTATTGGTTGTAAATGCTTCCAATATTGAAAAAGACTGGAACTGGATTTCGTCTCATAATGATTTGGGTGTTGAAATGAAAAATCTTTCTGATGATTATTCATTATTGGCTATTCAGGGGCCAAAAGCAGTTGAGGCTATGCAGGCTTTGACTTCTGTAAATTTAGCATCGATTCCTTATTATCATTTTGAAGTAGGTGATTTTGCCGGAATTGAGCATGTAATTATTTCTGCTACAGGATATACTGGTTCTGGAGGATTTGAAATTTACTGCAAAAACAGCGAAGTAGAACAGGTTTGGAATAAAGTTTTTGAAGCTGGTGCGTCTTTCGGAATTAAACCAATTGGTCTTGCAGCGCGTGATACTTTGCGTCTAGAAATGGGATTCTGTTTGTACGGAAATGATATTAATGATACGACTTCTCCACTTGAAGCTGGTTTAGGATGGATCACTAAATTTACAAAGGATTTTACCAATTCTGAGAGCTTGAAAAAACAAAAAGAAGCAGGTGTTACTAAAAAATTGGTTGCTTTTGAAATGCAGGAGCGTGCGGTGCCAAGACACGATTACGAAATCGTAGATGGTTCTGGAGCTGTAATCGGAATTGTGACTTCTGGAACTATGTCTCCTTCTATGAATAAAGGAATTGGTTTAGGATACGTTACAGTGCCTAACAGCGCTGTTGACAGTGATATTTTTATAAGAATTAGAAAAAATGATGTTCCTGCTAAAGTGGTTAAACTTCCGTTTTACAAGAAATAATTTTTTAGACTACAATAATTTAAAAATGCATTACTTTTTGAGGTAATGCATTTTTTTTATTAGTACTAAAAGGTAATGCCTGAGAATTACCAATTTATGCATTTCATAGATAAAAGTTTTTCGTCGTCGATATTTTAGTAAAAAGACTACTATTTGTAAAAAATTAAGTGTAACTTTAATCTAAACGATGAATTTCCATTTATGAAAAAAATTTCACTACTCCTACTTTTACTGACTTCAACAGTATTTTTTGGTCAGAACAGCGCAGAAACTTGTGAAATATTAAACAAAATAAATGCGCTGATTCAAGCTGAACATCTAAGACCTAAACCTGTTGATGACAGTCTTTCTATGTTTGTTTTTGATAATCTTATAAACGAACTTGACCCTTCTCGCAATATCCT
Organism: Flavobacterium fluviale; assembly: GCF_003312915.1. Lineage (NCBI taxonomy): Bacteria > Pseudomonadati > Bacteroidota > Flavobacteriia > Flavobacteriales > Flavobacteriaceae > Flavobacterium > Flavobacterium fluviale. The sequence continues at coordinate 2,709,219 of NZ_CP030261.1, read as the reverse complement.
CTTAAAAGTTGAATATGACGAACTCGCTTCTAAGTACCGCTATAATTTAGATGATTTAATTCTGAAAAATGACTGCAGTTTTCTTACCGATATTAAAGCGAAATACGTAAACGGACTGGTAAGAACTAAAAAAGTATTAGAAAAGATTCAGACTACTCCAATAGATTATGCTAAAAAAGATACGATTCGTTTTTACAAAAAATCGTTTGATTTTTATTTAAAGAAAGAAGATTTAGAAAAAGTCTGGACAAAAAAACTACGCTATCAAATATTAGATGATATTGCCGAAACGAGTACTAATTTAGATTCTATAAAGTCGAATTTTAAATCGATCGAATTGGTTTCAAAAAACAAGATTCTTACCAATGAAATCTGCCGTTTTAATACTTTACTTGACACCAATACAAAGCAGGAAGAGAAATTATACAATTTTTTCTGTACTTATTTTGATCCGCATACTGCTTATTTTAGTGATGACTCTAAGACAAGTTTCATGGCTTCTTTATCCAAAGAACATTTGTCTCTTGGAATGACAGTTAATCTGAATGAGAAGAATGAAATTATAATTGATGAATTAGATCCGAATGGTCCTGCCTATCAAACGGGACAAATAAAAAAAGGCGATCAGATTATTTCTATTTCCAATCAAAAAGAAACTTTGCAGGTTTCTTGTGCTTCGTTAGAATCTATTTCTACGATGATTTTATCGGAAACGAATAGAAATATTACACTTACTTTAAAGCGCAATTCTGGAAAAAGTTTTGATGTTTACATCGAGAAACAAGTCATGAAAGACGAGGATAATTCGGTCTTTAGTTTTATAATCGGCAAAGACAGTAAAATTGGCTATATAAAAATCCCAAGTTTTTATGCGGATTTGGATGGTAATAGTCGAAAAGGCTGTGCTGATGATGTAGCCAGAGAGGTTGTAAAATTGGAAAGAGACAACATAAAAGGACTTGTAATTGACTTAATTGACAACGGTGGAGGTTCTATGGAAGAGGCTATAAAACTGGCTGGTATGTTTGTAGATTACGGGCCGCTTTCGGTGGTGGTTGACAATAAAAAAGAAAAAACAGTAATTAGCGATCCTTTTAGAGGTGTGATATACAGAGGTCCAATTGTCCTTTTGGTAAATAGTAATACGGCTTCTGCCAGTGAATTTTTCTCCTCTATAATGCAGGATTATAATCGTGCATTGTTATTAGGAAGCAGTACTTTAGGAAAAGCAACGATGCAGACGATTCTTTCGCTTGACGAAGAAAAAAACACAGATTTCCTAAAAATAACTATTAATAAATTTTACAGAATTACGGGAAAAAGCCATCAATATATGGGTGTAAAACCAGATGTTGTACTGCCGGAATTCTATGAAGATATATATCAGAAAGAAAGTGACTTTCCGACTGCGATTAAAAATGACAGTATTGAGCCTTTCTTAAAATACAAAACCTATGTTAAACGAAATTTAATCGACAAAATTGCGAAAAACAGTTCTGACAGACTGGCCGATAATTATTTCTTTAACAACATAAAAAAGATTAATCTTAAAATTGACAAACTTGTAAACACACCTAAAGCTGAGATTCCGATGACTTTAGATGCGGTTTTTAAACAAAAGAAGAATTTAGACGCACTTTGGACAGAGATCAATACTTTTAATGACGAAAATAATCCGCTGGATGTTTATAATTCTAGTGTTAATCAGCTTTTACTAGGCGCTTATCCAACGGATAAGACGATAAACCAAGATCAGATGGACAATCTTAAAACTAATCCTTACCTGAACGAAGCCGTAAATATCATTAATGAATTTAATGGCGGGAGTAAGTAGTTTTTGTTTCAGGTTTCACCGCTTTTTTTAACCGCAAAGTCCGCAAAGATTTACGCAAAGTACACAAAGAAATTTTTTAAGTGATATTATAAAATAAAAAGAGTTCCCAAAGCTTTTTGTTGATATAGCTTTGCGAACTTTGTGTTTATAAACGCAACTTTAAAGAAAAAAACTTGGTGAACTTTGCGGTTAAATTCAACGCAACGCAACTCTGTTTTTTGATTTTGCATCATAAATTCAGGGTTAACCGCTAAAGAATCTTTTTTTTAACCGCAAAGTCCGCAAAGATTTACGCAAAGTACACAAAGAAATTTTTAAGTGATTTTATAAAATAAAAGAGTTCGCAAAGCTTTTTGTTGATATAGCTTTGCGAACTTTGTGTTTATAAACGCAACTTTAAAGAAAAAAACTTTGCGAACCTTGCGGTTAAATTCAACGCAACGCAATTTTGTTTTTTGATTTTGCATCATAAATTCAGGGTTAACCGCTAAAGAATCTTTTTTTTAACCGCAAAGTCCGCAAAGATTTACGCAAAGTGCACAAAGAAATTTTTAAGTGATATTATAAAACAAAAAGAGTTCGCAAAGCTTTTTGTTGATATAGCTTTGCGAACTTTGTGTTTATAAACGTAACTTTAGAGAAAAAAAACTTGGCGAACTTTGCGGTTAAATTCAGCGCAACGCAATTTTGTTTTTTGATTTTGCATCATAAATTCAGGGTTAACCGCTAAAGAATCTTTTTTTAACCGCAAAGTCCGCAAAGATTTACGCAATCCCGAAGCCTCGAGACACAAAGAAATTTTTAAGTGATATTATAAAATAAAAAGAGTTCGCAAAGCTTTATGTTGATAAAGCTTTGCGAACTTTGTGTTTATAAACATAGCTTTAAAGAAAAAAACTTTGCGAACTTTGCGGTTAAATTCAGCACAACGCACGGGACTTGAAATCTGAAATAAAAAAGAACAGTTTTGTTTTTGGAAAAATAAGGAATAACCGTATTTTTGCAACTCAAAACTAAAAATTAGAAATGGGAAGAGCATTCGAATTTAGAAAAGGAAGAAAAATGAAACGCTGGTCTGCAATGGCCAAAACTTTTACCAGAATTGGTAAAGATATCGTAATGGCTGTTAAAGAAGGCGGTCCGAACCCAGACGCCAATTCTAGATTAAGAGCTGTTATACAAAACGCGAAAGCTGCCAACATGCCGAAAGACAATGTGGAGCGCGCGATAAAAAATGCAAGTAATAAAGATACTGCCAACTATAAAGAAATTTTGTTTGAAGGATACGCTCCTCACGGAATTGCCATTTTAATTGAAACAGCATCTGACAACAATAACAGAACTGTAGCAAATATTCGCAGTTATTTCAACAAATGCAATGGAACAATGGGAACTCAAGGTTCTGTTGAGTTTATGTTTGACCACACTTGTAATTTCAGAATCGCCAATAATGGTCTTGATGCTGAGGAACTAGAATTAGAATTAATTGATTTTGGTGCGGAAGAAGTTTTTGAAGATGAAGACGGAATCTTAATCTATGCTCCTTTTGGAAGTTTTGGTGCTTTACAGAAAGAATTAGAAAACAGAGGTCTTGAAATTCTTTCGTCTGGTTTTGAGCGTATTCCGCAAATCACAAAAGAATTAACTGAAGCTCAAATTGCTGACGTTGAAAAATTAATCGAAAAAATCGAAGAGGATGATGACGTAATGAACGTTTATCATACAATGAAAGAGGAATAATCTTTTATTTCTGTAAATGATACTAAAGCTCTAGATTTTTCTGGAGCTTTTTTGTTTTGATTAACTTAGTACAATAAAAATTTTAAATTTATTGTAGAGCAAATTACATAAAACTCTGCAAATAGAAGTTTTAATTTATTTAAAGTCATTTTAAACTAAGTTTAAATACATCCAAATATAACATTTGGATTATATTTGCAAGACCTCAAAAAAAATAAACTAAAAATGCAAACATCAAAAATCACCCGAATTGCTGTCGTAGTACTAGTACTTTTGTTCTTAGTATTGAGTGTAATCAGCTGTAGTACTCATGTACACACTAGCGGCCGTCCAACTTCAGGTAAAAAAATACCACCTGGACAAGCGAAAAAAATGAATGGAGATAAAAGCGCTAAAGCTTATGCTCCTGGTCAGCAGAAAAAAAGATAATAAACAAAACCTTCTGAAATTCAGAAGGTTTTTGTTTATTATAAAATATGCGATTTATTTTTTTGAAGAACCATTGGTAACTTTAATCAAATAAGTTCCTTCGGGAAGATCGGCTATATTAGATCCGTTGGAGTCCATTATTTTTTTACCCTGCGAGAAAACCTCAATGTTTTTAATCGCTTTGTTTATTTCATTCGAAGAAGAAGCTACAACGGGATCAGATGCCTTTACAGGTTTAACAGCTCCTGGTGAAACGGTAATAGCTGTAGCTGCCTTCGAGCTGTTGTAGGCTTCCCTAACCTGCTCATCTGTCATGGCAACACTATACAATCTAATATCATCAATATCAGCATTAATACTGGTAGAGGTGTTTAGTTTTCCAATATTCAGAATATATCCTTTTGCCGAACGCTGAATTCCTTCTATCGATTTTAATAATTCCCCATTACGGTAGATTTTTGAAACATTCCCGTCATAAGTTACACTATAAAAATACCAGATATCTTTTGCCAGAGGCACAGAGACTACAACATTATTTGCATCTCCCCAGCCCACCAAGCTTAAATCAGAACTTCCTGAGGCTGCAGGCTGCTGAATTAACCCAAAATACTGTCCATTTGCTGCAGTACCGTACCCTAAGATATAATTTGCCGTATTTATGGCATTAAATTTCACCCAAACAGATATAGTTTTAGGTTTGTTCTCTTGCGGGAGATCGCCTACAACGGCCTGATAAGATTTATTGGTAAGACGTAAAGCACTTTTAGGACTGCCCATTCTGTCATTTACAAAAACAGGCGCTCCTAAAAAGGAGATTGAATTATCTGCACTGTTTAAATTTCCGTTGAAATTAAATTCCTGAACAGGATTTTGTGCATTGGTATTTAAAAAACTTACAAACATTAAAGTGAGTAATATTTTTTTCATCTATCAGAATATTTTTGAGTTTAAGATAATTTAATTTGATAGCAAGCTTTAAATAACCTCAACTTATAATTTTAATTTTTCAGTTATTTTTTTACAAATTTTGTTAAAACTATGATTTTAATTCAGCATCACCAAATGATTCCTACACATAAATACATAATTCTCACAAAATAAAAAAAATCATTTCTTTCTGCAATTATTGTAAAAACATAATTAGAACTATTCAAAAACATAAAAAGCCTTCTGAATACCTCAAAAGGCTTTTCACTTACTATTTCAAAAAATTCTATTGCTTACGCAATGCAAAAAGTAACTAACATTAAAAACTAAATAAAAGCTATTTATTTTGAAGTAATTTTCTTGGCGGGAGCACTTGTAATTTTCAATAAATAAGTTCCCTCTGGAAGATCATTAATATTCATCACATTATTTCCTACTATCTTTTGACCTTGAGAATAAATTTCTATACTTTTCGAAGTTCCATTAACTTCGCCTGAAGTTATGATTGCTCCACTTGGTTTAGAACCTGTTTTCCCTTTAGCTATAGACTTTGTATCTGTTGTTTCCTTTACAGATGCTCCTGCAAGCGAAACAACTGGTTTTCCGCTCTCATAAAGCTCGTTCACTTGCTTAGCTGTCAAAGCTACATCATAAATCTTTAAATCGTCTATATCAGCGTTAATTCCGATTGTAGTATTAATTTCTCCCAATCTAAAAATATTTCCATTTGTAGATCGTGTCATTCCTTCTAAAAATTTCAATAGCTTTCCGTCACGATATATTCTGGAGGTTGCTCCTTCATATGTAATCGTATAGTTGTACCAAACATTTTTTTCAAGCGGTGTAGAAACTATCACATCATTTGAGGCACCCCAGGCTGCTAAACTTAAGTCCGAATTAGAAGAAGACGTTCCTTGATGCAGCAAACCGCAATACTGCGCATTATACGCGTTTCCGTACCCCCAAATATAATTCGCATTCGAAATATCATTGAATTTTATCCATAAACTAATTGTTCTGGGGTTCTTACCCTGCGGCAAATTGTCGATTACAGCTTCTAACGCTTTATTATTTAATCGTTGAGCTCCTTTAATATCTCCTGCCCTATCGGCAACGAAATTATTAATACCTATAAATGAAGTGGTATTAGCAGTATTGTTTAAAGTTCCATTAAAATTAAATTCCTGAATTGGTGTCTGTGCATTTACATTCAAATAACTTACAAACAAAAAAGTGAGCAGTAATTTTTTCATAATAGTAGATTTTAGGGATTAAATAACTGGTGTCATTTTAATACTGCTAAACTAGATTATTACAAATGGGAGCAAAAATATTTCCGATAACTTACATAAATACTCGTTAAAATGACCAAATTTGATCATTTTTATCGTCAAACAACATTTTTAAAATTTTAATAATATTCTTAAAATACTATTCTAAATTTAACCAATTTAATAATTTCTTACGTATAAATACGCTGTTTCGCTAAATATTCAAGTTTTAAATATTAATAAAGGCATAAAAAAAACTCCATTCGCAAAACGAATGGAGTTTGATATTTAAAAAAGTAATTTAAATTTTACTTTACGAATTCAATTTTTTGAACTTCTTCTTCATTAACACTATCAAAGAAGCCTTGTTCATTCATCCAGTCATCACTAAATACTTTACTCATGTAGCGAGAACCGTGATCAGGGAAAATTGCAATAATATTACTGTCTTTTGTAAATTCGCCCTCTTCAGCATATTGCTTAATGGCCTGCATTACTGCTCCAGAAGTATATCCAACAAATAAACCTTCTTTTCTAGTGATTTCTCTTGCAGAGTGAGCACTTTCTTCGTCGGTTACTTTCATGAATTTATCAATAATATCAAAATCTGTTGCTGACGGAATTAAATTTTTACCTAAACCTTCGATACGATAAGGATAAATTTCTTTTGTATCGAACTCTTTTGTCTCGTGGTATTTTTTCAATACTGATCCAAAAGCATCAACTCCTAGAATTCTAATATTTGGATTTTTTTCTTTTAAGAATTTTGCAGTTCCTGAGATAGTTCCTCCTGTTCCGCTGCAAGCAACTAAGTGCGTTATTTGTCCTTTTGTCTGTTCCCAAATCTCTGGACCTGTAGTGTTGTAGTGGGCATCAATATTTAACTGATTAAAATATTGATTAATGTAGACTGATCCTTTTGTTTCTTCGTGCAAACGTTTTGCTACATTATAGTATGACCTTTCATCATCTGCAGAAACGTGAGCCGGACAGACATACACTTTGGCGCCTAAACTTCTCAACATGTCAATTTTATCTTTGGATGATTTTGAGCTTACAGCTAAAATACAATTGTAACCTTTAATAATGCTTACCATTGCTAAACTAAATCCTGTATTACCAGATGTGGTTTCTATAATGGTATCGCCCGGAGAAAGAATTCCTTTTTTCTCAGCTTCTTCAATAATATATAATGCTATTCTATCTTTTGAGGAATGACCTGGGTTGAAAGCTTCTACCTTTGCGTAGAAATTTCCTTCTAACTCTTCGGTGATTTTATTTAGCTTAATAAGCGGGGTGTTACCTATTAACTCTAAAACATTATTATAAGCGGTTATTTCTTCTTTCATAAAAAAATAGTTAATCAAAGGCCTTTTTAAATTAACCTTGATAGGTTGCAAATTTAACAAAAAATTTCTAATTAGCTTTTAATTTTTTCTAAATCTAATAAAAAACTAAATTCTTTTGCTAAGTCTTTTAAAGCCTCAAAACGTCCCGAAGCTCCGCCATGACCTGCATCCATGTTAGTATCTAAAAACAAAAGTTTATTATTTGTTTTTAAATCTCTCAATTTTGCAACCCATTTAGCTGGCTCCCAATATTGTACCTGCGAATCGTGTAAGCCGGTAGAAACATACATATTAGGATATTCTTGCGCTTTTACATTATCGTAAGGCGAATACGACAACATATAATCATAATATTTTTTATTGTTTGGGTTTCCCCATTCATCATACTCTCCAGTTGTAAGCGGAATACTGTCATCCAGCATCGTTGTAATTACATCTACAAAAGGCACCTGAGCTATGACGCCATTATATAATTCAGGAGCTTCATTTACAATAACTCCCATTAATAGTCCACCAGCAGATCCTCCTTCTGCATATAAATGTTCAGGAGAAGTATACTTTTGGTCTATTACAAATTTAGAGCAATCGATGAAATCTGTAAAGGTATTTTTCTTTTTTAACAGTTTTCCATCTTCATACCATTGTCTTCCTAAGTCCTCGCCTCCTCTAATATGTGCTATCGCGTAAACAAATCCGCGGTCTAAAAGCGATAATCTTGTAGAAGAAAAGTAAGTATCCATTGTAATTCCGTATGAACCATATGCGTAAAGCAATAACGGATTTTTACCATTTTTCTCCAATCCTTTTCTGTAAACCATCGAAATTGGCACTTTTACACCATCTTTGGCTGTTGCCCAAACTCTTTCTTCTACGTAATTGTTTTTATCAAATTTTCCACCTAAAACCTCTTGCTCTTTTAAAATTTCTTTGGTTTTAGTCTTCATATTAAAATCAATTATAGAAGACGGTGTTGCCAATGATTGATAGCTGTAACGCAAAATATCAGTATCAAAATCAACATTGGTTGTTGTGTACGCATTATATGTTTCACTGCCAAAAGGAAGATAATAATCTGGCTCATCACCCCAAGGCATGATTCGAATATGATTTAATCCGTTTGAACGTTCTTCTACAACTAAATAGTTTTTAAAGATTTCGATATCTTCCAACAAAACATCTTCTCTGTGCGGAATAAGATCAACCCAATTTTTCTTTCCTGTTTTGTCTTCAGGCGTTTTCATCAACTTAAAATTAGTCGCTTTATCTTTATTTGTCAAAATATAAAACGAATCTTCGTAATGAGAAATACTATACTCTAATCCGCGAACGCGTGGTTGAAAAACAGTAAATTCTCCATCAGGATTATTCGAATTAAGAATTCTATATTCTGTCGTTAAAGTACTTCCAGAACCAATCACAATGTATTTTCTTGATTTTTCTTTGCTGATTGACACATTAAAAGTATCATCAACTTCATCAAAAACCAAAACATCCTTTTCAGATTCTGTATTTAATTTATGTTTAAAAACTTTATCTGCTCTTAGCGTTACCTGATCTTGTCTTACATAAAAAATAGTATTGTTATCATTTGCCCAAACCGAAGCTCCTGTAACATTTTCTATTTTATCTGCTAAAATTTCGCCTGTTTCTAAGTTTTTGATTTGAATGGTGTAAATTCTTCTTCCAATGATATCTACTCCAAAACTGGCAAATTTATTATCTGGACTAATGCTTAAACCTCCCAATTTAAAATACGCATGTCCTTTTGCCATTTCGTTGCAATTGAACAGTATTTCTTCTTCTGCAGAAAGACTTCCTTTTTTTCTGGCAAAAATTGGATAATCCTGCCCGGTTTCAAAACGCGTAACATAAAAATATCCATTATAGAAATAAGGAACCGAAGAATCATCTTCTTTAATTCTTGCTTTCATTTCTTCAAATAGACTTTCTTTTAATTTTTGGGTATGAGAGGTCATACTCTCGTAATAAGAATTCTCTTGATTTAAGTAATCAATTACCTCTGAATTTTCTCTATCGTTAAGCCAGAAGTAGTTGTCAATTCTAGATTCTTTGTGTTTTTTTAATGTTTTTGGAATTATTTTGGCCTTTGGAGCCGATATATCATTTTGCATTGACTGAGCATTAATTTTTAAATATGAAGACGCAAAAATACTACAAACACAACAGAACAAAATTAATTTTTTCATAAAATATTCTATTGAATTAACACAGCAATATACTAATTTTGTCTGAAATAATTTAAAAAATCAACAAAAATGGATTTAATGGGAATGATGGGCAAACTTAAAGAAACCCAGCAAAAAATTGAAGATACAAAAAAGCGTTTAGATACTGTTTTGATTGATGAACAAAGCGCTGACGGATTATTGAAAATTACTATTACAGCTAGCAGAAAGATAAAATCGATCTCTATTGATGATTCTCTTTTAGAAGATAAAGAGCAATTAGAAGATTATTTGATTGTTACTTTAAACAAAGCAATCGAAAAAGCTACAGATGTAAACGAAAGAGAATTAGACGCGGTAGCGAGAATGGATATGCCTTCTATTCCTGGAATGGATAATTTGTTTAAATAAGGTGCAAAGGTTCAGAGTTGCAAAGGCTCAAAGGCTTTTTACTTTCTCTAACAACTTTAATAAAAACAAAAAAAGACGCATTGTGCGTCTTTTTTTGTTTTAAACCTATGCCCCTTTGAGCCTTTGCACCTTTCTCCTAAAACTTCGAAAGCGTTTCCAACACATAAGTATGCATTACTTCTTTGTAATCTAAATGCGTAACAATTCTAAGTTTATTATGTCCTAATGAACTTATTAGTATATTTTTTTGTTTTAATTTTTCGATTAATAATTGATCGCTGTAACCTTCGGCTAACGAAAAAATCAAAATATTAGTTTCCACAGGTTCAATTGATGCAATCCAAGGTTTTGTGCTTAGGATTTTAGCAATTTCTTTGGCTCTGCGATGATCTTCTGCCAGTCTTTCGATATTATGAGCCAAAGCGTATAATCCAGCTGCCGCCAAATATCCAACCTGACGCATTCCACCCCCTAATATCTTTCTGATTCTCAACGCTCTATGAATATCAGCCTTACTACCCAGCAAAACTGAACCTATCGGAGCGCCTAAACCTTTAGATAAACAAACTGAAATAGTGTCGAAAATAGCTCCAAATTCTTTCGGATTTTGTCTTTTGGCAACCAATGCATTCCAGATTCTGGCGCCGTCCAAATGGAATTTCAAGTTATTGGCATCACAAACCTTTTTTATCTCCCTTAAATCTTCTAATTCGTAGCAGGCACCGCCTCCTTTGTTGGTCGTATTTTCAACACAAACCAAACTTGTTAATGGGCTGTGATAAAACTCTGGATCATTTATCGCTGCTTTTACTTGTGCTGCCGTAATCATACCGCGTTTACCATCTAATAAACAGCAGGAAACACCGCTGTTGAAAGAAACACCTCCACCTTCATAATGATACACGTGCGCATATTTATCAGCAATTAACTGCTCGCCCGGCTGTGTATGCAGTTTAATAGCAGTTTGATTTGCCATAGTTCCAGACGGAAAGAAAAGTCCAGCTTCCATACCAAAAAATTCTGCTGTTCTATTTTCCAATTCAATCACCGTAGGGTCCTGTTTGTATACATCATCGCCAACATGAGCGTTAAACATATACTGCAGCATTTCATAAGTAGGCTTTGTTATGGTATCGCTGATTAAATTTATTTCCATATTCTAAAAACTATATCTTATTTTTGTATGCAAAATTACGTATTACAAATAGTTATTCTGAGCAAGTTTTAGTAAAATTTAACTTGCTAGTTTCTATAGACCAAATTAACGTAATAATTCTAAAAAACATATAAAACCAATTAATTAATTTATGACAACAGCCGAACAAGTAAAAGGTATTGTGGAGCGCCTTGGTGCGTTGAGGAGGTATCTTTGACGTTGATGCCAAGCTAATCGAAATTGCAAACGAAGAAGAAAAAACTTTTGCACCAGATTTCTGGAACAATCCTAAAGACGCCGAAAACATTGTAAAAAATCTTCGAAACAAGAAAAAATGGATTGAAGATTATGACAAAGCCGTATCTCTTACAGATGAATTACAGCTGGCTTACGACTTTTATAAAGAAGGTGAACTTTCTGTCGAAGAGTTGGATGAACAATATAATACGGCACAATCGCATATTGAAAACATCGAATTTAAAAACATGCTTTCTGATGAAGGTGACAGCTTAAGCGCTGTAGTACAAATCACTGCAGGAGCCGGCGGAACTGAGAGCTGTGACTGGGCAGGAATGCTGATGCGTATGTATATGATGTGGGGAGAAAGCTATGGTTACAAAATCAAAGAGCTTAACTTTCAGGAAGGTGATGTTGCTGGAATTAAAACCGTAACGTTAGAATTTGAAGGTGATTATTCTTTTGGCTATCTAAAAGGCGAAAATGGTGTTCACCGATTGGTCCGAATTTCTCCTTTTGACAGTAACGCAAAACGTCATACTTCTTTCGTATCGGTTTACGTTTATCCATTAGTTGATGATAGTATCGAAATCGACATTAATCCTGCCGATATCGAAATTACAACTTCTCGTTCGAGTGGTGCTGGTGGACAGAACGTAAATAAAGTTGAAACAAAAGTTCAATTGGTTCACAAACCAACTGGAATTCAGATTCAGTGTTCTGAAACGAGATCTCAACAAGACAACAGACAGCGTGCGATGCAGATGCTTCGTTCTCAATTGTATGAAATTGAATTGAAGAAACAACAAGCACAGCGTGCTGATATCGAAGCTGGAAAAATGAAAATTGAATGGGGTTCGCAGATTCGTAACTACGTTATGCAGCCTTATAAATTAGTAAAAGATGTTCGTACAGGTTACGAAACCAGCGATGTTGACGGCGTAATGAACGGAAATATTGATGCGTTTCTTAAAGCCTATCTAATGATGATGGGACAGAAAGAGGAAGAGTAAAGTTTTCAGTCGCAGTTTTCAGTAACAGTAAACTTGAAACCTGAAACTTGAAACCTGAAACTTGAAACCTGAAACCTGAAACTTGAAACCTGAAACTTGAAACTTTAAACGTGAAACTAAAAAAACAGATTATGATAAAATGGGCAGATGTAATTCATTTTACAAATAAAGGAAATCCAACTCCTGATAAAAGAGTGGAGAAAACGGAGGAAGAATGGAAACAAATTTTAACTCCAGAAGAATTTCAGGTAACACGTTTAAAAGGAACCGAAAGATCTTTTAGTTCTGAATTATGCAGTTTGTTTGATCCTGGAATTTATGAATGCAAATGCTGCGGAACGGTTCTTTTTGATGCCAGCGAAAAATTCGAATCTGGAACAGGATGGCCTTCTTTTACACAGCCTGTTAAAGAAAATGCTATTGGTTACCATGCCGATAAATCATACGGAATGATTCGTGTTGAAGTAACATGCAATGTGTGTGATGCGCATTTAGGACATGTTTTTCCAGATGGACCGCCTCCAAGTGGTTTACGATACTGCATAAATGCTGTTTCATTATCAAAAATCAAAGAATAATTTTCAAAAGCGATTCCTTTCAAAGTGAATCGCTTTTTTTTAATCATCAGCCACTTAAACAATTAACAAATCAAATGTAAGTGAGTACTTATCAATTAAATAATTATTTTCTTTTATAGAATTCTAACGTAATTTCACCTTAAAAACACATCTACAGCAATCCAAACATTAAAAAACATTCAGTAATTTAATAGTTAAAATGTTAATTTTGTAATATTTAGACTTCTATTTTAAATATTTATTAAGAAACATAAAAAATTAATTAGGTAATTAAAATCTAATTCATTTTATTTGGCAAAAATTAATCCCTTAGTCTATTAAATTGTCAATGAAATCGTATTCAATTCAAGAAATTAATGAAGTAATTAATGGCGTAATTTACGGCACTACTTCACAAAGCATTACCGCAACAGAGCAATTAGAAAAAGCTACAACTTCAGAAATTTCTTTTATAGGAAATAAAAAATACGAAAAATACTGGTCGACATCAAATGCATCAATAGCTGTCGTAAATGAAGACATTTCGATCGAACCTGGTGAAAACCGCGCTTTTATTAAGGTGAAAAATGCCGATTTGGCAATGTCACAAATTCTTGCGCTTTTTGCTCCTCCTACTCCAATCTTTCACAATAATATTCACAGAACTGCAACTATTGATGACACAGCTCTCATTGGCGAAGGTGCTAAAATTGGTGCAGGCTGTTATATCGGACCAAAAGTAGAAATTGGCGCCAATGCAGTTATTTATCCAAATGTTACAATTCTAGACGAATCAACTATTGGAAAAAATACTATTATTTGGTCAGGAACAGTAATTCGTGAACGCTGCCATATCGGAAGCGATTGTATTATTCATCCAAATGCAACAATCGGCGCAGACGGTTTTGGATTTCGTCCTTGTACAGAAAAAGGATTGGTCAAAATTCCACAAATCGGAAATGTTATTATTGGCAACGGAGTTGAAATTGGAGCAAATTCTTGTGTTGACCGCGGAAAATTTAGTTCTACCATTCTAGGAGATGGCTGCAAAATTGACAATTTAGTGCAGATTGGACACAACAGTAAACTAGGTAAGTTCTGCATAATGGCAGGAAACAGCGGTTTGGCTGGTTCTGTAACTTTAGGAAATGGCGTTATTATTGGCGGAAGCGCTTCAATAAAAGACCATACAACTATTGGAGACGGAGCTATCGTAGGCGCTGGATCTGGTGTTATAGGTGATGTGCCGGCAGGAAAAACGATGCTTGGTTATCCAGCTGTTGAAGCTCGTGATGCTTTAAAACAGTGGGCAACATTAAAGAGAATGGCTTGCGCTATTAAAAAATAAATTAAACATTACATATATAAAAAACATCCGCCTTTGCGGATGTTTTTTGTTTTATAAAGCTTCACATTCAAAGCCAATTACTTTCAATAAGAAAATAACCTTTTCCATAATATCTTCTTTAGATTCAAATCTTAGAATATTATCGCAATCTTCGAGATCAAAATTCCATTTTGAATTTGGAAACAATTTATTCAGCTTTGGTGCCACTTTCTTTACTTTCGCAATACTGTCAACATTTGTTTTGAATATAAAAATCATCTGTTCCTTAATTTTGAATTTTACTCAGGATTTTAGCATCAATATAAAAAGTGCCAAACGGAATTATACAAGCCAAAAGCACTTTCCACGTGGTATCTTTAAATTTCCAATTCTGCTCTACTCCAACACTTATCGTATTAAAAATAAAAAGTAGAAATAAAGCACCATGAACCGTTCCTACTGGTCTGGTTAAAAAAGGCATTTCAAAAACATATTTCATCGGCATTGCTATAAAAAGTAAAATCAAAAGAGTAGTTCCTTCAAGGAAACCAATAATTCGTAAACGTCCAGTATTTGTTTGAAGTAAGTTTTTCATATTATCTTAAATAAGGTCGGTTGGCAAGAGGTGAAAATGGCCACGGAATGGCAATAAAAATGATGATTAAAGCGATAGAAAACCAAACAATCATAGTTTTGAATTTCTGTTCGTCTGAAAGTTTTCTTTTGGCTAAAGCCGATCCAATTGTAATGAAGACGATTGCAATAAGCATTAATGCAATGTGAATAATTCCAAAAAAAGCTGCATCTAGATTTTGGACTGCTTCTTTAAAATTTTTCCAGAAATACTTCACAATCGGACTTTGCACATAAACTAATATTCCGAAAATAAGCTGAATATGAGCAATTGTAGCTGTCCAGTGACGGACGAGGTTGTCTTTCTTGGTAAAAGAAAGCTTTTGAGAATAACCTTTGTAAGCGATATAAATAGAATATAACAAGCTTACCACTACGAACCATCTTATGAAAGAATGGAATACTAAAAGAGTTTGATACATTGTTTTTTGATTAAGACAATGCAAATATATTTAAAAACATACTAATTGGTATGTTTTTGAAAAATAATTTTATTTCAAGCCATTCAAATAGATCTTAAGTTCTTTTAAATAAACCAGATATGAGGAATTATCATTTTGAAGTTTGCCAAAATTTCGTATTCCCCAATAACCCGACAAGATAAAAAAGGCCACCTGTTCGCCGGTAACATCTTTACGAATCAATCCAGATTCTTTTCCTTTTTCAATTGAATTTATAATGCTTGCTTTCCATAGATAAACCAATTCAGCTAAAGCATCACTAAATCGGGTATTCCAAGGTGTCATTTCCTGTGTAAGATTTCCAACAGGGCAACCATATTTTACCTGCAAGAAAGGATCTTCGAGCAGTAAATAAGAAATCATATTATAAAAATCTTCAATTGGATTCTGAGAAGCTTCTGTTGGTTTTATGAAATGCTCCTGCATAGTTGGCTTTAGAATTTCTTCAATAATAGCAACACCCATTTCGTCTTTAGTTTTAAAATGGTAATAAAATGCACCTTTTGTAACTTGAGTTGTAGCAATAATTTCATCAATACTAGTGGTCTGATAGCCTTTGGTATAAATCAATTCAAATGCTTTATGAAGAATGTTTAATCGTGTATTAGCTGCTTTTGACATAAAAAATACTAATTAGTATGAAACAACAAAATAAAGAAAAATAATTGAGTAATCCTTCTCTCGCGACTTTTGAAAAACGCAGTAAAAAAAACTTTTGCAAACTATTTCTTAATTCATAAAGCAACCCTTTTATTTCAATTGATTTTGTAAATTAGCCAACACTATTTTACAAAATCAATACTATATTATGGATTTAAACTTCAATAAAAACGAAGATCACAATAAACTGCTCCTTTCTGAATTAAAACAAAAATTTGCCAAAGTAAAACTAGGCGGAGGCGAAAAAAGAATCGAAAAATTACATTCCGAAGGCAAAATGACTGCTCGTGAAAGAATTGCTTATTTATTGGATGACAATTCAAAAAGTATTGAAATTGGTGGTTTTGCCGGCGAAGGAATGTATGCAGAGCACGGTGGATGCCCTTCGGGAGGCGTTGTCGTAAAAATTGGATACATCAAAGGGAAACAATGTATTGTGGTTGCCAATGATGCAACAGTAAAAGCTGGAGCATGGTTTCCGATTACAGGAAAGAAAAACCTACGGGCACAGGAAATTGCAATGGAAAATAGACTCCCTATTATTTATTTGGTAGACAGCGCTGGAGTTTATCTTCCAATGCAGGATGAAATTTTTCCAGACAAAGAACACTTCGGCCGCATTTTTAGAAATAATGCTCAAATGAGCAGTATGGGAATTACGCAGATTGCTGCCGTAATGGGAAGCTGTGTTGCGGGTGGCGCTTATCTTCCTATCATGAGCGATGAGGCATTAATTGTAGACAAAACCGGCAGTATTTTCCTTGCCGGAAGTTATTTGGTAAAAGCGGCAATTGGAGAAACTATTGACAACGAGACTTTAGGCGGAGCGACAACTCATTGTGAAATTTCTGGAGTAACCGATTATAAGGCTAAAGATGACAAAGATGCGTTAGATAAAATCAAAAATATAGTAGACAAAATTGGTGATTATGATAAAGCTGGTTTCAGCCGAATTAAAGCTGAAAAACCTGCTTTAGATCCAAATGAAATTTATGGAATCCTTCCGAAAGCAAGATCTGAACAATATGATATGATGGAAATCATCAAACGTTTGGTCGACAATTCGGAATTTGAAGCTTATAAAGATGGCTACGGTCAATCGCTTATTACAGGCTACGCCAGAATAGACGGCTGGGCAGTCGGTATTGTTGCTAACCAGCGAAAAGTGGTAAAAACCAAAAAAGGCGAAATGCAGTTTGGCGGCGTGATCTACTCAGACAGCGCAGATAAAGCAACCCGATTTATAGCCAATTGCAATCAGAAAAAAATTCCATTAGTATTCCTTCAAGATGTAACAGGTTTTATGGTCGGTTCAAAATCAGAGCACGGCGGCATTATAAAAGACGGAGCCAAGATGGTAAACGCCGTAAGTAATTCTGTTGTTCCTAAATTTACAGTTATTGTCGGAAATTCTTATGGAGCAGGAAATTATGCCATGTGCGGAAAAGCTTATGACCCTCGATTAATTTTTGCCTGGCCAAGTGCCGAACTCGCCGTTATGGGCGGTACACAGGCTGCAAAGGTATTGGCACAAATTGAAGCTTCTTCGCTAAAAGCAAAAGGAGAACTGGTAGACGAAGAAAAAGAAACCGAATTATTCAACAAAATAAAAGCCCGATACGATGAGCAGACTTCGCCTTATTATGCAGCATCAAGACTTTGGACAGATGCAATAATTGACCCTTTAGAGACTCGTAATTGGATTTCCTTAGGCATCGAAGCAGCAAACCATGCTCCTATTCAAAAACCATTTAATTTAGGTGTAATACAAGTATAGTCATTTAAGAATTCTCAAAACACGTTAAAAAAATAGTAAAAAACTCAATTTCAGGCTGTTAAAAATACATATCATACTAAAATTTAGTAACTTAGTATATAATTTCTAATCACACAGCATCATGGAAAATGTAAAAAGTTTAAATAAATGGGCGAATTCGCACACTTATTTACCAGTTGATTTAGTACGTATTGTTTTGGGTGGATTTTTATTTATGAAAGGTGTATCATTTGTCACTAATATTCAATACCTGCATGATTTAATTTCTCCTATAGATAAATTTGGCGGAGGTATGTTTATGCTGCATTACATTGCTCCTGCCCACATGATTGGCGGTATCATGATTATTTTTGGATTATTAACACGTTGGGCAATAGCAGCTCAATTACCAATACTATTTGGTGCAGTTCTCGTCAATTTCATGGGACAAATGCACTCTGAAAGTTTAATTTTAGCTTTCGTCGTCTTATTAATCTGCATATTCTTCTTATTTTATGGAAGCGGCAAACATTCTGCAGATTACTATTTTAAAATGCAGCAATAACCTCTTAAATCCTCAGGTCTTTATTAAAAAAGGTTGAGGATTATTTTTGATTGTTAATTAATTCTATAAAATTTCATTAATTGTGTTTTATGACTTAAATTCGCCGACATGAATTGGATTCGTAAAACCGTTATTTGTATTGCACTTTTGATTGCAGGTTTGTTTGCTTATCAAGCAGACACCGCTTCTGTGCATACAATTGAAACGCAAAAAACCGATTCAAATTTCTGCAAAGACATAGCAGATTCGTCTGCCTTTATTCAGCCTCAGGGCAGTTATCAATTTGCAGCAAATATCAAAACTAATCCCTTGGGAATAATAAAATGTTTTGCTTCTCTCCTACCGCTTATTCCACAGCATCAAGCTGTTACAAACACAACAGCATATACTAAACTCTTTACAACCCAAAGTAAAAAAGTCTTAGTCATACTCTATGCTTTCCATTTTTTCTGGTAAATAAATACTTGATTTTTCCTGAAGATTTATTCTTCATTTATAGCTAGACCGTTTTCTATTGAAAACTGTTTCGTTTATCATTTTATTTATTTCATTAAAAAACATTATGGAAACTACTACAACAATAATGGGTATTGTGATTTTAATTATTGTCGCAATTCCAGTATATTTCTCTGCCCGCTCAAGCGCTGCCAGCAAATCAAGAATTTTGAATATTAAGAAGCGTTTCAATCCATCGCACCCAGAAAGCTTTGATTTGACTGAATCCATCAATAATAAAACACTAACGCTGGATCAAAAAAACAATAAATTCATTCTAATGAATTTCAATCCGAATCAGCAAGAATCAACTTTTGTCGATTTGAATACGATTGCTACATGCAAACTTATTCCAACGACAGATGCACATTCTGATACCATAATCAAAATTGATTTTGAATTTCAAGACAAAGAAACATCCAAAAAAATAATAATTCCATTCTATGATTTTGATGATGACCGCATCAAACAGATAAGCGTTTATCAAGATCATCAGTTTGCAAAAAAATGGCATAAAATCATCCAAGATTCTATTTCACGTTAGTTATTTAATTCAATAAAGAGGCTCAATTTGAGTCTCTTTTTTTTGTTTGTTACATGATATTTGTCATTTTATGTCTATCAGTGATGTTTTAATTTTGATGTAAACTAAATCCGTCATTATGAAAATCTCTTTGACTCAAAAGTACAATGTCCCAGGTCCAAGATATACCAGCTATCCGACAGTTCCGTATTGGAATGAAGCTGCGTTTACAACAGAAAAATGGATCTCCTCTTTACAAAAATCCTTTTCGGAAAGTAATTCAAAGAACGGAATTAGTTTATACATTCATTTACCTTTTTGCGAAAGCATGTGCACTTTCTGCGGATGTAACAAGCGTATTACAAAAAATCATTCTGTTGAAGAAACTTATATAAAAGCACTTTTAAAAGAATGGAGTTTATATTGTAAAATACTTCCAGAGAGACCTTTAATTAAAGAAATACACTTAGGCGGCGGAACACCCACCTTTTTTTCAAAAGAAAATCTAGAGCATCTTATAAACGGAATTTTCAGTTATGCTGTAAAAGCAGAAAATCATGAATTTAGTTTTGAAGGACATCCCAACAATACCACTTATGAACAGCTTAAAAAATTATATGATTTAGGCTTTCGCCGAGTAAGTTTTGGGGTTCAGGATTATTCTGCTAAAGTGCAAAAGGCTATAAATAGAATTCAGCCTTTTCATAATGTTGCCAAAGTAACATTTTGGGCAAAAGAAATTGGTTACACCTCAATTGGTCATGATATAATATTTGGTCTTCCTTTTCAAACTGTTGAAGATGTAATTGATACGGTTGAAAAAACAAATTCTCTAAAACCAGACCGCTTAGCTTTTTACAGCTACGCTCATGTGCCTTGGATAAAAGGAAATGGACAACGAGGTTTTAATGATGAAAATTTACCAAAAGATGCCGAAAAAAGAAAACTGTACGAAATTGGAAAACAGCTTTTAACTAAAAATGGTTATCATGAAATTGGAATGGATCATTTTGCATTAGAAAGTGACAGTTTGTACAAAGCGGCGCACAATGGTAATCTCCATCGTAATTTTATGGGCTATGGTGCTTCTAAAACGCAGGTGATGATTGGTCTGGGAGTTTCTTCTATTAGCGACAGCTGGTATAGTTTTGCACAGAACACTAAAAATTTAGAAGATTATTATCAATTATTAGAATGGGATAAATTGCCTGTTGTAAAAGGTCATATTTTAAATGATGAAGATCTAATCATTAGAAAACACATTCTAAATTTAACTTGCGAATTACATACTGCCTGGAAAAATGATTTTTTAAATTTTGCAGAACTTCCTGAAGTTTTGAGTGCTTTGAAAGAAATAGAAAATGACGGTTTGATTGTGATCGAAGATAATAAAATAAAAATCACTGAAGAAGGAAGACCTTTTGTTCGTAATATTTGTATGGCTTTCGATTTACATTTAAAAAGAAAATCACCAGAAACTAATTTGTTTTCGATGACTGTGTAATTAAAAAATATTAAACACATACAAACATAGTTTTTAGTGCTAATAAAAGAAAGATTAAGCGAAATACATATCTAGCACATAACTAAGTGACATTGGAATCTTTATGTCTCTAAAATTACATCCAACGTTGCTTATCCTAATGGCAGTTTGGAGTCTGCTGTACAAATAAACTCATATTTGAGGGAGAAATATAGGGAATTCCCAATCCTAATCCTCTAAGTATAAATAAAACTCCAATTATCACCGCAACATACGGAATTGCTTTTTGAATTTTATTTCTAAATGGTAATTTCAACAGTTTATTCACATATACAACAATTGTCATTAATGGTATAGTTCCTATGCCGAATAACAACATGTAAAGAACTCCATAAGAAGCACTCTGCATCGCAATTGCTCCAAATAAGGCAACATAAACCATTCCGCAAGGTAAGAAACCATTTAAGAGACCAATTGTAAAAAGAGATTTGTAACTTTTGTTTTTAAATTGACTTCCTAAATTCGTTTTAATTTTAGATATAATTTTATAGACTGGTTTAGAAAAATTATACTCGGCAAATTTGTTCTCTGGAATTAAAACAACGATAATCATAATTACACCAACAATTATAGACATTTTTTGCTGTAATCCTGCCAGGAAGAAGCCTCTTCCTAATAATCCAAAGATCAGTCCGATTGCAGCGTAAGCGGCTAAACGACCAAAATGATAGGTCATAATCTGAGTCACTTTTTTTGCTTCATTTTGTCTGTCTACGGGAAGCATCATAGCAATGGGTCCGCACATTCCAACGCAATGCAGACTACTGATGAGACCTAAAAAGAAAGCTGAGAATAACATCTTTGTTGAATTTTAATTGCACATTATTAATCATTAATCTCTTTTTCTACCAATTAAATGCTCCTTTCGGAGCATTATTAATTTACGTAGATAACTTCTTTTGTTAAATATTTTTTGCCTTCGTACTGCCATTCCATATTGACATCCCAGCGGCCTTTTATTAATTTTTTCTGCGGAATAATCAATTCTGAATTGGTTAAGGCAATCTGAGTATTAAAATCAAATTTTTTGTTTGAAGGTCTGTATAGTAGAATATTGCCTTTTACTTTATTACTTTCAAATCCAGCAGGAAAAGTTACTGCTACACCATTATCTGTATATTTGATTGATGGTTTATGCTGCAAATCATGCGCATTTTGAATTCGGGCCATTTCTTCCTGAAAATGCGTATCATGCTTGTAATATTCCTCGACAACCAAATCGTTATCGTATTTAGAATTTGATTGTACTTCAAAAACAAAATATAAAATAAACGTCATAAACAATCCAAATGCAATGACAATTCCGGTACCCCAATTAATTTTCATACTATTTAATTTTTTAATTAAAACTGCGTGGTCCTAAGAAATTTGTAGTTGTTGTTTCTATGAGTTCAGAACCATTATAAACTCCTATTTTTACTTTTGTTTTATCGCTTTCCAATAAAACTTCATTTATTTCGATGAATAATGTTCCTTGAGAAATTCCTTCTTTAGCAACTTTAAAATACTGTTTTCCAACATTTTTAATTTCTCCTTTTTGATCGATTAATTCGAAATGAATATCGTGGTAATCTTTCATTGTTTTGTTTACAATTTTATACGTGTAAACATTACTGATTTTATCTCCATTATGCTGAAAAAGCTGTCCTGGTAAACGTAAAACAACTGCCTGAACATCGGTTCTTAAGAACAACATCCCAACAAAAATGCTCAACAAAATAAATAGTACTGCGGTATAACCTTTCATTCTTGCAGTGAATTTGAAAGGTTCTTTTTTAGCAATTTCATCTTCAGAAGCATAACGAATAAGGCCTTTTGGCAAACCTACTGAATCCATTATATGGTCGCATTCATCAATACAAGCTGTACAATTTGTACATTCTAACTGTGTTCCGTTTCTAATATCTATTCCCATTGGGCAGACATTAACACATTGAAGACAATCTATACAGTCTCCTTTTCCAGTTAAAACCCTATCTTCTTTTTTATTAAATTTTGCTCTTCCTTTTTCTTTTTCACCTCTAACAAAATCATATGCCACATTGATTGATTTATTATCTAAAAGAACCCCTTGCAATCTTCCGTAAGGACAAGCAATAATGCAGACTTGTTCGCGAAACCAGACAAAAACAAAATAGAAAACTCCCGTAAAAATAAGAAGTGCAATAAAATTACTCGCCTGCTGAATTGGACCTTGCTCAATCATCAAAAACAGAGCGTCACTTCCAACCAAATATGCTAGGAAAACATTTGCGATACCAAAAGAAATCAGAAAGAAAATTGTCCACTTGATTAATCTTTTTTTAATTTTTTCAGCATTCCATTCCTGTCTTGCCAAACGTGACTGCGAACCGCGGTCTCCATCTATCCAATATTCGATACGGCGAAAAACCATCTCAAGAAAAATAGTCTGCGGGCAGATCCAGCCACAAAATATCCGGCCAAAAACAACTGTAAATAAGAGTATAAATACAACGCCAATAAGCATTGAAATTACGAAGAGATAAAAATCTTGAGGCCAAAAAGGGAATCCAAAAATATTAAAACGACGTTCCATTATATTGAACATCATAAACTGATTCCCATTTATTTTAATAAACGGATTGATAACTAAAATTGCCAATAAAATGTAGCTGACAATTTTTCTGTAATTGTAAAATTTACCAGACGGCTTCTTCGGAAAAATAAATTTCCGTTTACCACCTTCATCTATAGTTCCAATAGTATCTCTAAAAGCTTCGTCTGGTAAATTTGACATGGTATTATTTTTTTATTTTTTAATTGCTGCGGTTGCTTCTGGTGCGGTTGCTTCAGCTTCATTTGCTGGGGTACTTTCATCTGTCCATACCTCACCTTCTGCTTCTTTCGGATCTTTTGGATTACTTCCTTGAAGAGATAAAATGTAACTTGCTACTTTTTGAATCTCTTTAGGTTTTAAGGTTCCTTTCCAGGCAATCATCCCTTTTCCATCTCGACCTCCATTCGTAATTGTGTGGAATAAATTTTTAATTCCCCCTCCTAAAATCCAGCGATTATCTGTTAAGTTTGGACCAATCTGTCCTCCGGCATCAGCTCTGTGGCATGCGGCACAATTGGTTGTGAAAATTTCTTTTCCAGCAGCTAAACTTGGCTCATCAGTAAGTAAAACAACTGTTTTTTCATCCATTAAATCTGGTGCTGTTTTTAAATATTCTTCAACATCAATTTTTGCCTGAGCCATTTCTTTTTTCAACTCCATTTCTTGATTGTCGGCTCCGAGAACTTCGTAACGAACGACATAGATTACTCCAAAAATGATACAGATGTAGAATAAATATACCCACCATGGCGGTAAATTATTATCAAGCTCCTTGATTCCATCATAATCATGATCCATCAGCAGCTCGCCTTCTTTTTCAATTGGTGAGGTTTTAGTCAATTTTTGCATTAGGTTTTTAAACCAAGTGCTTTCTTTAAAACTTAAACTTTCTTCATGTTCTAATTTTGCCTTTTCTTCTGGTGATAATAATTGATACATCACTCGGTTAACAGCACTTAGTGTTATTTCAATTGCAATTAAAATAAATAAGAAGACAAACAAAAAGAGTGATACCATTGGATATTTTATAAAAGCAGGTCTGTCGCCTGAGTCTACAAAATATTCCATCAAAGCAAATACGATGAAGAAAATCAAAGGTACTCTAACATATACTGGGAAAAACTTTTTCATTTTTATCTATCTTTTGTAATTACAACAAGTCCTTCATCTAAAGGTATACTACTCATTTCCTGAATTTTATCTTTTCTATAAGAAAACACCCAAAAGCCCAATCCTACGAAAAAGAAAAAGAAAATCAAGAGAGAAAGAATCGGGTAAATTTCTATACCCGATATTGTTTCCATATTGTGTTTTATTTGTTCAAACATAATGCTGTTATTTAGTTTCTTTTACTTTAATATCAGTACCAAGTCTTTGAATATAAGCAATCAAAGCAACGATTTCTCTTTCATTCATCGGAATGAATTTCTCTCCTTTTGCAGCAGCTTTTTTACGGCTGTCTTCATAACTTTTTACAAAGTCAGGATCACTTTCTAAGCTTTTTTCTATTTTAACGGCCTGCTCTCTTAAAGTTCTTTGTGCATTTGCAACTTCTTCTTTAGAATATGGCACGCCTAAAGAAATCATTGCTTCCATTTTCTTTTGCGTTAAAGAAATGTCCATAGGTTTGTTATCAAATAACCACTTATAACCTGGCATAATTGATCCCGCAGATGTGCTTTGCGGATTCCACATATGGTTAAAGTGCCAGTTATCATTGTACTTGCCACCTACTCTTAATAGATCTGGACCTGTACGCTTTGATCCCCATAAGAATGGATGATCGTAAACAAATTCTCCAGCTTTAGCCTGCACTCCGTAACGTTCAACTTCACTTCTAAAAGGACGAACTGATTGAGAGTGACATCCCACACAACCTTCTCTGATGTATAAATCACGTCCTTCAAGTTCTAGCGGTGTATATGGTTTTACACTCGAAATTGTTGGAATATTTGATTTTACCATTATAGTTGGTACAATTTGAATAATACCTCCAATTAAAATTGCTATTGTAGCTAGGATTGTTAATTGAATTGGTTTTCTCTCTAACCAAGAGTGGAATTTCTCCCCTCTTACACGTCCGCTGCTGATTCTTTGTAAAGCAGGTGCTTGAGCCAATTCATCTTCTACCGGACTTCCAGCTTTAACTGTCATTATGATATTATAAACTAATGTCAGCATACCAATTAAGTACAAACTACCACCAATAGCTCTCATCCAATACATTGGCATAATAGCAGTTACCGTTTCAAGGAAGTTTCCATAAGTTAATGTACCGTCTGGATTAAATTGTTTCCACATAGAAGCTTGTTGAAAACCAGCAACATATAAAGGAATGGTATAGACAATAATACCTAAAGTTCCAATCCAGAAATGGAAGTTTGCTAATTTCTTAGAGAACAAATTCGATTTTGTCATTCGAGGAATTAACCAGTAAATAATACCAAATGACATGAAACCATTCCAAGCTAAAGCTCCAACGTGTACGTGGGCAACGATCCAGTCTGTATAATGTGCGATAGCATTTACGTTTTTCAAAGAAAGCATCGGACCTTCAAAAGTTGCCATTCCGTAACCTGTAATTGCTACAACGAAGAATTTTAAAACTGGTTCTTCACGAACTTTATCCCAAGCTCCTCTTAAAGTTAAAAGTCCATTAATCATACCTCCCCAAGATGGTGCAATTAGCATTACTGAAAATGCAACTCCTAGATTCTGTGCCCAGTTTGGCAATGCAGAATATAATAGGTGGTGTGGTCCTGCCCAGATATAAATAAAGATTAAAGACCAGAAGTGTATAATAGATAATCTATATGAGTAAACAGGTCTGTTTGCCACTTTAGGAATGAAATAATACATTAATCCTAAGAACGGTGTTGTAAGGAAAAATGCAACTGCATTATGTCCATACCACCATTGTACAAGTGCATCTTGAACTCCTGCATAAACAGAGTAACTTTTTAAAGCAGAAACCGGAATTTCAATATTATTAAAAATATGCAGTACAGCAACTGTTACAAATGTTGCAAGGTAAAACCAGATTGCAACATACAAGTGACGTTCTCTACGACGCAGCATGGTTCCAATCATATTGATTCCCATTACTACCCAAATCAACGCGATTGCAATATCAATTGGCCATTCTAATTCTGCATATTCTTTAGAAGAAGTATAACCTAATGGAAGTGTAATAGCCGCGGCAACAATAATAAGCTGCCATCCCCAGAAATGAAGATTACTTAAAAAATCGCTAAACATTCTGGCTTTTAGCAATCTTTGCAGCGAGTAGTACATACCTGCAAAAAAGGCATTACCCACAAAGGCAAAAATTACTGCATTGGTGTGTAATGGTCTTAAACGGCCATAACTCAGCCACGAAATCCCATCTGTCATGTTGGGAAAAAGGTACATTACCGCAAGGGTAAGTCCCACTAACATACCCACAACACCAAAGAGGATTGTGGCGTAAATGAATTTTTTTACAATTTTGTTGTCGTAATAAAACTGTTCCATTTCCATAATTATACTTGTTTTTCTTCGATTGGTGAATTATTATTTGGGGAAATAATTTTGGTCTCATCGTCAAAAAGAATTCTGACTGAGGGTGTATAATCGTCGTCGTACTGGCCAGATTTGACAGCTGCGATGAAGGCAATAAAGAAGCAAATTGCCACGAAAATACTCACTGAAATTAATAGATAAATAACACTCATACCGTAAATTTATGTTAACAAAATTACTAGGTGATTGGCGTTTAAAATATGATAATTATCATAATCAAGGAAGAATACTAAAATAAAATAGACTATTCTATTACACCAATTAAAATTATTTTAAATCCTTGTTGCTAAAATAGTTAGACATTAAAGTAACGAAGCTGACGATCGTAATCGTACTCAAAGGCATAATGATAGCCGCTACTATTGGAAGCAGATTTCCTGTAACTGCAAATGCCAGTCCAACAACGTTGTAAAGCAATGACAAACCAAAACTCATTTTGATTACCAAAATTGCTTTGTGTGAGAGTTTTAAAAAGTAATTGAGCCTTGAAAATTCAGATGCATCCAATATGGCATCACATGCTGGTGAAAAAACATTTACGTTCTCTGAAATTGATATTCCAACATTACTTTGCGCTAATGCTCCAGCGTCGTTTAACCCATCGCCTACCATCATAACATTCTTCCCTTTTTCTTGGAGCTTTTTGATGTATTCGAGTTTTTGTTCTGGTTTTTGATTGAAGATTAATTCAGTATCTTTTGGAAGAATAGCTTCTAAATTTCCTCTTTCTCCATCATTATCGCCAGAAAGTACTTTTATTTCATATTCTCTGCTCAACATTGAAAAAAGATCTTCTAATCCCTCTCGATATTGATTTTGAAAAACAAATTTTCCAAAATAAACTCCATCAATTTTAATGTGCAAAGCTGTCTTTTCGATCTCTGAACTATTTGTAACTATATCATCTACAAATTGTCCCGAACCAATTTTAATTTCTTTATCAGCAGCAACAGCTAAAATTCCTTTTCCTGTGATTTCCTGAAAATTATCAACTTGAACCCGTTTTGTTTCTGGAAGAAAATCATAAAGCATACGGCTTAAAGGATGGTTTGAACCGCGAAGCACATTTTTAATTAATATATTATCTGAATCAGAAATGGCATTTCCCTCGTATACTATATTCGATTTTTTATTGGTCGTAATTGTTCCCGTTTTATCAAAAACAATAGTATCAACTTTAGCAAGCTGTTCAATTACTACAGCATTTTTTAAGTAGAATTTCTTTTTACCCAAAATTCTCAGAATGTTTCCGAAGGTAAATGGAGCCGTAAGAGCCAGCGCACATGGGCATGCCACAATTAATACCGCCGTAAAAACATTAAAAGCAATATTTGCATCTATAGATATCCAATAACCAAAACCAGTAAATGCAATCAGCATCAAAATAGGGGTAAAATAATGACTTATTGCATCTGTAATGGTTTTGTGTTTTTGGTCTACTTTTTTCTGAAATATTTCATTGCTCCACAACTGCGTCAAATAACTTTGAGAAACAGAATGAAGTACTTCCATTTCAATCACTTTTCCAATCTGTTTGCCGCCTGCAAATACTTTGTCTCCCGACTTTTTAGTGATCGGAACAGCTTCTCCAGTTACAAAACTATAATCAATTTCTGCGCTTTCGCTGATTAAGATTCCATCTACAGGAATAAGTTCTTGATTTCGAATCAATAAACGATCTCCTTTTAAAACATCATAGATTGCTACATTTTCTTCAGAAGAATCTTTGTGGATTTTGGTAACCGCAATTGGAAAATAAGATTTAAAATCCCTTTCGAAACTTAAAAAACTATAGGTTTTAATTTGAAACATTTTACCAAGAAGCATAAAGAATACTAAACTTGCCAAACTGTCAAAAAAACCTGGACCGTGATCCATTAACATATCATATGAACTGCGAATGAACATTACAATAATCCCTAAAGCAATAGGAATATCAATATTCAACATTCTGGTTTTAATGCTGTGATAAGCAGAAACATAATAACCACTTGCTGAATATAAAAAACTTGGAAGAGCTAAAAGAAAAATCACTAATCTGAAAAAAGGTTTGTAACTATCTAGCCAGAATTCTTTCATTTCGAAATATTCGGGAAAAGAAAGGAGCATAATATTTCCGAAACAAAAAAAGGCTACACCAAGTTTATAAGTTAAACTTCTATCTACTTTTGCTTTTGCTGTTTCGTAATTTTCTAAACTTATATAAGGTTCGTAACCAATTGAACATAAAAGGTTAACGATTTCTTTTAAAGAAACGACATCAGAATTAAAGTTAATTCTAACTTTCTTTTCGTGGAAATTAACTTGTGAAATACTAATTCCAGGCTGTAAGCGGTTTAGATTTTCTAAAATCCAAATACATGAACTGCAGTGAATATGAGGAATATTTAAAGAAACAATGGCTGTATTTCCTTCTTGAAATTCTAGAACCTTTGAAAGTATGGCATCGTTTTCTAAAAAATCATATTTGCCTGCAATGTCCTGCGGAGTAGCACCAGGCGATTTTTCGAAATCATAATAAGAGGTTAAGTCATTACTGCTGAAAATTTCGTAAACTGTTTTACAGCCTGTGCAACAAAACTTCTTATCATCAAAATCGATCTCTTCATTTTGTTCAATAGTTAAACCACAATGAAAACAACTTTGCTCCCTCATAAACTTGTTTTTATAGGGCACAAATTTCCGATTAAACACGAATCATTAAAATGATAATTATCATGTTATATTCAGATTCACTATTATTAAAATATATTTAGAATTATCAAATCATTACGAATCCTTATTTATAATAATTTTACCCTATAATAGTACTTAAAAACTTTAATTATCCTTAATTTTGCAGCAAACAAATATTGTCATGAATAAATGTGATCAATGCATTGTACGCCAGCTAAGCTCTTTAAAAGCTCTTAATAAAGAGGAAGTTATAAAACTAGCAAACAGCAAAACCACTTATAAAATTAAAAAAGGTGAAGCCATTTTTGAAGAAGGTGAAGTAACCAATGGTGTTTTTTGCGTGAAAGACGGCGTTGGTAAACTATCCAAATTGAGTGCAAACGGGAAAGACCAAATTGTAAAATTGGTAAAATCTGGTGAACTTCTTGGGCAGCGTTCTATGATTAGTAATGAGCCGGCAAATTTAACTGCTAAGGCTATTGCAGACATGGAAGTTTGTTTTATTCCTAAAACCGAAATCATCAACTTCTTTAACAGCAATAATCAGTTTTCTTTAAATATGATGCAGTCTGTCTGCGAAGATTTAAAGGAATCTGAAAATGAAAAAATTGCTTTGGTCCAAAAAACAGTGAAGCAAAGACTGGCAGAAACCTTACTTCAGTTACACGAAGCGTTTGGCGAAGACACCGATAAAACCCTAAAAGTTCAATTGACAAGAGAAGAACTTGCTGGAATTATTGGCACTGCAACAGAAAGCTGTATTCGTTTATTATCTGATTTTAATAAATTGGAATTGATTGAATTGGTTGGTAAAAAGATAATGCTTAAAAATGTTCGCGCCTTAAAAAAATTGGCCGATAATTAAAGTTTTTTAGCTTCGTTCCAAAAAACATCCATTTCGGTAAGCGTCATATCCATCAAAGGTTTTCCTAATTCGTTTGCTTTACTTTCTAAGTATTGAAAGCGTTTGATGAACTTTTTATTAGTTCTTTCTAAAGCGTCTTCTGGATTAACATTTAAAAAACGGGCGTAATTGATCATCGAAAATAGTACATCACCAAATTCGTCTTCAATTTTATCCTGATTTCCAGATTTTACTTCTTCTTGTAATTCTTGTAATTCCTCTTGTACTTTGTCCCAGACTTGATGCGGTTCCTCCCAATCAAAGCCTACTCCTTTTACTTTATCCTGAATTCTGCTTGCTTTAACCAAAGCTGGAAGACTTCTTGGAACACCTTCTAAAACAGATTTTTTACCTTCTTTCAGTTTTAATTTTTCCCAGTTTTGTTTCACCTCTTCTTCATTCTCCACTTTAACATCACCATAAATATGAGGATGACGGTGAATTAATTTTTCACAGATTTCATTGCAGACATCGGCAATATCAAAATCGTTTGTTTCGCTTCCTATTTTAGCATAAAAAACAATGTGCAATAGCAAATCTCCCAATTCTTTTTTAACTTCATCTAAATCATTGTCCAGAATAGCATCGCCTAGTTCATAAGTTTCTTCGATTGTTAAATGTCTCAATGTCTGCAGGGTTTGCTTTTTGTCCCACGGGCATTGTTCACGAAGTTCATCCATGATATTTAATAATCTCTCAAATGCTTGTAACTGGTTTTCTCTATTCATCTTGAAGCTCTTTTTAATTTAAAACTCGATCTTGTAAAATTAAAAAATCCTGTCAAGAAAACTATCTTAACAGGATATTATATATAATTAAAAGAATAAGTTACTATTCTTCTTTTTTAGCTTTTGCTTTTTTAGCAGCTGGAGCTTTTTTAGGTTTTTCTTCAGCAGCTGGAGCTTCTTCTTTAGTTTCTTCAACAGCTGGAGCTAAATCTGTAACTAAACCTTTTGCTTGAAGCGTATTATACCAGTTTAATACTTTTTTGATGTCTGATGGATAAACTCTTTCTTCGTCGTAATCTGGAAGAATCTGCTTAAAATATGCGGCTAAAGTAGCATTGTCTTCTTTATGAGAAATCGCTTGACCTTTGTTTTCTTTAACGGCAATTTGCTGCATTACTTCAGTTAATGGTTTTTCACCTTCATAAGTATAAATCGAAATTTCAGACAATAAACTTACATTGCTTTTTAGATTTACAGTAATCTTCTTCCCATCAATTAATGATTCCGCCACAAAACCTGTACGAGTTTGAACTTTCAATTCGTATAGACCTGGTTTTCCTGAAATGGCTAAAATTTTCGTTAAATTCATTTTTATTAAAATTAGTATTAAGAATTTGATTTATTTTTTTGTTTCTAAATATCTAGAAAACTTATCTCCCTTTTTTGGCTGCAAAAAACTTCATCCTATATTCCTGAAACGTTTTTCCTTCAGTAATATTTTTTAGTTTCTTTTGAATTAAACGTTTTTTAAGAGACGAAATTTTATCTGTAAATAAAATCCCCTCAATATGATCGTATTCGTGTTGAATTACTCTTGCAATTAAGCCGTCGAACACCTCTGTTTTCATTACAAAATCCTCGTCATAATATTCAATTGTAACAATTGGTTTTCTGTAAACATCTTCACGAACATCTGGAATACTTAAACAGCCTTCATTAAAACCCCACTCTTCACCTTCTTCCTTAACGATTTTAGCATTGATAAAAGTTCTTTTAAAACCTTTCAAATCTTTTTGTTCCTCTGAAGGAAGATCCTCATCATCACTAAAAGGCGTTGTATCAATAACAAACAAACGGATTGGCAGTCCAACCTGCGGTGCTGCAAGCCCAACTCCGTACGCATTATACATAGTCTCGTACATATTTGCGATCGTTTCTTTTAGATTTGGATATTCTGGTGTAATGTCCTGCCCTACTTTTCTCAAAACAGGATCACCGTATCCTACAATTGGTAAAATCATTTGTTTTTATTTATGTTTTTTATGTGCTGCAAAACCAGAACTAAAGTTCTCATATTTCAGCTGGCAAAAATAGTAAAAAATAGTCAATGAATAATTCTATTACTATTTTATATCATATTTTTTCAAAACCGTTAAAAATCTCAGCTATAATTATGCCAAAATCACTCGTACAATTCTTACCTTTGCTAGTAAACCTCTCTTTATGTTTGATAAAATTTCGAAATTTACCAACAGTACCTCTTTTTTCAATGCTTCTAAAGTAACCATTGCTTCTGTTGTTCCTGTTTTAGTTTTAAATTTTTTAGGTCATTTTGAAATTGGTTTTACAATAGCACTAGGAGCTTTTTATACTTATCCCAGCGATATTCCAAGTTCACTGAGTCATAAAATTAAAGGATTAATTGCTGCATCGTTTATCGTTTCCGGCGTTAACCTTTTGGTTAATCTGGTCTATCCTTATCCTGTTTTATTTTATCCATTTTTAGGATTTTTACTGTTTATCTGTTCTATGATTTCGGTTTACGGACAGCGTGCAACTTTAATATCTTTTTCTGCATTATTATCTATTTCCCTTTCGTTTGGGCATTTGCACGAGGGCTGGCAGGCGTTAGAATATTCTGGTTTTATATTTATTGGAGGAATTTTATACTTAATTGTTTCGCTTATTTTTCATTTAGTACAGCCTTATAAATATGTAGAATTACAAATTGCTGAAGGTATAAAACTAACTGCCAAATATTTAAAATTAAGAGGCGATTTATGGAGTCCCGAAGCGAATAGAAAAGCAATTATCGAAAAACAACTGGCTGTTCAGGTAGAATTAAATCTTATTCACGAAGATTTGAGAAAAATGCTGATCGGAAATCAGAATGCATCTGGAATTACAAGTCAGAATAGAAAAATGCTTTTGGTTTTTATCACATTAGTCGAAATTCAAGAACTTGCGCTTTATACTTCTTTTGATCACAGCAAACTTCACATCAAATTTGCGAAGCATCCAGAGGTTTTAAGAACCTATCAAAATGTGGCTTATAAATTGGCTTCGACTTTAAAAAAACTTTCAAAAAATGTTCGCCACATCAGCGTTTATGTAGACAAACATGATTTAAAGAACGAACTTGATGCCCTTGAATTTGCAATTTTTGATTACGAAAAAACTTTAGGAAAAGATGAAGCAGCCGAAGGCGTTTTAATGCTGACGAATATGCTGAAATATGCTAAAAATCAGGTTGGAAAAATCAAGATTATTCAGCGAGCATTTTCATTGGCAATGCAGTCTTATAAATTAAAAGACAAAGATAAAGAGCTTGAAAAATTCCTTACGCCGCAATATTATCCGCTTCGAACTTTGATCGAAAATTTAAGTTATTCCTCATCTATTTTCAGGCATTCGCTGCGATTAACTATTACAATTCTGATTGGTTTTTTTCTGGGTCAGATTCTTCCTTTTCAAAACGTTTACTGGATCTTGCTGACAATTGTTGTAATCATGCGTCCGGGTTATGGCTTAACAAAAGAGCGATCCTATAATAGAATGTTCGGAACGGTCTTGGGAGGGATTTTAGCTTTCGGAATTGTTTCTGTTATTCAAAATCATGTTGCTTTGAGTATTTTCTCAATCATTTGTATGCTTTTGGGAATTTCGTTTACGCAGATCAATTATAAGATCAGCGCAACATTTGTCACGATGTATGTGGTTTTTATATACGGAATTTTAACTCCGGATATTAATGAAGTTATTCAATACCGAATTTTAGATTCACTCGCAGGCGCAGTTCTAGCTTTTATTGCCAATCAA
Source organism: Flavobacterium fluviale (assembly GCF_003312915.1). NCBI lineage: Bacteria > Pseudomonadati > Bacteroidota > Flavobacteriia > Flavobacteriales > Flavobacteriaceae > Flavobacterium > Flavobacterium fluviale. The sequence goes on along the minus strand of NZ_CP030261.1, from coordinate 2,674,660 downwards.
TTTTTATGGCCGGCATGGGAATTTATTAATACTCCCATTCATATTGAAAATGCCATTCGTGCCAATCGAAATTATCTCAAGGAAATTGCTGATTTTTATAATAAAAAAGGAGAAGTCCCAACATCCTATAGATTAGCCAGAAAAAATGCTTTTGTTGAAATAGGAAATTTGATGACGTCGTTTCAACGCATGATGCAGGAACCAAAATCAAAACAGAAAACAATGCCTTTGGTAAATAAACTCGTGGTTCTAAACCATTCTTTATTATCTGCTTTAGCATCGCTGTCAACTTACATTCAATCCCATCAAACAACTTCTGCTTCTGAATCTTTTAATTATATCATCAAAACTATTTTAGCCAATCTTGATCATTCTATTTCTATTTTAAGGAATGAAGTTGTTTTAAAAGATACATTTTTTGAAAAGGAAGATGTAACATTACAATTTGAAGAATTGAAGCGAAAAAACTTTACGCGCTTAGCAGAAGATGACGAACTTGACAAAGAAACGCGCCAAGCCAAAATGCAGGAAGCTTCAATGGTTATAGAACAATTAATCTGGATGAGTAATCTTGCCGAAAAAATTCTAAAAAACACAACCGACCTAAAAGCAACAAATCCAGATTAATTCATCTGGATTTGTTTTTTAATCTATCAATATTAGAAGCTTATTTTATTTTTAAAACTTCTGCTGTATGTTTTCTAAGCTCTGCTAAAAGCTCCGGCTTATCATTTAAAGTCTGACCATAAGAAGGAATCATTTTCTTTAATTTAGCTTCCCATTCTGGTGTTTTAATTTGATTTGTAAAACATCTGCTTATCAAATCAACCATAATCGCTACAGCAGTAGATGCACCTGGAGAAGCACCTAATAAAACTGCCAAAGATCCGTCATGAGTATTGATTACCTCAGTTCCAAATTCTAGAACACCGCCTTCTTTTTCATCTTTCTTGATAACCTGAACACGTTGTCCTGCTTTTTCTAATTTCCAATCTTTAGAGCGGGCAGTTGGCAAATATTCACGAAGTGCGTTCATTCTGTCTTTAGGAGACTGGCGAACCTGCTCTATCAAATATTTTGTAAGTGGTATATTATGGTATCCCGCTGCAAGCATCGGAATTAAGTTATTGCGCTTAATCGATAAAGGCAAATCTAAATAGGAACCGTTTTTCAGGAAACGAGTTGAAAATCCAGCAAATGGTCCAAAAAGAAGTGCTTTTTCACCATCAATGACACGAGTGTCAATATGAGGAACAGACATAGGAGGAGCTCCAACGCTTGCTTTCCCGTACACTTTTGCCTGATGTTTTTCAATAACCTCTGGGTTGGTACATTTTAGCCATTGCCCGCTTACTGGAAAACCGCCGTAACCATGTCCTTCTGGTACATTTGCTTTTTCCAATAACGGTAGAGAGCCGCCACCAGCACCAATGAATACAAATTTAGTATAAGCTTTACGAGTTTTTCCCGTAGATAAATCTTTAATTTTAATTCTCCAAGACTTGTCTTCACGCTGTCTCAGTTTTTTAACTTCGTGATTAAAAAATAAAGAAACGCCATCTAGTTTTTCTAAATAATTGAACATACTTCTGGTTAAAGCACCAAAATTCACATCGGTACCAATTTCCATATGCGTTGCAGCTAATTTTTCGTCGGCATTACGACCTTCCATTACCAGCGGCATCCATTTTTGAAGCTGCTCAAAATCGGTACTGAAAGTCATTTCAGAAAAAATTGGATTGCTTTGAAGCGCTTCAAATCTCTTTTTTAAATAATTTACGTTTTTATCTCCCCACACAAAACTCATATGAGGTACGCTTTTAATAAAATTTTCAGGAGAAGGCACTTTTTTTTCCTGCACTAAGTACGACCAAAACTGTCTTGAAATCTCAAATGATTCAGCAATACTTATTGCTTTTTTAGGATCGATACTGCCGTCTGCCTTTTCTGGAGTATAATTTAATTCACAAAAAGCAGAATGTCCAGTTCCTGCATTATTCCAAGCATCAGAGCTTTCTGCAGCAGCAACATCTAATCTTTCGTAAATTTCAATTTTTATATCCGGTTGTAATTCTTTCAAAATTACTCCAAGAGTGGCACTCATTATTCCAGCGCCAATGAGTACTACATCACTATTTGAACGTATGGTTTCGTCAGGCATAACAGTATTTTTATTTAAAGTGCAAAGGTACTTTTTTAATTGCAAAAAAAAACTAATTTTTACATGATAAAAGTTAGGATTTTCTAAAAACCATTAAATTATAAATAAAAAATACGACCAACAACGTTATCTTTTTGAGGAAAGATAATCTTGAAGTAAAATTGTAGCAGAAATCTCGTCTATTAATCCTTTGTTTTGTCGCTGCTTTTTACTTAAACCACTGTCGATCATTGTTTGAAACGCCATTTTTGAAGTAAAGCGCTCATCAACCCTAATGACTTTCATGTCTGGGAAAATATTTGAAAAATGAACTGCAAAACCATTAATTACCGAAGCACTTTCTGAAGGCTGGCCATTCATTTGTTTTGGCTCACCGATTAATACTGCTTCGACTTTTTCTTTTGCAAAATAATCTTTTAAAAAATCAAGCAAAGTATGAGTGGGAATTGTTGTAAGACCAGATGCTATAATCTGCATTTCGTCTGTAACAGCAATTCCTGTGCGTTTTTGTCCGTAATCTATTGAAAGGATTCTTGGCATTATTCTTTTTTGACAAATTTAATTAAAAAACCAACATTACACTATATTCCTTATTAAAGGAGTAATTTCTAAAAACCCTTATTTTTTTTATATAATTCAATAACGGCGAGAAATGTCTTATTCCGTTATAAAAATGTCCTCCTCTGTAATTTAATGAACTATAACTCACTTTTATTTGCAAACTATCTCACAATTAAAAAAGTATAGATTTCAATAATAACTAAAAGTTGTTGTTTTAAAAGGTTTAAAATGAATAATTACAAAAAAAGCACTTCCTTGTTTTTCAAAAGATTTATATTGATTATTTTGATGTATCAATTATCTAGAGTTTTATTCTATTTGATAAATTTTAAACTACTAGATACTTTCACTTTTCAAACATTTCTTGGCGGTCTGTTATTCGATTTTACTGCTGTCAGTTATATTAATCTGATTTTTCTAATTGCTCACTTAATACCTGGTCGTTTTAAGTACACTAATAGATACCAGCTTATCGTAAAAATCGCTTATTATCTGGTTAATTTGTTATTTATTGCTACAAATTTTATTGACATTATCTATTATAGATTTACTGGAAGGAGAAGCACATTTGGAATGATTACAGCAAAAGGAATGCAACATGAAGCAATTGGTCTAATTCCATCTTTTCTTCAAGAGTTTTGGTACATAGCAGTGGTTTTTATAATTCTTAGTATACTATTATGGAAAATGATTCCAGATTTAAATGGCACTTCATTTACTAAGAAATTAATTAAAAAAGACTATTACAAGAAAACAGTTTTTCTGGCAGTTGGAGTAACTCTTTTAATGATTTTAGGCCGCGGCGGTTTACAAAAGAAGCCTATAAGGATTGTTGACGGAATAAAGTTTGGCTCAATTACTAATACCCCTTTAGTTCTAAACACTCCCTTCACGATTATAAAGACTTTTATAAAAAAAGATGATCTTGAAAAAGTAAGCTATTTTGATTCTATAGAATTAAAAAAGATCTACAGTCCTGTTATTTCATTAAAAACAACCAAAACTCCAGATAAAAAAAATGTTATTGTTTTAATATTAGAAAGCTTTGGAAATGAAAATATTGGACGTGGTCAAACTCCGTTTCTAGATTCTCTTATTACGAAATCATATTATTTTAAAAATGGATTTGCTAATGGAAAAGTTTCTATTGATGCAGTCCCGTCGATACTTTCAAGTGTACCAAGTTTAATGAATAATTCTTTTATATCATCCAGTTATTCCGTAAATAAAATAAATGGTCTCCCTAAAATTTTAAAGAAAGAAGGTTATTCGACTTCTTTTTTTCATGGTGCTTTTAACGGAAGCCAGAACTTCGATCAATATGCAAAAGTGGCAGGATTTGATCAATACTACGGAAAGGATCAATATATTGGACCAGAAGCTTTTGATGGAAAATGGGGCATTTTTGACGAAGAATTTTTACAGTTCTTTTCTTCGAAACTTTCTTCTTTTCAAGAGCCATTTTTTAGTTCTTTATTTACCATTTCTTCTCATAATCCTTATACAATACCAAAAAAATATATTAGAAAATTTCCAAAAGGAACTACAAGAATACAAGAAAGCATTGCTTACACTGATTACGCTCTTCGAAGATTTTTTGAAACTGCTAAAAAACAAAATTGGTACAAGAACACACTTTTTGTAATTTCAGCAGATCACACTTCATCAGGTGATAGAAATACAGATAAAACAAATATTGGGAAGTTTAGAATTCCAATCTTATTCTTTGATCCTTCAAATCCAGATCTTATTGGTGTACACGACAAAAACTTTCAACAAATTGACATTATGCCGAGTATTTTAGATTACTTAAATATAAAAGCAGAAATTGTAAGCTTTGGAAAGAGTTACAAAGTTAAAGATGACTTTGTTGTATATTATCTTGAAGGTACTTATCATTATATAGACGGCGATTTCTACCTCGCATTTGGTAATAATAAAACTATTGGTTTCTATAAATGGAAAGAAGATACTTTATTAAAAAATAATTTAATGAAACGGAATACATTCAAAGTTAAAGAAGCCGAAAAATTTATAAAAGCTTATATACAATCTTTTAATAATAGAGTAATCAACAATCAACTGACTTTGTAAAATAAAAAATCCGCCTCGAAAACTCAAGACGGACCTATCCAAATATTCAAACCTAAAAAATAACTTCAATTATCTTCCGAACAATCGACCAAAAAAGCCTCTGTGTTCTTCCTCTTCTCCGTCCTCTTCCTCAACATAATTAGCAAACTTGGACTGTGCTTTTTCGTGTTCGTAAATCAACTCCTTAATATATTCAACATAAGATCTCTTTTTTTCTTCTAAAAATCCAATTAGGTATTTTTCGCTGAATTCAACTCCGCTTGCCGCTTCGATTTGTAATAATTTTTTATACAAAGGCTCTATATGCATTGCAATTACTTCCTGCGGTACAGATTGTCTTCGTCCAAAATAATTTACGATTACATCATTTTCGTCACGAGCGATTTCAAAGTCGGTAATTACCCAATAATATCTTCCAGATTTAGCCAGATTTTTTACAATGGCATGAAAGTTTTTACCATTTTTAAGATTCTCCCAAAGCACTTTAAAAATAACTTTTGGCATGTCTGGGTGACGTATAATATTATGCGGCTGTCCCATTAATTCATAATCTTCGTAACCACAAACATCTACAAATACTTCATTGGCATATTCGATAATACCAAAGGCATTTGTTTTACTCATAATAACTTGTGTTTTATCCCAAGTTACCTCTTTGTCAATAATTACTCTGTTCTGAAGTTGATTTTCTTGATTCATATTTTACTGCTTATATGATTAATTTTATTGAATGGAATGTTTTTCAATGATGCGAAATTAGAGAGAAGAAAAAACAGAAAATCTGACTTTTGTCATATTTTGACATAAAAAAAACTTCTAGAGGTAGTTTTAGAATTTTGATAAAAACAACATTTCATAGTTTTACAAATAAGAAACAAAAAGTTAAACCTGTAACATTTTCGAGTCGCTTTACTTTTTTGCATTTCTACAAATACCTTATCTTTGCCAAAAATTTAAACGTATGAATTCTTTACAGACTATAATTGAACAAGCTTGGGAAAACAGAGCTTTATTACAAGAAACTACAACGACTGATGCTATTAGAGAAGTAATCGAATTGGTAGACGCAGGAAAATTACGCGTTGCTGAACCAGTTGGCGATAAATGGCAGGTTAACGAATGGGTTAAAAAAGCTGTTGTTATGTATTTCCCAATTCAAAAAATGGAAACATGGGAATCTGGTATTTTCGAGTATCATGATAAAATGTTACTTAAAAGAGATTATGCTGCAAAAGGAATTCGTGTTGTACCAAATGCTGTTGCTCGCTACGGAGCTTACATTTCCAGCGGTGTTATCTTAATGCCAAGTTATGTAAACATTGGTGCTTATGTTGACGAAGGAACTATGGTTGATACTTGGGCTACAGTTGGAAGCTGTGCACAAATTGGTAAAAATGTACACTTAAGCGGTGGTGTTGGTATTGGCGGGGTTCTTGAGCCATTACAAGCTGCTCCTGTTATTATCGAAGATGGCGCTTTTATTGGTTCTCGTTGCATTGTTGTTGAAGGTGTTCACGTAGGAAAAGAAGCTGTTCTTGGTGCTAACGTTTGCTTAACTGCTTCAACAAAAATCATTGATGTTACAGGTGATGAGCCAGTAGAAATGAAAGGTTTTGTTCCTGCTCGTTCTGTAGTGATTCCTGGAAGCTACACTAAAAAATTCGCAGCAGGAGAATTTCAAGTTCCTTGCGCCTTAATTATTGGTACTCGTAAACCATCTACAGATTTAAAAACTTCTTTAAATAATGCTCTTCGTGAATACGATGTTGCAGTATAGATTTTAAAGAAAAATATAGTAAAAAAAATCCAAATTTCAATTGATAAGATTGGAATTTGGATTTTTTTTGCTTCAATTTGCACACACCTAAAAAGATCTAATTGTTTATATGAAGATACTTGTAATTCAACAAAAAATGATTGGTGATGTGCTGATCAGTAGCATTATTTGCAATAATTTGCGTGTTGCCTACCCTAACTCACAAATCGATTATTTGGTCTATTCCTCAACAACTCCCGTTTTAGAAGGCAATTCAAGTATTGACAATATTATTTTGTTTGAAGAAAAACATCGAAAAAGCAAAAAAGAATTATTAAATCTTGGACTTCAGATCAGAAAAGAAAAGTATGATTTATTAATTGATGCGTATTCGAAACTCGAAAGCTGGACATTGGTTTTGTTAAGCAATGCCAAACGAAAAATATCATATAAAAAATCAGGAAGAAACTTTTTATATACTGATAATGTTCCGTTTGAGCCTTTTCCTAAAACGAACTTAGGTTTGGCAATCGAAAGAAGGCTTTCGTTATTAGAACCTTTAGACCTCAAAATTAAAATTGATCCAATTCCGAAATTATTTGTTTCTGAAAAAGAAAATTTGGAAGCTGTTGCTCTTTTTGAAAAACATAATGTTGCAAAAAATCGAAAAACAGTTATGATCAGCCTTTTAGGAAGCGAAAAATTAAAAACATATCCTTTAGAGTTTATGTCTAAAGTGGTAGATTATGTGGCTGATACTGCAGATGTAAATATTCTTTTTAATTATTTTCCGAAACAGTTAGAAGAAGCCAAAACCGTTTTTAATGCCTGCAAACCTTCAACTCAATCAAAAATTTATTTTGATTTATTGGGAGGAGATTTACGTTCTTTTATTGGCCTTATGAATCAATGTAATTTGATTATTGGCAACGATGGCGGTGCAATAAATATGGCAAAAGGGCTTAAAAAACCATCCTTTATCATTTTCTCACCATGGATTGAAAAGAAAATTTGGGCTACTTTTGAAGACGGAATTCACCATCTTTCTGTTCATTTAAAAGATTATCGTCCTGATTTATTTGAGCAAAAAAACGAAAAAATGCTCAAGAAAGAAGCTTTATCATTATACCAAGAATTTAAACCTGAATTTTTTGAAAAAAAAATTAAGTTGTTTCTAACTCAAAACCTAAGCTTTACAGTAAAATGATTTTGACAGAAAAGCAAAGAATGACCGCATTGATTATTACTTATAATGAGGAAGAAAACATCAGAGATGTATTGTATAATTTGGCTTTCGCCGATGAAATAATCATTGTAGATTCTTTTAGCGTAGATAAAACTTACGAGATTGCCTCATCATTTCCTAATGTTAAAGTAGTACAGCGTGCCTTTGATAATTTTGCTTCTCAGCGTAATTTTGCCTTAAGTCTTGCTTCAAATTCATGGATTCTTTTTGTAGATGCTGATGAAAGACTTACTCAGGAACTTCAAAAAGAAATTAGTTTTGTAACCAGCCAAAAAGATTGTGCCTCTGCTTATTTTGTACGCAGAAACTTTATGTTCAAAAATAAAAAACTGCGTTTTAGCGGCTGGCAAACAGATAAAATCATTCGACTTTTTAAGAAAGAAAATGCAATTTATAATGATGAAAAAATTGTTCACGAAAAATTAATTGTAAACGGAAAAATTGGTCAATTAAAAACAAAATTGATCCATTATTCGTATTCTAATTATGAAAATTACAAGCAAAAAATGGTCTTCTACGGAAAATTAAAAGCTCAGGAAGAGCTGTTAAAAAATACCAATCCTAACTTTTTTCATTTTTATATTCGTCCGGCTTATCAATTCTTAAATCAATATTTACTCCGACTTGGAATTTTAGACGGAAAAAAAGGGGTTATAATTTGCTATCTAAATGCTTTGAGTGTTGCTGTGCGTTTTCAGGAGCTTAAAAAAATCAGATGTAGAAACTAAGATTTCCAAAATTTTAATTTCTTTTTCAATCTTTTCTTTCTTGCAAATTCTTCTTGAAAATGAGTAGTTGCCTGCCACATTTTTTCGAAAATTTCAGACTCCGTTTTATCAGTATAATACTTAGCATATTCGTTGCTCATTACTGCAATCATTTCTTTTTTAGGCGTCAAGCGTCTAAAATTATCCATACGCTGTTCAAAGCTCATAGCGTCATGAAAATTCATTCTATTCAAATCTACTAAGAAAAAATCGTATTTATTTTCAGCAGCTTTTTTAATTAAAGTATTTCCTGGCGAATGATCTAAAAACTCCACTCCTTTTTCGTGCAGATCAAAAGAAAATTTGGTAAACTGTCTTAAAATAGTGTCATGATCTGGATAAGTCGGAATTTCTACCAATTCTCTATATGTCAATTCGGTAACTAAATGCTCGCTAGCGTAATAACTATCTTTTAAACCAATAAAATTAAAATTTTCAAGAAACGCAATTGGTTCAGGCGTTCCAATTCCTTTTTCTAACAAAAGTGTAGCATATTCAAATGATCGTCTTGCCTTTGATTTTCTAAAATATTTATAAGCAATTTTGTTTACGATATTCGGAATTTTGAACGATTTGATATTTACCGTTTTTCCATTAAAATCAAACAATTTAATTTTATTACGATCTCCATTACCAAAAAGTTCTCCTGATGTTTGAAAATCATTGATAATCTGTGATATATAATTTTCGTCGGACTTATATTTTTCGTTGATTTTTAAAGGCATAGCGAATATCTGTAATATTTAAAGTTCAAAAATAACTAAATGCATTCATTCTAATAATAAAAACCTTTATTTATTAACTTTTGAATTCTTTCAGACGAAATATTTTATTAAATAATAGAGCATATTCTCTTGCTTCTATTTTAATTAAAGTACTTAGATCATCTTTAAAAAAGGCTTTTGAGTCAATAAAATTATTTTGCAATTATACTATATTTCATCAAACGACCGCTAAAGTCTAACAAATGTATCCATTGCATTTTAGACTTCAGATATTTAATGTATTTTTACCTCAAAAACTACTTTCATGTCCTACACTAGCTGCACATTAGTAACTCCAACATATAATTGGCCAGAAGCCTTAGAATTGTTGCTGTTGAGCATATTAAATCAGACTGTTTTACCTAATGAGGTTATAATTGCTGATGATGGCTCAAGAGATGATACTAAAGAATTAATTAATAGATTTCAAAAAAGATTTCCAGTTCCCTTGATTCATATTTGGCACGAAGACATAAAAAACAGAAAGTCAATTATTATGAACAAAGCAATTGCTGTTGCAAAATATGAATATATTGTAGAGATTGATGGTGATATTATTATGAATAAACACTTTATTGAAGACCATTTAGCTTTTGCTAAAAAAGGACATTATCTTTTTGGTTCACGTGTAAATATTCAAGAAAAATTATTATCTGAATTATTTTCAAAAAAAAATATTTATTTCAATGCATTTTCCAAAGGAATAAAAAAAAGAGGCCGAACAATCCGAATACCATTTTTTATGAATTTTTCAAAAAGTTCTGACAAATTTTCTCAAAAACTCAGAGGTTGTAACATGTCTTTCTGGAAAGATGATTTTATCAAAATTAATGGTTATAACGAAGATTTTACGGGATGGGGAAAGGAAGATTCTGAAATGATTCAAAGATTGCATAACATTGGGATTAAAGGAAAAAGATTGAAATATGCTGGAATTGTTTACCATATTTACCATAAAGAACAATCTAAAAATCGTCTAGAAATTAATACCGAAATTGAAAGACAAACAATCGAAAAGAAACTTACTTTTATAGAAAAAGGAATTAATCAATATTTATGATGTTCGACATAGCCATAATTTTAATCAATTATAATTCAAGTGACCACAGTATCAATTGCATTCGATCTATAATTGAAAAAACTTCAAAAAACATTAATTATCAAATCATTATAACCGACAACTGCTCTAAGCAAGAGGATTATTTGAAACTGAAATTGTTTTGTGAAGAAACAGGTTTAAATAATTTGAAACTTCATAGAAACCGTATTAATACAGGTTTTGGAGCAGGAAACATGTTTGGAGTTCAATTCGCTAATGCTAAATATCTAGCTTTTATTAATAACGATACGTTATTTAAAAATGATTGTTTATTAATTCTTAAAAATGCTTTAGAAAACAACCCTAATATAGGTATTGCGGGTGCTCAGGCCTATAAAGAGAATGGTGATTTTTTAGGTTCGTTAGATCATTTCGCATCTCCAATGAGAGAAATTTTAGGAAGGAATTTTTTAGAAACTATTAATTCAAAAAAATATCCAAATCGAAAAAAAATATACACACAGCCGTTGCAAGTAAATTTTGTCCCAGGAAGTTTTATGTTTCTTAGAGCTAAAGATTTTTATAATGCGGGAGGATTTGATACAAACATTTTTCTCTATTATGAAGAAACTGATTTGTGCATTCGATTAGCAAATAAATCAAAGTTTGCTTATTTAATTCCTGAAGCAGAATTTATACATTTTCACGGAGGCAGTACGGAAAAATCATTGGCAATCAAAAAAGAATTAAAAATTTCGTTACTTTATATAATGCAAAAACATTATGGTTTTTTTGGATATAAAATTGTTTTGTACTTTCTAGTTTTAAAATATTTTTTTAGCAGCATTTTTAAACCTAAAAACTGGTCACTATTTTTTTTAATTTTGACTGGAGCTCCAATATCAAAATCACTTAAAACGAAGCAAATAATTACAGAATAAAAATGAACGAAGAAATAATCAACGCTTACGAAGTTATTAAAGAAGGGGGCATCATTCTTTATCCAACAGATACTGTGTGGGGCATTGGATGTGACGCCACAAATCCCGAAGCTGTTGCCAAAATCTATAAATTAAAACAACGTGCAGAGACACAAAGCATGATAGTTTTGATGAATGGCGAAAAGATGATGTACAATGTGTTTAAAAACATTCCTGAAGTTGCTTGGCAAATCTGGGACTTATCAGACAAACCAACTACTTTAATTCTGGACGATGCCAGAAACGTTGCTCCAAATATTATTGCTGCCGATAAATCTTTGGGAGTTCGATTGGTAAAAGAGCCCTTCTGTTTCAAATTAATGGAGAGAATGAAAAAGCCTTTGGTTTCAACTTCTGCAAATATTTCTGGTCAGCCTACGCCTCTTGCTTTTAAAGACATCAGTCCTGAAATTATAAATGGGGTGGATTATGTTGTTAAATTAAACCAAGATAAAATCAACGGAAAATCTTCTACAATTATCAAATTAACAAACGATTCTCAGGTAAAAGTAATCCGAAAATAAATTTTAGATTGTAGAATTCAGATTGTAGATTATTTTAAAATCTGAATTCTAAAATCTAAAATCTTAAATATTTTTCAAACTCTCTATCAGCCAGTCGATATCTTCTTTTGTATTGTAATGACTGAATGAAATTCTCAGATTAGGCAGTTTTAAATCATCTTCAGAAAGCATTTCTTTTAAAACATGAGAAGGTTTTATACTTCCCGATTGACATGCGCTTCCTCTTGAAACCGCAATTCCTTTCATGTCTAAACTAAAAAGAAGCATCGATGTTTTCTCTGATGAAAAAGGCAAAATTATATTGATGATATTATAGAAATCATCTCTTTTTCCGTTAATTTTAAAATCTGGAAAATGAACTTCTAGCTGGGCAATAAGATATTTTTTCAGATCCAAAATATAAGCTCTTTCTTGTTCTAATTTTTCATAAGAAACAGACAACGCTTTTGCCATTCCTGCAATTTGGTGCACTGCTTCTGTTCCCGCACGAAGACCTTTTTCCTGCTCGCCGCCAAAAAGCAATGGCTGTAAACCTGAATTTTTTCGAACAAATGCAAATCCGATTCCTTTTGGTCCGTGAAATTTATGCGCACTTGCCACAACAAAATCAATTGGGGTTTTTTGAAGATCGATTTCTGTCTTTCCGATAGACTGAACCGTATCAGAATGAAATAACGCATTATACTGCTTGCAAATAAGACTTACTCTATCTAAATCTAATATGGCGCCAGTTTCATTATTAACATGCATTAAACTAACCAATGTCTTTTTTTCGTCAGACAATAAATTAGACAAATGCGTTAAATCTAAACTTCCATCCTGATGTACCTTTACGTAATCGACTTGAATATTATACTCTTCCTCAAGTGCCAAAACAGGATATAAAACTGCATGATGTTCAATTTTAGAAGTAATTATTCTTTCTACCTTTAAATCCTCAACGGCAGAACGCAGAATCCAGTTATCAGCCTCAGTACCGCCAGAAGTAAATATTATTTCTTGAGCCGTACAATTGAAGTGCTTAGCAATACTTTTTCTAGAAAGCTCCAAAATCGTTTTGCCATTTCGCCCAAAACTATGAGTAGACGACGGATTACCAAAATCCTCAACCATTACTTTTGTCATTTCCTGAATTACTTCAGGACGCATTGCTGTTGTTGAGGCATTATCTAGATATACTTTTTTCATTGCTGCAAAGTTAAGAAATATCAATTGTCTAATCTTAAATATCATTTGCCATTTTTTTCACTATTTTTGACCCAAATAAATTTTACGATGAAAAAATATGCTGCTCTTTTATTATTCGCTTTTTTATTGAATGGATGCGATGATGGAGATTTGATAGTAGAAACAATAGATTTCGAAACTGTTACTGAGTCTGCTGCTTGTGACACAACCAATACCTTAATTTATAAATTAAAGGCGCAGGAAGCTCTTTTACTGCAGCTTCCTAATGATAAAATAATCAATGATAACGGAACTTACGAATATCCTATTGATTCAAAAGGTAACGGATTGTATCGTGTAGTATACAGAGCTTTTGACGGAGCTATTACTCAAAACAATATCTGCGGTGCAATTCCGCCAAGCACCCCAAGAGTAACAGAAGAATGGATTGCAACAGATGGTATAATAACGATTCAAACCACACAAATTGAACCTAAAAATACAAACGACGACGGGACAAGAATAACTGGTTACGAGCATAGTATTATAATTAACAACGTAACCTTTGCCAAACCGTCTGGAGACCAGACTCAGGCTAGATATGTCTTTGGAACATACAAAACAGAAGTAACTCCTGCAAGTTTGACTTTCAGAACCAACACAAGCGGGCTGGCATACTCATGTACTAACGTAAAAAGGGTTTATAACTATAATAACTCTTTTTATTTATCAATTGAAGACATCGACCCTGAGTTACTTAAAAATGAAGTTACACCAAGCAATCAGCCAAGAACAAGCTTGATAACTGCAACAATGAATAAAGTTTTTTATAAAACAGCAAAGGCAGATACAGGTGTATTTACAGAAGAAAATATTTGTACCCCTACATCTTCATCACCAGTTGTTGCTCAAAGCTGGACAGGCCAGCTTGGAGTTGCAGGAGAGAAAGGAATTATTGAGGTAAGTACTGCTTTAGTAGGAACTACTTACACTCATACCATTGTTCTTAAAAATGTAATTTTAGAAAGAGGCAACAGCAGTTTTAAACTAGGAAGCAGCTTCCTTCTTGGAAAAATTGAGGTTAATACCGCTAACTAAAAGATCTATTTTTACATAAAATAAAAAAAATAATTCTTACAAAAAACGTCTGTTTTTCGAAACTGATTTCAAGGTAAATCAGAAAGAAAAACAGACGTTTTTTTATGCTCAAAAATGAGCCATTTTAAACACTCAAAATTGAAGTTATTTATTGTTTTGCCTAAAATAAACTTCGGTTGCACCAAGACCATATTTTTGATAATTGGCATCTTGAAAATCAATTCCGTCATATCGGCCTAATAAAAAATCAAGTTCGGCTTTTAAAATTCCTTCGCCCACACCGTGAATAAAAACGATTTTCGGGATGCGGTTTCGAATCGCAAATTCGATATGTCTTTTGGCCGTTTCTGTCTGTAATGTCAAAATATCATAATTAGACATGCCGCGTTTATTAGGAACCAATTTTTCGATATGTAAATCAAATTCTGGAACGCCGACATCGCGCTTTTCTTTCTTTTCTTTGACAAAACTTCTCGGTTTTGGCTCTGTTTTTTCTTTAGAAACTTGTTCTAAATCTATTCTTTTAATAGAATTCATTAAATTACTGGAATCCTGAATTTTAAGCAATTCATTGACAAAAAATGTCATCATAAATCCATCCTCAGTTTCAATTAAAACTTCATTGTTTTTAACCGAAACTACCGTTCCGTTTATGGCTTCGTCAAGTACAGAAACCTTATCTCCTTTTACCAGCATCCTACTCTTCTTTATCGTTATTTTTACTTGGTGTTTTTGCGCTTAGCTGCATCATTCCAAACATGAAAACTACAATTGCAATGATCATGATGTAGATGTTTTTTTCTTCCGAGACCTGTTCGTAAAACGCAACCGAGATCGCAAGAATCATTATTATAATTTTAAAAGCTTTCATTAATTCAAAGTTTAAGATTTCAAAAGTATAAAACTTTCAAGTAGTACTTCTATCCTCTCTAAAACGTTTGTCATATTTTTTCAGTAAAATTGCAAAAAGATCTGCCATGAGTTTAGAGAGATATATGATTCCATGCCTGTTCAAAACCATCTTCGGATTTGACTGTCTGGGCTGTGGTTTTCAACGCTCTTTATTCTTACTTTTTCAGGGCGAATTTTTAGCAGCTTTTAAAATGTATCCGGCCATATTTTCCTGTCTTTTATTTTTCGTTTTTATTACACTTCATTTTTTAGACAAATCTAAAAATTACAAAAAACTGGTTTGGAAAATGGCCGTTGTAAATCTTATTTTTATGATTGGAGGTTATTACTTCAAGCACTTTTATTTTTAGATTTTAGTCCCGAAGCCTCGGGATAGATTTTAGATTTTAGATTTTAGATTTTAGATTTTAGATTTTAGATTTTAAAAAATCGCTGCGCTCTTTTGGAATTTAGATTTTACAAAATTGGAATTTATAAGAACCTTTATTTCTTAATCTGATCCAAAATATCATTCATCATCTCGATTTGTACTTTTTGGATTTCGATTAATTCTTGCTGCTGATGCATTATCAAATGATCGATTTTATCGTGAATCATTCTAATCTCTAACTCCGATTTAAGATTAATCATGTAATCTTTTTTAGCTCGGTTTCTATCTTTTTCTTCTTGACGATTTTGACTCATCATAATCACCGGCGCCTGCAATGCGGCCACGCAGGAAAGAATTAAATTTAAAAGAATAAAAGGATATGGATCAAAACCTTTATTGGAAAGAATATAAACATTAGAGCCAATCCAGATTGCAATAAAAACGACAAAAGAAATAATAAAAGTCCAGCTTCCTCCAAAATCTGCTACTCTGTCTGCCACTCTCTGCCCTAAATTCCTCGTTTCTTCTTCATCTTCGACAATGCTCACAATAGATTTATCTTGCTTTAAGGATGAAATAACGCTATTCTCCATTGCCGACAGCGCTCCTATTTCTGTAGAAAGATAATTAGAAATATATTGCTGGCGGTATACATTTAATTCATTTACGGCAATACAATCGTTATCATTAAAATCAGGAAATTCTTTTTTGATTAACCCCAGAATAGGATCATGAATTGATTTCCCGTAAATCTTTTCATTTTCGCTAAATGAAAGCCCAGAAATTGCACTTTTAAATGTTTTATTGTTTTTCATTTTGATATATTTTGAAAGCTAATTTACGCAATTAACTTCGTAAGAAATGCATAAAAAAGAAGCGTTTAGAATTCGTTTTTTATCACAAATACAAGTTTCTACACAAAATTTCTTTAGTTAAATCGTGACTTTATTTCCAAAAAACACCTTACTTTTAACGTTCCAAAATTATTCATTCATTTTTACCATTGTGACAAAAGACACTATCATACAAAATATAAAGGCTTTAAAGAGCCATTCGCACATAAACTACGGTATTAAAACCAAAACAGAAGACTTTACAGAAAAGCTTTTTTACACACTTTTTGATTCCAATGCAGCTTTAGACGAAAGCATTGATGAATTAGAAAAATGCTTTAAGGAAATCGCTGTTTTAGCCTGCAAAAAACCAGAAAACTTATGCGAATCGATCTGGGATAAGTTTTTAGAAAAACTTCCTAGTGTTTTAGAAAAACTCAACCAAGATGCTGCCTATATTTTAGAAAACGATCCTGCTTCAAACAGTATTGATGAAGTTTATTTAGCATATCCTGGTTTTTATGCTATCGCAATTTATAGATTAAGCCATGAATTATATCTCTTAGACCTATTACTATTTTCGCGATTAATGAGCGAATACGCCCATAGGATTACTGGAACAGATATTCATGCAGGAGCCGATATTGCTTCTCCATTTTTCATTGACCATGCAACTGGAATTGTAATTGGAGAAACAACCGTAATTAAAAAGAATGTCAAAATATATCAGGGTGTAACGCTGGGTGCATTAAGCGTAAGCAAAGAAATGAAAAATGCCAAAAGACACCCAACAGTTGAAGCAAATGTTTGTATTTATGCGAATGCCACTATTTTGGGCGGAGGCACAATTATTGGCAAAAACAGTGTTATTGGAGGAAATTCATGGGTAACAAAATCGATCCCTGAAGATTCCATCGTATTAAACACCACCACAACAGAAGTTAAAATAAAAGAAAAAAAATAATGGGTCCACAGAAATTATTAAACCTAATTGGAAATACTCCTTTGATGGAAACCGTCAATTTGGTTAAAAATAAAAATGTAAAACTTTTACTGAAGCTGGAAGGAAATAATCCTGGCGGAAGCGTAAAAGATAGAGCGGCATACAACATGATTGCTGCAGCTTTAGAAAGAGGTGATATAAAAAAAGGAGATAAATTAATTGAAGCAACCAGCGGAAATACTGGAATTGCACTAGCAATGATTGCTCAATTATTTGGCATAGAAATCGAATTGGTTTTACCTGAAGATTCTACCAAAGAACGTACACAAACAATGCGTGCTTATGGCGCCACAGTTATTTTAACTCCTGCAAGCGAAGGAATTATTGGATCTCGCGATTATGCAGACAAAAAAGTAGCACAAGGCGGTTATTTAATGTTAAATCAGTTTGCCAATGATGACAACTGGAAAGCGCATTACAAAACAACCGGTCCTGAAATATGGAATGATACCGAAGGAACTGTCACCCATTTTGTTTCGGCAATGGGAACGACTGGAACTATTATTGGAACTTCGACTTATTTAAAAGAAAAGAATCCAAATGTGCAGATTATTGGTGCTCAGCCAAGCGACGGTTCTCAAATTCCAGGAATTCGTAAATGGCCTGAAGAATATCTTCCGAAGATTTTTGATGCCTCTAAAGTAGATACTGTTATTGATGTGAGCGAAGAAGATGCACGTGAAATGACCAAAAGATTAGCGCTGGAAGAAGGTGTTTTTGCAGGAATGAGCAGCGGAGGTTCTGTTGCCGTTGCCCTAAAAATAGCAGAACAGTTGGAATCTGGAGTTATCGTGGCCGTTATATGCGATAGAGGCGATCGTTATTTGTCATCGGATTTATTTGATTAAAAAAGGGCCAAAGGTTCAGAGGAACAAAGGGACAAAGCCTCTAAACTTTCCCTAAAAAAACCTTTGCCACTTTGCCCCTCTGAACCTTTGTAACTAAAAAAAAAATGAACTACAGAAAACTAGGTAAAACAAACTTTAATATATCAGAAATCTCTCTTGGCACTTGGCAGGTTGGAGGAAAATGGGGATCGGGTTTTGATGACAAAACTGCCGAAGAACTTTTGAATACTGCAATCGACAATGGTATCAATTTTATTGACACGGCTGATGTTTATGAAAACGGATTAAGTGAAACTGCTCTGGGCAGAGTGGTTCGTTCTCGATCTGAAAGAATTTATGTTGCCACAAAATGCGGACGCCAGATAAATCCGCACGTGAATGAAGGATATACTCCAAAAGTGCTTCAAAAATTTGTAGAAGACAGTTTGAAAAGAACGGGATTAGAAACGCTTGACTTAATTCAGCTTCACTGTCCACCTACCGAAGTTTATTACCGGCCCGAAATTTTTGAGCTTTTCGACCGATTAAAAGAACAAGGAAAAATACTTAACCTTGGCGTAAGCGTAGAAAAAGTTGAAGAAGCCTTAAAAGCAATTGAATATGATAATGTAACTACGGTTCAGATTATTTTTAATTTGTTCCGCCAGCGTCCATCAGAATTATTTTTCTCGGAAGCAAAAAAGAAAGATATTGGCATAATTGCACGAGTTCCTTTAGCAAGCGGACTTTTAACTGGAAAATTTGATTTAAAAACAACTTTTGACTCACAGGATCACCGTAATTTTAACCGCAACGGAGAGGCATTTGATAAAGGAGAAACTTTCTCTGGAATTGATTACGGATTAGGTCTAAAAGCAGTTGAGGCTTTAAAAGAATTATTTCCAAAAACACCGAACCTCGCTCCTATTGCTTTGCAGTGGATTTTGAGTTTTAATGAAATCAGCTGTATTATTCCAGGTGCATCAAAAGTCGATCATGTTTTATCTAATTTATCCGTTTATGATACTCCGAAATTAACTTCGGAACAAATTTCAGAAATGAATAAAATATATAATAAATATATTAAACCGTCTGTTCATCAGCTTTGGTAATTTCATTAAAAACTAAAAGGTAATTAAGACGCAAATCTTAATTACCTTTTTTTATATATCAAACTCAATTCTAAATTCAGCTCCTTTATTTTTTCCATCACTCGATGCTGTCAACCGGCCTTTATTGCGTTCTATAATTTTTTTGCACAAATACAAACCAATTCCTGTAGAACCTTCGCTGGCAGTTCCCAGTCTGCTCATTTTGGTAAACTTTTTAAATAATTCTTCTATTTGATTTTTATCAAAACCAATTCCTGAATCTTGTACTGTTAAAATCAATTTTGAATCCTCTGAAAAAATTCTGACTTTAACTTCACTGTCAAAATAGGAGAATTTCACCGCATTGCTGATTAAATTCACTAAAACCTGAATCAGGAGACCTTCGTCTATTTTAAGTTTTGCTTCAACACATTCTAAAACCAAATTCAACTTTATATTTTTATCAAAGAGACGCTGTTCAACCTGCTGATTGATAAAAGGGAGGATATTAGGAAATAGTACTGTTTTTACATCTGAACTTACTTTTACAACTTCATCTTGCTCTTTTAGCAGTTTAATAAAATTATTAATATATCTAAATTGAAGATCTGTCGATTCACAAATTAGCTCTGCGAGATTTTTTACCGAATCAGAAGTATCCTCGCTTATAATTAATTTGGCAAGTCCCTGCGGATTTCCAGCAAAATTCTTCAGATCATGTGAAAGCATATAAACCAAATCCTGCTTTTCATTTATAAAATTTTCAGCTTCGTAAATAGATTCCTGAATATTACGCATAAGCAGTCCTGCTTCATCTGTATATTCGGTTGGCAAAACAGATAATTTTCTTGAATTTCGGTAATCGTCTAATGCTTTTGAAGCCGTTGCAATAGGTTTAATAAGTCTGTTTAAAACCAAAAGAGTTATTGCCGTGGCCAGCAGAGTCATTATTAAAGAGAAAACCAGAACTGAAGTTGGCGAAATACTGTACTTAAAATACAATACAAAAAACAATATTCCGATTAACGGAATATGAATTCCTATAAAAGCAACAAATAAGAATTTGAAAGCATAACTATTTTTCAGAAAGCTGATTTGCGAGAGTTTATGATACAACTTCATAAAAAGTGATAATATTGTAGGTTAAAATTCTAAATTTTAATGGGAATATTAGGCAGACAAAATTAAGTTTTAAAGCTTAGCAAACTAATTTTTTGAATAATTTATAAAATATTTTTAAAATAAAATTTGTAAAAGTTTTCAAAGGCTTATTTTTGCGCTATGGGAAGAAAAAATACAGACAAAGTTGTCTTTCATCAAATTCAAGTTCTTGATGCTGGAGCAAAGGGAGTTTCGGTAGCCAAAGCGCCTGACGGAAAAGTAATCTTTATTCCGAATGTGGTACCTGGAGATGTGGTTGACGTGCAGACATTTAAAAAAAGAAAGGCTTACTACGAAGGAAAAGCCGTAAAATTTCATGAATTATCTGATTACAGAGTAGATCCAATCTGCGAGCATTTTGGAGTATGCGGCGGATGCAAATGGCAGAATATGAAATACAGCCAGCAGATTGCATTCAAACAAAATGAAGTTAAAAATCACTTACAAAGAATAGGGAAAATTGAACTTCCGGAATTTGAAACTATATTAGGTTCTGAAAAACAATTTTTCTATAGAAATAAAATGGAATTTTCTTTTTCTAACAGCCGCTGGCTGACAGAAAAAGAAATTGAAAGCACAGAAGATTTAGGAAATAGAAATGCTTTAGGATTTCATATCCCGAAAATGTGGGACAAAATTCTTGACATTAATAAATGTTATTTACAAGAAGATCCGTCGAATGCGATTCGTAACGAAATTCGTGCTTTTGCCAATGAGCATAATTTAGCTTTTTTTAATCCGAGAGAACATTCTGGATTACTAAGAACTGTAATGATTCGTACTGTTTCAACAGGAGAAATTATGGTTTTAATTCAGTTCTTTGAAGAAGACAAAGCTAACAGAGAATTACTTTTAGACCATTTATACGAGAAATTTCCTCAAATTACATCGCTACAATATGTAGTAAACGGAAAACCAAACGATACAATTTACGATCAGGATGTTGTTCTATATAAAGGAAGAAATTATATTCTGGAAGAAATGGAAGGTTTAAAATTTAGTATCAATGCTAAATCTTTCTACCAAACTAATTCAGATCAGGCTTACGAATTGTATAAAATTACTCGTGATTTTGCTGATCTTACCGGAAATGAAACCGTATACGATTTATATACAGGAACAGGAACTATTGCTCAATTTGTTTCTAAAAAAGCAAAAAAAGTAATTGGTGTAGAAAGTGTTCCCGAAGCAATCCTTGACGCAAAAGCGAACGCCGAACGCAATAATATTAGCAATTGCGAGTTTTTTGTTGGAGACATGAAAGTAGTCTTTAATGAAGCTTTTATAGCGCAGCATGGAAAACCTGATGTAATTATCACAGATCCTCCTCGCGACGGAATGCACAAAGATGTAGTAGAACAAATCTTAAAAATTGCTCCGAAAAGAGTCGTTTATGTAAGCTGTAATTCTGCAACTCAGGCTCGTGACTTGGCTTTAATGGATGAAAAATACAAAGTTACGCGTGTTAGACCTGTAGATATGTTTCCGCAGACACATCACGTTGAAAATGTTGTACTTTTAGAACTTCGATAGAAATATACATGAAAAAAATAATCTCTTTTGTACTTCTCTTTACTTTTGGCTTATCCAGCTGTGAGAAAGATGATATCTGCGATGCCAATACGCCAACTACACCAAGATTGGTAATTACATTTTATGATAGTTCCAACCCAACAAGAACCAGAAATGTCAGTAATTTAAAAGTTATTGGAGAAGGCATGGAAGAGGGAATTGTTTTCAACGAAAATGCTGCTGACGATGACGAGACAAGATACTTAACAAGCGGGTCGACAGTATCAATTCCTTTAAAAGTTAATGATAGTACGGTTACCTATAAGTTTATTTATAACGCAGCCAGCACCAACCTTAATACAGATGTATTAACTATTAACTATACAAGTCAAAATGTATATGTATCTAGAGCTTGCGGGTTTAAAACTACTTTTGATTTAAAACCAGATGTTCCATTTACACGTACAGATCCAGATGGAGATTCTGTATGGATGACTGATGTACAATTAAAAAACCCTAACATTGAATCTGAAAATGAAACACACATTGAAGTTTATTTCTAGTCTTTTTTTGTTCTTTTCAGTGTTTTTAGGCCATGCTCAAGATACACCTGAGATATCACCCAATAAAAAAGATACTCTTACAAAACCTAAAACGGAAGTTAGCAAACCAGCAATCAAAGAAGTTGAGGTTAAGACAGACAGCGTAATCAAAACAGATCGTTACGGTCTTCGCGTAGGTGTAGATTTGTATAAACTTACACGAGGTCTTTATGATAAGGATTATAAAGGAATTGAATTTGTTGGAGACTGGAGATTAACAAAAAAATACTATCTGGCAGCAGAATTGGGTTATGAAAATAAAACAACAGATGACGACCGATTAAATTCATCGGCTTCTGGGACTTACATTAAAGCTGGCTTTGATTATAATTTTTATGAAAACTGGCTTGACATGGAAAACTTAATCACAATTGGTCTTCGTGGTGGTTTTAGTTCTTTCAGTCAAGATTTAAACAGCTATAAAATCTACAATCCTAATCCGTATTGGGGAGAACTTCCTCCTGTAGATGTAAATCAAAAATACAGTGGTCTTTCTGCAAGCTGGCTTGAAGTTGCCATGGGATTAAAAGCAAAGGTTTTTGACAATGTTTTTGTTGGTTTTGGAGTACAGCTAAAACTCTTGGCAACGAATAAAAAGCCAAGCGGTTTTGACAATCTTTATATCCCAGGTTTCAACAGAACTTACGATGGAAGTTTTGGAGTTGGATTCAACTATACCGTTTCTTACTTTATTCCGATTTATAAGAAAAAAGTAACATTACCAGAAATTAAAGAAATTCCTAAAAAATAGGATGAGGTTCTGAGGTTCTGAGGTTCTATACAATATAAAAAAGCCGTCAATTTTTAAATTGACGGCTTTTTTAATAATCTTAGCTAAGAACCTTAGTTTCTTAGCATCTTAGAACCTCAGAACCTTAGCATCTTAAAACCTACCCTATTTCTTTAATTCCTTTTATAAAAAGCCATTTCATAAAAAGCTTTTCACCATCTTTTGTTTTAACGGCCTGAAATTTAGGTCCCACAATAGTTCCTATCACAAAAGCAGTCAGCGGAATCCAAATTCCAGTTAAACCGGTATAAGCCGCAATCAAAAATCGAAAAGCAAGAAATAGGATTGCAAAACATCCTAACTGATATAAAAAAGCTCTTAATTGTAGTTTTGTCATTTTTTTTGAATTGCTAAGATTCTGAGGTTAAGATGCTAAGTTTTCTTTAACAAATTAAATACTCAGAAGCTTAATGTTTTTTTATTTATAAATATCGTCCAGTTCAAATTCTTAGCTCCTTAGAACCTAAGTAACTTATAATCTTAAATTTGAAATTTCGCTCTCTTACTTCCTTCGTACATTTCGTATTTAACCAAACGTGCTTCTAGGCTCGCATTGAAAAGTTTAATTTTTCTTGAAGGCTTTAGTCCAACAAATTTTAAAGCTTCTAAGTTCGCCGTAATAAACCATGCATTCGTTCCTGGATAATTTTTCTTTAATGTATCACCAATACTGCTGTAGAATCTTTCCATTTGAATATCTAAACGCTCATCGTAAGGCGGATTGAAAACGATATGCAGTTTTCCTTCTGTTTCTTTTTCCGTATCAAAAAAGTTATCCTCGCGAATAGTTACATAATCTTCTAGATTGGCATTTCTAATATTATCCTTAGCTTTGCTTACCGCACTTGGCGCTTTATCGTAACCTTTAATAGTATAATGAAATTCTTTTGTTTTTTTCATCAAACTATTTATAATTTGATCGAACAAATCATTATCCCAATCTTTCCATTTTTCAAAAGCAAATTCTTTTCTGTTGATATTTGCAGGAATATTGCACGCAATCATTGCAGCTTCTGCCAAAAATGTTCCAGAGCCGCACATTGGGTCTAAAAAGTGGCTTTGGCCTTCCCAGCCTGATAATAACAAAATTCCAGCCGCTAAAACCTCATTGATAGGAGCAATATTAGTGGCTGTTCTATAACCACGCTGATGCAGTGAATTTCCAGAAGTATCCAAAGCAACAGAAACCTGATCTTTATCGATATGAATATTAATTCTTAAATCTGGATATTGTTTATCTATACTAGGACGCTGTCCCGTTCTTTCTCTAAACTGATCTACAATTGCATCTTTACATTTTTGTGAAACAAACTCAGAATGGTTAAAATATGTAGAATGCACCGTCGCATCAATAACAAAAGTCTGATTAGCATTTAATAATTTCGACCAGTTTACGCCCGAAATTCCTTTATACAATGCCTGCTCATTATTAGCTCTAAAAGAGTAAATTGGTTTCAAGACTTTAAGAGCAGTACGCAGAGATAAATTGGCTTTGTACATAAAACCTTTGTCTCCCTTAAAACTCACCATTCTCACTCCTTTTTCAACATCCTGAGCTCCAAGTGTGCGTAATTCTTGTTCTAATATTTCTTCAAAGCCAAAAAAACACTTGGCAATCATTTTAAAATTTTCTTCCATCTTATCTTTTAAATTAAAAAAACTAAAATTTAAAAAAGATGCATTACAGAGCATCTCTATATAATGCAACAATGTATCGTTGCTAAATAGTTATTTTTCGGCAAAAATACACTAAATTTGCGGGACTTTGAATTAATTGAAATAGAATAAATGTCTGAAAAGCATAACGCATCAAACCCAAATCAAGAAGATGACAACCAAAATTGGTATTCTTCATGGTTTGACACTCCTTATTATCACATTCTTTATAAGGACCGCAACTATCGTGAAGCTCAAATTTTCATGGACAATTTAACGCATTACTTAAACTTGCCCGAAAATGCCAATGTACTTGACTTAGCATGCGGAAAAGGCCGTCATTCTATTTACTTAAATCAGTTAGGTTATAATGTTTTAGGCGCAGATTTGTCTGAAAACAGCATTGCCGAAGCCAGTAAAAACAGTAACGAAACACTTCATTTTAAGGTGCATGATATGCGTGAGCCTTTTGAAGAAAAATTTGATGCTATTTTTAATTTGTTTACAAGCTTTGGTTATTTTGAAAATGACGATGACAACCTGACTACACTAAAAGCCATAAAAGAGAGTTTGTCAGAATATGGTTTTGCTGTAATCGATTTTATGAATGTAACCCAGGTAATTGAAACTTTGGTTCCTGAAGAAGTGAAAACAGTTGACGAAATTGATTTCCATATAAAAAGATATGTGGAAGACGGACATATTTTTAAAGAAATTGATTTTGAAGACCAAGGCAGAAAATATCACTTTACCGAAAAAGTAAAGGCGCTGACATTAAAAGATTTTCAGGATTTAATGGATGAAGCTGGCATTTACCTTTTGGATATTTTTGGAGATTATAAACTCAAAAAATTCCACAAAACCGAAAGCGAAAGATTAATCATGATTTTTAAATAGCTTTTGTTTGTAAATCGTTTTTTGATTAACCGTTAAATCGATTAAACATATGCAACGATTAAAAAGCTAAAACGATAAAATGAATCAACGATTAGACAAATACGAATGAACTATCTACTACCCTTATTTTCTGTACTTTTAGGATATAGTGTGGCTTTGTTTATTAAACCAAAAAACAAAACCAATCTAAAATTACTGCTGGCTTTCAGCGGTTCTTTTTTATTGTCATTAACCGTGATGCATCTGCTGCCAGAAGTATACAGCACTCATAATCATAAAATTGGGGTATTTATAATGGTTGGGATTTTGTTTCAAATCATTCTTGAGTTTTTCTCCAAAGGTGCAGAACACGGTCACGTACACGGACATGCAAAAATGTCGCAGATTCCGTGGCTTTTGTTTATCAGTTTATGCATTCATGCTTTTTTAGAAGGTTTTCCCGTAAGTCATCATCACGATTTGGCGCTCGGAATTGCTATTCACCACTTACCTATTGCCGTTATTTTAACCACATTTTTCATTAATGCCGATTTAAACAAAAAAGCCATTTTTGCTTTTATGCTTACTTTCGCCATTATGACACCGCTTGGAACTGTGGCTTCCGAATATTTACCAATTTTAAGTAATTATTACACCGAAATTACAGCCATCGTAATTGGAATTTTATTCCATATTTCATCAACAATTATTTTTGAAAGCAGCGAAGGACATAAATTTAATATCGCCAAAGTTTCGATGATTGTTCTCGGAATTTTATTAGCATTCTTTTTGTAAATTAGATAATGTGTCCATTAGACAATGAGATAATTTTCTAATTGACACATTATCTAATTATCTAATTTAATTTCCCGTTCTCTTTTTCTCATCCTGATTTCCAAAAGCTCTTTCTTTTACATTTATCTTTTTGTTTCCAAAATTGTAAACGAGAGATAAACGAACAAATCTGTTGCTTTCTTTTTGGTCATAAACCTGTTTCACGCCATTTACAACCGACGTAAAATCTTTTAAGTAAGAAGTATTAAAAATATCATTTGCTAAAAGTGCAATCTGCATTGTTTTATTAAACAAATCTTGTTTAAAACCAATATCAAAACTCGACGCATATCCTACTTCATAAAGACCGCTTTTAAAAGGCGAACTATAACTAAAATCAATTTGCAATTTTGTTGTTTTACCTAAAATAAAAGTATTATTGGTAGAGAATTCAACCTGTAAACTATTGGAAGGCGCTGCATTTATATCTTTTATAAATTCTGTTTTCGCTCCTAAAAAGTATAGCGAATTTTCACTTGACCACCAATCTGTAAAACCAGCCGAGTAACTTTCTCCAATACCATAATTCAGGTTTTTAAAATAGTTTTCGCGCGTTACAATCTGCGTATTTGTTTCTGGATTTGATGTAAATAAAACACCATAACCGTTCGTTACCAAATTTACAAAAACAGTAGTTCTTAAAATTTCCTTATAAGAATGCGCAATCTCAAAATTATCACTAAAAGAAGGACTTAAAAACGGATTCCCTTCAGAATAACTGTTACTATTAATGTAAATACGAAAAGGATTCAATAAATCAAAACGGGGTCTGTTGATTCTTTTTCCGTAATTCAAACTAAAAGTATTGTTTTCATTTTTCGTGTAAGAAGCATAAAATGTTGGAAAAAACTTCAAATAATTATTAGCCGTTTCCTGATTTAGAGTTTCAGAAATTCCGTTTGTCTGTGTGTTTTCTAATCGTAATCCCAGTTGAAAATTCCATTTTTCTCCAAATTTTTTATCTGCATTGACATACAACGCCTGATTATTTTCAGTGTATTTAAATCGGTTTGACTGTGACGGGTCTAATTCTGAAGTTCCCGAAATTGTATTGTAATACAACACATCGCTGATACTGTTTGTAAAACTCATTTTTGCACCATAAGAGAGATTGAGGGTTTCAAATGGATGTTCTATATCGGCCTTAAAACTCCAGTTATCAATATCTTGATTCGATATATTTCTTCCTGACTGATTAACAGCAAGAAATGTCATATCTGCAGTATAATTATTAGCTGTAAAATTTCTATCGAACTCAGAATTATAATCAAAATAATCCACATCAAAGGATAACTTTCTTTTTAAAGAATCTAATTTGGTAATCAAATGCACATTATAAGTTTGATTTCTAGAACCTTTATCAGTAAAACTGTTGTTTAACGTCACATTAGCCAACTGGTTTTGAATAGTATAATTATCAATTCTAATATCCGATTTAAAGTCAGGATTGTTTCGGTCGTTTAGATATTGAAAACCAATTGTTGTAAGCTCGGAAAGATCATAATCCAAAGCTAGCTTACCCGAAAGATTTTCCGATTTTACTTTTGTTGTACTGTACATATGAGAAAGTCCGTCAGGAAAATACATTTTTAAATCATCAGTAGCGTTTAAATAACCCGTTTTTGCATTAACGCTGGCTGAAAATCTAAACTTATTTTTGTTATAAAAGAAATTATCTCTTACAGTATAAATTCCGAATTTATTCTGATCGTAAGAAGCTGTAATTGTGTTTTTCCAAGAATCTCTCATTCCTTTTTTCATAATAATATTAATCAATCCGCCAGTTCCTTCTGCATCATATTTTGCCGGCGGATTACTGATGATTTCAATGTTTTTAATATCAGCTGCTGAAATAGATTTCAGAAAATTATTCAATTCTTCGCCTGCCAATTCAATTATCCTTCCGTCTATCATCACGCGAGAAGTCCCTTTTCCTAATATTGTAATCATATCATTTTTTACCACAACTCCCGGCGCCGTATTAATGGCGCTTAAGGCATCACCCCCAACCGTTGTAACATTATTTTCGAGATTGTAAACCAAACGATCTGTTTTCTGTTCCACCGTTTTCTTTTTTGACTGAATGACAACTTCTACTAAATTAGAAGCGCTTTCTTTCAAAATAATAATTCCTAAATCTGAATCTTTTTCGATGGCAATTTCTTTTTCATAATCTTCAAATCCTAAAAGACTGATTCCAATTTTATAAGAACCTTTTTTAAGATTAATTTCAAAAGAACCATCTTGCTTAGAAGTGGTTCCATTGATAATTTTACCTTCAGAATCGGCTATCGAAACATCTGCCCATTCTAACGGAGTTGTTTCATTTGCTATTTTTCCTTTTAATTTTAATGTTGATTGTGCTAAACAAAATAAAGGCAATACTAAAAAGATAAGGAGGTTTGCTTTTTTCATGATTTCTAATTTTAAACTTGTTTCGATTAATTTGAAGCAAAGTTGCCTTAGAAATTTTCCAGATTCGACCGACAAAAAAAAGTCGAACCAATTTCTTTTGAGGAAATCAGTTCGACTTTATAGGGTGCGAAGTACGACTTTTTACAAATCTTTAATTATGAAGCATTTCGATAAGCTGTCGGAGTTAAATTGGTGTATTTTTTAAAAGAAGTATTAAATGAAGATTTGGAATTAAAACCCACTTCATATAAAATTTCCAAAACTGTAAGCTGACTTTTAGACTGATCTTTTAAAATACTCATAGCCTTTTGAATGCGGTATTCATTCACAAAATCAAAAAAATGCTGATCCATTTTATGATTAATCAAAACAGATAAATCCCGAACCGGAATATCAATTTGATTGGCCAAATCCTGAATAGTAAGCGACGGATCTAGAAAAGGTTCTTTCTCTGCCATATATTGTTTTAATGTTGAAATTTGAACATCTGCAGCTTCATCCTGATGTTCTTTTGCTTCAATTGTATTTTCATTTTCTATTGGCAGAATATCTTTGGTTAATTTCAATTTGGAATTTACTCCTCTAAAAAGTTCGGGATGCTTTAGCGCCTTCATTATAAACCAACAAGTTATAAATAAAGCTATACTGCCAACAAGTACATTTGCCCATAAAAAAACTTCTCGAAAACCGCTGTAACGAATTATATTTTTTAACGCTACTATAGAATGCGCCGCAAGAAATACGCAAGTAATCTGAAAAAGCCATTTATATGTAGAAGTACTTGCATTCGCATAATTTTCCATATAGATTTCGCGATATTTCTTCAATATCAAAAAAACGCTCACGATATAAAACACGTACTGAAATTCGATCAAAATCTGAATAAAGTAAATTTCCGGCATTCGATTAAGCGATGGTAAAAAAGTATCTAGATCTGTATCGTTTAAATAAATTCTTGGAAGAAAAGATAAATTGACGACTACAAAAGGAACTGCATGCGCTAAGTGTTTCCATTTTAATCTAAAATCAGAGTAACAAACGGCTAAAACAAAAAGATAAAACAATGGCATTCCGAACAAGCAGGCTGTTGCTCTAAAAATTTCTAGATTCAATTCGAGACGAGTACTGGCGTCTATAAAAAAACCGCTGAGATCAATAGCCGAAAAAATAAAAAACCAAGCAAATAGTCGGTTAGCTAATTTATTTTCCGTTTTCACGGTAAACAAAAAAAATGCTAATAATAAAGAAATGAAAACCGATATTCGAGCTATTCCTTGTAATAAATCTAATTTGTCCATTTATCTTTTAATATGAAACAAATATAATATTTTAGTTCATTTAATGAAGATGTAAGAAAGCATTCGCAACATCATAAATAAAACATAAAAAGATCTTTAATTCTTTGTGACTTTGCTCACATAATTTCGCGATTGATAGAAAAAAGATTAATTTTGACTAGTCTAAATAACGATAAAAATGACATTTACGAAAACTACTGAGCAAGCATCAAAGTATGAACATTTAGAAAAAATGTCTGTTCATGAATTGTTATCCAATATTAATCAAGAAGACAAAACTGTTCCTTATGCAGTTGAAAAAGCTTTACCACAAATAGAAGCTTTGATTCCGCAAATAGTTGCCAAACTAAAATTAGGAGGCCGATTATTTTATATTGGAGCGGGAACTTCTGGTCGCCTTGGTGTTGTTGATGCTTCCGAATGTCCACCCACATTTGGTGTTCCTTTTGATTTGGTAAATGGTATAATTGCAGGCGGTGATACAGCTATAAGACGTGCAGTAGAAAATGCCGAGGACAGCACTACAAATGCTTGGATTGATCTTCAAAATCATAATATCGACGCTAATGATGTGGTAATAGGAATAGCCGCTTCTGGCACAACTCCATATGTTATCAGCGGTTTAGAAGCTTGTAATGCAAATAATATTGTAACAGGCTGTATTACTTGTAACGCTGGCAGTCCGCTGGCACTGACTGCTCAATTTCCAATTGAAGTAGTTGTTGGTCCAGAATTTATTACCGGAAGTTCTAGAATGAAAGCCGGAACTGCACAAAAATTAGTTCTTAATATGATTTCTACCGCAGCGATGATTCAGCTTGGAAAAGTTAGAGGCAACAAAATGGTCGATATGCAGTTAAGTAATATTAAACTAGTTGATCGCGGTGTTAAAATGATTATGGACGAAATTCCTGTTTCTTATGAAGAAGCTTCAGAATTATTAAAGAAATACGGCAGCGTGAGAAATGCTGTTGACAATTATAATAAGTAAATAGGTTTTCTTTAATTTAACCGCAAAGCTCGTAAAGCTTTATCTAAAAAACTTTGCGAACTTTGCGTAAATCTTAGCCCACTTTGCGGTTAAATGTAAGTCCAACAACCCGAAACAAAAAACATACAAATGTCTACAAATAAAGAATTGCTGCAAAAAGGAGTAAAATACTTAACAGGCGCCCTGCCTTTGATGTTTCTTGGACCTTCAATGATTTATAATGCTTTTATGAATCAGCATACGAACTGGCACTATTTGGTTTTAGGAATTGGAATTGCAGCTTGTTTGGGATCTATGTTTTTAATCTTTCTTGGATTGAAAATTATTATGAAAGGTATATTTAATGACTAATTTGTATCTTTACTAAAATTCTTTATTATGGATATACAAGCAGAAATAAACTGGATTCACCAAGAAATTGATAAAGTAAAAGATCCTTCTTTTGTAGAAAAGTTAAAACATCTTTTACAATCAATAAATAATACCGCAATTGATTCAGACGCAGCGTATAATTTAGATATTGAAAATGCCTTAAACAATATTAAAAAAGGCAATTTCTATTCTGAAGATGAAGCTAAAGAAATTGCAAAAAAATGGGGAAGAAAATAATTTGGTCAAGTGATGCTTTGAACCAATTGGAAGATATTCATTTTTATATTTTCTTTGAAAGTAAATCAATAACAACTGCTGATAAAGTAGTTAACACTATTTTTGACAGTACTGAAATACTCAAGACACAACCTGAAATATACAAACTTGACAAACAAAAAGCTAGTAATGATGGTACTTTTAGAGTTTATTCTGTTTACGAATATAGTATTTCTTACCAAATAACTCAAGATTCAATCTTCATTCTACGAGTTCGTCATAACGCTCGAAAATCAAAAAAACATTCATGGAAGGCATAATTCACATTCAGAAAACATTCGAGAAAGTTGTTTACATCGACAAAAAAATAAGCAATCGAGAGTTTGAAGATTGTGTTTTTAAAAATTGTGACTTTTCGAACAGCAATTTCTCCAACAATACTTTTTTAGACTGCGAATTTATTGACAGCAATCTTTCTATGACAAGTTTGGCAGGAACGAGTTTAAAAAATGTGACTTTTAAAAACTGTAAACTTTTAGGAATTGCTTTTAATGAATGTGATGATTTTTTGTTCCAAGTTTATTTTGAAGAATGTACTTTAGATTATGCCTTATTTTCGAATAAAAAAATGCCTAAAACAAAGTTTATCAATTCTTCTGTACGCGAAGTAACTTTTATTGGAACAAATTTAACGAGTTCTGTTTTTGATAATTGTGATCTTGACGGCGCAATTTTTAATGAAACCCAATTAGCGGGAGTTAATTTTAAAACCGCATACAATTATAAAATAGATCCCGAATTTAATCCGATGCGAAAAGCGCAATTTTCTAACGATGGTATTGTTGGATTGTTAGATAAATATGATATTAAAATTGTCTAAGATCAGTAAATTATAATGCTTAAAAGTTTGCCAAAGGAAAAGAAATCAAGAACTTTACCGAAAACGAATAAAAGGATTAAAATAACCTCGGCTGCGCTCAAAGATTAGCTTTCAAAAAAAACAACTTATTTGAAATGAAAAAAATTATATTCTTATTCCCTTTCCTGACTTTATTATCATGCTATAATACGGAACATAACTGCAAAGATTTTAAAAATGGAAAGTTTAAATTTGAAACTGAAGTCAACGGCGTTAAAAAAACAACTTATTTTGAACGTAAAGGCGATATCGAAATCGAAACTTTTGAAGGAAAAACTGATACGGCAACTGTACGCTGGGTAAGTGACTGCGAATATGTGCTGCAAAAGAAACATCCGAAGAATATGGCTGAAGAAAAAGCAATCAGCATGAAGATTTTAAATACTTCTAAAGATTCTTATACGTTTGAATTTGGCTTGGTTGGTTCTGAAGAAAAACAGCGAGGTAAAGTCTATAAAGTTGATTAAATAATAAAGTTCCAGCTTGGAGCTTTTTTTGCCACAAAGGCACAAAGACGCTAAGGATTTATTTCTTTTCGACTTTGTGCCTTTGTGGCAAATTATTATAACGTGTTTCTTTTACATTTCTATTTAAAATAGTATTTTAGAACTCTAATCTGACCAAATGAAAAATACCATTTCGCAACGAGTTGCCGACTTTTTAAAAGGATATCCGCCGTTTAATTTTTTGCATCAGAGAGATTTAGAAAAACTCTCTGAGCAGATTTCTATTATTTATAAAGAAAAAGATGCTGTGATTTTTGCTGAAAACGACAAAACGCACGACTCTTTTTATGTGGTACATAAAGGTGCAGTTGCTTTGAAAAAAAGTACTAAAAATACCGTTTTAGACATGTGTGATGAAGGTGATATTTTTGGGCTTCGTCCGCTTTTGGCGCAGGAAAACTATATTATGGAAGCCGTTGCGCATGAAGAAACTATTTTATATGCTGTTCCAATTGCGGTTTTTAAACCATATGCACTTGAAAATAGAAACGTTGGTAATTTTTTAATTGAAAGTTACGCTTCGAATACGCGAAATCCGTATTCAGATATTCATAAAGATAAATTGTACGGAGATGATCAGTTAAATGAAAATCTGCATTCGAGCAATCATTCTTTTGATTTAGCTCCAATAAAATACTCTAAAAAAATTGTCACCTGCAGTCCGTCTACAACGGTAAAAGATATTGCCAAAATCATGGGTCAGAAAAAAGTAGGCGCTATTTTAATTGTTGATGAAATGCTTCCGATTGGTATTTTGACAGATAAAGATCTTCGAAATAAAATTGTTACGGGAGATTTCCCGATTACTACAACTGCCGAAACCATAATGACAAAACCTGTTATTACGTATCCAAAAAAAATGACAGTTACAGAGGCACAAATGGCAATGATGAAGAGTAACATCAGTCATTTATGTTTGACGAAAGATGGAACTGTAAATACAAAAGCTGTTGGAATTTTATCGAAACATGACGTTATGGTCGCGCTTGGGAATAATCCGGCTGTACTCATAAAAGCGCTGAAACGTACTAAAAAGATTAAAGAAATAAAACCTATTCGCAACCGAATCATGCAATTGCTTCAAGGTTATCTGGATCAAAATATTCCGATGACTTTGATTACCAAAATCATTACCGAACTTAATGAAGCCTGTACTACACGTGTTATCGAAATTTGCATTGATAAAATGAGCAGTCCGCCGCCAGTAAAATTTGCGTGGCTCGCTCTTGGAAGTCAAGGAAGAGGCGAGCAAATGCTGCATACCGATCAAGATAATGCGATTGTATACGAAAATGTAAATGAGGTTTTTAGAGATGAAACTAAAGTCTACTTTCAAAAATTTGCTGGACTTGTAAATAAAGGGCTTTTTGAAATTGGTTACGATTACTGCCCTGCCGAAATGATGGCTTCTAACCCAAAATGGTGTATGAGTCTGGACGAATGGAAAGCTCAAGTACATCATTGGATTACAAATCCTGGTAAAAATGAAGTATTGCTTTCGTTTATTTTCTTTGATTACAGTATGACTTACGGAGATGCAGAAATAGTAGATCAGTTGTCTGAATCTATTTTTGAAAATGTAAAAGCAAATCCGATTTTTTATATGCATTTAGTGAGCGGTGCTTTGCAAAGTCCATCGCCTACAGGTTTCTTCAGACAATTTCTAGTGGAACAAGATGGTGCAAACAAAGATAATTTTGATATTAAACGAAGAGCTTTAATGCCACTTACAGATGCAGCGCGTCTTTTAATTTTATCGCATTCGGTAAAATCAATCAGCAATACGGCAGAGCGTTTTGAAAAACTGGCAGAACTGGAACCTAATAATAGAGAATTGTATTTATCGTGTTCCTATTCGTTTAAAGCCTTATTGAAATTCAGGACCAAACAAGGTCTTTTGCATCATGATTCTGGACAGTTTATCGAATTGGAATCTTTAACCAAAATGGAAAAAATTAAATTGAAACGTACTTTTAAAACCATAAAAGAGCTTCAGGAATTAATTTCAGTTCGTTTTAATATATCAAATCTGGTATAATCATGAGTCTATTCAATTTTTGGAAAAAAGAAGAAAATAATCTATTCGATGAAAATATTACGATCGAAGAAACTCGTTTTGTTGTATTAGATACAGAAACGACAGGTTTTGATTATGAAAATGACCGAATGTTATGCATAGGCGCATTGGTGCTTCAAAATGGAATTATTAATATTCAAGACAGCTTTGAAATATATCTTGAACAAGATCATTACGATAAGTCTACCGCTCAAATTCACGGAATTTTAAAAGATTTGCTTGTCAAGCGTCCGACAGAATTAGAGGCTTTGCAGCAATTTTTAGATTTTCTAGGAGATTCGATAATCATTGCACATCATACTATTTTTGATGTTACTATGATTAACAAGGCTTTAGAAAGAAATGGCCTTCCGCATTTAACCAATAAAACTTTAGACACGGCCTATTTATATAAAAAGACTTTAATTCAGTCCCATTTATTCGAAAGAAAAGATCACTATACTTTAGATGATCTTGCTGATAAATTTGACATTTCAAAAAAAGACCGACACACTGCTTTGGGCGATGCTTATATAACAGCCATTGCATTTCTTAAAATTGTAAAAAAACTAAAAGAGAGGAAAGAAATTAATCTAAATCAGCTCTTTAAGTAGTTTTAAGTTTTTTTTATCAATCTTAAATTTACATTTAGACAATAATATTTACCATTTAGTAATACAAGACTTATAATTATTAGCAAAAAGAAAAAATAGCCATAACATGTATTTTGTTTTTGAAGAATAGCTTTGCTCTAATCAAAAAAACAAAACAAATTATGAGAGCTAACTTCTTAAAATCAATTACTTTGCTTGGAATTGCAGGTCTTTCTGTAATTTCCTGTCAAGATGATGACAAAAAATCTTCTAACGATGTAAATGCCAGCATCGATTTTACTTCTCACTCAAAAGTTCCTGCATTTGTATATGCAATGCCTGGTTTCGAAAACCTAAAAATAAGTACTTTAATTGCGAGTTCAGATGTGCTTCCAGAATCTCCTTCATTTATTTATGGAGCTCAGCCTGATGGTGCTGGATTAATGAAAGACCCAAATGGTGATGGTTATATTATGATTACTAATCACGAAATTCTTCAATCGGTTTCGAGAGTTTATTTAGATAAAACATTCAAACCTGTAAAAGGTGATTATTTAGTTGACGGTATTGGAGGTTTAACTCGTTTGTGTTCAGCAACTTTAGCAACTCCAGAAATCCACGGATTTGGTCCTATCTTTTTAACTGCAGGAGAAAGTGGTCAAGAAAGTATGGTTCACGGAATCAATCCGTTAGGATTATCTACAGACAAAGCCAGAAAAGATCGAGTTTTGCCAGCTTTAGGAAAAGCGAGTATGGAAAACGCTGTTCCGCTTCCAAAAGAAGCTTATCCGGGGAAAACTGTTATTTTAATTGGAGAAGATCAATCATACGCTACTTCTCACGTAAGTGCAGGACAAGTAATTATGTATGTAAGTACTGTAGGCGATTTATCTAACGGAAAATTATATGCTTTAAAAAGAACAGACGGAAATCAGGTTGAAACCTCTATGACATTAAGCAACTCATATCCAGTTGAATTTGTTGAAATTCCGAATGCTAAAAACTTAACTGGTGCTGTAATCAACACAACCGTAAACGACTTAAAAGCAATTCGTTTTTCAAGAGTTGAAGATGTAGATTACAGAAAAGGAAGCGCAGATAACAACAGAGAAATTTACTTTACTGCTACAGGTCAGGCTACTAATAACGCTCCTGTTGACGGATATACGATGTGGGGAAGAGTTTATAAATTAAAATTAGATGCTTCAAACCCATTAAAAGGTACTTTAGAATTGGCTGTGGAAGGTGACAGTACTCCAGGAACTGGAATCATAAATCCTGATAACTTATGTGTAACAGAAAACTTCGTATACATTCAGGAAGATGGTGACAGTTATTACGCTGATGCTAAACATGATTCATACATCTGGCAGTACAATATCGCTACAAAACAAAACAAAGCGTGGTTAAACATGAACCATAAAAGAACCGATGTGGCTTGGAATACGCTATACAACCAAACTGGAGAAATGAAGTTTGGAAGCTGGGAATATGGAGCAATGGAAGATATTTCGGATATTATTGGTGTTCCAGATACATTCACTGTAAACATTCACCCGCATACTTGGCAGAGTGATACATTCAAAAATGCTGATGGTTCAGGTACTCAAACTAACAAAGAGGGCGGACAAACTGTAATTATTAGAAACGTACAACGATAATAGAATCGTTAAAATTATCAACAACCCTTATTTTTTGATAAGGGTTGTTTCTATTACAATACCATTATGAAATTAAAGCATTTTACATTTCTATTTCTAACGCTTGGTTTGTTGTTTTCATGTCAAAAGAATCAAAATCAGAAAGCATCAATTAAACAAGATTTACTCATTGATCTAACCAAATTAGACAATGAAATCGTTCATTTTCAAAAACTTGTAAACAACAATTCCTCTCAAAAAGAAATTTTAGAGCAATTCAAAAAATCTCGTCTTATTTATAAAAAAGTCGAATGGGCAGTTGAATATTTTATTCCGGAAACAGCAAGATTTATGAATGGTCCTGCCTTGGATGAAATGGAATTGGAAGAAAATAGGTCTTTTGAACCACATGGTTTTCAGGTTATAGAAGAAATGATTTTCCCTGAATACAAGAAAGAAAGTAAAGAAGATTTGATTAGAGAGTTGAATATTTTTCAATCGAACATCAAACAGCTGAAAAGTACTTTTGAAGTAATTGCTATTAGTGATGATTATGTTCTAGATGCTATTCAGCAAAATGTATTTCGTGTTATCGCTCTCGGAATTACAGGTTTTGACA
The DNA here is from genome assembly GCF_003312915.1 of Flavobacterium fluviale. NCBI lineage: Bacteria > Pseudomonadati > Bacteroidota > Flavobacteriia > Flavobacteriales > Flavobacteriaceae > Flavobacterium > Flavobacterium fluviale. The sequence continues at coordinate 2,636,411 of NZ_CP030261.1, read as the reverse complement.
GCCCGATTTTGCAATCATCAATTCCGGAAGCGGGACAAAGTTTAATTGTGATTCCAGAATCGCTGGAAAAAATTAATGGTGACAATAAATCATTAGCAGAGTTAAAAAAATTAGTTTCTAAAGCGCAGAAGTACTGCCAAGAAAACAGCAATTTCAACGCCTTTAACCGATCGGTTTTTATAAGCGAATATTTAAATCCGATTTCAAAAAAATTAAAAACTTTTCAGAAAGAAGAGCATATTAAAAACGTAAAGAAAAGCAGTCCCTTAAAACCAACAATTGAAACTTTATTTGACAAAGATGCTTTTGATGTAAATGCGTTTGTGCTTTCACAAGAATATAATTTTACGAAGGACAAATCAGTTCTTGGAGAAAAACTGTTTTATGATAAAAGCCTCTCTAAAAATAATGATCGAAGCTGTGCTTCCTGTCACCATCCTGAAAAAGCATTTACAGATGGATTAAAAACAAATCTATCTTTAACAGGTTCAAATCTAGCACGAAACACTCCTACCCTAACTTACGCTTCTTTACAAAATGCTCAATTTTGGGACATGCGTCAGTTAGATTTAGAAAAACAAAGTGTCGATGTTATTCAGAATAAAGATGAAATGCATGGTTCTATGGATAATATTCATGCCAAAATTCTGCTAGATGAAGAATATATAAAACTCTTTAAAAAAGCCTATCCGAAAACTTTAAAACCAGAAGCCTGGCAGATTCAAAATGCTATTGCGAGTTATGTTAGATCATTAAATGCCTTTGACTCCAGATTTGATGAATACATGAGGGGAAATGAAAACAGTCTTAATAATCAAGAAATTGAAGGAATGAATCTTTTTATGGGAAAAGCAAAATGTGCTACTTGTCATTTTACGCCTTTATTTAACGGAACAGTTCCGCCAAGCTATTCTAAAACAGAACATGAAGTTATTGGAACTCCAAATGAAGCATCAGGCAAAACTTTGAGTCCAGATAAAGGCCGTTATTTATATAATAAAATGCCACAATTGGTTGGTGCGTTTAAAACTCCAACCGTCCGAAATGCAGCAGTTACCGCTCCGTACATGCACAACGGAGTTTTTAAAACACTCGAAGAAATAGTTTCTTTTTACAATAAAGGCGGCGGTCAAGGTTTAGGTTATTCAGTAGAGAATCAAACTTTGCCGTTTGATAAATTGAATTTAACCGTAAAAGAAGAACAAGCTCTTGTTGCTTTTATGAAAACGCTTACAGATAAAAAACACCAATAAAACCAATAATAACTTCCAGATTAACAAAAACGCCGAAAATATAAATTTTCGGCGTTCCTCTTTTATTTGACAAACATTCTATATGGAAATACATTTGAAGATCTATTCTTAAGGTTTCTCATGAAGCTATCACATAGATACTCCCATTCCGAATTGGATAAATGTTCCTTTTCTTCTGGATTTGTTTTTATGAAAATATCTACCGTTCGGCTAAAACCTGCTTTTACAGAAATTTCTTTTCGAGTTCCTTTTTCTATTTTAATATCGATAATAGAATTTTTAAAATGATTAAATCCAAACGCTTTGATGTCTGCAAACGTTACAATTCTGCCACGGGTTAGTAATGCGTTTCTGTAAGCTAAAATCCTGTCCTTATTATTCTGCTTGTTTACACCGCCTACGGTATTAGTCATCAGGGTAACTTTATTGCTTACAAAAAATAAATCTTTGCAATCTAAAGCTGTTCCTGCTTTAATGTCATTTCCTTCTTCTGCACAGGTTGACCAATAATTGATAGAAAAATCTTTTCCGACACTTTCATCATTTTTAGGCTTAATCATTAAATATGGATCACTATTCTTAGAAAAATCACTTTCTTTTGCCTGCTGCTCTACAGAAGCCAGCAATTGATTGATCTGAACCAAAGAGCTGTTCATAAAATCTTTCCCTAATCCGGAAAAAGAGGAAGTCTCATCTTTTAAAACATCCAGAACGTTTTGAAGTAATTCACGGTGCGCCCCCAGGGTACGTCGGCTATGAATCCGGTGGATTGCTCGTAAATAAAATTCGTCAAAAGCCATATTCAATAGTTTTATTTGATGAAATTGAAAAAGCGCATCCGTCTGTTTTTGATGTTTTTCTTCAAATTATGGATGAAGGAAAACTGCACGACCGACTAGGAAAAGAAGGTGATTTCTCTAATGCTATTATTCTTTTTACTTCGAATATTGGTGCAGACCATATTGTTGAAACTTTTAATAGTGGTCAAATTCCTGCCTCAACTTCTTTAATGGAAATTATGGCGAATTATTTCAGACCAGAATTTTTAGGACGTTTAACTGAAATTGTACCTTTTGCGCCTATCAGTAAAGAAAATGCGTTGAAAATATTTGAAATCCATCTCAAAAAAGAGTTTATGGATTTACTCAAAAACATCAACCTTAAAGTTGAAATTCCAATGGACGCTAAACTTTATCTGGCTGAAAATGGGTATAATGCTAAATACGGGGCAAGGCCGATTAAAAGTATTATTCGAACACATTTAAGAAGACCTTTAGCTAAGAAAATAATCTCAGGAGAAATAAAAGATGGAGATTCTGTTTCTGTACATATCGAAAACAATGAAGTAAAATGGACTAAAGGGGAATTTATCCCTCAAAATTAGACTAAATCAAATAAAAAAACGCTAAGATTATATCTTAGCGTTTTCGTTATTATTCTAAAACAAGGCCTATTTGCCCGTCATCATCTAATTCTGTCTCTACAGGATCATCTTCTGATAGTTCGGGTTTCTCTGGAAGTTCTTCTATAGGTTCTTCATAAGGAAGTGGATCTAACAAATTAACTTGTTTTAATTTGTCAGTTGTTAATTGATTTCCGAGTGCTTTAAAACCTTTTACCGCTATGAAATCCTCAACATCTATATGTAAATCTTCTTTTTGAACTCCTTTTACTTTCGCAAAAACCAATTGCGCCACAGGACGATAATCTGTCGACACAATCTCTAATTGCGAATTTGGATGGTCTGTAATAAAGCTTTCCTCTTTACCTTCATTCTCCACAAGGAAACGTTTCAAGAAATAGCGCTCTTTTTCTCCATCATAATAAATGGCTGAAATTGGTTTTTTAGGCTTCCATTTTTCCAAAACAATCATATCTTCCTCAAAATGTGTTGACAATTCTGGAATAATGACTTTCAATTTACCTGTCTGGCTTATTACTAAGATTTTATCACTAGGTTTAAATTCGCCAAGCAACTCACCTCTTCCATCAACATTTAGACGTTTTACAGTATCATCAAACCAAACTTTTCTTGGGAGTAAAGTTGAAATTCCTTTTTCTTTTAATTCGATTTTCTTGATTGGATATTTTGTTACTAAATTTCCTTTTGATCCACGGCCTTTAATAGCCAGCTTAGCAAAATCAATATCGAATTTCAGTTTTTTAATGGTTCCAATTTGACGAAGTAATATGGTAACAACCTCAGCTTCTCCATTTGGATTATGCGAAAAATAAACTACTTGAGAACCATTTGTTCCATTAGTTAAATCGTAAGCTTTATCACGCGTTACCCCAGTCACATTAAAACGTTTGATATAAGAAGGACCTGATTTACCATCACGATACATCATGTTGTAAATCGTACGTTTATCGCTTTTATCAAAAACAGCAACGTGAATTATATCTTTTCCTATAAATGTTTTAGCATCAACTTTTGTAATCATCATTGTACCGTCGCGTAAAAAGACAATTACATCATCAATATCAGAACAATCGGCAACGTACTCATCTTTCTTTAAACTGGTTCCTACGAAACCTTCTTCGCGGTTTACAAAAAGTTTCGTGTTACGCAACACTACTTTCGTAGCCTCAACGTTGTCAAAAACACGAAGCTCTGTCTGACGCTCACGTCCTTTTCCGTATTTTTCTTTTAATTTGGCGAAATAAGCAATAGCAAAATCTGTTAAATGCTCTAGATTATGCTCGACTTCTTTCATTTCTTCTTCTAACCTTGAAATCAATTCATCGGCTTTATCCGAGTCAAAACGAGTAATACGAATCATTGGGATTTGAGTTAAACGCTGTAAATCTTCATCAGTGATTTCTCTGACAAATGATTTTTTGAAAGGCTCAAAACGATCGTATAAATATTTGTAAAGCGATTCTCTATCTCCATACAACTTGAAATCAATATACATTTCTTCGCGAATGAATATTTTTTCTAAAGTAGAGAAATGCCACTTGTTTTTTAGTTCTTCTAAATGAATTTCTAATTCCTGACGAAGCAAATCCACAGTTCTGTGCGTTGAAATCTTCAACATTTCAGAAACCCCAATAAACAACGGTTTATTATCTTCAATAACACATCCTAAAGGCGCAACAGAGGTTTCGCAGGCTGTAAAAGCGAATAAAGCATCAATTGTTTTATCTGGAGAAACACCTGGGAAAAGATGAATTAAAATTTCAACATCGGCTGCTGTGTTATCCTCAATTTTCTTGATTTTTATTTTACCTTTATCATTGGCTTTCAAAATACTATCGATCAAACTAGATGTATTGGTCGAAAACGGAATTTGCGTAATCACCAATGTATTTTTGTCTAATTGCGAAATTTTAGCACGCACACGCACACGCCCGCCACGCATTCCGTCGTTATAATTAGAAACATCAGCAATACCTGCCGTCATAAAATCAGGGTAAAGCGTAAAAGGCTTTCCTTTTAATATTTTGATCGAAGCATCAATCAACTCGTTGAAGTTGTGAGGCAGCACTTTTGTAGAAAGTCCTACCGCAATACCTTCTGCACCCTGTGCCAAAAGCAATGGGAATTTTACCGGAAGATTGTTTGGTTCTGCACGACGACCATCATACGAAACACCCCAATCTGTAATTTTTGGAGAATATAAAACCTCCAAAGCAAATTTAGATAAACGTGCTTCAATATAACGCGAAGCTGCAGCTCCGTCGCCTGTTAAAATATTACCCCAGTTTCCCTGGCAGTCAATTAATAAATCTTTTTGTCCAATCTGCACCATGGCGTCGCCAATACTCGCATCTCCGTGTGGGTGATACTGCATGGTGTGCCCTACTACATTGGCAACTTTGTTATATCGACCATCATCCAGCTCTTTTAAAGAGTGCATAATACGACGCTGAACAGGTTTAAATCCGTCCTCGATAGCAGGAACTGCACGTTCCAGAATTACATACGAAGCATAATCCAAAAACCAGTCTTTGTACATTCCCGTTACTTTGGTAATAACGTCTTCTCCTTCTTCCTCTTGGTTTTCGTAAAAATGCTGTCCTTCAAAATGCTTAGCATCTACATCGATAATCTCATCGTCATCTCCATCCTGATTATCCATCAGGTTTTCATCTGAATTATTCTCGTCGTCGTTTGGAATTATGTTATCGTCTTCTTCGTCTTTCATTTAATTATATTCTAATTATAATTCTATTTGTTTTCGAGTAGTTCCTTTAAAGCTTCAACACTTGGTAAAACGGTCTTATATTTACTGGCAAATATTTGCTCATTATTTTCTGGTAAAGTATATTTTACTACAGCTTCACTTTTGGTCTGACAAAGTACAATTCCGATAGTTTTATTTTCATCTTCCAATCGCATTTCTCTATCGTAATAATTGACATACATTTGCATCTGGCCTAAATCCTGATGTTTTAATTCACCTATTTTCAAATCAATAAGAACAAAACATCGTAATATTCTATTATAAAAAACTAAATCAATTCTAAAATGTTTATCATCAAAAGTAATTCTTTCCTGTCTTGCGACAAAAGTGAAACCATGACCTAATTCTAATAAAAAATGCTCTAGTTTACTAATGATTTCTTCTTCTAACTGAGATTCTGAATATTGATGTAATTCTGGCAATCCTAAAAATTCAAGAATATAAGGATCTTTAATAATATCTTTCGGTTTCTCGATAATCTGACCTTGCTCTGAAAGCTTTAAAATTCCTTCTTTATCTCTGCTTAAAGCCAATCTTGTGTAAAGTGCCGTATCGTATTGACGTTTTAACTCCCGAACGCTCCAATTATTTTTTTCAGATTCAATTTTATAAAAGCTTCTTTCTTTTTCATCTTCAATTCGCATTAAAAAGACATAATGGGTAAATGTCAATTTAAAAAATGAAGCCAAAGTTTGATAATCTACTTTATTGAATTCCGCAGTCACTGACTGCGTTTTTTTAATTTGTAAAATCCGAGTCAGTGACTCGGAAATTGAGAAAGTCAAATAAAACTTTCTCATATTACTTAAATTATCAACTGAAAAACCTTTACCAAACTCTTTTGTCAACTGCTGAGAAAGACTTTGTAAGAGTTGTTTTCCATATTCAGCCCTATCTTTGCCATTTTGTTCTTCTTCAACAATAATTCTTCCTATTTCAAAATAGGTAATTGTCATTGTAGAATTTACGGTACGTAAAACCTGTTGTCGGGCATTTTGCAATAACTCGGCAACTTGCTGAAAAATAACTTTATTATGAAGACCGTCTGACACTTAATATTCTATAATTTTATTATACCTCCTCCAATTCATCAATCTCCACTTTCAAATTCTTGATAATAAAATCTTGTCTATCAGGTGTATTTTTACCCATATAGAAAGACAATAATTGCTCAATAGAAGTGTTTTTATCCATCATAACCGGATCAAGGCGAATGGTTTCTCCAATAAAGTTTTTGAACTCATCTGGCGAAATCTCTCCCAAACCTTTAAATCGGGTGATTTCTGGCTTTGGTTTTAGTTTTTCAATCGCGTCTTTTCTTTCTTCTTCAGAATAACAGTAAATGGTTTCTTTTTTGTTTCGAACCCTGAAAAGCGGTGTCTGCAAAATGTACAAATGCCCTTCTTTAATTAATTCTGGGAAAAATTGCAAAAAGAATGTAATCAATAACAAACGAATGTGCATTCCGTCGACATCGGCATCGGTTGCGATTACGATGTTGTTGTAACGTAATTTTTCCAGTCCGTCTTCGATATCTAAGGCTGCTTGAAGCAAGTTAAATTCTTCATTCTCATACACAATTTTTTTCGTCATTCCGTAAGAATTCAAAGGCTTACCACGCAAACTGAAAACGGCTTGCGTATTCACGTCGCGTGACTTTGTAATCGATCCGGAAGCCGAATCTCCCTCGGTAATAAAAAGCGTGCTTTCTAAGTTTCTTGGGTTTTTGGTATCTGGAAGATGCGCACGGCAGTCTCTTAATTTTTTATTATGAAGATTGGCCTTTTTAGCACGATCTGTAGCCAGTTTTCTAATTCCTGACAATTCTTTACGCTCACGTTCTGCCTGTAGAATTTTACGCAATAAGGCTTCGGCTGTCGGCGGGTTTTTATGTAAATAATTATCTAATTTGGTTTTAATGAAATCATTTACGAAAGTACGAACAGAAACTGGAGGTGTTCCATCATCTGAACCCATATCTGTAGAACCTAATTTTGTTTTGGTCTGAGACTCAAAAACAGGTTCCATTACTTTAATACTAATCGCACTCACAATCGATTTTCTAACATCTGATGCTTCGAAATTCTTATTGTAAAATTCACGAATCGTTTTTACAACAGCTTCACGATAGGCCGCTAAGTGCGTTCCTCCCTGTGTTGTATTCTGACCGTTTACAAAAGAGTGATATTCTTCGCTGTACTGCGTTTTACTGTGTGTTAACGCAACTTCGATATCATGCTCCTTTAAGTGGATAATTGGGTATTCTAAATCTTCTTCGCTGATTGTTTCTTCTAATAAATCGCGAAGTCCGTTTTCTGAATAATATTTTTCTCCGTTAAAAATAATCGTCAAACCATTGTTCAAATAACAATAGTTTTTGACCATTTTGATCACATATTCTAAACGGAATTTATAGTTTTTGAAGATCGTTTCATCTGGCGTAAAAGTCACTTTGGTTCCTTTACGTTTTGTTGTATCACTTACATCTTCTTCTGAAACTAAATTTCCTGCAGAAAACTCCGCCGCTTTTTGTTTATCGTCACGAACAGATTCTACACGGAAATAATTGGAAAGCGCATTTACCGCTTTTGTTCCGACACCATTCAAACCAACTGATTTTTGGAAAGCTTTAGAATCGTATTTTCCACCTGTATTCATTTTTGAAACTACATCGACAACTTTTCCTAAAGGAATTCCACGTCCGTAATCACGAACGGAAACCGTTTTATCCTTGATAGTCACTTCAATAGTTTTTCCAGAGCCCATTACGAACTCATCGATACAGTTATCTAAAACCTCTTTTAAAAGAATGTAAATACCATCGTCTGGAGAAGAACCGTCTCCCAACTTTCCGATGTACATTCCTGGACGCATACGAATATGTTCTTTCCAGTCGAGTGATCGAATATTATCTTCGGTATATTGATTTTGCTCTAGCATAAGGTGAATTGGATTTTTGGCTAATGTACCATTTATCGGTAAAAAATGAAAGCGTATTTTTTTTTTTGTTATGAATAATAACAGTTTAAAAATCTATTTAAATTGATTTTAAAATAAAACGGACGCTAAAATTATCAAAAAAACTGCATTTTCAGCAAAAATACTATTTGATTCCGAGTACTTGTTTTGCCAAAGCAATCATTTCTGGAGTTCCTGTATTTTTATTTTTTTCATCAGAAAGCTTTACTACGCCCTGCCAATGTGTATTATCCGGTTTTGTATCGGTTAATTTAATAACCATATTCATGGCAGGAAGACCAACATCATTCGTGAAATTTGTTCCAATTCCAAATGACATTTTGATTTTGTCCTGACAGAAATCGACAATCTTTTTTACCTTATCGTAATTTAATGAATCTGAAAAAACAATAGCTTTTGATTTGGGATCAATTCCCATTTTAACGTAATGCGAAATCACTTTTTGGGCAAATTCGATTGGATCGCCGCTGTCGTGTCGAACACCGTCAAAAAGCTTGGAATATTTTTTATCAAATTGATTGAAAAATATCTCTGTCGTGTAAGTATCTGTTAAGGCAATTCCGAGATCACCGCCATAAACTTGCGTCCAATGTTCCAAACTTATAGAATTGGCCATTTTAAAACCATATTGCGCGGCATGAAACATAAACCATTCATGGGCGTGCGTGCCCAAAGGTCTTCGGTTATTGACCATTGCAAAATGCACATTACTGGTGCCAATAAAACTTTGTCCACCGTATGTTTTTAAAGTTTCGTTTATTAAATCATGCACATCATAAGAATGACGGCGTCTTGTGCCGAATTCTAAAACCGAAACTCCTAATTTATTGTAATTGTCAATTTTCTCTTTCGTTAAATCTTTTATCGCTTCATCATTCAATCGAATTAAATGATTTGACTTATAAAAAAGTTCTGAGATTAGAGCCATCAAAGGCACTTCCCACAAAATGGTCCGGTACCAAAATCCTTCAACAGTAACTTTTATTTCTGACCCCTCCTGAGTAATATGAACTTCAGACGGATCAAAACTATATCCTTGTAGAAAATCTAAATAAGTGGGATCAAGATAAGGGCAGTAATGCGCTAGATAACTTTTTTCTTCTTTCGTTAACCGAAGATCTGCCATTGCATCTACAGAACTGCGAAGTAAATCTGCAAAACCGGCTGGAAAAATATGCTTTCCCCTATTTATAAATCCGTAACGAACTTTTGCCTTTGGAAAAAGCTTTATTACAGCATGCTGCATTGTAAATTTGTAGAAATCATTGTCTAAAATAGATTTCAGGAAAGTTGTTTCCATAGCTTTATAATTCGAATCATTACTGGCTAAGATACGGCAATTAAATCTATTTTGGAAGTATTTTGAAAGACACAATACTATTTGTATCCACAAAAATCGTGATATAATCTCCTACATTATTATCAATCAGAATTTCAAATTCTAAACCGCCTCGTTTCTCTTTTGGATTTTGAACTTTAACCGCCTGATTCTTTTTATTGAGATAAAAAACCTGATTGGATTTTGAAACATTTTTGATCTCAAAATCGATTTTATCTCCTCTTCTTACCTCTAAAATTCCAAAATCTGGAGCTTTTATTTTATAATCTTCTTCAATGGTTTTATTATAAATTAAAGGTCCGTTTAAAAAATCTTCTTTGCTTAGTCTACTTCCTAAAAAAGAACCCGAATCTGGAAAATGTTTGGCAAAGAAATAATCGGGATCTGTATCGAAATAAATAGGTGCAAAATCATTTACCATTCTGCCTTTACTGCTGTCATAATATCCTTGTCCCCAAGTGACATCAATCAAACGCCATTTTTTATCAATCAAAACCATATTCCACGCATGATTGGAGGATGTTGTTTTTCGTCCAATATCCCGAACTGAAGTTTTAGAATCTCCACGGACTATTTCACATTTAATTCCCACTAAAGTAGATAAATGCTGATACAAAGCCGTAAATCCTTCACAAACAGCCTTTTTCGAATTAAATGCCTTCTGAATCAAATCATCATTCATCTGTTTTATTTTTCGCTGCTTTTCAGCTTCTGACGAATAAGTAAAACCGCGCATTTTTGGCGGATTCAAATAAGCATTATAATCGTATCTTATATTGAGAGCAATCCAAGTGTAAATAGCACGTGCACGATCATAATCCGAATTAAAATCATTCTCGATTTTATCGGCTAACTTTTCTGTGGTATTAAAGCTTTTAGGATATTTTGCAACGATTTTATCTACTTCACTAAGCTTTTGTGCGAAAGTAAAATTTAGAAAAAAGATATGCAGAAAAAGAAATACAAAAGCAGTTTTGGGTATTCTCATTTTAAAAACAATCTTTGATAATATCTCTTAACTCTTTGTCTAATTCGGCATTAGAAATTTGATTTTTCTCTAAATCAAAATTGGCATTAAATGCCGGAAGCGAAAATGAAGCTTTAATTTCTGCACCATATCTTGGCAGAGCATTACGAGCTATTTCTAAAACAGATGCTCCGCCTCTCGTTCCAGGCGAAGTCGCCATTAAGAGCATTGGTTTTTTCTGAAAGACTTCTTTATTAATTCTCGAGCTCCAATCGAATATATTTTTAAATGCAGTTGAGTAATTGTTATTGTTTTCTGCCAATGAAACCACTAATACATCTGCGCTTTCTATTTTGTCAAGAAATGCTTTTGCAAGTTCATGCTGACCGATTTCTTTCTCAGTATCAACGCTGAAAATAGGCATTTCAAAATCATTTAAATCTAAAACTTCAACCTCAGCATTTTCAAATAAACTTGATGCATAAGTTGCTAAACGTTTATTGATTGAATGCTGGCTGTTACTTCCTCCAAAGGCTATTATTTTCATATTCGTGGTATTTATTTTATTTTAGTAACAAAGTTCTTGCCACATATTATAAAGTTTAATATTTTCGGCTATGCATTATTATCAATCTCGTAAATCTCTTTTTGAATCTCAACTGAATATTCGTTAGGATAAATTTTTCCGCCGTACGATTTTGCGTATACTTTGGTAAATTCTGCTCCAAAATACAGAATAATTGCCGAATAATAAACCCAAACCAGAATTATTATGACAGATCCCGCAGCACCGTAAACAGAGGCTACTGTAGAACTTCCTAAATAAAAACCGATAGCAAATTTACCAATCATAAAAAGCACTGCTGTAACTCCAGAACCTATAAAGGCATCTTTCCATCTTATTTTTCCGTCTGGAAGAGTTCTAAAAATTATGGCAAAAAGAAGAGTAATACTCGCCAGTACAATTACAACATTTACCACATAAAACAAGTAAACCGTACTCTCTGGAAAATATATTTTTAAGCGCGAGCTCACTAAATCTAAAGTTGTATTGACCAAAAGACTCACCAGCATTAAAAAACCTACTGATGCGATCATCGAAAAAGACATTAATCGATTCTGAATAAACTTCTTAACTCCTTTATCTGGCTTGGCGCGTAATCCCCAAATAAAATTAATAGAACTTTGTATTTCGGCAAAAACCCCCGAGGCTCCTATCAACAACATCACAATTCCGAAAATGGTTGCAAACATATTATCACCAGATAATTGAACATTTTTTATCGCTTCCTGAATTTGACCCGCTGCACTATTACCAACCATGCCATTTATTTGTCCATATAATTGACCAGTCACCGCATCTTCTCCAAAGAAAAAACCACAAATAGTAATGATGATAATCAACAAAGGAGGCAATGCAAATATGGTATAATAAGATAAAGCGGCACTTAGCTTGATAGCATTGTCATCGTTGAATTCTAAAAAGGTGTTTTTCAATAGAAACCATGACTTGGAGAATATATTTTTGATTTTCATTTGCTGATTTTTTGAGATACTCTCAAATTTACGCATTAATCAAAATCATAAATTCTCGTTTTTTAGAAGAATCTTATATTTTTTCCATGTTAGTTTGAAAATAAAAAGCAAAATGTTTATACGAATATTTATTGATAATGGCAAAAAATCCCTTTATCATAAACCGTCCATAAACTTGCTTTTTGATTGGCGGCTTTCAAAGCAGAATTTGCCCAAGTATTGCAAGTATAAAAAAGACTGTAACTTCCTTTTGCTTCATAAAAAGCATCTTTTTTTCCGTAGCTGTGACCTTCAATCCATTGTGGGTGAATTGGATCACTGAAACTATCTGAAATATAATTAACCAGACTTTGATAATTTTCTTTTGAAACTAGAATACGTTTACAATCTTCTCCCTCTTTTAATTGTTTAAAAAATGTAGTGTGCATAGCTGACGAACTTACTCCCAAAGCTGCTTTTAAAGCTGTGCTGGCTTTTAAATCTGACCATTCTGGTGTATCTAAATAAAAACCTTTGTCACCCCAACCAAAAGCGATAAAATTCATTAATGAATCTTTAGATTGGGTTTGACTGAATTGAATTTCGTTTCGCCAATCTTTAATTTCATTTTTTATCGGAACGACAATATCGGTATGAACGCCGTTTGAAAGTATATAAATGGGAATAGCGGTTTGCTCCTCAACTTTTGCAACATCTGAATTGACTGTGATTTTAGAGATAAAATAAACTGAAACCACATAAAGAGCAAGAAAACTGAAGATTCCGAAAAGTGTCCAGCCCAGAAATTTGAAGGTTTTTTTTAGCATTTTGATTAATTGATTTTAAATTAGTAATTGGTTATTTTTTCTGTAACCAATTTTTGAGCCAAAAATTTTGCTTCCTGAAAATACCAAATAGTTTTTTGTCATTTCGACTGAAAGGAGAAATCACACACGTAAATCCACAAAGGAGATCGCCAATCATTGTCGAGTTTCTAATGTGATTTCTCCTTTCAGTCGAAATGACAAACTATACTTGAAAAATTTAAATAAATCACCTTTTTAACATAAAAAAAACTGCTGAATCTCTCCAGCAGTTTTAATCTATTTTCTTGTTTCTTTCTTCTATTTTATCTAAAAAAAAAATTAAACGTTGAAACGGAAGTGCATTACATCACCGTCTTTAACAACATATTCTTTTCCTTCCACTTTGAATTTTCCAGCTTCTTTTGCTTTTGCTTCAGAACCATATTGTACGTAATCATCGTATGAAATAACTTCAGCACGAATGAAACCTTTTTCGAAATCGGTATGGATAACTCCAGCTGCTTGAGGCGCTGTAGCTCCAATATTGATTGTCCAGGCACGAACTTCTTTTACACCTGCTGTAAAATAAGTTTGTTGTTTTAGCAATTTGTAAGCCGCACGAATTAAAACAGAAGCTCCAGGCTCTTGTAATCCCATATCTTCAAGGAAAACCTGACGCTCTTCATAGCTTTCTAATTCAGTGATATCAGCCTCTGCTCCTACTGAAAGTACAATTACTTCAGCTTCTTCGTCTTTTACTAACTCACGAACTTGATCTACATATTTGTTTCCGTTTACTGCAGAATTTTCATCAACATTACAAACATATAAAACTGGTTTTGCAGTAATTAACTGAAAAGATTCCATTAAAACTTCTTCGTCATTACTTTGAGGAGTAATTGTACGAGCCGATTTAGCCTGTAATAATGCTTCTCTGATTCTGTCTAAAAGTGCTTTTTCAGTCTGAGCTTCTTTATTTCCTGTTTTAGCAGCACGATTTACTTTTTCCAAACGTTTTTCAACAGTTTCTAAATCTTTTAGCTGTAACTCAATATCTATAGTTTCTTTGTCGCGAATTGGGTTTACATTTCCGTCAACGTGAACAATATTATCATTGTCAAAACAACGTAAAACGTGAATAATAGCATTACACTCTCTAATGTTTCCTAAGAATTGGTTTCCAAGACCTTCACCTTTACTTGCTCCTTTTACTAAACCTGCAATATCTACAATATCTACAGTTGCCATTTGAACGCGCTCTGGTTTAACCAATTCTTCCAATTTGTTGATTCTTGGATCTGGAACGTTTACAACACCAATATTAGGTTCGATTGTACAAAACGGAAAGTTGGCACTTTGCGCTTTTGCATTAGATAAACAATTAAATAATGTTGATTTTCCAACATTTGGTAATCCTACAATTCCTGCTTTCATCTGTTTGTTTCTATTACTTTACACTAAACGTTGTAATTTAATGTATTATGATTTACTGTTTCTGCCAAAATGATATTTTTTGGCTTTAAAATTTTGCAAATATAAGATTTAATAGCTCTTGCGCGAAGTAAAATTGTTCATTAATATAATTTTAAAGTCATTCTTTAAAATTTTTAAACATTTCATTAAGATTTTGTTAAAATACATTACTTTTATAAAACTAATCAATAAAAAACAAATCAAAAAAAACCATTTACCATGAAAAAGATTGCATTATTTTTATTTCTGCTGAATTCAGCTTTCCTCTTTGCGCAAAAAGAGGTCTCGGGTGTTGTAAAAGACAAAACTGGCGCACCGCTTCCAGGCGTAAATATTGTTGAAAAAGGAACATCAAATGGAGTTTCTACTGATTTTGAAGGTAGTTTTAGAATAAATGTAAAGGAAGGTGCAACATTAGTTTTTAGTTATGTAGGATTTTCAACTGTGGAAAAAACAGCTTCTGGCGACAAGATAGACGTAGTTTTAGGTGAAAGTGATGGCCAGGTTTTAAATGATGTCGTGGTTGTGGGATCTAGAAACGCAAAAAGAACCGTTGTAAATTCAGCTGTTCCAATTGATGTAATTAATGTAAAGGACGTTACGACACAAAGTGGAAAAATCGAAATCAACCAGTTATTACAATATGTAGCGCCATCATTTAATGCCAATAAACAATCTGGTTCTGATGGTGCCGACCACGTTGATCCTGCTTCTTTAAGAGGTATGGGGCCTGATCAGACTTTGGTTTTGATTAATGGAAAAAGAAGACATCAATCTTCATTAATTAATTTATTTGGAACACGCGGCCGAGGCAATACAGGAACCGATTTAAATGCAATTCCTGCATCGTCTATAAAAAGAATTGAGATTCTGCGCGATGGAGCATCTGCGCAATATGGTTCTGATGCGATTGCCGGAGTTATTAACATTGTTACTAATGATAATGTAAATGAACTTACAGGTTCTATTACTTATGGCGTTTTTAACACAAATGCAAAAGGTGATTTCCTGCCGGGAACGCCAAATACCGAAGGTTATCGATTGGACAAAAACGGAAACGGGAATTCATACGGAAAAGATCAGGATTTTGACGGAGGCTCTGTAAGAGTTGCGGCAAATTACGGAACAGCAATTGGAAGCAAAGGGGGTTATGTAAACGTAACTGGTGAATTTTTAAACAAAAACAAAACATTAAGACCTGCGTACGATTTTAGAAAAGGTTTTGGTGATGCTGAAATGCAGGGAGTAAATTTGTTTGCAAATCTTGCTATTCCGATTTCTGATAAAACTGAGTTTTATGCTTTTGGAGGAAGTAACTTTAGAGATACTGACGCGTACGCTTTTACCAGAAATGACGGAGAAAGAGTTGTAGAATCTGTTTACCCAGGCGGTTACACTCCGCGAATTACTTCTAAAATTAATGATAATTCTGTCGCAGCAGGAATTAGAACTGAAACTTCTGGCGGCTGGAAATTTGACTTAAGCAATACTTTTGGTAAGAATAAATTTCAATATGAAATAAAAGGAACGATCAATGCTTCTCTTGAAGAAAATTCGCCGCTCCAATTTGATGCAGGTGGACACAGTTTACTTCAAAACACAACCAATTTTGACATTTCAAAAAATTACGGCGATGTTTTAAGCGGCTTAAATATTGCTTTTGGAACAGAATTTAGAGTTGAAAAATTCGAGATTTTTGCAGGTGAAGAAGGTTCTTATACTACTTATGACACCAACGGACAGCCTATAACAGATCCGACTACACAAAGTGCCCCAATTGACCCAATCTCTGGAGAACCAAGACCAGGAAGTTCACAAGGTTTTCCTGGCTACAGTCCGGCAAATGAAGTGAATAAAGATCGTACAAACTTTTCTCTTTATGCAGATGCAGAATTGGATGTTACAGAAGCTTTAATGTTCAGCGGTGCCGTTCGTTTTGAAAATTATAGTGACTTTGGAAGTACTGTAAACGGAAAATTGGCTTCAAGACTTAAAATTACAGATCATATT
This sequence comes from Flavobacterium fluviale, assembly GCF_003312915.1. Lineage (NCBI taxonomy): Bacteria > Pseudomonadati > Bacteroidota > Flavobacteriia > Flavobacteriales > Flavobacteriaceae > Flavobacterium > Flavobacterium fluviale. The sequence continues at coordinate 2,619,879 of NZ_CP030261.1, read as the reverse complement.
AATGCCAGAGGATCTGTTAGTACTGGATTCCGTGCACCGTCTTTAGCTCAGATTTACTATAATTTACGTTTCACTAATTTTAATGCCAGCGGGGCAACTGAAGTTTTACTGGCTCCAAATGACAGTCCTGTTACAAGAGCTTTTGGAATTAATAAATTGAACGAAGAAAAAGCAGTAAATGCTTCATTAGGATTTACAGGTTCGTTTGGAGATTTTACTGCAACAATCGATGGCTATTATATTCAAGTAAAAGATCGTATTGTTCTTACGGGATATTTTGACGCAAGTGCATTAAACCTTGGTGTTTCTGAGGCACAATTTTTCGCTAATGGTGTAGACACAAGCACTCATGGTTTGGATATCGTTTTTTCTTGGAAGAAACAATTTGACTTTGGACAGTTTGGCGCAACATTAGTTGGAAACATTAATGACATGAAAATTGACAAGGTTAAAAATGGCGCTTTAGACGAAGCAACTTTCTTTGGAAAACGCGAAAAAGCCTTTTTATTAGCTTCTGCTCCAGATAATAAATTCGGATTAAATCTTACATATGCTAAAAATAAATTTGATGCTGGATTGGCTTTTACACGTTTCAGTAAAGTCGTTTTAGTAGATTACGCAGACGAAGACGATGTATACAATCCGAGATTAATTACGGATTTAACTGTTGGATATCAATTCACTAAAAGTTTGAAATTAACCCTTGGAAGCAATAACTTATTTAATGTTTATCCAACAAAACAAGATGAACAAGGAAACACAGAAGCCGGTGGTTATTGGGATGCTGTACAAATGGGATTCAGCGGGGCATATTACTATGCAAGACTTGGATTTAATTTTTAATGCATAATGGCTTCGATTTCGCTCAGCCTGACAAACTTTGATTGGTTTGATGCAAATTTTGCAGATCTCTCATTTTTGTCCTCCTGAGCGAAGTCGAAGGACATGTAAGAAGCTCCATACAGCAAAAAATCTTAGCGAGTGCTTCGACTTCGATCAGCCTGACGATACATTATCAATAGTTTATAAACGAAAAATCCTGAACAATTAAGTTCAGGATTTTTTTTCTGCTTATATAATTACAATTTAAATTCTAATGAGGCAATAATCGCTTTTTCTTCATCGGTAGCGGTAAAACCAGAAATATCCCAATAATTGGTCAAAATCTTATTCTTTTTATTAAACAGTGATTTTTCTTTAAAAACATCACTTTCGCTGTAGGTAAAATTTTGTCTGTTGAAATTTGTTGTTGTAAAGCTGTTTCTAACCTGAATCTTTTTAACTGTTTCTTTTAGAATTAAGTTATAGGCGATTTCTTCATTAGAATTCAGCAGATAATAATCTTCTCCATCAAATCTGTAGTTTACTTTTACAAAAGACCTTGTCAAATTCTTTACATTTACCGTTGTTTTTTCCTCTATTTTATCAAGATTTTGAGGTGTTATATCAACTGTAAATTCAACAATAAGTTTCTTCTCGGGGTCATATATAATTTCGAAATTATCTATAGCTTCTTTCGCTTTATCTAACGGATAAATGGACATTACATAATAATCTTTGTTTTTAGCATGCCCTTTAATAGTAAAATCATATTCTTTTTTAGCTTTTGAATCCAATAAAGGATCAAAATATTTAAAACTCGAATAATTCTCCATTATATCATTCAAATTATAACCCCTCAAATCTGAACTTATATCAGACTCCAATAATCCGTAAGAACGGTTTTGTTCTACCAGTAAAGTCGGGGTATTATTTTTGTTGAATTGAAAATTGACCAATCCGTCATTATAATAGGAATATTGATTGTCGAGCATAAAAAATTCTCGAACATACACCTTCAAACGATGCGAAATACTTATTTTGTCTTTCGAGTTCGAAACTATTTTTTGAAGGATTTTTTGAGGATTTTCTTTTGAGACAACCACTTCATCTAAGTTCTCTTTTTTGTTTTTGAGATATACTGTAAATTCATTCTCCTTTAAAGAAGTCCAGCGAATTGTCAAATTTTCATAATTCATTTCTGAAACTTGGACATTTGAACCGCCGCTCAAAACAAAAGTAACTTTACCATCTTCGTTAGTCAATAAAACTTGCTTGGTTTTTAAGACAACCACGGTAGCATTTTCAACCGGCTGTAAAGTTTCGATATCTTTTACAAGAATAGAATACTCTTCGCTTTGTGCAAAAACGCTTACATTGTTAAGTAATACGACAAATAAAAGTAGCAATTTCTTCATAGGCGTTATTAAATTTTCAACTAAAGTATTAATTTTTTAACAATTACGCAACACACTAAAAATAAAACATTCGTTATCAAGACACTACCTTTAAAATTACCTGATTTCAGGGTAAAAAAAAAATCCTGAGTTTTTAGAACTCAGGATTATATTTTGAAATATTAAAACTAATTATTCTCCGTGTAAAAACGCTTGTCTTTCTAACAAAGTTTCTTCGTCTTCAACGTGATTGTCATCCGGCACACAACAGTCTACTGGGCAAACAGCAGCACATTGAGGCTCATCGTGGAAACCTTTACATTCTGTACATTTACCTGGTACAATATAGTAAACCTCGTCAGAAATTGGAGTTTGGGCATCATCTGCATCAACTTCAGTTCCGTCAGGTAAAACTATTTTTCCGGTAAGACTTGTTCCGTCTTTATATCTCCAGTCATCTGCTCCTTCATATATTGCTGTATTCGGGCACTCTGGTTCACAGGCCCCGCAGTTTATGCATTCGTCAGTTATAATAATTGCCATTTTTTTAGTCTTAAAGTTAAAAGTCTTAAAGTTATAAAGTCAAACAAACAAAAAGACATTTTCTTTTGACTTGATGACTTTTGACTTTCGACTTAATTATGCTTATTTTTGTGCAAAATTACAATCAAAACAATTCATAAGCAAACATTATGACATTAGAAACAAAAAAAAGTGTTTTTGTTGAATTAGGAAAATTTTTAAGTCAGTTTTCTGAAGAGCAATCCGTGCAAAAATCTGACGTTCTATATAATGATATCTTTTTTGAAGATTTTAAAAAACTTATACATTTATCCCAATCTCATAACGGATGGTATACACCTGAACAGGTTTACTTCGCATTACAGTCTTGGGCAGCAGCTTTAACAGAAGAAAACCTCAACAAATGGCTTTCTCAATACGAAGCTGACTTCGCTCAAAATGACAGCAAGGAAAAAACTGTTGCTTTGATATTGGCTGGAAACATTCCATTAGTGGGCTTTCATGATTTCTTATCGGTTTTAATTACAGGCAACAAAGCTTTAATCAAAACATCATCAAATGATCAGCACTTATTACCTTTTTTGGCTAAATATTTAATTGCTGTAGATGAAAGTTTGAAGGATAAGATCACTTTCGTGGAAGGAAAACTAGAAAATTTTGATACTGTAATTGCTACAGGAAGCAACAATACTTCGCGCTATTTTGAATATTATTTTAAAGACAAGCCTTCGATTATTCGCAAAAACCGAAATTCGGCAGCTATTTTAACTGGCAAAGAAACCCATGAAGAACTGGAGCAATTAGGCGAAGATATATTTAGATATTTTGGTTTAGGGTGCAGAAACGTTTCAAAGCTTTTTGTCCCGAAAGGATATTCTTTTGATGCCTTTTTTCAGGCTATTTTCAAATATCAAGACGTTATTCATTATGAAAAATACGCTAATAATTACGATTATAACAAAGCCGTATTTTTAATGAGTAATTTTAAATTGTTAGATAATGGTTTTCTAACATTGAAAGAAGATTCCAGCTACGCCTCTCCTATTTCGAGTGTTTTTTATGAGTATTATGAAAACCTTGAAGAACTTCAAAAACGCCTTGAAAACGACTCAGAGCATATTCAATGCATTGTAAGCGAAAAATTAACTACAGATAGCATAGCATTCGGAGAAACGCAAAAACCGCAATTGTGGGATTACGCAGATAATGTCGATACTATAACGTTTTTGTTAACAACAAAGTAATAAAATGTTTAATTATTTCGAATATTTTAACTCTTTTTCGGCTCTTATTACCGAAATTTGCGTCTTTAAAATTTTCGACTATTAACAACAACCATGAAAAAACACAACTACAGCGCAGGACCAAGTATTTTACCTCAAGAAGTTTTTGAGAAAGCATCAAAAGCAATTTTAAATTTTAATGATTCAGGATTATCTATTCTTGAAATTTCGCACAGAAGCAAAGATTTTGTTGCTGTTATGGAAGAAGCGCGATCCCTTGCTTTAGAATTATTAGGACTTCAAGGAAAAGGTTATCAAGCTTTATTTTTACAAGGTGGTGCAAGTACAGCATTCTTAATGGCTCCATATAATTTAATGAAAGAAAATGGAAAAGCGGCTTATTTAGACTCAGGAACATGGGCAACTGCTGCTATTAAAGAAGCTAAACTTTTTGGAGAAACTGTTATCGTAGGTTCTTCAAAAGACGACAATTATACTCATATTCCAAAAGGTTACGAAATCCCAGCTAATGCTGATTATTTCCACTGCACAAGTAATAACACAATTTTTGGAACTCAAATGAAAGATTTCCCAGCAACAAATATTCCTGTTGTCTGCGATATGAGTTCTGATATTTTTTCACGCGAATTAGATTTTTCTAAATTTGATTTGATCTATGCTGGAGCTCAAAAAAACATGGGACCTGCCGGAACTACTCTTGTTGTGGTTAAAGAAGAAATCTTAGGCAAAAACGGAAGAACAATTCCTAGTATGTTAGATTATGCTAAACATATCAAAGCAGAAAGTATGTACAATACTCCTCCTGTTTTCTCTGTTTATGTTTCTCTTTTAACTTTACAATGGATCAAAGAAAAAGGCGGAATTGCTGCTGTTGAAAAATTAAACAACGCAAAAGCAGAATTACTTTACGCTGAAATCGACAGAAATCCATTATTCAAAGGCGCAGCAGCAGTTGAAGATCGTTCGAATATGAATGTAACTTTCTTATTGAACAATCCTGAACACACTGAAACTTTTGACGCTTTATGGAAAGCTGCAAACATTTCTGGATTGCCAGGACACCGTTCTGTTGGTGGTTACAGAGCTTCTATCTACAACGCAATGCCAATCGAAAGCGTTCAGGTTTTGGTTGATGTAATGAAAGCGTTGGAATCTAAAGTTTAGTTTTCAGTCTCAGTCTCAGTCTCATCTCAGTTTTCAGCTAAAAATATCAAAAAAAAGAAAAATCAAATAGTTGGTTCATCGATTAAACAATTAAACGTAAAAACAGTTAAACCTTTACACGATTCACCAAATAAACAATAAACACACAATGAAAGTATTAGCAAATGATGGAATTTCTAAAAGTGGAATTCTAGCCTTAGAAAAAGGCGGATTTGAAGTTATAACTACAAAAGTAGCTCAAGAACAAGTAGCTAACTATATAAACGAAAACAATATTGACGTAATTTTAGTTCGTAGTGCAACTAAAGTTCGCAAAGACATTATCGACGCTTGTCCTGGCATTAAAATTATTGGACGTGGTGGTGTTGGTATGGATAACATTGATGTTGACTATGCTAAAAGCAAAGGAATTCATGTAATCAATACTCCTGCTTCATCTTCAGAATCTGTTGCTGAATTAGTTTTCGGACACTTATTTAATGGTGTGCGTTTTTTACATGATTCTAACAGAAATATGCCTCTTGAAGGAGATAGTAATTTTGACGGTTTGAAAAAAGCTTATGCTAACGGAACTGAATTAAGAGGAAAAACTTTAGGTATTGTTGGTATTGGCCGTATTGGTCAGGCTACTGCGAAAATGGCTCTTGGTTTAGGAATGAAAGTTATCGCTGCAGATAGTTTTATTCCAGAAGTAGATATTAAAGTTGAATTTTTCGACGGACAATCTATTACAACTAAAGTAGTTTCTCAATCTTTAGAATCTTTGTTTAAAGAAGCTGATTTCATTACATTACACGTTCCTGCTCAAAATGGCTACATCGTTGGTGAGAAAGAATTTGAAATTATGAAAGACGGCGTTGGAATTGTTAACTGTGCTCGTGGAGGTGTTATTGATGAGGTTGCTTTAGTAAAAGCATTAGACTCTGGAAAAGTTGCTTTTGCTGGATTAGATGTTTTCGAAAGCGAGCCAAAACCAGAAATGGCAATTTTAATGCACTCTAAAATCTCTTTGACGCCGCACATTGGAGCTGCAACTGGAGAGGCACAAGATAGAATTGGTACTGAATTAGCTTCACAAATTATTACTTTATTGAGCTAATCAACTATAATTAAAACACTTACAAAGGGATTTATTAACATCGTTTAATAAATCCCTTTCTTTTTTTGTTTAAATTTGAGTTCTAATCTAAATCCTAAAAATCATGTTTGAACAATTAACCCAATTAGTACAACAATATGGAGGCGATGCAGTTGTAAACAATAACGCTGTTCCAAACGAACACAACGAAGCCGTAATCAACGAAACGAGTAGTTCTATTTTTGAAAGTTTAAAAAAGATTGTTTCTGAAGGAGGAACTGAACAAATTGCAGGATTGTTTAGCGGTAAAGAAGCTATTAACAGTTCAAATCCTGTAGTTCAGCAAATTCAGCAACAATTAAGCGGCAGTCTTGGTCAAAAATTCGGACTAAGCAGTGCAGACTCAAATGGAGTTGCGTCTAATTTAATCCCCCAGATTTTAGGCTCTTTAGTTAATAAAGCAAAAGATCCAAATGACAATAGTTTTCAAATTTCTGACATTATCAATTCTATTTCTGGAAACAGCGGACAAGCTTCAGGAATTATGGAAACCATATCTAAATATGGAATGCAATTTGGCTTAGACCAAAACAATGACGGAAAAGTCGATGTTGCTGATGTTTTAGTCGTGACCAAAACTAAAGGCGGTATTGCAGGGTTTATTGGAAAATTGTTTGGAAGTAAATAGTCTAGGTACAAAGTTTCAAAGAAACAAAGGCCTAAAAAAACACTAAAAACTGATTGCAAATTTGTAATCAGTTTTTATTTTTATAAGTTAAAGCTTTGTTACTTTGAACATTTGCCCCTCTGAACCTTAAAAAAATTTCGTAAATTTAAAGTATGAAAAAATGCATTTCCATATTAATTGTAATACTGACAATAATTGCTTGTTCTACAACATCGCAAAATATTGCCAGTGCTGATAATGCATCAAACAAAAAAGTTAATGATACCGTAAGAATAGCCAATGATTCTTTAGAATATGAAGTGATTATAATTGACAATGGTTTTAATTACTGGCTTGCATCGAGAGCATTACCCAGAAACCACTATTCTTTGGCTTATCTCGAAAACAAAAATCAGCAATATGTAACCGAATGGAATATTAGAGCTACGCAGCCCAATCGTTACAACCCGAATTTATACGAAATGACAATAGATTATCAGCCTCAGATTCATTATGGATATGAAGTGAATTATTTAATTTATAACTACATGATTTATTTTCAAAATACTTACAAACAAAAACTCGCAGGGTATGTGCCGCAACGATAATGTTAGTATATTTGTAATGGTTATAAATAAATAATGGAGAGACTTAAAAAACGCTGGGGAATTACATCCAACCTACAAGCCGTAATCATATTTATTGTATTTGCTATCACCGGATCGGCATCTGCATGGATTTCTAGACCCTTTTGCGACTGGGTAGGAATTTACAAAGAAGATTTTGGCGCCGTTTGGTTTACTTTAATCCGTTTATTAATAATCTTTCCTATTTACCAAGTTTTATTAGTTGCCATTGGTGCTATTTTTGGACAATTCCGCTTCTTTTGGAACTTCGAAAAGAAAATGCTTAAAAGAATGGGACTTGGATTTCTTTTTAAAGATTAACTCTTTAGCAGTCATTTTCTAAACAACCGTTCTGGTTCAAACATTTTACTTTTCACTTTCCTTAAACTTTTTAGCTTTTTTTCGAAACGCAATTTTTAAAATTGATAGCGATACAATTCCCTTTATTTATTAAATATTGATATTACAATTAATCGATATAAAAAAACGTATAACATTTTTTTGAAGTATTTTTTTTAATAAAACCGCATACAGAACAGGATGGTGCAGGATAGTTTTTTTCGTAGTAATAATAATTTTACAATAGCTAAAAACATATTTTAAATCTGATTATCAGTTATTTAAAAAATAAAATTTGAGCTAAGATTATTTTACTTACTAACCAAACCACCATTGACATGCTGAAAAATTACTTAAAACGCTCCGTAATGGCGACGATTACTTGTCTCATTGCGCCGATGACAATCATTTTGGCCCAAAATCCAATTGTAAAAATTGACTTTGATCAAGCAGGAAGACCTAAAGCCGAAGTAAACGATCCAGATTACACTTCTTGGGTAATAGCCTCCGGAAATACTAGTACTTATACCGAAAATGGAGTTACACTTACCATTACACGAGTGGGAAATAATGGAGATGCTCTTGGAACCAATTGGTACAAAACAGGAATACAAGCTCCCTCCTACGCCAGATTAGTAAGCGATGGTTTAACTGTGAAAGGGACAACTGCAAATCTAGGGGCGCAGATAGAACTTAAAATAAGCGGTTTAGCAACTGGCGAACATTCCTTTTTAGCTTTTTTTAATGCTGTTGACAGTCCATCTGGAAATAACTTTAGCCCAATTGACATTTCTATTAATGGAAATTTGGTTGTCGATAATTTAATTCCTTCCGTAAGAGCTCTTAAAACTGCCGATGCCAAATCTACCTATCTAAAATTTCAAGCTGTAACAGGAACAGATGTTGTGATTCTAATTGCTGCAGAAACCTCAGGCACAGAAAATATTAAAAACATTATGCTTAACGGTTTTGAACTTAATACACCTAATATTTTTTATCAGGCCACAAATCCAAATCCGAAACAAAATAATGAACACGTCGAATTAATTTCTGGCGGTAAATTACTGCAGTGGACAGCGGCCGCAAATGCGGTTTCTCACAATATCTATTTCGGAACAGATCCAGCAGCTGTCGACAATGCTTCGACATCTTCGCCAGAATACAAAGGAAATCAAGCTTTAGCTAATACTTCTTATCAAGTAAACGGATTATATACAGGAGCTACTTATTACTGGCGTATCGATGAAGTTCTGGCAAACGGAGTTGAGAAAGGAAATACTTGGCGTTTTCGTCCAGCCCAGCTTGCATTTCCTGAAGCGGAAGGATATGGTCGTTTTGCAAGAGGCGGACGCGGCGGCAAAGTTGTTGCCGTAACCAATCTAAACGACAGTGGACCAGGAAGTTTCCGCGAAGCTGTCACAAATGATATTGGACCAAGAACAATCATATTTAACACATCTGGAATTATTCAATTACAATCTCGTCTTGTTTTAAGTCAGCCCTACGTTACAGTTGCAGGACAGACGGCACCTGGAAAAGGTATTTGCATTCGCACTGCTCCTTTTGGAGTTACTGGAAATGATGCCATAGTACAAAATCTAAGAGTTCGAATTGGGGCTGGGCCAACTTTCGACGGAATGGGATTAACTGGCGCAGACAACAGCATTATTGACCATTGTTCTATCAGCTGGACGATAGACGAATCTTTCAGATCTCGATCAGGAAAAAATATAACACTGCAAAAAACACTAATTTCCGAAGCTCTCAACGCGGCTAATCATCAAAATTATCCAGCAGGAACAGAGCATGGTTACGCGGCTACAATTGGTGGAGATATTGGAAGTTTTCATCATAATTTACTAGCACACTGCTACGGTCGTAACTGGAGTCTTGGTGGCGGCTTAGACGGAAGCGGCGCCTATACCGGCAGAATGGACATCACGAATAATATTGTTTACAACTGGGGAAACAGAACAACCGACGGCGGAACTAAAGAAGTAAATTTTGTAAACAACTATTACAAACCAGGCGCAGGTACCAAAATATTTGTAGCATTTAATCAGCAGAATGAAGGCGTTGGAACTGGAATGCAGCAATGTTATTTTAACGGAAATGTAATGCCGGGTTATTTCGACGAAAGCAATCAGACTGCAGGACGAAAAGCTTCAGGAAATGCTGTTACTTATGAGAATTTTGTCAACACTCCCTTTTTCCCTTCTTATGTAACTACACAATCTGCCAAAAATGCTTATAAAATTGTACTGTCAGATGTTGGATGCACACAGCCTGAATTTGATGAGCACGATCAAAGAATTATCACAGAAACTTTAAACGGAACTTATTCTGCTATTGGAAGCGTAACTGGCAAACCTGGATTTCCTGACAACGAAGCTGATGTCGGCGGATTTGAAGTTTATCCAATTATAAATAGAGACGCCAGCTGGGATACTGATCAAGATGGTCTTCCAAATTGGTGGGAAACAATTATTGGAACTAATATAAATTCTGCAATTGGCGATTTTTCAGATACAAATGCAGATCCTGATTTAGACGGATATACTAATCTTGACAACTATCTGCAATGGATATCCTTGCCTCATTACGAATCTCCAGAAGGAACAAAAATTGATATTAATATTCAAAAATTATCAAGAGGATTCACAAGTGGTGTTTCTTATGTTATTTCTAATGCAGTTAACGGAAACGCAGTACTTAATACAGATACTGTTGCATTTTCACCAACAGCAGACGGACTTTGTTCTTTTGAGTTTACAGTTACTGATTCTGAAGGTGGATCAATGAAAAGAAAAGTTAATATTATAAGCGGACAAAGCTTAACTTTAGGAACTAAAGAAGTAATCAAAGAAGCAAAAAACAACTCTTTTAATGTGTGGCCGATTCCAAGCAGCGGCTCTTTTTCAGTTTTTATTGACAATGAAGAATCAGAAAGTGCTGATCTTAAAATTTATGATATTTCTGGAAAAGAGTTAGTACAGAAAAAAATCAGGAACAATACAGCCGAAACAATTCACTTGAATTCTAAAGGCGTTTTTCTAATTAAAGTTATTAATCCTCAAACGAAGAAAACACAGTACATCAAAAAAATCATTGTTCAATAAGAAGATAGTCAAAGACGGTTTTTACAAACCGTCTTTACTTTTTTGAAAGAAATAAGTATAAATCCAAGTCAACGTAAAAGACGGAATAACGTCAGTAAAAGGCAGTAATTCTTCTAGAAAAGTTAAAAAACCCGCCACTTTACCTACTCTTCCTCTATACATCCTAGTCATTATTACACCAGCAATTGGAGCCCAGACCACATCTGAAAACTCACCAAGAAGCGGAATCGAAAATGAGATCATACCAATTCCGTCCAAAACTAATCCTATAATTAATTTTGACATTCTGTTATCTTCTGCAACTTCTAGATTTTGCATAACGTATTTATTTTTAAGTTATTCGAAATTAAAAATAATTCATGAAACTATATTATTTCTTTTACTAGTTTAATTTCCAAGATTCCCATATCAATTTACGTACCGATTTTAGATTTTAGTCCCGAAGCCTCGGGATAGATTTTAGATTTTAGATTTCTTAAAATCGCTTCGCTCTTTTGGAATTTGGAATTTTAAAAATTGGAATTTGACCATTGCCTTTTGATATTGATTTTTGATATTGATTTTTGTAATTTGATATTGATTATAATCTTCGTTTCTTTGTAAAAAGAGTTTTCTAAATGATACACGCAAAAAACATACATAAATTCTACGACAAACTTGAAGTTTTAAAAGGAGTCGATTTACATATTAAAAAAGGCGAAATTGTTTCGATCGTTGGTGCTTCTGGCGCGGGAAAAACGACTTTACTGCAGATTTTAGGAACTTTAGACAAACCAGATCATAGTCCAGATTCATCATTAACGATTAATGGTAAAAATGTACTGGAATTACAAGATCTCAAAAACGATAATTCAAAACAAGAAAAGACATTTAAAATCATTACTTGGGCTGGCTCTCTTTACATTGTTATTTTAGCTGTTTATTTGATGTTTTTTAGAACCAAAGTTTTCGACGACACACTTCGATTAGTAGTAGTTGGAATTCTTTTTCTGCCAATATTTTCAATGCTTATTTATTATAACAGATATTTTAAAAAGAAAAGCAGACAAGACAAAACATTATCCGATTTTAGAAACTTAAACCTTGGTTTTATTTTTCAGTTTCATCAGCTTTTACCTGAGTTTACAGCTTTAGAAAACGTTTGTATTCCAGCTTATATTGCTGGAAAAAAAACTTCAGAAACAGAAGCCGAAGCTAAAAAACTGCTTACTTATTTAGGACTCTCACACAGAATTAATCATAAACCGAGCGAACTTTCGGGCGGAGAACAACAACGTGTGGCGGTTGCAAGAGCGTTGATCAATAAACCAGATGTTATTTTTGCCGATGAACCTTCTGGAAATCTAGACACGCATTCTGCCGAAAATCTTCACCAACTATTTTTTCAGCTTCGAGACGAATTCGGACAGACTTTTGTAATTGTAACCCACAACGAAGAATTGGCTAATATGGCTGATAGAAAGCTCGTAATGTCTGACGGACAAATTATTTCTTAATGATTTTAATTGCAATCAGCTGGATCTACATTTTAGTCACAACCATTAATTTAGGTGTTGGCTTCGATAAATTAATGAATCTCAGCAATAAAAATTTTGTAATTACATCTGTACTTGGATTATTCTCGACAACTATACTAGCGAGTATTTGGGCAATTTTCGGAAGAATTAATATCGAATTTCATATTGTTTTAATACTTCTGAATATTTTTTCATTTCTAAAATTTCGCAATCCAATTATTGATCTTTACAAGTCATCTTTATTAGAACTGAAACAGCTGCCAAAAAGACTGAAAATCGTTCTAGGTATTGTTTCTGTTCTGATTATTTTACAATGTGCGTCAATTCCTTTTGCAATTGATAACGAATCCTACTATATTCAAACTATAAAATGGCTTAACGAATATGGCTTTGTAAAAGGGCTTGCAAATCTCCATTTATTTTATGGACAAATGAGTGGCTGGCATATTACGCAAAGTGTTTTTAATTTTTCATTTTTATATAAAAATTTCAATGATTTAAGTGGTTTTTGCTTACTATTAGGAAATGTATTTGCCATTCTGAAACTAAATGAATACAGCAAAAATGACAACAAAAATTATCTGTTAGTTGGATTGCTTCCTTTATTTAATATTTTCTTTTTTCAATTTGTAAGCGCACCTTCTCCAGATATTCCTGTTTACATTTTCTCGTTTATTTTGTTCTTTTATTTTTTAGAAAATTTCAAACAGATAACTTCTCAGACATTTGGTTTGCTTTTGATTTTAGTACTTTTTTTACTCTACATCAAAAACACAACTCTAACATTTGCAGTTTTTCCTTTAATTTTATTAGTCTTTAATTTCAAATCGTTATCAGGAAAACTTCTAAAACCGATTTTATTAAGCACATTAATAATCGTGCTCTTTTTCATTAAAAACCTAATTATCTGCGGATCTCCTCTCTTTCCATCTAAAATATTCACAGCAATTGCAACAGATTATGCTATCCCGAGTAGAATTCAAACTTTTTATTATGACAATCTGAAGTATTATGGCTATTTTATTACAGCTGAGAAATACAATTCAATGTCTGTTTGGGATTTATTTATAAAATGGATTACGCTGCCAAAACTGAATGGATTATTTAATAAACTTAGTGTATTTTTGATTCTAGTCTTACCTATTTTTATATATAAGTTTAAAAATGAAAAAGCTCTTTGGCTACTTTATGTCAATATGATATTGCAAATATTTTTACTTTTAATAACCTCTCCACAATATCGCTTTTTCATTCATTTTGTTTTATTTTTCTCTGTATTTTGTTTGGTATGTTTAATACAGAACAAAAAACTATTAAATGCAGTATTAGTGCTTTCACAAATCCCAATTGCAATAATTTTATTTTTCCCTTTTAATATAAGTAAACTTTCAAATCATAAATCGTTGATGGAAATAAGTACATTTTCTATTAACAATATTGTTTTTCCTTACCAAAATTCAAAAAGCAATACGTCCTTCGAGACTATACAATTAGGAAATTTGAAGTATAATTCTCCTCAAAAAAATGCTTTTTTATGGGCAGGCGGTAATGGAGATTTGCCTTGTGTCAATAAAAAACAAATTGATACTTTTGAAAAAAACTTTCAGTACATTCCCCAAATGCGTACTAATGAATTAAAAGATGGATTTTACGCAAAAAAAATCTCGAAAAATGAATAAATCCGAACTAAAAGAATTTCTTGACGAAAAAGTCATTCAATATAACAATCAGGATTTTATCGAAAGCGATCCTGTACAAATTCCGCATCTTTTTACCCAAAAAGAAGACATTGAAATTGCTGGTTTTTTAAGCGCATCTATCGCGTGGGGAAACCGCAAAATGATCATCAAGAATTCACATAAAATGATGGAACTAATGGGCAACACGCCTTATGATTTCGTCATGTCACATTCTGATGAAGATTTAGCCAGACTTGAAACTTTTGTTCATCGAACTTTTAACGGAAAAGATTTTTCTGGTTTTATAAAAGGTTTACAGCACATTTATAAAAACCACAACGGACTTGAAGCTGTTTTTGCTAAAAACCAGCAAGAAAACAGTTTGCAGAAAAGCATTCATGAATTCAAAAAAACATTCTTTGAGATTGATCATTTGGCAAGAACACAGAAACACATTTCAGATCCGTTGAATAATTCGGCTGCCAAAAGAATTAACATGTATCTCCGCTGGATGGTGCGCCAAGATACAAAAGGCGTCGATTTAGGAATCTGGAAAAGCATTTCTCCTGCTGCACTATCTTGTCCGCTTGATGTACATTCTGGGAACGTTGCCCGCAAACTTGAAATTCTTTCGCGAAAGCAAAACGACGCCAAAGCATTGCTGGAATTGGATACCAAATTAAGAGAAATGGATGCCCAAGATCCTGTAAAATATGACTTTGCTTTGTTTGGCTTGGGAGTTTTTGAAGGGTTTTAAAATTTTAATCTGTATCTCAGGCTTAGCGATCCAGAGACTTCGGGAGGAGTCCCCGTTCCAATCGTTACGCTCTTCTTCATAATCTGCGAATCGCTCAGAGTGACATTCAAGATGGTAATGCGACATCAAAAATTACAAATTCAACAAAAAACCATGAATTTAACGTACATTTGCACAAAATTTAAAGCAAATGAGCACTTTCGAAAAATTTAATCTTCCAAAATCAGTACAAAAAGCAATAGACGATTTAGGGTTTGTTACACCAACTCCTATTCAGGAAAAATCTTTTTCAGTGATTACTTCTGGCCGAGATATGATGGGAATTGCACAAACCGGAACTGGTAAAACATTTGCATATTTACTGCCGCTTCTAAAATTATATAAATTTACAAATACCAATACACCTAAAATTGTAGTTCTTGTTCCAACCCGCGAATTAGTAGTTCAGGTTGTAGAAGAAGTTGAGAAACTGACTAAATACATGTCGGTTAAAACTTTAGGAATTTACGGCGGGGTAAACATCAATACCCAAAAGAAAGCCGTTTACGAAGGTGTCGATATTTTAGTGGGAACTCCAGGTCGTACCATGGACTTAGCTCTTGATGCTGTAGTTCGCTTTGACGAAACTCAAAAACTAGTAATTGATGAGTTTGACGAAATGTTGAATTTAGGTTTCCGTACACAATTGACTGCGCTTTTGGCAATGATGAAACCAAAACGTCAAAATATTTTATTCTCAGCAACTATGACAGATGAAGTTGATGCGATTTTAAATGATTATTTTGATTTTCCTGAAGAAGTTACTTTAGCTGCTTCTGGAACTCCGTTAGAAAAAATTACACAGATTACATATAATGTTCCAAACTTTAATACCAAAGTAAACCTTTTAAAGCATTTACTAGAGACTGACGAAAGCATGGAACGTATTCTGATTTTCGTTAATAATAAAAAGATTTCAGACATGCTTCATACTCGTATTGAAGAAATGTTTGAAGGTCAGTTTGGAGTCATTCACTCTAATAAATCTCAGAATTATCGTTTAAGCACGATGGCAGAATTTCAAGAAGGAAATCTGCGCGGATTAATTACTACCGATATTATGGCGAGAGGTTTGGATATTTCTAATATCTCTCACGTTATAAACTTCGAACTTCCAGAATTACCAGAACTTTACATGCACAGAATTGGGCGTACTGGTCGTGCTGATGCAACAGGAACGGCTATCAGTTTTGTTACACCGCGTGAAGAAGAATTTAAAATCGAAGCCGAAGTTTTAATGAATCAGGAACTTAAAGTCGCTGATTTCCCAGAAGAAGTTGAGATTTCATCTAAATTAATAGAACCTGAAAAAGACAGACAGCCCATTAAGTTTTTAATGAAAAAACCAAAATTGGACGGAGACGGTGCTTTTCATGAAAAATCGAAAAAGAACAAGAAAGTCAATCTTGGAGGTCCTTCAAAAACAAAAAAGAAAACACATGGTTCTGTTAACAGAAATATGCTGAAGACTAGAGATAAGAAGAGAAAAGATAAGGATAAATAGATTTTTTAAAAGTTGCAAAGGTTCAAAGAGACAAAGGTTCAGAGGTTTTGCTATTTTAAAGATAAAAAAAGGCTCAAAAATAAACTTTATTTTTGAGCCTTTCTTGCCTTTGAGCCTTTGCACCTCTGAGTCTTTGTCCCTCCAAAAAAGCTATATTTTCGTAAAAACCAATCCAACCGGCGAACACAATTCGATTCTTTTTCCAGTATCTGTGATTTTTCCAGTTGTTTTATTTCTTTTAAAAATAATGATATCATTAGTATATTGATGACCAACTAAAAGATAATTTCCTGTTGGGTCAATAGCGAAATCTCTTGGGCCTTTTCCTAAAGTGCTTTGCTGCTCTACCAATTCAATGTCTCCTGTTTTAAGAATTTTATAAACCGAAATAGAATTGGCATCTACACGATCAGAAACATATAAAAAGTTTCCGTCTGGCGAAATTTTGATTGCTGCTGCACCTGTTCCGCCAGTAAAACCTTTTGGAAGAATGCTTGTTTCGGCAATTAGTTTTAGATTTCCAGTTTTATCATAACTAAAAGTCGTTAAAGTTCCGTCTAATTCCTGAACTAAATACACGAATTTCCCATCTTTACTAAAAGTCAAATGTCTTGGCCCGCTTCCTTTCTTTACATCAACACTACCTTTAAGAGTCAGCATTTCGTTTGTAGAATTCGGATTGTACCTATAAATAAACACTTTATCTAAACCTAAATCATTAGACAGAACGAATTTTTTATCTGGAGAAAAAACCACCATATGCACGTGCGCTTTTTCCTGACGCGCCGCGTTTGGCCCTTTTCCTTCATGCTGAATTATTTGCTGCACCTCAGTAAGACTTCCATTTGGTTTTTTCTTAAAAACTACAATGTTTCCGCCAGAATAATTGGCAACAATTACATTTTTATCATCATTAATTAAATGACAAGGATCTGCACCTAAAGAAGCATTTGTATTTAATAACTTTATTTTTCCCGAAGCCGAATTATAGCTAAAAGAGCTGACAGCACTTTGAGTTCCGTTTTCGTTTACAGCATAGATAAATTTATTATCAGCAGAAACAGATAAATAACTTGGACTGATAACATTTTCTGAAGAATTCTTTAATTTTAAACCGCCTGAAGAAGCATCAAATTCATAAACGTAAATTCCTTTGCTCTCGCAGGTATTTGTATAAGTTCCAACCAATAAGTTGAATTTATTTTGAGCTTTTACCGTGGTCAGTGATAAAGCTGAAAATAAAAATAAATATATTTTTTTCATAGTTTGTTTTTTTGAATCAGCTAAAATAAGGAATAAAATCGTTTTGAAATAGTTTCTTTGTTACAAAAGAAATGGCAAAAGTTACATTTTTCGAACCACATAAAATTTATCCGGCAATAGTTAATCTCTTACATAAACTTATAGGGTTAAAATAATTTTTAATTCGTATTTTTGACCAGCATCTTCGCGAAAAACAAAACGTAGTGAAGTAAATCGAAGCCAGAAATGCATTTTAAACATCCCGAAATTCTATACTTTCTGTTTTTATTGATCGTTCCAATTTTGGTTCACTTATTTCAATTAAGACGTTTTAAAACCTCTTTTTTTACCAATGTTCGATTCTTAAAAGAGCTTGCAATTCAGACTCGTAAAAGTTCTAAAATTAAAAAACGTCTTTTATTGGCTACGCGCTTATTACTGCTGACTTTTATAATTTTAGCTTTTGCACAGCCTTTTTTTCAGGCAGTTGACAGCAAAAATGCTTCAAACGAAATGTATATTGTTTTAGACAATTCGTTTAGTATGCAGGCAAAAGGCAAAAAAGGCGAATTATTAAAAAGAGCTGTTCAGGAATTGCTTGAAAATACACCAGAAAACACTTCATTTTCTTTATTAACCAACACCGAAAATTTCTGGAATACCGATATTAAATCTTCTAAAAGTGCTTTACAAAACCTAAAGTACAGTGCAGCGCCTTTTGACCTTTCGGCAATAACTGCAAAAATTAAAGCACACAAATCGGCACATAAAAAAGACATTGTAATTATTACAGATGCCGTGGGTTTAAAAGAAAAAGATATTGCAGCTGTAAATTTCGAAGAAAAACCATATTTCATAGTTCCAGAAGCAGAACAAAAAAACAACATTTCTGTCGACAGCGTTTACATCAATCAAACTTTGGAGAATTTCTATGAAATCGGAATTAATTTATCAGCTTACGGCGAAGATTTCAAACCAGTTTCGACTGCTTTGTACAATCAAAATAAATTGATTGCCAAAACGATTGTCAATTTTGAAACTAAAAAAAAGAAAATCAATTTTACGATTCCAAAAGAAGCTTTTCACGGCTATGTAACGATCGAAGATAACGGCTTAACGTATGATAATAAATTGTTTTTCAGTATTTCTAAAAACAAAAAAACAAACGTTATCAGTATCGGCGAACCTGAAAAAAGTAATTTCTTATCTAGAATTTACACTTCAGGCGAATTCAATTACCACAACTATTCGATTACTTCATTAGATTACAACAGTTTAGAGAAACAAAATACGATTATTTTAAACGAATTGAATGAAATTCCGCAGGCTTTGCAGACTACTTTAAAAGCTTTTGTTTCTAAAGGCGGTAATTTGGTTGTAATTCCTTCTGAAAAGAGTTCAATTTCTAATTTAAATACTTTACTGAGTAATTTTGGGAAAGTTCAATTCGGAAATTTAGAAGCCAGCAATAAATTAATCACAAAAATTAATTTTGACCATCCGTTATTTTCGGGAGTTTTTGAGAACAAAATAACGAATTTTCAATATCCAAAAGTAAATAGTGTTTTTGCCGTTTCCAGTTCATATCCAGCTGTGCTTTCCTTTGAGGATCAGACTCCTTTTGTAACTTCCGTTCAAAATCCAGTTTCAGGAATAACTGTTTTTACAGCACCAATAAACAGCACAAATTCTAATTTTCAGCAATCTCCTTTAATTGTTCCTCTCTTTTATAAAATAGCGCAGAACAATCAAAAAACTGGAGTTAACGCATTGACAATCGGAAATAATCAGCCTTATTTTGTGGATGTTTTATTGACCAAAGACGCGATTTTGGAAGTAAAAGGAAACGAAGATTCTTTTATTCCGATTCAGCAGATATTGAACAATAAAGTAAAATTAACCTTTAATGATTTTCCTGAAACTGCTGGGAATTACGGTATTTTCGACAAAAAAGAATGGGTTGAAAATATTAGTTTTAATTACAAGCGAACAGAAAGTGATTTAAGTCAGGTAAACACAAATGTAGTTTCTGACTTTAAAACCGCCGATACCATTTCGACCATTTTTAATACCTTACAAACTGAACGAACCGACAGCCAAATTTGGAAATGGTTTGTTATCTTTGCACTGTTATTTTTAGCACTAGAAATGGCAATTATAAAATTTGTAAAATAGAATTCGCGATTGTTTTAAAGGCATTTTACTTTTTACAAAAATCATTTACGACAAAAAAATATCTACATATGAAAATAATCATCAAAAGCGCCAAAATTATCGATTCAAAAAGTCCGTTTCACAATCAGACCGTTGATCTTTTAATTGCAGATGGTTTAATAGAAAAAATAGGCCTTTCACTTCCTAACGATGATGCAGAAATTATACGTTTCGATGATCTTCACGTTTCACAGGGCTGGTTTGACAGCAGTGTCTCGCTGGGAGAGCCGGGTTACGAAGACAGAGAAACCATTGCAAACGGATTAAATGTTGCTGCAAAAAGCGGTTTTACTGCAATTGCCCTGCAGCCGAACTCCTTCCCTGTGATTGACAATCAGTCTCAAGTAAATTTTGTAAAAAATAAAGCAAACGGTTCTGCAGTAGAAATTTTCCCAATTGGAGCTTTAACTAAAGCAAGCGAAGGAAAAGACATGGCTGAACTTTTTGATATGAAAAAAGCCGGTGCGATTGCTTTTGGAGATTACAACAAAAGTATCGACAACGCTAATATCCTGAAAATCGCTTTACAATATGTACAGGATTTTGACGGGTTGGTAATTGCTTACTCGCAAGATCCTAATATTAAAGGAAATGGTGTTGCAAACGAAGGAATTGTTTCTACAAGATTAGGTTTAAAAGGAATTCCAAATTTAGCCGAAGAACTTCAGATTTCAAGAAACTTATTTTTATTGGAATACACAGGCGGAAAACTTCATATTCCAACCATTTCGACAGCAAAATCGGTTCAATTGATTAGAGAAGCTAAAGCTAAAGGTCTAAACGTAACCTGCAGCGCATCTGTACATCATTTGGTTTTAACAGATGAAAAACTAGACGGATTTGATACTCGTTTTAAAGTTACGCCTCCGTTACGCACAGAAGTCGACAGACAAGCTTTATTAAACGGAATTGCCGATCACACCATCGATACAATAACTTCAGACCACAATCCGATTGACATTGAATTCAAGAAAATGGAATTTGATACAGCTAAAAACGGAACTATTGGTCTAGAAAGCGCTTTTGGAGCTTTATTAACAGTTTTACCATTAGAAACTGTAGTGGCAAAATTAACTGCCGCAAGAAGCATTTTTGGTTTGGAAAACCATACAATTGAAGAAGGTGCAAAAGCAAATTTCACCTTATTTACTCCAGAAGATAAATCAACATTTACGAAAGAAAATATTCTTTCAAAATCTAAAAATTCTGCTTTTTTAGGAACTGAATTAAAAGGTTCTGTTTATGGAATTTTCAATCAAAATCAACTAGTTACAAAATAATAAAATGAATAATTCAGTCGAAGAAGGAAAATCAATTGCCATTACCAGTTACATTCTAATTATTGGTGTTTTGATCGCCATGAGTATGAATTCTGAAAACAAAAATACTTTTGCTTCTTTTCATATCCGTCAAGCTTTAGGATTATCCTTAACCTTTATTTCCTTAGGTGCAATAATTAGTAATTTCGATAGCTTTTTTATCACTTTTCCAATGTGGATTTGTATTTCAATTTTGTGGACTTTTGGTATTTTTACTGCCATACAAGGACAAATGAAACCAATTCCGTTAGTTGGAGAATTATTCCAGAAATGGTTTAAAAAGATTGGTTAATTTTTTAAATTTCAATTAAAAAAAATCCAAATTCGGAAAATTCACAATTCACAATTAAAATATGAATCTATCTTTAGAATATAAAATACAAGAACCAAAAGTAATTTTAGATAAAAATCCGCTATTGCTATTATTGCATGGATATGGCAGTAACGAAGCCGATTTATTTTCATTCGCTTCTGAACTTCCAGACAATTATTATATTATTTCTGCCAGAGCGCCTTACGATTTACAATACGGAGCTTACGCTTGGTACGCAATTAATTTTGATGCCGATCAAAATAAATTTTCAGATAACGAACAAGCTAAAACTTCAAGAGATTTAATAGCAAAATTTATTGACGAATTAGTTGCAAATTATCCAGTTGACGCAAGTAACGTAACTTTAATTGGATTTAGCCAAGGATCTATTTTAAGTTATGCAGCAGCACTTTCTTATCCAGAAAAAATTCAGAGAGTAGTTGCAATGAGTGGTTATTTTAACGAAGAAATCATCAAAGAAGGTTTTGAAAATAACGATTTTAAAAACCTTAAAATATTCGCCTCTCACGGAACTGTTGATCAAGTTATTCCAATTGAATGGGCTAGAAAAACTCCCGCAATTTTAGAGAAATTAGATATTCCTATTGTTTACAAAGAATATCCTGTTGGACATGGTGTTGCTCCGCAGAATTTCTTTGATTTTAAGAATTGGCTGGAAAATTAAGTATTCAGTTGCAGTTTTAAGTCGCAGTTTAAGAACAAAATCTTTTGCAAAATGAGCATTACAAGACTCAACAATCCCGCACTACTATTAATTGATATTCAAAAAGGTTTTCAAGACGTTGCTTACTGGGGCGGAGACCGAAATAATGTTAACGCAGAAGAAAAAGCTGGCGAATTATTGGAAATATGGAGGAGTAAAAAACTGCCTATTTTTCATGTTCAGCATTGTTCCTCAAATCCAAATTCGATTTTACACGAAACGAACCGAGGAAATGAATTTCAGGATTTGGTAAAACCTTTGGAAAGTGAAATTATCATTAAGAAAAATGTCAATAGCGCTTTTATCGGAACGAATTTAAAGGAGCTTCTTGATAATGCTAAAATCACTGATCTTGTAATTGTTGGCTTAACTACAGACCACTGTGTTTCTACCACAACAAGAATGGCTGGAAATTTTGGCTTCAACGTTTATCTGGTTTCTGATGCAACCGCAACTTTCAATAAAAAAGGTATAAATGGAGAAGAATTCTCTGCCGAATTAATCCATCAGACTGCATTGGCAAGTTTAAATGAAGAATTTGCTCAAGTAGTAACTTCCGAGTCTATTAAAGAATTTGTTTAGTATTCAGTCGCAGTTTTCAGTCTCAACAAACTGCAAACTGCGACCTAGACTGTAAGCTTTTACTGTCCAGTATAAAGAATCTTTCCGTTTTTCTTCAACACATAACCTTTCCAAGGAATTAACTGCCAATCGCCGTTAACCCAAGAATCGCCTTCGGAGTTTCTTTCTAAAATGATGGATTCTTTTTGAGTGTCCAGAAAAAGTTCCGCTTTGTCTCCATCAAAGATTACATATGATGCTGTAGTGTACGTTTTACCATCATCATAATGTGACAGTTTTGTCCCTTCGAAAATTCGGATACATTCTTTTTTAAGTGTTGACCAAGTATATCCAGCAGAAGCTTTACAACCGTGAGAATCGGCATCTGCTCCCACAACGGCTTCTTTTACCGGCTCTTTTGAAGTTGTATTTACATTTTCCTGAGAAACTTTTTTGGCGCAGGAAAACGCGCTCGCCATAATCAAAAACAAAAACATCTTTTTCATAATCCTAATTTATTTAAAGGTCAAAAAAAATAGGATTATAAAATCCTATTTTTGATATAACCAAGTTTGATTTACTTCAAAAGTAATATTATCATCGTTATCAACAAAGTATTTTAACAAGACTTCTCCCCATAATTCACCATTGCTGTAATCTGCAATGATCCATCTGTGGTTTAAAATTTTTACTTTATTGATGATAAATTTATTCGGACCAATCTGATCTTGACCAGTATACGGATTCCCTTTTGGGTTTGCGTTGTAGTCTAATAATTTTTCAGTTACAACTGGAATCAGTTTTTCGTACAAAATTACTTTTCCGCCCGAAGCACTGTTATCAAAGTAATTTTGAGCATTTTCGTTATGTTCCAGAGAAAAATAATCAGCTTCGGCTAATTGCGTTTTTACTAGATTAATGCTGTCTCTTAGTTTCTTAGTTGTTTTATCATATCTATTCTGTGCAAATTTTACTTCACCGCTGTAGAACGCATACGTAAAAACATTCATTAAAATGGCTAGAATAAAAAGATAAAGCATTAAGGATTTTTTCATTTTGTAGTATAATTAAATTGTAATATCTAAATTGTCATAAGCAAGAAAAACATTTTCCGGAAGCGTTTTTTGTACTTCTTCATGAAAACCTAAAACGTGGCTGATATGCGTTAAATACGCTTTTTCGGGTTTAACGAGATTGATAAAATCTAGTGCTTCCTGCAGGTTAAAATGTGTATCATGAGGTTCAACTCTCAAAGCATTTACCACCAAAACTTTTAGGCCTTTCAGTTTATCAATTTCAGCTTGTTCGATTGTTTTTACATCTGTCAGGTACGCAAAATCATCGATTCTATAGCCAAAAACCTGTAAATCGCCGTGCATAGCGCTGATTGGAACTGCTATTTTGTCTCCGATTTCAAACGGAACATTATTTTTCACCTCAATTGTTTTTACACTTGGAGCTCCTGGATATTTATTGACCGTTTCAAAAACATAATCAAAACGACGTCTCAAATTATCCAAAACACGCTGATGCCCATAAATAGGAATTTCTCCCTGTCTAAAATTAAACGGGCGAATATCGTCTAAACCAGCGGTATGATCTGCGTGTTCGTGAGTAAATAAAATTGCATCGAGTTTTGTGCATCCGCAAGAAAGCATCTGCTGTCTAAAATCGGGGCCGCAATCGATAACATAAGAATGCTCGTCCCATGTAATCCAAATGGATACACGAAGCCTTTTATCCTTAGCATCAGTGCTTTTACAAACTGGATGATCGATTCCGATAATCGGAATACCTTGGGAAGTACCTGTACCTAAAAAATAAACCTTCAATTGAACTTAATTTTTTTACAAAAATAGGATTAATTCTCTTTCATTAGAAGCCTAATTTACTAACTTTGTAACAAATCTATTTAAAATAAAATGGGTACAGAAATAAAACTCAAGGGTGACAAGGTCATCGAACAGATTCCTTCTATAAAAGACAAAGCTTTACGCATTAATTTAAACGAGAATATTTACGGAACGTTTGCTGAAATAGGAGCTGGACAAGAGACAGTTAGACACTTTTTTAGATCTGGAGGTTCATCGGGAACAATTGCAAAAGCAATGTCTGCCTATGATAAAGATTTTAGTGATGCGGTTTATGGAGTAGAAAGTGATGGAAGATATGTTACCGAAGAGCGTTTAAAAAAAATGCTGACTCACGAAGGACAAATCATCGAAGAACGTCTAAGTCGAGAAAAACACCCCACAAAACTTTTTTTTAGTTACGCTAACACTGTAGCCACAATAGATTTTGCCAAACAATTTAAAGGTCACGGATGGGTTGGAATTAGATACCAGATAGAACCAGACGAAGCTTATAACGAAATTATTCTGCACATTCGTTTTAAAGAGACCGATGCAAGATTACAACAAGAAACACTAGGGATTTTAGGTGTAAACTTAATTTACGGTGCTTTTTACAAATACAACGATCCTAAACGATTACTTCGTTATTTATACGATCACTTAGATAAAGACCAATTAGAAATCGACACCATTAACTTTTCTGGACCTCGTTTTGCCGATGTCGACAACCGTTTGATGAGTCTGCAATTGGTTAAAAACGGAATGACAGATGCCGTAATGTTTAATCCAGAAGGAAAAAATATTCTGCCTGCAGCTGTTTTATACAAAAAGAATCTTCTTGCCTTTAGAGGAAGTTTCCGTCCGGTTACTAATGTCAATCTTGACATGTACGAGAAATCATTAAAAATGTTTCTTGAAGAAAATAAAGTTGAAAAAAATAATACACTTGTTGTTTTTGAAATTACACTTTCTAACCTGCGTTCAGATGGTGAAATTGACGAACGTGACTTTATGGACAGAGCCGAATTACTCTGTTCGCTGGGCCAGACTGTAATGATTTCTAATTTCCAGGAGTATTATAAAGTGGTTGAATATTTTTCTAATTATACCAAGGCCCGTATGGGACTGGCAATGGGTGTAAACAACCTTATTGATATTTTTGATGAGAAATATTATCGTCATTTGAGCGGTGGAATTCTTGAAGCTTTTGGAAAATTATTTTACCGAGATATGAAAGTATTCTTGTATCCAATGTTAGGTGAAGATGGAGAAATTATCACTTCTGATAATCTAAAAGTTCACCCGAGAATGAAAGAATTATATAAATTCTTTAAGTTTAACGGTAAAGTTGTCGACATTAAAGATTATAACCCAAATATATTAAATGTATTCTCTCGCGAAGTACTAAAAATGATTGGACAAGGTAAAACCGGCTGGGAACCTATGCTTCCTTCTGGAGTTGCCGAAATTATAAAAGAGCATCATCTTTTTGGATATCATCCACAGAAAGAGCTTGAGCAAAATGCTTAATAAAAAGTCTCAAAAGGAAATTTCTTTTTGGGACTTTTTTTTGTTTTTTCAAGTTTCATGCTGGTCTTTGCATTTTAATTTTTTAACGCAAAGTACGCTAAGATTTTTTGATAAACTGGGTTTTATAAAAATACAAAGTCCGCAAAGCTTTGTGTTGATTTAGCTTTACCAGATGAAAAACTTGAAATATAAAATTTTTACCACAGAGTACACTAAGATTTTTTGATATGCTAGATTTATAAAAAACACAAAGTTCGCAAAGCTTTGTATGGATTTAGCTTTGCGGACTTTGTGTTTATAAACGCTACAAATGAATAAAAAACTTAGCGTGCTTTGCGTTAAAAAAATCACACGCTAAGTTTAACATAAAACCTAAAAAAAAATTAAACTTGAAACAAAAAATTTACCACAGAGGGCACTAAGATTTTTGATAAACTAATTGTAATAAAAAACACAAAGTTCACAAAGCTTTGTATTGATTTAGCTTTGCGGACTTTGTGTTTATAAACGCCGTGAATGAATAAAAACTCAGCGTGCTTTGCGTTAAAAAAATCACACGCCAAGTTTAACATAAAACCTGAAAAAAATTAAACTTGAAACAAAAAATTTACCACAGAGGGCACTAAGATTTTTGACAAGCTAGATTTATAAAAAAAACACAAAGTTCACAAAGCTTTGTACTGACTTTGCTTTGCGGACTTTGTGTTTATAAACGCCACGAATGAATAAAAACTCAGCGTGCTTTGCGTTAAAAAAATCACACGCCAAGTTTAACATAAAACCTGAAACAAAGAAAACTTGAAACAAAAAATTTACCACAGAGTGCACTAAGATTTTTTGATAAACTAATTGTAATAAAAAAAATAAAGTTCACAAAGCTTTGTGTTGATTTAGCTTTGCGAACTTTGTGTCTATAAACGCGAAAAATAAATAAAAAACTCAGCGTGCTTTGCGTTAAAAAAATCACACGCCAAGTTTAACATAAAACCTGAAACAAAGAAAACTTGAAACAAAAAATTTACCATAAAGTTCACAAAGCTTTGTACTGACTTAGCTTTGCGGACTTTGTGTTTATAAAGGCCACAAATGAATAAAAAACTTAGCGTACTTTGCGTTAAAAAAATCACACGCCATGTTCAAAATGAAACCTGAAACAAAGAAAACTTAAAACAAAAAATTTATTTTAAAATCTGTGCTGCGTGTTCTTTTGTTTTTACTTTTTCTATAACTTCTTCAATAATTCCTTTTTCATCAATTACAAAAGTTGTTCTATGGATTCCGTCGTACTCTTTCCCCATGAACTTTTTAGGTCCCCAAACTCCAAACGCATTGATAACCGACTTGTCTTCGTCTGCAATTAAAGGAAAAGGAAACTCGTATTTATCTTTAAATTTAGACTGTGCTTTCTGATTATCAGCACTAACACCTAAAAGCTCATAATTATTAGCTTTAAAACGTTCAAAATTATCTCTCAAATCACAAGCTTCGGCGGTACATCCCGGTGTACTTGCTTTTGGATAAAAGAAGACTACTAATTTTTTCCCAGCATAATCTGCCAGTTTATGTGCTTTTCCGTCTTGATCTACGCCAGAAAAATTTGGTGCTTCATCCCCTGCTTTTAATGTTGTCATATTTCTTATTTTAGATTGTTGATTTTAGAGTTTAGATTAAAATTCAAAGATAACTTATACCGCCAACTCTTAACTCATAACTTAGAATTCATTATTTTTACGGGATTAAAAATACGGAAATGAATAAAGAAGCTCGCGTACAATTTGTTATAAATACGTTAAAAGAACTCTACCCTACCATACCTGTACCGCTAGACCATAAAGATCCTTACACGCTTTTGATTGCCGTTTTGCTTTCTGCTCAATGTACAGATGTGCGTGTAAATCAAATTACTCCTTTATTATTTGCAAAGGCTGATAATCCGTATGACATGGTTAAAATGTCTGTAGAAGAAATTAAGGAAATAATCCGTCCTTGTGGTTTATCACCTATGAAATCAAAAGGGATTTACGGTTTATCAGAGATTTTAATTGAAAAGCATAACGGCGAAGTACCGCAAAGTTTTGAAGCGCTTGAAGCTTTACCTGCTGTTGGACATAAAACTGCAAGTGTGGTAATGTCCCAGGCTTTTGGAGTTCCTGCTTTTCCTGTTGATACACATATCCATAGACTAATGTACCGCTGGAATTTATCGAATGGAAAAAATGTGGCTCAAACTGAAAAAGACGCAAAAAGATTATTTCCAAGAGAATTATGGAACGACTTACATCTTCAGATAATTTGGTACGGCCGTGAATATTCACCTGCAAGAGGATGGAGCTTAGAAAAAGATATCATTACCAAAACAATTGGAAAAAAATCTATTATTGAAGAAATGGAAACCCCAAAACCTTCTAAAAAACAAGGCACAAAATAAAAACTTTGTGCCTTTGCTTCTTTATAACTTTGTGTTTTAAAATTACATTCCTGATTTTAAAGCATTATACTCTGCCGTCATGTCCAGCGAACGATAAACTCCTAAGAGAATTTTTGCAGCGTCTTGATTTTTAGGTTCAATACTAAGCGCCTTTTTTAGATACGGAATCGCACTTCGAGTTATATCATCCTTTCTAGCATTCAATTTATCATATTTCTGCATTTCAGCTGGCGTAGTTCCTAATGCCGCAATTTCTTCTGCCAAATCCTTTTTGATCTGTAACTTCAAGTAAGCTAAATTAATATAGGCCTCAATATTATTAGGTTCTAATTCCAGAACATAATTATAGGTTACTTCTGCTTTCGGATAGTCCTTTTTTTCAAGGTAAGAATAAGCGAGATTCGTATTTACTTCAATTCTTTTAGAAGGAATCGATTCTGTTCTAGGTTTCTCATAGAGTCCCTGCTGAATAGCCGATTCTCTTGCTTTTGGCGAAATAAAAGCATCTTCTTCTTTTGTTTTCTTATTTGTAGCATAGTACATAACTCCTTTTCCAGAAAAATTAATCTTTTTCAAGAGTTCATAATAAGTAACAGCAGAATTAAAGTCTTTTGCGTTTAATGACGATGATGCTGCGTTAAATAAATTAAGCGTATCTTTTTTATCAAACAAATACACTTTATAACTTTTTTCAGCACTCTCTTTAAATTTTCCAGCTTTAAAATCTGCAGATGCACCATTGACAAGACTCGCTTTCATGTCTTTTAGAGCCATGTTTGCTTTGACAGTAGATTTGAATTTACCTGATTCGTTTTCGTATAAAAATACATCTTGATAGGCTTGCGATGCTAATGTAAAGTTATTTGCCGCATCAATATTTTTTACAGCTAAATCTTTTAAGACATTTCCTTTTAAGAAGTAAAAATCTGATTTATCCTCATCTGGAGCATTCAAAATAAGATATTCTGTTTTTGTTAAAATTGATAAAGCTTCTTCGCTTTTTCCTTTCTCATACAAAGATTGCGCTTCTTTAATTTTATCTTTTTGGGCAAATGCGCCTATGCTTATCATAAAAAGGCATGATAACATTGTTATTTTCTCTTTCATTTTACAGTTAAGTTTTGGTTGATTAAATGATTTCTTTTTATTGAGGCGTAGTGGAGCAGATAATTAAAAGTGAATTAAATTATCTCGACTACTTTGCAGGCAAAAAATATTTTCTGGTCCAAATATTTTCTGCTCAAAATCAAATGAACATTAAACTTAACAAAATAAAGCAGGGTAGTTTTTTTTCATAAATAATCTGGTTTTGGGTTAAGTATTTAAATATTAATTTACTATTGTTTTTGATTTAGTGTTTAAAATAAAAATATTACTAAGAAAAAATCCTTATAAAAGCTTTTTTAATGAATAAAAAATTACTTTTTAACTAAAATAAAATTAAAAACTAAATAAACACACAAAATCCAATCAAAATATTAAATTTTAACAAAACTAGACAGAAAATGATATAAAAAACTTATAAAAAAATTAAAAGAGCTGAACATTTTTGTATAAAAAAACTCACTATCTGTATCTACATACGAATAGTGAGCATTTGAACCAAAACGACCATTTGGTTTTTATTTTTATAAACATCCGACAGGAGCAGTGGGCTGTTTAATTAGCTATAATCTCAAAACTTTTATCTTCAACCTTAACTACAGTTAATGCTTGAGAATAATTCAATAAGAAAGAAACGATTTCTTTATTAGGTTTAAGATTTTTAGAAGCTAGTGCTTTTTTTGAGTAAATTTTCGCCATATTGTAAAAATGATTTATACCAATATAACGAGCTAATTATCAAAATAGTATTAGTTGGTTAAAATAATTTGATGTTTCTCAATTATTTTTCTCAAATTCATTAATGCATAACGCATTCTTCCTAGTGCAGTATTGATACTTACGCCTGTAATCTCCGAGATTTCTTTGAAACTCATATCTTGATACATTCGCATTACAAGTACTTCTTTTTGATCTTCAGGAAGTTCTTCGATAAGCTTTTTTAAATCAATTTCAACTTGATCTACAATCATTTTACCTTCAATAGTCAATGCGTCGTCTGACATAATAGAAAAAATAGAAAACTCTTCTGTTTCTCTATACATTGGCATTTTCTTGGTTTTACGGAAATGATCCACAATCAAGTTATGGGAAATTCGCATTACCCACGGAAGGAATTTTCCCTCTTCGTTATAAGAATTACTTTTTAAAGTTTTGATTACTTTAATAAATGTATCTTGAAAAATATCATTTGAAATATCTCTATCAGCAATCTTAGAATATATAAAACCATATATCTTAGATTCATGCCTTTTTATCAATGTTGCCAAAGCAGCCTCACTGCCTTCAACATAGTTTTTAACTAATAGAGCGTCTGGAATATGCAGATCTGCCATAATACTACTTTTTTAGTTTTTGTTTTAAAATTTGGAGTAATTTTTTCTAAAAAGTAGTTTTTCTAAATAGGCGATCTTTTTTTTGTTGAGTTGTGTTAATATTGTGGTCAAATTTAACAAATTATTATTTGAAAATGCAAATAAAACCACTAATAATTATTAGTAAAAAATTTATTAAAGTAAGATAAACTTAAAGTTTACATTGAAACAACACTAAACCTCTGATTTGAAGATAAAGCATGTCTTTCAAAAAATAGCGATAAATACCTTACAATTAATGATATTAAATTGTGCTTTTTATTAATTCTGAACGTAAATCAATATAATTTTCGATTTAAGCTGATGACAATATAGAGCTTTTTTTTGTCTTTTACAGTTTTACTTGAATTTTATGTTAAAAAAAAATCAGAATTATCGGAAAAACAACTCTTTAAACTGATTTATATTATGGTAAAATAGTTAGAATTTGGAACTATATCCTTAACAAAATCCAATTCAAAATTGATTACTTTTGTAAAAATTGACTTTTTTATGCAAATTGATCTTTCTAAAATAGACCCAAAATCAAATATTATAATAAAAGGAGCACAAGTACATAATCTAAAAAATGTAGATGTGGTTATTCCGAGAAACAAACTTGTTGTTATAACAGGTCTTTCTGGATCAGGAAAATCGAGTTTAGCTTTTGATACTTTATATGCCGAAGGACAAAGACGTTATGTAGAAAGTTTATCTTCTTATGCACGTCAGTTTTTAGGACGCTTGGATAAACCTAAAGTTGAATATATTAAAGGTATCGCACCCGCAATTGCTATTGAACAGAAGGTAAATACGACAAACGCCCGTTCGACTGTAGGAACATCAACAGAAATTTATGATTACATCAAACTTTTGTTTGCCCGAATAGGCCGCACATACTCTCCTATCTCTGGACAAGAAGTCAAAAAAAATACGGTAACAGATGTTATTTCTGACGTGAAAACTCTGCCAATTGACAGCAGATGGCTTTTGCTCTCTCCGATTCATCTTGAAGAAGGAAGACAGCTTGAAGACAAATTAAAAGTTTTACTGCAGCAAGGTTTTGCCCGTATTTTGGTTGATAACGAAATGGTTCGTCTGGACGAATTTACACCTTCGGATCTTCATAAATTTGACAATAAAGACATACTGCTTGTTATTGATCGTATCATTGTAAAGGAAGAAGAGGAATTTTACAACCGCCTTTCAGATGCTGTGCAGACTGCTTTTTTTGAAGGAAAAGGTATTTGTTATCTTCAAGAATTGGAATCTGATAAAAGATTTTCTTACTCGAATAAATTTGAACTGGACGGAATTAATTTCTTAGAACCAAATGTTCACTTATTCAGTTTTAACAATCCTTACGGAGCTTGTCCCGTTTGTGAAGGTTATGGAAATATAATAGGTATTGATGCCGATTTGGTTGTTCCAAATACTTCTTTATCAGTTTTTGAAAGTGCCATTTATCCTTGGCGAGGCGATAGTATGAGCTGGTATAAAGACGAATTGGTTAAACATGCTTATAAGTTTGATTTCCCTATTCACAAACCTTATTTTCAACTTACCGAAGAACAGAAAGATTTAATCTGGACTGGAAATCAGTATTTCCAAGGACTTAATGATTTCTTTAGAGAATTAGAAGAAAAGAATTATAAAATTCAAAACCGCGTAATGTTATCGCGTTACCGCGGCAAAACAAAATGCCATGTGTGTAAAGGCAAGCGCTTACGCGAAGAAGCTTCTTACGTAAAAATTAATAGTAAAACAGTTTCTGATTTAGTTGATTTACCAATAAAGCATTTGGTAACTTTCTTTAAAAACATCGAATTAAATGTTTACGAACAGCAGATTGCGAAACGTTTGATGGTCGAAATCAACAATCGTTTGTCATTCTTAACCGAAGTCGGATTAGATTATCTTACTTTAAATCGAAATTCCGCTACACTTTCAGGAGGTGAATCGCAGCGTATTAATCTTGCTACTTCTCTTGGGAGCAGTTTAGTTGGATCTATGTATATTTTAGATGAGCCAAGTATTGGCCTTCATCCAAAAGATTCTGAACGTCTGATAAAAGTTTTACTTTCTCTTCGTGATTTAGGCAATACGGTTATTGTAGTGGAACACGATGAAGACATTATGAAAGCTGCCGACATGATTATTGATATTGGTCCTGAAGCTGGAACTTTTGGAGGAAATCTTGTGGCGCAAGGAACTTATGATGAAATTTTAAAATCTGACTCGTTAACTGCTAAATATCTCAACGGAGATTTAGAAATTTCGGTTCCAAAGAAAAGAAGAAAATTTAAAAACCATATTGATATTGTTGGCGCTCGCGAAAACAATTTAAAAAACATCAATGTTACTTTTCCTCTAGATGTCTTAACAGTTGTTACCGGGGTTTCTGGAAGTGGAAAAAGTACTTTGATCAAAAAGATATTGTTTCCTGCAATGCAGAAAAAACTGGAAAGCGCCGCCGAAAAAGCAGGTCAATTCAGCGAACTAAAGGGTTCATTTTCTCAAATTAAACATATTGAATATGTAGACCAGAATCCGATTGGAAGAAGTTCGAGATCTAATCCTGTGACCTATATCAAAGCATACGATGACATTCGAGATTTGTATGCAAAAGAAAAATTATCTAAAATAAGAGGCTATCAGGCCAAACATTTTTCTTTTAACGTAGACGGAGGCCGATGCGAAACTTGTAAAGGAGAAGGCTCTATAAACGTCGAGATGGTCTTTATGGCCGATGTCTCACTTCCTTGCGAAACTTGCGGTGGAAAAAGATTCAAAAAAGAAATCTTAGAGGTTACTTTTGATAATCAAAACATCAATGACATTCTGACTATGACTATTGATGATGCTATTACTTTCTTTGAAAAAAACAAGCAGTCGAAAATAACGCAGAAATTACAGCCTTTACAAGATGTTGGATTAGGTTATGTACAATTAGGACAATCTTCTTCTACTCTTTCTGGTGGTGAAGCCCAGCGTATTAAACTGGCTTCTTTCTTGGTAAAAGGTGCAACTAAGGATAAGGCATTATTTGTTTTTGATGAGCCTACAACTGGTCTTCATTTCCATGACATCAAAAAGCTTCTAGCGTCATTTGATGCATTAATAGATAAAGGACATTCTATTATCGTCATCGAACATAATCTGGATTTAATAAAATGTGCCGACTGGATTTTGGATTTAGGCCCAGAAGGTGGAGAAAACGGCGGACATCTGCTCGCTTCTGGAACTCCTGAAGAAATTGTAAAAGTAAAAGAATCGGTTACAGGTGTTTATCTAAAAGACAAGCTATAAAATAATCATTCTAAAAAAAATAAGCCATAAATACATTTTGATTAAGAATGCATTTATGGCTTTTATTTTATTTTATTTCTTTAAAAATGCTAAGCTACTAAACATCTTTCCTCAAAAGGAACTCCATCTTCGTCTATAGCTACTAAAACCTTTTTTTGTTTTGATGCCTCAAAGGTTAAATACAGCCAAGCAAATGACCATAAACCTAGAGTTAAACAAAAAATCAAGAAATTCAAACTGTGGTTAACGACTTTTCCTCCTTTCGATAAGACAGCAAAAAGGAATTCATCGTTTCTCTCTTCTAAAGTAAATCCATTATGAACTTTATTTGATATCATATTAGAAAATACCTGCATGCTTTGTTCCTGGCTGAGATGATTGTCTTTCATAATTATTCTAATCTACATTTCTACATTAATCATAAACTTTTTCTTGCACAATTTATTACAAAGGTATTGATATTAAAAACATAAAAAAATACCTACATTCAGTGATTTTGTTACAAATAAATCTGCAATTTCTTCAAAGTTGTGCTAAATTTGCAGTATAAAGTTAATTTTTATTAAATTAATTACAAAATAATTACGTGTTAAAATTTTTTATTTAATAAATCGATTTCAATTATTTAACCTTGATGTCAAATTAAAAATGCGAAATCCAGCTTTACTTTTAAAAAAACATACAACTTTTATAGTAGTTTCAGCCTAACTTAAGGCAATTCTAAATCGTTAAAAACAATACAATAGCCGAAGTTTTTAATTAAAGAAATTTAAATATAAAACTTAAATCCTAATTCCAATCTTCTTAAAAATCGAGTCGATAACATTATTTATATCTTTTGAAATTTCGAATTTATAATTCAAATAAACATATAAAATAGTCACCAAAATCGATTTTAAAGCAATACTGATCAATTGGAAAAATGGAAATTCCCAAAAGTAGAAAATCAGGAACAATGCAAAAGTAAGCAGCATTGAGTAAATCGTTTGTTTGGTAAAAGGATAAAGATGAAGTTTCTTAACCACAAACAGCAGCTTAGCTAAACTGTACAAAGTTATAGACAAAAGTGTTGCAAATGCTGAACCGAAAATCCCTAAAATAGGAATAAAGATCATGTTTAAAATAATGGTTAAAACCACTAACATTAAACCTAAATACAACACCATTCGGTAATATTTTGTGTTGAAAATAATGGCATTATTGTTTCCTAAAATCAAATCAAAATATTTAGAAAGGCCAATCATGAATACAACAGAAATTCCACCGCTGTACTCCTTTGGAACTAATTCATATAATTGATTGATATTTACAAAAATACAAAGCATAACAAATCCACCCACCATTTGAAGGTTGATAGAGGTTTTTTTATATAACTGATTTAATTCGTCATATTTGTTTTCATGCATTAATTTAGCTGTAATTGGATACACAATTTGATGCATAGCACGGCTCGGAACAGAAATCACCAAAGCAATATAAGTAGCAACAGAATAATAAGCTATATTTTCAATCTTCATGTATTGATTCAGCATCAATTTATCACCATCTAAAAGCAGATTAGCTACGCTTCCTGATAAAATTATATAAAAAGTATACTCCATTACACTTTTCACATTTTCAGGTATTGTAATCTGAAAATTAGGCTTCTTTATATAAAACGCATACAACATTGTAACAATAAAAGCCATGAAATAAATAGCTGCGGTTACATACACAAATTCAATTAAGCTAATCCATTTAAAATAAAGTCCAATTAAGGCAATTGTAGAAAGCAGTCGTAAACCTACTTCTTTGATAAAATTCCCAAAAACCGAATGCATATGCACTCTAGCCCATGCGTAAAAAATCTCAAAATACGCCATACAAATTCCGATAAAAGGAATCAAAAGCATAAATTCACGAACAACAGGATTTTCCTTTGAAACAAAATCGGTTATATCATCG
Source organism: Flavobacterium fluviale (assembly GCF_003312915.1). NCBI lineage: Bacteria > Pseudomonadati > Bacteroidota > Flavobacteriia > Flavobacteriales > Flavobacteriaceae > Flavobacterium > Flavobacterium fluviale. The sequence continues at coordinate 2,583,515 of NZ_CP030261.1, read as the reverse complement.
TAGAAAAAAATTCCAATTAGTCCGAGCGGAATACACATCAAAATTGGAAACAATGCCGTAAAAGACAAAAACTGCTCTCTTTCTTCTTCTGTTTTATACTGCGAATAAAATTTTACCAGTGTATTTTGCATTCCAATTGCAAATAAGGGCATAATTACGTTAGCAGCAGATGTGATATAATTAGTTAAAGCATAATATGTTGCACCAAGAAAAACAGGGTAAAGATATAATGTATTAATGGCCCCGATTCCGAAACCAATATAGGTAATTATAGTATTTTTAAAAGACTGATTTAAGACAATACCCATATTTGGATTTCTGAATTTAAATTTTAGAGTTTAGATTTTTTACAATCTTATGATTTACTAATCAGCTGCGCCAGTTGTCTGGTTAGATTTTTTCTGGAATATTGCTGTAAACCAATTCCGTGTGCCTGCAATTTCCCTTCCAAAAACTGATTAAAAAAGTCCAAAATTACACTTTTTAACCTCGCTTTTTCAGAATAATCAAAAAATACGCCTGTATTAGTTTGTGTCACAATATCTGCAAAATCAGAACCTTCAGGTCCAATAGCTATAATTGGGCGGTTGGAAACCATATATTCAAACAATTTTCCCGGAATAATGCTTTTAGTATCTTCAGAATTAATCTCGATTAAAAGTAAAACTTGAGATTTTCTTTGGTGCGCAACCGCTTCTTTGTGAGAAACGTAACCTACTAAATTCAAATAGTCTTTTAATTGATGTTCTTGTATTGCATCTAAAACTTCTTGACTCACAGCGCCAATAAGTTTAATTTCTAAATGAGATTTAAAATCAGGTACTTCTTTTACTAGTTCAACTAAAACCTCCCACAGAAATGGCGGGTTTCTGTCTGATAAAAAAGAGCCAATATGAGCTAAAGAAAATTTACTGTCTAAGGTCTGTTTTTCTACAGTTTCAACATCATAGCCATTTGTAATAACCGTAATTGGTTTGTTTGTAATAGCCTCAAATTCAGTTTTTGTGGTTTTACTGGTTACAATAATTTCATCCGCCGAATTAAGTACTTTGTGCTCTAAACTTTTATGCTTCTTTTCAGCATATGAGGATAAACGAAGCGCTTTGTGATAGCCGATCGTAGTCCAAGGATCACGAAAATCGGCAAACCATTTTACTTTTAATTTTTGCTGTAACTCTAAACCAATTAAATGCAGACTATGCGGCGGTCCCGAAGTGACAATAGTATCAATATTATTTTCTCTAATATATCTTTCAAGATAAGACACAGAAGGTTTTACCCAAAAAACACGCGCGTCTGGAATAAAAAGATTTCCTCGAACCCAAAGAAAAGTTTTATCCAAAAAAGTCTGCTTTTTCTTTTGCGGGAAAATTCCTGAACTGATTTTTTTGGTCTTATTTTTTGAAAAAACTGAAGCCAGCTGGTAAGGTTCCCAAATTTTGTTTTTTAGAACAATTACCTTATCAGATACTTCGCTAACTAAACCTTCATCAACAATGGGATATGTTGGATTTTCTGGAACATATACGATTGGCTGTACATTAAATTCCGGCAGATATTTTACAAATTTCAACCAGCGCTGTACACCCGGCCCTCCCGCAGGCGGAAAGTAATAGGTAATTATTAAAAGTTTTTTTTGTTCCATTTAAGATTATTCAGTTCCACAGAGATTCGCAAAGAATCCGCTAAGTATCGCAAAGATTTTAAATTATTTTTTATCTCCGTTGTCACTTTGTGAACCTTTGCGGTAGAATTTTTCAAAATAAATTCCTCCAGCTAAAAGCAGTAACATTCCAATTGAACTAATCAGCGTAATTGTTCCTCCAGTTTTTATAACTTGAGGCTCAAATTTAAATTCGATTGTATGTTTTCCTCCTGGAATTTCCATTGCTCTTAAAACATAATCAACAGGGAAATGATCGGTCAATTTACCGTCTATATATGCGTTCCATCCATTTTTATAATACATCTCAGAGAAGACAGCTAAACCATCTTTCTCGTTCTCAGACTTGTATTTAATATAATTTGGTTTATATGTAACTACTTTAATTGTTCCAGTTGTATCAAAAGCTTTCTTTAATCTTGCATTTTGAAATTTACTTTCATGCTCATGAACATTGAAGACCGCTACTTTTTTGGTATCCAGAGTATTCAACGCTTTCATAACGTCGTCTGGTTTGTTAACCAATTTTACAGCACTTACAAACCAAGCATTTCCGTTAGCATCTGGATTTTGAGTCGGAATCTGGCTTCCTTCTTTATCTACTTGAATTACATACTTAACGTTAAGCATATTAAGTATTTCAAGGTTATTTTTAGCAATTTGATAATCATACAATTGCTGCATTCTTCTAGGTCTTACAGCACTATATCCACCAATTGTTTTATGGAAGTACGAAGATCTTCCCTGCAATTGTCCTTGAAGATCAAAAACACGGTAAATCGATGTATCTTTTAAAATCTGAGAATCGGCAGGTGTTTCTTGAAAAGGTGCTGCAATTTGAACTGGACTTACAAAATCTTTTGCAGAAACATATTTTTTGTCCACAAAAAACAAATCAAAAATCATTACAATTCCAACTACAATTAAAGTTGTTCTTTGAGAAAATTTATTTTTAATGAACATCCATAAAATCACAAAAGTAATTACGATTAAAAATCCAGATCGCAATAAATCTGCGTAATACATTGTCATCCTGTCTTCTTTCAGTGCATCCACAAATTCCGGCCCGTAGCTTTCTAAAAAATATTGATCGCTTGCTCCTGTAAAATGGAAAAATCCTTTAGCAATAACTAAAATTGCAATTACTCCTAAGCCAAAAACTCCCGTTTGTACTAAAGCTTTTTGCTGTAATTTTGGTTCATCTTTAGCTTTAAAGAATGACTGCAATCCCATAACAGCCAAAACAGGAAAACACAGTTCTAAAATAACCTGAATAGAAGAAACAGCTCTAAACTTATCATACATTGGTACATACTCTATGAAAAAGTTTGTCAGTAATGAGAAATTTTTTCCCCAAGAAAGCACCAGTGTAAACAAGGCTCCTGTTAGAAATACATATTTGATTTTTCTTTCGTCTATAAACAATGCTAAAACTGCCAAAAAGAACACTACTGCTCCAATATAGGCGGGTGCAGAAACTATTGGCTGATCTCCCCAATAAGTTGGCATTCCTGAAACGAAATCTTGCGCCTGACTTGCTGGAACTCCTTTTTCCAGCATAAATTCGTACATACGGCTGTCTGTACCTACATTTTCGTGGCTTGAACCTCCAAAAATTCGAGGTGCAATTAAATTTAAGCTTTCTGCAATACCATAACTATATTCTGTGATATAATCTGTTGTCATAGCTGCAGTAGTCTCATTTTTAGATCCGTCTGGATTAAAAGTCAGCTCACTTTTATCTCTAATACTGTATTTTGCGTATTCGCTTGTTGCTAATAAATTTCCGGCATTGGCGCCAATTGCAAAAATCCCTGCAACAGTCAAAGTGCCAATTGAAATTAAAAGCGGCTTATATTCTTTGTTTTTAATGAAGTCAAAAGCATAATAACCTGAAAGTATCAATAAGAAAATCAATAGATAATAGGTCATTTGAAAGTGGTTGGCATTAATTTCTAACGCCACGGCAAACATGGTGAGCAGACCTCCCCAGACATATTTTTTCTGAAAGACGAGTATAAAACCCGCAATTACCAAAGGCATATACGCAATCGCGTGAGCTTTGGCATTGTGTCCAACTCCTAAAATAATGATTAAATAAGTAGAAAAACCAAACGCAATGGCTCCAATAAAAGCCTTTAATGGATCTGTTTTTAAAACTAATAACAAACCGTAGAATCCAAGAAAATATAAAAATAAGTAATCTGCAGGACGCGGCAGAAAACGCAGTACATCATCTATTTTCCCAACAAAATCATTTGGATAATTGGCTCCAAGCTGATAAGTCGGCATACCGCCAAAAGCTGAATTGGTCCAATAAGGTTCAGCATTTTCCACTGCTCTAAAATCGTTTTGCTCTTTTGCCATTCCGGTGTATTGAGCGATGTCAGATTGGAAAATTTGTTTTCCTTGTAGAACTGGATAAAAATAAATTAATGAAACAAGGATAAAGCCCAGTACAACAAGGGCGTGCGGATAGAACTTATTTATTATTTTCAATTTTGGCTGGTTTGGGTTAAAATGAATCCTAAATTATCAGGACACAAATCTAATCTATTTCTTCGTAATCAACATACTCTCCCACTTTTTTGGTTTCGCGCGGGTTTTTAGCATTTGCAGTATTAATAATTATTTCGTCTTTAGTATTGGTATTATTATTCTGCCATGTATTACTTTGATATTGCTGTTGTCTTTGAAAATTTTGACTTGCGTTTTCAACAGCCTTTTTCACCAAAACTGGTAAAAAGATTCTAGCTAAGAATTTAAAAATGTAATAAAAGGCAATAATGCCAATAATTAATCTTAAACCTGAAAATGATGCTTCTTGCATAACTGTAAAATTTTTTCCAAAATTAATAAATCCGTTGTTTAAAAATAAAATATGAATCTTAAATAAATAATAAAATATGTACATTTGATATGCGTTATTATATTTTAATCCAAAAAAAATTATATGTCCAAAATTAAAAACTTACTTGCCCCGGTACTTTTTTTTATTCCACAATTGTTTTTTGCACAATATACTGATGTCATCAACTCAAATCGCCCAGGCGAAACTATGTCCGCATACGGTGTTGGAAAATCAGTAATCCAAGCCGAATTAGGAGTTTACGGCATCAAAGAAAAACATGATCTTTTAAATTACGATGCCAGCGGTTTTGGAACCGACTTTTCGCTTAGATACGGCGCTTTTTTTGAACAATTAGAATTTGTTCTTGATGTTCAATATCAAATGGAAAATTTTGACACTCCATTTACCAGCTACAAAAAAAATAATTTCAGGCAGACTGTTTTAGGTGCCAAATATTTAATCTACGATCCTTACAGAAACAAAAAAGAAGTAAACATCTACAGCTATAAAGCCAATCATAGTTTCAATTGGCGTGAATTAATCCCAGCAGTTTCTATATTTGCAGGAGCAAATTTTGTTGGTGCCGACAATCCTTATTATTTTTCGCCGGACGGAGCCATTTCTCCAAAAGTTTCCTTAATTACACAAAATTTATTTGGTGGAGGAAAATGGGTTTTTGTAACTAATATTATTGCTGATTACATTGGAACTGATTATCCAAGTTATGGATATGTATTAACTTTGACACACGGATTTAACGAAAAATGGTCTGGATTTGTAGAAAATCAGGGTTATAAAAGTGATTTTTACAGCGATGCAATTGTTCGCGGCGGAGCGGCTTATCTGCTCTCTCCAAACATGCAGGTTGACGCTTCTATAAGCACCAACTTTAAAAATACGCCTTCTGTTTTGTACGGCGGTGTTGGAATTTCATGGCGTTACGATGGATGGTATAAAGAAAAACAAGATTTAAATAAAGCTCAGGAAAAAGCAAAAAAGAATCCTGAAAATGAAAAAAATGTTGATTACCAAGAAAAAGAAAGAAGACGTAAAGCCAAATACGAATAAATAATAACCAAACTCAACTAAAAAGAGACTCTCAATACCACTTTAATGATTACAATAAAAGAAGCCAAAAGCAAAAAAGAATTAACGGAATATATTAAATTTCCTTTTTCCATATATAAGGATAATCCGTATTGGGTACCGCCCATTATTGCAGACGAATTGGAATCATTCGATAAAACCAAAAATCCTGCTTTTGATAATGCTGAAGCATACTTTTATATGGCTTACAGAGACAACAAGGTTGTGGGACGTATAACTGCTATTATTAATTGGTCTGAAGTCAACAATCAACATAAAAGGAAAGTACGTTTTGGCTGGTTTGATGTTATTGATGATATCGAAGTAACTAAGGCTTTGCTTGAAAAGGTTTTTGAACTAGGAAGAAAACATAATCTTGAGCATGCCGAAGGACCAATGGGATTCTCAAATTTAGATAAAGTTGGTGTCCTTACAGAAGGTTACGATCAAGTTGGAACAATGATCACTTGGTACAATCATCCGTATTATGTTACGCATTTAGAGCAGTTAGGTTTTCAAGTTGAGAAACAATATATCGAAAGTATATTTCCTTTTTCTAATGTAAAACCAGAGTTTTTCTTAAAAGCGCAGGCTTTAATTAAAAAACGCTACGAACTTCGAGCACTCAATTTCACTAAGACAAAAGACATTATGCCTCACGTAGATAAAATGTTCGATTTGTTTAACGAAAGCTACGCTAAACTTGCTTCGTTTGTTGCAATTTCTGATATCCAAAAAGAGTATTTTAAAAAGAAATACATCAGTTTTATCAATCCAGAATACATCAAATTTGTTGTGGATAAAGATGATAATTTAGTAGCCTTCAGTATTGTAATGCCAAGTTTTACAGAAGCATTGCAAAAAATTAAAGGAAAATTATTTCCGTTTGGTTTTTTACAGTTATTAAAAGCCAAAAAACACAGTAAAGATGTTGTTTTTTACCTCATCGGAGTTCATCCTGATTACCAGAATAAAGGTGTAACGGCAATTATTTTTGATGAATATTATAAAACATTTTCAGAAAAGGGAATTCGAAATTGTATTAGAACTCCAGAATTATTAGAGAACAACGCAATTCACTTACTTTGGAAAAACTTCGATCCAATCATTCACTGTCAGAGAAAGACTTATTTGAAGAATCTTTAATTAGTTCTTAGTACTTAGTTTCTTAGTCATTAGTTTTAAGCATAAAAAAATCCATTCGCCCCCAAAACGAATGGATTTTTCACATTTAAACACTCTTATTTATTCTACTTTGCAATCTACTTTTGTTAATGTATTTTTTGCGTCAAATTTTAGTTTTGTTTTATCTTTAAAAGAAACTTTGTCATTTGCTGTTACTACATCGCCGTATCCTTCAATGAAAGTACCGTCTTTTTGTAAAAAAGCAACTTCTCTAACAGATGAAACTCCTTCTGAACTAAAAGTATAATCGGCAATTAAAGTATCGCCTTTCATGTTACCAATCAGCGTTCCTTCATTTCTATCTTTTCCTACTAAATTGTAGCTTAATTTTCCGTTTACTTCTTGATGTGAGTTTACATTAAAACTCATTTCAATAATACTGCCGCCGGCTTTCCAAGCATAACATTGATCTCCTGCTGGTTCTACAATTTCTGCTTCTTTTGGCGGACTTGGTGTTATTTGTACTGGCTCTGTTGTAGTTGTTTCTTTTTTACAAGATACCAGAACCGTCAAAATAAGGGTCGTTAGTGTTAATACTCTTCTCATAATTGTTATTTTTATTTTGTGATTATGATATAAAGTTACCTTAAATAAAAAAAAATCCATTCGCATAACGAATGGATTTTTTACATAATTCCCACCTAAGGAAATCTATTTTTATGAATTACGAAACGTCTACTGTAGTACGTTCTGCAATTTCTTTATAAGTTCCGTTTACCAATTTCTCACGAATCGCTTCGAAAGCTGTTAACGTTTCATCGATATCAGCTAGAGTATGAGAAGCCGTTGGGATCATTCTTAATAAAATAATTCCTTTTGGAATAACTGGATAAACAACAATAGAAAGGAAAATACCGTAGTTTTCTCTTAAATCGTTTACCATTACCATTGCCTCAGGAATACTTCCTTCCAAATAAACTGGTGTAATACAAGTATTTGTATCTCCAATATTAAATCCTTTTTCTTTAAGACCACTTTGTAATGCATTTACATTTTCCCAAAGTTTATCTTTAATTTCAGAAGAATTACGCAATAATTCTAAACGCTTCAAAGAACCGATTGTCTGGATCATTGGTAACGCTTTTGCAAACATTTGAGAACGTAAATTGTATTTTAAGTAATCTATAACTGTTTTATCAGCCGCTACGAAAGCACCAATATTAGCCATAGATTTTGCAAAAGTAGAGAAGTAAACATCAATATCGTCTTGAACTCCCTGCTCCTCACCTGCTCCAGCACCTGTTTTACCAAGTGTACCAAAACCGTGTGCATCATCTACTAATAAACGGAAATTGTATTTTTGTTTTAAGGCAACAATCTCTTTTAGTTTTCCTTGCTGTCCGCGCATTCCAAAAACACCTTCGGTAATAAATAAAATACCACCGCCTGTTTCTTCTGCCATTTTAGTAGCACGCTGCAAGTTTTTCTCCATACTTTCAAGATCATTGTGTTTGTATGTGAAACGCTTACCCATGTGCAAACGAACACCATCAATGATACAAGCATGTGAATCTACATCATAAACAATAATATCATTTTTAGTAACCAAAGCATCAATGATAGAAACCATTCCTTGGTAACCAAAATTCAATAAATAAGCAGATTCTTTCATAACAAAAGATGCTAATTCATTTTCTAACTGCTCATGATAAGTAGTGTGTCCAGACATCATACGAGCTCCCATAGGATAAGCTGCACCAAACTGAGCTGCTGCATCTGTATCTGCTTTACGAACTTCTGGATGATTAGCTAAACCTAAATAATCATTTAAACTCCAGTTTAAAATATTTTTTCCGTGAAAAGTCATTCTAGGACCCAACTCACCTTCTAACTTTGGGAAAACGTAATAACCTTCTGCTTGAGAAGCCCATTTTCCTAACGGTCCTTTATTGTCCTGAATTCTTTCGAATAAATCTTTTACCATAATATAGTGTAGTAATTTTTTTAACTTAATCAGCGAGCAAAATTAATCATTATTATTCTAAAATTCAGAGTGTCATTTATTTTTATTAAAAAATAATCAACAAGCTTTTGTTAGTAAGATTTACCTTCTAGAAACATCCTGCTAAATTTCATCAATTATCTTACAATTCTTACCAAACATGATTTTTATCATAATAAAAGACAAATCAGTCTTTTATTTTTGAGTCATAATTTAAACGATAACAAAACCAAAGTATTATGAAAAGTAATTACAAATTTTGGATTAAAATGAACATTATATTTTGTTCATTTTTTATGCTTTTTCTGTTCGGAAGCTGCAAGAAAAATGAGGCGCATAATTATGCCGATATTATGACCGAAGGTGAAATGGATGCTGAGCTTACTTCGCCTCCTCACGTTCCAAAACCAGTTGGAAATAGAACAGCCATGAAATTGAAATTAAACATGGAAATAAAAGAACAGGAAGGTACAATGACTGATGGTGTAAAATATACATACTGGACATTTGGAGGTTCTGTTCCGGGAAGTTTCATTAGAACACGTGTTGGAGATGAAGTAGAATTTCATTTAAAAAACCATCCCGATAACAAATTACCGCACAATATAGATTTACACGCTGTAACGGGTCCCGGCGGAGGAGCAACTTCTTCTCTTGTAGCACCTGGACATGAAAAAGTATTCAGTTTTAAAGTCATTAATCCAGGATTGTATGTGTATCACTGCGCAACTGCTCCCGTAGGAATGCACATTGCAAATGGTATGTACGGATTAATTTTGGTTGAACCTGAAGGCGGACTTCCTCCTGTTGATAAAGAGTACTACGTAATGCAGGGTGATTTTTATACTCAAGGCGAATATGGCGCAAAAGGTCTTCAGCCATTTGATATGAATAAAGCGGTTAAAGAAACTCCCGATTATGTGGTATTTAATGGAAAAGTAGGTTCTTTAACAAATGGAGGTGAATTAACTGCAAAAGTGGGCGAAACAGTTCGTTTGTTTGTTGGAAACGGCGGTCCAAATTTAGTTTCTTCTTTCCATGTTATTGGAGAAATATTTGACAATGTGCATGTTGAAGGCGGAAGTACAGTAAATAAAAATGTTCAGACTACTTTAATCCCAGCGGGAGGTGCTGCAATTGTAGATTTTAAAGTAGAAACTCCAGGAACTTTTATCTTGGTTGACCATTCTATTTTCAGGGCATTTAATAAAGGCGCTTTGGGAATGTTGAAAGTCGAGGGAAAAGAAAACAAAAACGTTTACTCTGGAACTATCCAAGAAGGTATTTACCTACCTGAAGGCGGCACCATTCAGAAAATGCCGGGAAGTACAACTGCAAAAGCTGCAATTTCAAAACGTACCGTTGAAGAAAAAGTAAAAATTGGTAAAGATATTTTTGGAACCACTTGTTTTGCTTGTCATCAATCTGAAGGTCAGGGAATTCCAGGCACTTTCCCTCCTCTAGCAAAATCAGATTATTTAAATGCCGATTCTAAACGTGCAATTAAAACAATTCTTCATGGTTTGACTGGAGAAGTAACCGTTAACGGTAAAAAATACAATAACGTAATGCCTGCTCAGAATTTATCTGACGACGAAATCGCAAATGTATTGACTTACATTTATAATAGCTGGGGTAATAACAAAACAGAAGTCACACCAGAAATGGTTAAAGCTTTAAGATAACAGCAAAACTTCTAGCATGAAAAAATACATTTTCATACTTACAATTTTCTTTTTCTCTGCGGTTAGTGTCGTGAAGGCTCAGGAAAAAGGGATGGCTTTCATAAAAGAGGGATCTTATGTCCCTCTTTATGGAGCTGTTTCTAAAAATCCAATTCAAGTAAAATCTTTTTACATAGATATTTATCCTGTCACGAATAGTCAGTTTTTAGAGTTTGTCAAAAAGAATCCTTCTTATCAAAAATCAAAGATTAAAGGGATTTTTGCTGATAAAAGCTATTTGTCCTACTGGACAACTGATTTTGATTTTGGAAATGCCAAACCTAAATCGCCAGTAACAAGTGTATCTTGGTTTGCAGCAAAAAAATACTGCGAATGCGAAGGAAAACGTCTGGCAACAATGGATGAATGGGAATATGTAGCAATGGCCGACACCAGAAAAATCGATGCGCGAACCAAAAAAGAACTCAACGAATACATTTTGTCTTGGTATGAGAAATCGAGAACGTATGAAAATGAGATTGGAAAAACTTTCAAAAATTATTGGGGAGTTTACGACATGCATGGTTTAGTTTGGGAATGGACGTCTGATTTCAATAGCATTTTTTTATCAGGAGAATCTAGAAAAGACAAAAGCACTGATAAAAATCTCTTTTGCGGAAGCGGATCTGTAAATGCATCCGATTTAATGGATTATGCAGCATTTATGCGTTATGCATTCAGAGGAAGCTTGAAAGCACAGTATTCGACTCGAAATCTTGGATTTAGATGTGCCAGCACAACAAAACCGAAAATCTAATTTTAAATATTTAAAAATGAAAAAAATAACAATTGCCTTTTTGATTCTTACATTGTCGTTTTACGGTTGTAAAAAAGCAGAGACCCAATCAGAAAACAAAGCAGAAACAAAAAAGGAAATCAGTGATTTATCAATTTACAATCTGCCTTCTCAATGGACAACGCAAGATGGAAAAGATATTGAATTAAAATCGCTTAGGGGAAATGTTTTGGTAATGGTGATGATTTATACCAGTTGCAAATCGGCTTGCCCAAGATTAGTTGCCGACATGCGGGATATAGAATCAAAACTGGAGAAAAAGACAAAACAGCATGTCAAATTGATTTTGGTCAGCATTGATCCAAATACTGATACGCCCGAAAGATTAAAGTCGTTTGCAATTGAAAATAAAATGAATCAAGATCCTTGGATTTTCCTTCGTTCAACTGAAGAAAACACTCGTGAATTTGCAGCGGTTTTAGCAGTAAATTACAAGAAAATTTCTCCAATAGATTTTTCGCATTCCAATATTATTAGTGTTTTTAATCCAGAAGGAGAATTAATTTTTCAGCAGGAAGGTTTAGGTGTAAACAATGAGAAAACAATTGAAGCAATAAATCTGGAAGCAGGGAAAATATAGATATTTAAATAGGTTAATTAGTAGAAACAAGAGCAACTTTAGAAATAAATTGACTCTTGTTTTTTATTTACATAAAAAGCTAAGTCAAGCTTCGGAGAAGCGAAATATTTATAGAAAAATCTAAATCATCTACATAGAGAGCTCCAGCGGAGCGAAATATTTATCAGGTTAACGAATTATATTTCTAATCTGATTCTATAAATATATCGCTCCGCTGGAGCTTTTTATCTTCGCCAAACGTTTTTTATAAATATGTCGTCCCACTGGGACTTATTTTCTAGAACTCGTATCGCTTCGGAGAAGCGAAATATTTATAGAAAAATCTGAATCATCTACATAGAGAGTTCCAGCGGAGCGAAATATTTATTAGGTTAACGAATTATATTTCTAATATGATTCTATAAATATATCGCTCCGCTGGAGCTTTTTATCTTCGCCAAACGTTTTCTATAAATATTTCGCTTCTCCGAAGTTTTACAATATGTCATTCCTCTGCTATAAATATATCGTCCCACTGGGACTTATTTGATATGGCAATATAAATTTCGCCTAATTATCGAACTCATCATTAAAACCAATCCCAAAACCAAAAGAATACTGAATATCAAAATACTTTGAAAATACCCTGGAATGCTCGCTTCTCCAAAAAAGAAAAACCAGCCTTGAAGAAATAGCAAAACTTCTGTCAAAATATATCCTAAAATAAAACACTTTACTCCTATTTTTAATGTTGAAGAATTGGCAGAAAGCATTTTATTTTGAAATAGAATCCCAAACAAAAACCCTGTTATGATTCCTAAAGTCGTTAAGTGAATAAAACCAATTACAAAATTTCTGATTTGATGTGAAACTTCAGCCAAATTGGGAAAAATAGTCAGCAATTGAATTCCGATTTTTAGAATTAAAGAACATAAAGCCAAACCATAAACGATTTTAGTCGTTTTATCTAAAGTGCTTTTGAAGTGACGAATTTGAGGCTTTAGCATTTTATAGAAGTAAATAAAAGCTGCTAACTGAATTAAAACTCCCAAACCATTTATATAACTCAAAATAGCATTTTCGATAAACCAACGCACTGGAAAACAAACTGTCAGTAATGTGGAAACAATCATTAAAAAATAAAATCTCTTAAACTTTACCTCATCTATTTTGTCTTGAAATTGTTTTAAAAACAAAGCTAAAATTGCCAATATAAACCAGCCACTAAATTGAAAATGAAGAAAAAACTGAATCGCAATTTGATAAAAAGCGCTTTGTTTTTCTAATGTGCTCACGGCTGGGCCAAGACACCAAACTCCGAAAGTCGATAAAATCATAAACAAAATTGAAGTTAGTAAAAGTCTTTCAGCGGGAGATTTTTCTTTAGAACAATCTTTCCAAACCAAACGACAGAAAACATAACTGAGCAAAATATGCATGGTTGAAAATACAATCGAAAACAAAGCGTAGCCCTGAATAGGAAAAGCAATCATCATTCCGATTACTGAAAACTCTGTCAGCCAAAATAAGCGGTTGTAAATAGGTTTCTGACTTTTTTCTTTTGGAATAAAAAAACGAACAATCAAAACATAAACGATCAAATAAACCCAGCCAAGCATTGCAACGTGTGAATGCGCATGAAGCAAGAAGCTGTAGTTTAGAAAATCTAACGGAAAGAGATACATAAAACGCATTAATAATCCGAAAACGCAAGCAATCAGAAAATTAAAAAAACAGCAAACTATCCAAGCTTTTTGAGAATTCATAATATTAAGTTTTATAACTATATAAGTCATATAAGAAATTATAAGTTTGGTTTAAATGAACTTATATGACTTATATGGTTTAAAAGTTATCCGTTAAAAATAAGATTTCTTGAAATAAAAAACACTGATAATTATCAGGTCAGATAGCTTATCGGTACTTTTCGAACTATTAAAATTAACCTCTATTCTACTGCAACAAAGTCTTTTTCTAAAATAACAGCTTTTGGAAATAAGATATTATTCTCTAAATGTATGTGTTTGTGCAAATCTGCTTCAAACTCTCTCAACATAGCAAACGTTACTCTGTATGTAGTACAGGCATCTGCTGGTGGCGTATAATCATTGGTTAAAGCCGCAATTTCTCTAAAACGTTGCCCTTCATTATCGTGTTCGTGCATCATCATTGCAATCGGATTTGAAACTGTCCCGAAAGATGGCTGAGATAAAATTCCATCAGACTCCCTAGTTTTTACCATTCTTTTTATAAAAGGAAATAAAATCAATTCTTCTTTCTTCATGTGCTGCGACAATTCACCTGCACAGCCAATAAAAAGTTCGTTTATTTTAAACAATTCAGGATGAATTGAACCATGAACTTTACATAATTTATCTAAAAATGGAAGCAGAACATTTGTTTTTTCTTCCACATAACGGTGATGTGTTTTTTCAATGTAATCTGCCAATAAATCTAACGGCCAGGAGTTGAAATCAATACTGCCATTATTTTCTGATTGTGCAACCTGAAGCACATTTTCTAATAAGATATCTGCATCAATGTTTTGTTTTTCGCAAACTTCAGTAACTGTTCGGTTCCCTTTGCAACAAAAATCAATTCTATATTTCGAGAAAACTGCGGCCGTTCTAAAATCTTCAGCCACAAAAGATCCTATTGTTTTGTTTTTTAAATTTTCCATGATAATCAATTTTAAATATGTTTTTATTTTTTGTTTTTTAATGTCAGTTCAAATACAAACCAAGCCATTGTAATAAATCCGATTCCAAAGATGGAATCTCCAATGGCACGAAGCCATTTTAAAGTAATCATTGTTGGCTGCTGCATTAATTCTGATGAACGCGCATACCACATTCCGTGATTGATACTTTCAATTGCCTGCCAAACTCCAATTGGAAGTAAACTCAATATTGCCATTAGGAATAAACCAATATTTAAAGACCAGAAAGTGATTTTTAGCAGTTTGTTATTCCAGCTAACAGTTCGATATAAACTTCTCAATACAAATAAAACCAGACCAATTCCTAACATTCCATAAACTCCGAACAAAGCGGTATGTCCGTGCAAAGGCGTTGTATTCAACCCTTGTACATAATAAAGCGCGATTGGCGGATTAATAATGAATCCGAAGATTCCGGCGCCAAGGAAATTCCAAAATGCCACAGAAATCATGAAATAAATTGGCCATTTATAATCGGCAATCCATTGTGTTGATTTTGAGATTTTATAGTTTTGATATGCTTCAAATCCGATTAAAGTCAGCGGAACCACTTCTAAAGCACTGAATGTTGCCCCCAAAGCCATAATTGCTGTTGGCGTTCCCGAGAAATACAAGTGGTGGAATGTTCCTAAAATACCTCCAGACATGAAAATAATGGTTGCAAAAAGCACATTCAATGTCGCCGTTTTGGTTTTTAATAATCCCAGACGAACGAACAAGAACGCAATTACAACAGTTGCAAATACTTCAAAGAATCCTTCAACCCAAAGATGAACTACCCACCATCTCCAATATTCGGCAATTGCTAAATTGGTTTGTCTTCCCCACATTAATCCAGCTCCGTAGAACATGGCAATTGCAGTACAAGAAACTAAGAACAAAATAATTAAGTTTTTTTCTTCTGTTTTTTTCTTTAAAACAGGAAGCAGCGGACGAATCATTAAAGCAAGCCATAAAAACAATCCCACTAAAAGGAAAATCTGCCAAAAGCGTCCTAAATCAACATATTCATATCCTTGATGTCCAAACCAGAAATTTTGAACTAAATTCAGTTTTTGCATTACTCCAAACCATTGCCCAGCCATTGATCCTAAAACAATAATCAATAAAGCGACGAACAAAAAGTTTATCCCAAAACACTGAAATTTAGGATCTTTACCAGAAACTGCTGGAGCAATATATAGTCCTGTTGCCAGCCAAGCCGTTGCAATCCAGAAAATAGCCAATTGCGTATGCCATGTTCGTGTCACAGAGTAAGGCAGAATTTGATCTATTGGAATACCATACAAACCATTTCCTTCCACTCCATAATGTGCGGTGATAATTCCGAAAACCATTTGTAAAACCATCAGCAGACTTACAATCCAGAAATATTTGGTTACCAATCCCATTGATTTTGTTTTTCCCTGCTTAATAATCGGATCTTCTTTTGGAAGCGGAAATTCTTCTTCTTCACCAGATTTTGCATGATAGAAAACTAAGATTCCAACACTTAAAATCAATAAAATAATACTTACTCCAGACCAAGCCAAAAGCTCTGTAGTTGCAGTATTTCCAACCAATTCATCTGACGGCCAGTTGTGCGTGTATGAAATATTAGAATCAGGACGATTCGTAACTGTCGCCCAAGTTGCCCAGAAGAAAAAGGCATTCATTTTATGCATTCTTTCCACATCTGTAATAGAATTTTTCGGAATTGCATATTCTTCTCTCAATTTATCAAACTGAGGATCATTCGTAAAAAGACCTTTATAATATTCGCTTAGACTTTCTATTGCTGCAACCCTATTTTCAGAAATCGTAAGGATACCGGTGTTCGCATTGTAACGATTGGTCCGCACATCTTTCTGTAAACGAATTTTTAAAGCCGATTGTTTTTCAGCATCTAATTCGTCAAACTTTTTATTAAAATCTTCTTTAGCAAAGCTATTTAGTATAAAAACAGCTTCGCGGTGCAGCCAGTCAGCAGTCCAGTCTGGGGCTACATAGGCGCCGTGTCCCCAGATCGATCCCACTTCCTGACCTCCTATACTCTGCCAGATATTTTGTCCGTCTTTAATTTCGCTTTCGCTAAAAATAATTTTTCCTGAATCTGAAATAATCTCCCTTGGAACCGGCGGTGCCTGCTGATAAATTTCATATCCATAATAACCAAGCACTGCAAATGATATGCTCATTACCAATGCAAAAATGATCCATAGTTTTTTTTCTCTTTTCATCTCTTTCGAATTAATAAAAGACAATTTTATCTTTTATTGGTTTTTAAAAAAACTTCAAATCCATTAAGAAATTTGAAGTCTTTTCTATTTACTCTACAATTAAAACACCTTTCATCATAGCCACGTGGCCAGGGAAAGAGCATATAAATGGGTATGATCCTTTTTTATCAATTGTAAACTCGATTGTATCTTCTTCTCCACCGCCTAACAATTTCGTGTGAGCGATAACTGAAGCTTTTTCAGATTCTGGAATATAATCGGTTGCTTTTGCATCATTCGCCTTAAGCGCAAAAGCAGATTGGTCTGTTCCCTCTTGTAATATTACTAAATTATGTCCCATTGCTTCTTTTGGAATTTTCCCAACATGTTTCAAAGTCAATTTGATTGGCTTTCCAGCAACAGCGTGTAATTCACTTGTATTAAACTGCATTTGATCATTTCCTTCAATAATTAGCACATTTTCTTCTGTCGACGTTACTGGCGCAGCTTCTCCTTCAGTAGAAGGTTCAGTCGTTTCTGTCTGATCAGCTGGAGCTGTTTCTTTTTTACCGCAAGAAGTAACTGCTAAAAATCCCATTAGGATCATTATTGAAATTTTGGTTTTTGTATTCATTTTTAAGATAATTTATAAAATATTAATCGTTTGTATTTAATGTTTTAAGGAAGAAATCACCAGATTTTACATCTGAAGCTAATTGTTCTAACGTTGTTTTAGTGAGCATTTCTAATAGCAGGCCTCTTATTTTTTTAAATTCGTGATGCACAGGACAAGGATGCACTTCAGAACATTCTTTAAGTCCAATACCGCAGCCGCTGTAAATTTTACTGCCGTCTATAGCATCTACAATCTGAATTAATTTTATGGATTTTACTGCTTCATTAGAAACCTCAAAGCCGCCTCCTACACCTTTTGCAGAGTGAATAATTCCATTTTTGGTAAGAATCTGCATGATTTTAGCCGTAAACGGTTCTGGAGAATCGATTTCTTTTGCCACATCTTTTATTCCAACCCTAATTCCTTTTGAAGATTTGGTTGCAATAAATATTGAAGCTCTAATTCCGTACTCACAGGCTTTTGAAAACATACATTTCTCTATTAATTGGACACAAAGGTAAAGAGATTTAAAATAAAAGACAAATTTATCTTTAATTAATTTTTAGTTTATCCAATATTATTTATAATGAAAATAATTAGTGCTTTTCGAAACACTTATTCATCATTCAATTCTTATAAAAACCAATTTTAATTTTAACTTTGAATATACTTAATTTCTAATATTGAAATAATGCCTTTAACCAACTCAAAAGATTTAAAACTGGCTGTCCTTATAGATGCCGACAACGTACCTTACAGCAATGTAAAAGGCATGATGGAAGAGATCGCAAAACTGGGAACACCAACTACTAAAAGGATTTATGCCGACTGGACCAAACCTAATGCGAACGGATGGAAAGGCGTTTTATTGGAACATGCCATTACTCCTATTCAGCAATACAGTTATACCGTTGGAAAAAACTCATCAGATTCGGCTTTGATTATTGATGCTATGGATCTTTTGTACTCTGGAAAATTAGACGGTTTCTGTATCGTTTCAAGCGACAGTGATTTTACACGTCTGGCCATTCGTTTGAGAGAATCCGGTATGAAAGTAATTGGTATTGGTGAGAAGAAAACTCCAAGCTCGTTTATTGTTGCCTGTGACAGATTTATTTATATTGAAGTTCTAGACGGTGCCATACAGAAGAAAAAACCAAAAACCACAACTGCAGCTGCAGATACTAAAAAACCAGTTGAAAAACCAGCTGAGAAAGCACTCCATAAAGTTGACAAACAAACTATTGAGCTTATAGAAGCCACAATTGAAGATCTTGAAGATGATGACGGATGGGCGTTCTTAGGAGATGTCGGCAACTTGGTTGTGAAGAAAAAACCTGAATTTGACCCTCGAAATTATGGCTATTCCAAGCTTACGCCAATGTTAAAATCGCTGACAGATATTCTGGAGATTGATGAAAGAGAATCAGACAAAAAAGGAATCAAGCACGTTTACGTTCGTTTAAGATTCAATTAATTACGCATTTATTACCTATTAAATTTTTTAAAAACATGAGAAAGAAATTCTTTATTTACGGATTCTTATTGTTTCTAATTGTTGCCGCAATTTACTATTATACAGGACGAGGTTATTTACTCGTTTTTATTATCCCGCTTTTATTGATTATCGGAGTTTACAATGCTTCTCAGAAAAAGCACGCGATTTTAAGAAACTTTCCTGTTTTGGGGTATTTCAGATATTTATTTGAAATGATTTCACCAGAAATTCAGCAGTATTTTATCGAAAGATCTACAGACGGAAAACCTTTCTCTAGAAATCAGCGTTCATTGGTTTACCAAAGAGCCAAAAATATAGATTCGAGCACTCCTTTCGGAACGCAGTTAAACTTAAATACTGAAAACTACGAAGGAATCAAACATTCTATTTTCCCGGCACAAGTAAACGAAGAATTACCTCGCGTATTAGTTGGCGGAAAAGATTGTAAACAGCCTTACTCTGCTTCCTTATTTAATGTTTCGGCAATGAGTTTTGGTTCTTTGAGCGAGCATGCAGTTCGTGCTATTAATATTGGTGCAAAAAAAGGGAACTTTTACCAAAATACAGGCGAAGGCGGATTGACTGAATTTCATCTTGCCGGTGGCGGCGATATTACCTGGCAGATTGGTACAGGTTATTTTGGATGCCGTGATGCAGAAGGAAATTTTAGTCCTGAAAAATTCTCAGAAAAAGCAAATCTTCCGAATGTAAAAATGATCGAAATCAAACTTTCGCAAGGTGCAAAACCGGGTCATGGAGGTGTGCTTCCTGCCGCTAAAAACACGGAACAGATTGCTAAAATTAGAGGCGTGGTACCACATACCATGATTCTGTCTCCTCCAGGTCATCATGCTTTTTCTGATGCAAAAGGATTAATTCATTTCATCAAACAATTACGTGATTTATCTAACGGAAAACCAATCGGATTTAAATTATGTATTGGAAACACAGCCGAGTTTGAAGCTATCTGCCAAGAAATGATTGCCGAAGATATTTACCCCGACTTTATCACAGTTGACGGTGCAGAAGGCGGTACTGGCGCCGCACCACTTGAATTTGCAGATGGAGTTGGAATGCCGTTTGAGCCAGCACTAATTTTCGTGAACAAAACTTTGGTTCGTTTAGGAATTCGTGATAAAATGCGAATTATTGGAAGCGGAAAAATAATCTCTGGTTATTCTATTCTACATGCCGTAGCACTTGGCGCAGATATGTGTAACAGCGCCAGAGGATTTATGTTTTCTTTGGGCTGTATTCAGGCTTTACGCTGCCACAATAATGAATGTCCGACTGGAGTGGCAACTCAAAACAAAATGCTGATGAAAGGTTTGGTTGTGAATGATAAATCTGATCGTGTGTATCATTTTCATAAAAACACACTTCATTCTGCAAATGAACTTCTGGCCGCTGCAGGCAAAAATAGTTTTGCAGATGTAGATATTAACATCTTTATGCGCGGTGACGAATTTGCTAATTTATCGGATATGTATTTTCCTGACAACCTCAAAAACGTTACGCAATTTTCATAAATAAAAAAGCCTCTTTTAATTTCTAAAGAGGCTTTTTTACTTCTGTTATTTAATTACAATTTTGCAGTTTCCTTATTTGGTTCTGCAGTTCCTTCTAATACTGCTAATTCTTCTTTATTTACAACTTGCTGCGCCAAAATAGCATTATTGTAAGCTAGGAAGTAAACATCAAAAGAAACTCCTTCGTTAATCAATTCTGTTGAGATTTGATCGTTTTTGATCATTTCCTTTAATAAATCTGGAAATGACTCTTTGTAGGCAATTCTGTTGGCATCGGTCTCTTCTAAATTCGTTTCGATTCTGATTTCGATTTTGTTGTCATTCAGAAAAGCTTTTGCTGTTGTACTTGTAATTCCGTTTCCTTTTATAGAAGAAGAATTATTATAAGTACTTACATGTTCCTGAATTTTCTGCTTGGTGTTTTTACAGCTAACTAAAAACAATGCAAAGAAGAGCGCGAATGCGATTTGGGTAATTTTTTTCATAAATTATTGGTTTTATAGTTATTTTTTAACTCAAACATAATTAATTTATAATACAAAAACAATATTTTGCCGACAAAATATAACAGATAATCGATTGAATACAAATTGATTAACCTTAAAAAAAGAAAAAAAATGTAAGAATTCAAAAAGCTTTTTTCCCCTTTATTTGAAGTATAATCACAAAAAAGTCTCTTTAATTTGTTATTTAAAGAGACTTTCATATGTAGGAATTTAAACTTCTTAAAGCACTGTTTTTTACTTTAAAAAATATTTAAGAGATTCACCATTTAAGATTTCTTTTCCGAGAACTGTGTTGTCATCAGCTAAAAAGTAAACATCAAACTGAACTCCTTCTTCAATCAATTGTCTCGGAATCTGATCTTTGGCAATAAGTTTCTTAATTAGTTTCACAAAAGAGATTCCTGATGCTAGTTTGTTCGCCTCATTTTGTTCTAAATCGGTTTCAAAACGCAATTCAATTTTATTATCGTTTATGTAACCTCTGGCCGTTGTTAATGTTACATGGTCGGCTCTAAAACTTGGCGCGGTCTTATTATATTCAACAACATATTCCTGAAGTTTTTGTTTGGTATTTTTACAGCTGGCAAGCATCAATACCATCATTATTGCAAATACAATTTGGCTTATTTTCTTCATGATAATTTTATTTTAGTTTTTGAAGTCTTAATAATGCCTCAAGATAGTAATAATCTGCGTAATTTATAGAACAATCTATTTCACTTCCTGCAGGTTTATGACCCGTAGAATGCAATAGAAATGCCGAATTAACTTCGTGGCTTTGATAATGATCTGAAAGTGAAACAATCATCTTTTTGGCTTTTGCTAAATACTCTGTTTTCAAATTTTTATCTTTTGTATAAGAACTCAATTCTAAAAGCGCCGAAGAAACAATCGCTGCCGCAGAAGCATCTCTAGGTTCGTTAGGAATATTGGGCGCATTGAAATCCCAATACGGAATTAAATCTTCAGTTGTTAATTTATCCAAATAAACACGGGCTAATTTATGTGCGAAATCTAAAAATTTAGGATCTTTAGTTTCTCTATAAGTCATTGTAAATCCATAAATTGCCCAAGTTTGTCCTCGCGCCCACATACTGTCATCGCTGTAACCTTGAGCTGTTCTGCCTTTGATCTTTTTCCCAGTTTCGTAATCATAAATTACTACATGGTAAGAAGTATTGTCTGGCCTAAAATGATTTGCCATTGTAGTTTCTGCGTGTTTAACGGCAATGTCGTAAAGTTTTTTGTTACCTCCATTTTTTGAAGCCCAAAACAGAAGTTCCAAATTCATCATATTATCAATAATCGTATTATGACCTCCCATTTTATTATGCGGCCAAGATTGGATTGTTCCTACTTTCGGATTAAAAAGTGTTGCCAGCGTATCGGCGGTTTTCAATATAATTTGTTTATACTCTGGATTTTTAGTCAATCGATATCCGTTTCCAAAACTATTAAAAACCTGAAAACCTAAATCGTGGTCATTTGCTTTACTGACAGATAGAGGGGTTAAAAAACGGGTGAATTTATCGGCTTCTTTTTCCCATTTTTTATCTTTTGAAGCTTCATACAAAAACCACAATTCGCCAGGCCAAAATCCGCTTGTCCAGTCTTTATAGTCAACAAATTTCCAATCTTTACTTCCGTTAGGAATTGTTCTTGGAGAAGTCCCGTCATTCGGAATCACTTTTAAAGTTTTAGAAGCTTGTGCTGCGCAATACTCTAACTGCTTTTGAATGTTAAATGATTTGTCTTTTTGAGAATAGCTTAGATTTCCGAAAAGAAATAAAGATAAAATCAGGGGAAAAAATTTTGAATTCATGTGGTTATTTTTGATAGTAAATAAATTGAACTGATAAATTTATGAAATAAAGTCAATCAATTTGAGATTTGTATTTTTCGTTCCCTAAAAATGTACTTTAAGTCCCTTCTTTCTGCTTTATTAACGCTTAAACACAACGTAACCAAAACAGTTTGTCATTCTGAGGAACGAAGAATCACACTAGCTAATCTAAAAAGATTGACTCATTCCTTTGCGGAATTTCTTGTGCGATTCCTCGTTCCTCGGAATGACAAAAACAATCCGTTTTAGCTAAAAAAAATATAAATTTGCCCAAACTAAAATTCCTAATTTGAAATCCAGAATCTATTATTTCATCGTTTTCCTAAGCATCATTTTACTCGGAATCCTTTCTAGAAAAATCTCATTTATTCCCTTATGGATTGGCGATTTTTTGTATGCAGTTATGAATTACTTTTTGGTTCGAATATTTCTTCCATTCAAAAAAGCATATTTAATAGCAATTATTTCACTTTTGATTTGCTACGGAATTGAATTTCTGCAGTTGTATCAGGCAGAATGGATTATAGAACTTAGAAAAACGCTGTTTGGCAGGTATGTTTTAGGACAGGGATTTTTATGGTCTGACATTGTTGCTTATACATTCGGAATCACTTTTGCTTTTCTTGTCGAAAAAATAGTTTTAAATTATATCAGTCAAAAGTCTGAGTGATTTTCTCAATATTTAAACTATTGGCCATTGCCATAAATATTTGATAATACGTTCCTTTATTATCATATAATTCGTCATGAGTTCCTTTTTCGACACATCTTCCTTTTTCTAAAACTATAATATTTGAGGCGTCAATAATTTGAGAAATACTGTGCGAAATTATAATTACAGTTCTATCTTTTTTTATGGCATCAAGAGACTTTTTTATTTGTTCTGTAGCAATCGCATCTAGGCTCGCGGTTGGTTCATCTAAGAAAATTATGGGCGGATTTTTCAAAAATAATCTTGCAATGGCAATTCGCTGTTGTTGTCCGCCAGAAAGTAAATGTGCATCAGAATCATATCCTTTTGGCAATTGAATTACTTGCTCATGAATATAGGCTTGTTTCGCCGCTTCAATAATTTCCTCTTTTGAAGCTTCTGGCTTTCCGTACAAAATATTCTCTGCAATTGTGCCTTTAAAAATATGGTTTTTCTGAAGCACTAATCCAATATTTTTACGAAGGAAATCTGTATTATAATCTGTTAAATCAACTCCATCTAAAAAAATATGACCCGACGAAGGCTGATAAAATTTATCCAGCAAATTAATTACAGTACTTTTTCCTGCACCGCTGAGTCCGACCAAAGCCGAAGTCTCGTTTGGTTTTACCGTAAAATTAATATTGTATAATGCCTGCGTTCCGTTTGGATACACAAAATCTACATTTTTAACCTCTATTAATCCGCTAATTTTTTGTGGAATAAAATCTCCCGTTGTTTCTATTTCCTGCTCTGATTCTAAAATATCAAAAAAGCCTTCAGAGTAAATAAGAGCATCGTTTACTTCGTCGTAAATTCGGTGTAATTGTCTAATCGGAGACGAAACATTATTAAACAACATAATATGAAACATTATGGCACCAATTGTCATCTGGTTGTTCAACACAAAATATGCAGTCAATATAATGATAATCACCACTCCTATCTGCTCGACAAAACTTTTAACGCTTTCAAAAATAAAACTGGTTTTTCTGGTTGCTAATTGATTTTCAGTCATTTCATATTGAATCTTTTCGTGGCGGTCCGCTTCTGTCGATTCTCGTACAAAAGATTTAATGACCGTAATAGATTCAATTAAACTTATGATTCCGTTGTTTTTGGTTTCTCGGTAATTACGCATTCGTCTCCTAAATCCGCTTAATTTTCTCGCTTGTAATTGACTGATATAAAAGTAAATCGGAATAATACACAAACTCACCAAACCAACATAGACATTGGCATAAAACATTATAACCAATGCCACAAAAGCGTTTGCAAATAAAGGCAGAATATCAATAAAAAAGTTTTGCACCAATCGAGTTAAACTACTGATTCCGAGATCGATTCTGGTTTGAAGTTTTCCGCTTTCATTTTCATCAGAAGTATAAAATTCCATTCTATAACTCAGGATTTTTTCGACAATGGTTTGAGAAATATCACGGGTTATAAAAATACGAAGTTTTTCTCCATAAAATTTTTGCCCAAACTGTACAACAGAATTAACCAACTCTTTAGTTAACAATACAATACTAATAATTCCTAACAAATGAAAACCTTTTGACAACGGCTCATGTGCCACCATTAAATTATTGATTGTATCGACAGTATATTTTAAAATTAAGGCATTAACCTGCGCCGCAAAAGAACCCAAAAATGTAAGCAGTAAAGTAGCAATTACCATCTTTCTGTAAGGCTTTACAAAAGGCATTATTTTTTTATAAAGAACTGATAACTGCATTTATTTTATTTTTAGGTAACATATCAAATATAAGAATTCTAAATTTGTGTTGAAATCATTTAAACAGATAATTCTATGAAACTCGTTTTTGCTTCAAACAATAAAAATAAAATTGCAGAAATACAAAGCATGCTTCCTGAAAGCATTAAAATATTAAGTTTAGAAGATATTAACTGCCTTGAAGATATTCCTGAAACTGCAGATACAATTGAAGGAAATGCGATTTTAAAAGCCGATTATGTAACTCAAAAATACGGATACGATTGTTTTGCTGATGATACTGGATTAGAATTAAGTGCACTAAATGGTGAACCAGGAGTTTATTCTGCAAGATATGCCGGCGAACAAAAAAATGCAGATGATAATATGAACAAGCTTTTAGAGGCATTAAAAAATGAAGAAAATCGCAGCGCCCAGTTCAAGACCGTTATTACTTTAAACCTTGAAGGCAAACAATATTTGTTTACTGGAATTGCTAAAGGAATTATTACCTCTCATAAAATGGGAACAAATGGTTTTGGATATGATCCTATTTTTAAACCCGAAAATTTTGATGAGACCTTTGCCCAATTGCCATTGGAAGTAAAAAATAAAATAGGCCACCGCGGAAAAGCAGTTCAGCAACTAATTGATTTCCTGAGTGCCGCAAAATAATTGTTTCAAATACAACATTTTAAAGGCGAAATTTTAGATTTCATGACGTTATTTTAGGGTGTTTTATGGATTTCTAAAAAAAAATGATTTCAATAAAACTGTAACTTTTTGATAATCAAATCATAACAAATACATAATTCTTGAATTACCATTAGTTTATCTGAATAATTAACAGTAATTTTGCACCCTATTTTAAATACATATATGAATAAATTTGAACAATTAGGATTGAATGAATCGTTACTGAAGGCGATTTTAGATCTAGGATTTGAAAATCCGTCAGAGGTACAGGAAAAGGCGATTCCCCTATTATTGGAAAAAGACACAGATATGGTTGCGTTGGCTCAGACAGGGACAGGGAAAACGGCAGCTTTCGGTTTTCCGCTAATTCAAAAAATTGATGCTGACAACAGAAACACACAAGCATTAGTTTTATCGCCAACACGAGAACTTTGTTTACAGATTACCAACGAACTTAAAAACTACTCAAAATACGAAAAAGGTATTAATGTGGTAGCAGTTTACGGCGGGGCTAGTATTACAGAGCAAGCTAGAGACATTAAAAGAGGAGCGCAGATTATCGTTGCAACTCCAGGAAGAATGCAAGACATGATTAACAGAGGTTTGGTTAACATTAAAAATATAGATTACTGTATTCTTGATGAGGCTGACGAAATGTTAAACATGGGATTCTATGAGGATATCGTATCTATTTTATCAGATACTCCAGACGAAAAAAGTACATGGTTGTTCTCTGCAACTATGCCGCAAGAGGTTGCTAGAATTGCAAAACAATTCATGAGCGAACCAGTTGAAATTACTGTTGGAGCCAAAAATTCAGGTTCTGCAACAGTTTCTCACGAATTTTACTTAGTAAATGCTCGTGACCGTTATGAAGCTTTGAAACGTTTAGCTGATGCTAATCCAGATATTTTCTCTGTAGTTTTCTGTCGTACAAAAAGAGACACGCAAGCTATTGCTGAAAAATTAATCGAAGACGGATACAGTGCTGCTGCTTTACACGGAGATTTATCTCAAGCACAGCGTGATGGTGTAATGAAATCTTTCCGCGGAAGACAAATTCAGATGCTTGTTGCTACTGACGTTGCTGCGCGTGGTATTGACGTTGATAACGTGACACACGTTGTAAACTACCAATTACCTGATGAAATTGAAACGTACAACCACCGTTCTGGACGTACTGGTAGAGCTGGAAAATTAGGAACTTCTATTGTAATTGTTACAAAAAGTGAGTTGCGTAAAATTTCTTCTATCGAAAGAATCATCAAACAAAAATTCGAAGAAAAAACTATTCCATCTGGAATTGAAATCTGCGAAATCCAATTATTGCACTTAGCAAATAAAATTAAAGATACAGAAGTTGATCACGAAATTGACAACTACTTACCAGCAATTAACAATGTTCTTGAAGATTTATCTAAAGAAGAATTGATAAAGAAAATGGTTTCTGTAGAATTTAACCGTTTCATTACTTACTACAAAAAGAACAGAGATATCTCTGCTCAATCTGGAGAAAGACGTGAAAGAGGAGATTCTGAGCCAAGAGAATTCAATAATAATGGAGCAGTTCGTTATTTTGTAAACATCGGTTCTAGAGACAATTTTGACTGGATGTCATTAAAAGATTACTTAAAAGAAACATTAGATTTAGGTCGTGATGATATCTTTAAAGTTGATGTAAAAGAAGGTTTCTCTTTCTTTAACACTGATCCACAGCATACTGACAAAGTAATGGATGTTTTAAACAACATTCAATTAGAAGGTCGTCGTATCAATGTTGAGATCTCTAAAAATGACGGAGGCGGAAGACGTGACCACAACAATCGTGGCGGCGGAAGAAGTTCTGGACCAAGAAGAGAAGGAAACTTTGCTCCAAGACGTGAAGGTTCTGGAGGCGGATTTAGAAGCGACAGAAACTCTTCGAGAGACGGAGGATCTAGAGAAGGCGGTTTTAGAAGTGATAGAAACTCTGCTCCAAAAAGAGAAGGCGGTTTTAGAAGTTCTGCTCCAAGAAACGAAGGAGGTTCAGAAAGAGCTCCTAGACGTTCTGAAAACTTTGGCGACAGCTCAAGACCAAGAAGATCTAGAAGAGATTAATACATTAATATCTCAAAATATAAAATCCCAAATTCCAGACTTAATTGGAATTTGGTTTTTTTTTATATTAAGAATCTTACGCTCTATGAATGAGTTTTGTACTTACAAAAAGCAAGACTGCGTCCTTTGTTAATTTTCTTATAATTAAATTCCAAGACTATGAGATATTTAATCCCGATTTACTACTTTTAGAGCTTTAAATCAGGATATGAAATATTTCGCAGTTTTCTTTTTTATTCTTCTAGCTAATATTGGTTTCGCGCAAGATACGCAGCCAACTGTTCCTCAAAGAGTTTCAGGTTATATTATTAATGACAACAGCAAACAGCCACTTGCCGGCGTAAATGTTATTAATACCAATAAAGTGCGAGGCGCAAAATCTGACGAAAAAGGATATTTTGAAATTGACGTTCAAGTTAATGATACACTGCATTTCTCTATTCTGGGTTTTCAATCTCTAAGAATTAGAGTTACAAATGACTGGATAAAAAACAAGGTAACACGTATTCAACTTACCGAAAAAGCAATTGCTTTGGAAGAAGTTGTAATTGCTCCGTTTACTTTAACAGGATATCTTGAAATTGATTCTAAGTTAATTCCAACAAAAGAAAACTATCGTTACAGTATCTCAGGTCTTACACAAGGCTATGAAGCTGGAGAATATGCTCCAAATGCATTTGGAAAAGTATTAGGATCGATCTTTAATCCCGCGGATATGCTCTATAATTTCTTTGGAAAAAATGGTAAAGAACTCAAGAAACTTAAGGAAATGAAGAAAGATGATACTGTGCGAACGCTTTTGGAATCTAAATACGACCGTGAAACAGTTGCCGTTTTATTAGGAGTAAGCAAGGACGAAATTCCTGAAATCATGCACAGATGCAATTATTCTGATTCTTTTATTCAATCTGCAAATGATCTTCAGATTATGGATGCAATTAGTGCGTGCTACGAACAATACAAAGTATTAAAACGTAATTAAGAATCTCCTTCATAAGGAAAATATTTAAATCCTCAATTTTAAAATTGGGGATTTTTTTTGGCGTTTAAGTTTTTAAAAGCTTTACTTTTACTGAAACACCATCAAAATCAATAAATTATGGCAAAGGGTCAAGATGCTAAAAAAACAGCAAAAAAAGAACCGTTAAAAACGGCTAAAGAAAAGAAAGAAGAAAAAAGAGAGAAGAAAAATACTCCTAAGAGAGATTAGTTTTAAAGTATCAGTTTATAGTCTCAGTTTACAGTTGTTTAACTGAATACTGAGACTGCGACTGAATACTGTGACTTTATTTAACTGGAATATTCGAAAGAATTTCTAATACAAATTTCCAATATTTTTGAGCTGAAGAAATACTAGCTCTTTCGTCTGGAGAATGTGCACCGTGAATTGTCGGCCCAAAAGAAATCATATCCATATCTGGATAGTTTGTTCCTAAAATCCCGCACTCTAAACCAGCGTGACAAGCTACAACTTTAGGCTGTTCCCCATTTTGCTTTTCGTAGATTTCTTTTAAAACTTCTAATATTTCAGAATTAACGTTTGGAGTCCATCCTGGGTAAGAACCAGAAAGTTCAACTTCGCATCCTACTAATTCGAAAGCAGAACGCAATGAATTTGCTAAATCAAATTTAGAAGATTCAACAGAAGAACGCGTTAGACATCCTACCAAAATTTCTCCATCTTTAATAATTACGCGGGCAATATTATTTGAAGTTTCAACCAAATCTGCCATATCAGCACTCATTCTATATACACCATTTTGTGCCGCATAAATTGCTCTGATAATTCCTTCTTGAACACCAAGATCCATCACTTTTTCAGGTAATTCTCCTTTTACAATTTCAATTGATAAGTTTGGCTCAGTTGTTTTATATTCAGCTTTGATGTCAGAAATAATTTCCTGCATATCATACACATAAGCTTCATCAAACATTTGAGAAATAATTACTTTAGCAACACTCTCTCTCGGAATTGCATTTCTTAAACTTCCTCCGTTTACTTCAACAATCTGTAAACCGAAGTTTTCAAATCCATCAAATAATAAACGATTCATTATTTTATTGGCATTCCCTAAACCTTTATGAATATCCATTCCTGAATGCCCGCCGTTTAGGCCTTTTACCGTGATAGTATACCCAACAGAACCTTCTGGAACTTCTTCTTCGTGATACGCTCTTGTAGCCGTAACGTCAATTCCACCAGCACATCCAATATCAATTTCATCATCTTCTTCGGTATCCAAATTCAACAAAATCTGACCTTGAAGAATTCCGCCTTTAAGATTTAGCGCACCAGTCATTCCTGTTTCTTCATCAATTGTAAACAAAGCTTCAATTGCTGGATGCGGAATGTCTTTACTTTCTAAAATTGCCATAATAGTAGCAACTCCCAAACCGTTATCTGCACCTAGAGTTGTGCCGCGAGCGCGAACCCAGTCTCCATCAACATACATATCAATTCCCTGCGTATCGAAATCAAAAATAGTATCTGCATTTTTTTGGTGAACCATATCCAAATGCCCCTGCATTACAATAGCTTTGCGATTTTCCATTCCGGGCGTAGCCGGCTTTCTGATGATTACGTTTCTAATTTCATCTTCAAAAGTCTCTAAACCTAAGCTGTTTCCAAAGTTTTTCATAAACTCAATTACGCGCTCTTCTTTTTTTGAAGGACGAGGAACGGCATTTAAATCTGCAAATTTATTCCAAAGTGCTTTTGGCTCCAGATTTCTTACTTCTTGACTCATTATATTTTGTTTGATGTTTAACAATTATGAGCTTCAAAGTTACAAAGTTTAAATGCTTTTTTCGATACAATTTATAGGAATTAGCACAAATTATATTAAGTCAAAATTATAAGATATTAGAAATATTTTTCATCATTGATGTCGCATTGCGACATTTCGTTGGTAACAATAAATAAGCAACAATCAGGCGTTCCTTAGGAACGCTTGGCTTCAATATGAATAAATTCTCTACCAATCAATTGTGCCTGACGGCACATTTAAATACCAATACTTAAAAGTTATGTATCATATTTTTTTACAGAGTCATAAAATTTCAAAAAAAATAAACTCAACTTCTATTTAATTATTATTTTTATAAAAAACCAAAACAGTGAAATCAAAATACATTTTACCATTATTTCTTATTGTTCAAATTATCTTTTTAAGAATCCTCCCCTTCTTTCCAGACTTTGTTGAAGGTTTTTACAGCAACAATTTATTTGTTAGAATTTCTCATTTTTCAAGAACCGCTCTAGGAAAAGTTCCCTTTTCTATTGGAGATTGCATTTATGCTTTTCTAATTTTAGGTATAATTGGCTGGTTTTGGAAAATTCGTAAAACATGGAGAACAGACTGGAAAGATCATCTCTTAACAATATTAGGTAAAATTTCTATTTTTTATTTTTTCTTTCATCTTCTGTGGGCATTCAATTACTATCGAGAACCGCTTTTCGAAAAAATGGAAATTAAAAGAGAATATACAGATGCTGATCTTTTAGCTTTTACAAAAAGATTAATTTCAAAAACAAATGAAACTCAGCTTGCTATTACTAAAAGTGACACAGCAAAAATTGTTTTTCCTTATTCGCAAAAAGAATCTTTTAAAATGATTCTTAATGGTTATGATAATTTAGCTAAAGAACATCCTTATTTTAAATATGAAATTTTAAGCGTTAAGAAATCACTATTCAGCACACCATTGACTTATATGGGCTTTGGTGGTTATTTGAATCCTTTTACCAATGAAGCGCAGGTTAATGATTTACTGCCGATGTATACTTTTCCTCAAACTACGGCACACGAAATGGCGCATCAAATTGGTTTCGCCAGCGAAAGTGAATGTAATTTTATTGGTTTTTTAGCTACTGTAAACAATGAAAACCTTTATTACAAATATGCTGGATATAGTTTCACCTTACATTATTGTCTTGGAATATGGAAGTTTAAAAATGAGAAAATTTTTAATCAATTAAAGAAATCTGTACATACGGGAATTTTAAAAAACTACAAGGAAACTCAGGAATTTCACAAAAAATATGACACTTTTCTGGATGAAGGATTTTATTTTCTTTACGATAATTTCTTAAAATCAAATAATCAAAAAGACGGTATGAACAGTTACAGCAAATTCATTGACTTGACGATTAATTATTATAAAACCAGAAAACTTTGATTCAACTGTAACAAAAATGATTTCATAACTACTAATACTTTTATGAGCGAAAATCTAGAACAGTCATTTGTTGCGCAATTGCAGGCAAATCAGAATATAATCCACAAGATTTGTAGATTATATACTGCTGGAGAAGATGCTCATAAAGATTTATTTCAGGAAATTACTATTCAGCTTTGGAAGGCTTATCCAAAATTTAGAGGCGACAGTAAATTTTCAACTTGGACATATCGTGTGGCTTTGAACACCGCGATTACATTATACCGCAAAACCAAAAGGACTATTTCTACCGTAGATTATGAAAACCATCAGCACTTTGTAAAAGATGTTGACTACAATTACGAAGAAGAAGAACAGATAAAATTGATGTACAAGGCAGTTTATCAGCTTAATGACATCGAAAAAGCATTAGTTTTTATGTATTTAGAAGACAAAGATTATCAAGAAATAGCTGAAACCTTAGGAATCAGCGAAGTGAATGCGCGCGTGAAAATGAACAGAATTAAAGGGAAACTTAAAAAAATACTGAATCCTTAAAAATTATTATGAAAGAACTGGATTTACTAAAAAAAGACTGGCAGAAGAACTCAGGTTCTTTTCAACAAATTTCTGAAACTGAAATCTACAAGATGATTCACAAAAAATCATCTTCCATTGTAAAATGGATTTTGATTATCAGTATTTTGGAGATTTCGTTTTGGACTTTTTCAAACTTATTTATTAATACGGATGATGTTTTAAGAAAAATCAATCATCCCGAAATTGTTATGGCATTAGAATTCTTGACGTACTTTAATTATGTTGTCGTTCTAATTTTTGTATACATTTTCTATAAAAACTACAAAACCATTTCCACCACTGTAGCCACGAAATCTTTAATGAGTGCCATTTTAAAGACTAGAAAAACAGTTCAGTATTATGTTTGGTATAATTTAGGAATGATTGTAATAACGGCTATTTTAAGCTTCTTTATTGCTTTTGTTTACAATCCTGACATGGAATTCCTGAGAGAAAAATTAGCCTTGAACGGAAGAGCTATGTTTGTTACAATTGGAATATTATTCTTGGTAATTTTAGGCTTCTTCGGTTTATTCTGGTGTTTCTACAGAGTAATCTACGGAACTCTTTTAAGAAGATTATATACAAACTACAAGGAGTTGAAGAAAATAGATTTTTAAGCTGCTAAGGTTCTGAGATACTAAGGTTCTAAGTTTTTTTGAAAACTTGAAACTTGAAACTTGAAACTTGAAACCTAAAACAATCTAAAATCTAAAGTCAGAAATCTAAAATAATTAATACTCCCACTGTCTGAGTTTGTTAAGTTCTTCCTGTGCTTTAATTTCTTCTGCCGGAATAACTTTTAAAAATGAAGGATGCTGTTCGATTGCGTATTCTACCTTTTCTACGATTTGTTCGATTGTATCATTTTCATAATCAATATCAAGAGGCTCTTTGATTATGAAAGATTGCAGAATTCCTTTTTTCTTCATTCGAAGTCCTTTTTTATCGAATGATCTACGGAAACCATCAATTACAATAGGGATTACAATTGGTTTATGCTGTTTGATAATATGTGCAGTTCCTTTACGTACAGGCTTAAAAGATTTTGTAGTTCCCTGCGGAAAAGTAATTACCCAGCCATCTTCAAGAGCAATTCGAATGTTTTCGGTATCGTTTGGATTTACATCGCGCTTTTCCGTAACATCAACACCTTTAGCACGCCAGGTTCTTTCGACTGTAATTGCTCCCACATAAGCTAAAATTCTTGGCAGTAAACCCGCCTGCATGGTTTCTTTTGCCGCAACATAATATAAATTCATTTTTGGCTGCCACAAATAACCAATATTCTTAATAGTGTCTTGACGTCCGCTTAAACTTGCGTTAAACACATGAAACATGGCTACCACGTCCGCAAAATAAGTTTGGTGATTGGAAATAAATAAGACATTAGAATTTGGGAGTGTTTTAATAATTTCAGATCCTTCAATCTGCAAATCGTTAAAACCCCTATATCTTCTATGTGTCATGGCTCCCAAAATACGGATTAACCATTTCTTGATGAATAATATATGTCCAAAAGGATTTCGTTTAAACAATCCCATAACTAATTTGTCTTATTTTTTGTTCGGTCGCAAACATACAAAAATTATTCTTTCAGCAATACTTTAAAACATTTTCTACAATTTACGTCTATTAAAATGAATATCAAATTGTTAAATAAATATTTTTAAATTTCCTGCTGCAAACTAATTTTCAAAACGTCTCTCAATTCGCTCAAAATCATTGCCGTTGCACCCCAAACCACGTGGTTTTGAATATTAAATGCCGGCACCAAAATATTAGCACCGTAAGAAGTTGATAATCTGGCTTCGATAATTATTTCGTCATTTAAAAAAACCGATAAAGGCAATTCAATAATATCTGCAACTTCTCTAATATCAGGATAAAAAGAAAGTTCTTCTTTTGCAATTCCCAAAAAAGGATGCACCAAAAAATTACTGGGCGGAATATACATGGGAGAAAAATGTTTGATAATTTCTATTTTCTCGCTGGCCACTCCAACTTCTTCCTGGGTTTCGCGAAGTGCAGTAGTTTCAAAATTCAAATCTTCTTTTTCATATTTTCCTCCAGGAAAAGCAATCTGTGCCGAATGCACTCCATCGTAAGCGTTTCTTACGATCAAAACTAGATGTGTTTTTTCCTGCTTTGGGTAAAACAGCATCATTACTCCCGCCATTCTAGCATTCAGTGCTTCAATGTCCAGATTTTTTAATCCCTCTATACGTTCTTTCGGAGCCATTTTTAAATGCGATTCGACTGCTGGCAGTTCTACTGGAATTATATTGGGAACATATTTCAAAAAATCTTGAAAATTCATAATCAAAGCTTATTTTTGTACTTTTAAATAAAAACATAAATATACTCTAGAAAACGCAGTACCGCAAGTTTTCTAAAATTAAAGCCTAAAAAATGTACAGCAGAGAAGAATCACAAAGAATTAAAAGAGAATTTTGGGTAGCTTTCGCCGAAAAATATCCTCGTAAGTGGGTGCTTTATGATACAAAGATCAAAGATTTTTCTTTTAAATTTTTTGTTGATAATAAAAAGGCTCAGGTTTTAATTGATATTGAACATAGAAGCGACGAAAAACGTACGGCTTACTTCGAAAAAATAGAAGCTTTAAAAAATATTCTGGAGGAAGAATTTATTAAGGATCTGGTTTTTGAAAAAAATTACACTCTAGAAAGCGGTAAAACAATCAGCAGAATCTGGGTTGAAAAAACGGGAGTTGGTTTTAGCAACCGAAATAACTGGGATACAATTTTTGATTTCTTTAATGAAAACATGCATGCTCTGGAAATGTTCTATTTAGAGTATGATGAATTTATTAAGGATATTGATGTATTGTAAAAAAGGTCCTGAGGTCCTGAGGTTCTGAGAGACTAAGGTTCTAAGGCGAATATACAAATAAACCTGACAGATTAAAAAATCTGCAGGTTTTGTATTTAAACCGTAAAAATATTATAAAGAATAATATGGTCATCGTAATTGATATAAAGCTGTTTACGATAATCTTGTTTTTTGCGGGTTATAATCGATAATTTACATTCTCTACCTTCATTGTCTTTACAAACAAAAGAGTATACAATATCGGTGTCATTTTCTTCACGTTCGATATAATCTAAAATACTAAAAAGCTGAATCTCCTGAGAATAAACAACTATTCTGTGTTTGTTAGTATCTAAAACAACCGAAAGATTTACTAAACCAAGATTGGACCATTCGCCCCATTTTCCTCTTTCATTTTTCTCTAAAACGCTAAATCCTGAGGTTTTAAAATGATAAGACTGACTTTGAGCCTGTTGAAAACCAAAAGCGAAAAAAAGTAAAAATATATAGGTGCGTAAAGAATTCATAAATATTTCTTGCGGATAATTAAAACTCAAAAGTAGTCTTTTCTTTGCATGCGAATTCAAATTCTGCGATCATTTGTTGAATAATTTCTTGAACTGGTAAAATTTCATGAATTAGTCCTGCTGCTTGTCCAATCTCAAGTTCTCCTTCATCAAGATCACCTTCAAACATACCTTTTTTCGCTCTTGCACGACCTAAAAGCTGTATTAATTCTTCTTTTGAAGGACATTGTTTATACAATTCCTGAACATCTTGATAAAACTTATTTTTGACTAATCTAACCGGTGCTAATTCTTTCAATGTCAACTGCGTATCTCCTTCCTTAGTATTAACTATCGTTTCTTTAAAATTATTGTGTGCAGAAGATTCAGCAGAAGCTGCAAAACGACTTCCAACCTGTACACCATCAGCACCTAAAATCATTGCAGCCAGCATTCCTCTTCCCGTTGCAATTCCACCCGCGGCAATTAATGGAATCTGAATCTTTTCTTTCACCATCGGAATCAAAGTGAATGTTGTGGTTTCTTCACGCCCATTGTGTCCGCCAGCCTCAAAACCTTCTGCCACAACAGCATCTACACCTGCATCCTGTGCTTTTAAGGCAAAAACACTGCTGCTCACAACATGCACTACTGTAATTCCTTTTTCTTTTAAAAATGAAGTCCAGGTTTTAGGATTTCCTGCAGAGGTAAAAACGATTTTCACACCTTCTTCAATCACGATATTCATGATTTCTTCAATGTTTGGGTATAGCATTGGAATGTTAACCCCAAAAGGTTTATCCGTAGCACTTTTACATTTTTGAATATGTTCTCTCAAAACTTCTGGATACATCGAACCTGCGCCAATAAGCCCTAAACCTCCTGCATTACTTACTGCCGAAGCTAATTTATATCCGCTGTTCCAAATCATTCCACCCTGAACAATTGGATATTTTATATTAAAAAGTTGTGTGATTTTATTCATTCAAATAAATTATTGCTTGATTAGCTTTCCTGTTTTATGCAGATTATCAGCATCAAAACTATAAAAATAGAGTCCGCTTTGTAATGACTGCAAAGAAAGAACTGGATTGGAATTATTAATTTTTTCCTGAATTAATTTCTGACCTAACACCGAATAAATAGTTACAGAGGCTGTGCTATTTTCTGTTAAAAAAGAAAAAGTCACTTCATTTTTTACAGGATTTGGATAGACCGAAAAAGAAGCTTCGGCTATAAAATTATCAACGCTTAAAGTCGCACCGAAATTCGGAATTCCATAGCCATAATTGTTGTCAGGGTTTGTAAATCTATCCGAAGAAGCCAAAATCATCTGCCTGATTTCTTGATTGGTTTTAGAAGGAAAGGCCTGCCATAAAGAAGCTGCCATTCCTGACATTATTGGACAAGAAAAAGATGTCCCATTTACTGTTCCAATAATTCCGTTAGCATCAGAAACAACCGAAGCTGTTCCCTGCGCCATAATTTCTGGTTTTATTCTCCCATCATAACTTGGCCCAATCGAACTAAAACTAGATCTTGTTTTTGCAGCAGTAACTGATCCTATTGCCAATACAGAAACTGCATCGGCAGGCGAACCAATGTGTTTTTCTACCCGATTTCCCTCATTTCCCGCAGAAGCCAAAACTAAAATACCTTTACTAAATGCTGTTTCTGCCCCGCGCGAAATAAAATTGGTAACTCCGTTCATATCGCTGTAAGTATGATTATATCGAGATTCGTCACGGTCGCCAAAATAACCTAATGAAGTAGTAATTATATCGACTCCTAAAGCATCTGCTCTCTCTGCTGCTTCAACCCAAAGTGACTCCTCGACTGGATTTTCAAAAGCATCAATTTCTGTAATAAAAAGATAATAGGACGCATTTGGGGCGGTTCCAATTAAAGAGTTTTCTTTATAACCTCCCATTGTTGAGAGTACCAAAGTTCCATGATCGTCTCCGGTATAAAAATTGGTATTCCTTGCAGTAAAATCATAACCTCCCAAAATTCGGTTATTGTTTCTGAGATTTTCAAAGGGCTGTGCAGTGTTTACACCTGGGAAACCAGCGTCTAAAACTGCTATAATTTTTCCTTCTCCGGTAAAATTCTGCTGATGCAAAACTTGACCGTTC
Source organism: Flavobacterium fluviale (assembly GCF_003312915.1). Taxonomy (NCBI): domain Bacteria; kingdom Pseudomonadati; phylum Bacteroidota; class Flavobacteriia; order Flavobacteriales; family Flavobacteriaceae; genus Flavobacterium; species Flavobacterium fluviale. Next base: position 2,545,389 of record NZ_CP030261.1, on the reverse strand, counting down.
AGCATCTGAATTTGATTCGCAGAATTACCGTATGAATAATCAATTGCAGTTTTTAGTTTGTCTTTTGAACTGCCGGTTTTTGCTTCTGAAACTTTTTTACTAGTTACATTTAAAGTTTTATCCGCAAACTCTATCTTTTGAACGAAAGATAATGCCTTTAATGCATTTATGTTTGCCTGATTTCCTTGAATATGAAGTGCATTCAGCCACTTAGACTGCGCCATAACTGTTATACCAGTACTCGATATAATTTGATTTACATATGAAGTTTCCAGAGGAGCATCTGTAATATCTAAAGCGATATTCTGATTGGTTCTTCGATCTAAAGATTTCTGAGAAAGCTCTGCCAACGGATTTGCAAAAAAAACTTGCGCATTAGGTTTTCCATTAAAATAAACCCACGCATCTTCTTGAGCAAATACTGCAAACGAAAGAAGTAATAAAAGGTAAGTAAAGTTAGATTTCATAGCAACCCTTTGAGGAATTTCTTCCAAATAAGGTATAAAGCTAAGAAATTACTCCCGAACCAACTAATTCATTTTCTAAATACCAAGCAACAAACTGTCCTTCTGTAATAGCAGACTGCGGTTCTTCAAATTCAACGTACATCCCGTCTTCAAATTGATGCAGAATTGCTTTTTGCAAAGGCTGGCGGTAACGAATTCTAGCCATTACTTCCATTTTCTCTCCAGCTTTCAAAGTTAAATCTTCTCTAACCCAGTGTACTTCTGATTTTCCAACGTAAAGTGCTTTTTTGAATAATCCTGGATGAAGACTTGACAAACCTGTATAAATAGTATTCGTTTCAACATCGGTAGCAATTACAAATAAAGGATCTGTAGTTCCTCCAACGTTCAAACCTTTTCTCTGCCCGACAGTAAAATAGTGTGCTCCCTGATGTTTGCCCACTACTTTTCCCATTGTTGGAACGTAGTTTAACTTTTGAGATTCTAATTTTAAATCTTCTTCTAAAGAAATTCCAGCTGGTTTTTCACCAACATAAATAGAATCATTTTTATCAACCTGCACAATTTTACCTTCTTTAGGCTGTAATTTTTGCTGAAGAAATTCTGGAAGACGAACTTTTCCAATAAAACATAATCCTTGAGAATCTTTTTTCTCTGCAGTAACCAATTCCATTTCAGCAGCGATTTCTCGTACTTCTGGTTTTGTTAAAGCTCCAATTGGAAACAAAGCTTTTGATAATTGCTCTTGTGACAACTGACATAAAAAATAAGATTGGTCTTTGTTAACGTCGTTTCCTGCAATTAATTGATAAACCGTTTTTCCGTCAACTTCGATTTCACTTTTTTGGCAGTAATGTCCAGTTGCAACATAATCTGCTCCAAGACTTAGAGCGATTTTCATAAACACATCAAATTTGATTTCGCGGTTACAAAGTACATCAGGATTTGGAGTTCTTCCTTTTTCGTATTCGTTAAACATATAGTCAACGATTTTTTCTTTGTACTCTTCGCTTAAATCAACAGTTTGAAACGGTATTCCAAGTTTTTCAGCAACAAGCAAAGCATCATTACTGTCTTCAAGCCAAGGACATTCGTTAGAAATAGTAACCGAATCATCGTGCCAGTTTTTCATAAAAAGGCCAATAACTTCGTATCCTTGCTGCTGTAGTAAATACGCCGCAACACTAGAATCTACTCCACCTGAAAGTCCAACAACTACTCGTTTCATTTTGAAATCTTTAATTTTTTAAGGTTGCAAAGGTACGCCAAATAATAGAAAATTACACAAAGGTTTTGATTACTTTAAGCAATCCTGCAGTAGATAAAACTTATTACTTTTTTAAGTACATTTATTCTTCAATTTCAATAGAATGAAAAAATACATTTACGGCCTATTTTTCTTGTTCGCATTAACAACTTTAAGTGCGCAGCGATTTGTTTCGTCTCTTCCTAATTACGAAGCTTACAAAGCATTTAGAGGAAAACCCTTGTCGGATAAATTCTCAAATATCGAATCGGTTAAAGTTATGTACGACTTGCGAAAACAGAAAATGTATTATTTCAACAGCAGTCTAATTTTACTGCATTATGATTTTGCAACAGATTATTTGGGATATGGTCAAGATCTGGATGTTTTTAATAATAGAAATTACAGCGACACCGAAAAAGACCGAGACTTTTTACTCGGAAATCTAAATCACATAAAAGGAACTGAAAAATGGATTTTCGAACTCGCCGCGTCAGATCATATGCCAATTGCACTAATTGAGCGATTTTTCAATTTAGTCAAAAACTCCACTTTTGTCGGACAGCATTTAAAATTTTATTTGAATAACCCCGAACTAATGCAATGGTTTCAACAGCAAAAATTATCAATTCCCTGCGTAAAATCAGATTATATTTTTAATGAAATTAAATACCAAGAAGTTGTTGGCGGCAGCAACATCGGAATTCTAAAAAAATATAAAATCAAAGAATTAGAAACATTAAAACCAAATCCAGATGAAATTATTATTTTGGATGGAACACCAGATATCCTGCCAAACGTTCGAGGTATTATTGTAAACGAACTTCAAACTCCTTTAAGTCATTTGGTTCTTCTGGGAAAGAACAGAAAGATCCCCATTATGGCGTACACCGATATTGAAAAGGACAATAATATCAAGAAACAGCTTTCTAAAAAAGTAGAATTAAAAATAGAAGTTGATACTTTTTATATCAAAGAAACTACTAAAAAAATACCGACAAAAACCACTGAAAAAAGGAAAAAACTAACAATTGACAACAGTGTAACTGAGCTGGTTAATCTATCCGAAATTCCTAAGAAAGGCGTAAATTATATTGGTTCGAAAGCTCAGAACATGGCCTATTTAATTGCGATTTCAAAAGAAATTCCGTTTAAAACTCCAGAAGATGCGCATGCTATTCCGTTCTATTTTTATACGAAGCATATTCAAAAAACTTCAATTTCTCCGTTGATCGCAGAACTTCTAGCTTATCCGAACAAAGATTCAGCAGTATGGATTACTAAACAGCTGAAAAAAATTAGAGAGGCTATTAAAAAAGAACCTGTCGATCCCGAATTAATTTCAAAACTAAATCTGGCGTTTAAAAATGCTCAATTCAAAAATTTCAGGTTTAGATCTTCTACAAATGCAGAAGATTTAGATGATTTTAATGGCGCTGGATTGTACGATTCTAAAACTGGAATTCTTGGCGACAGCATTAAAACATTCGAAAAAGCGATCAAACAAGTTTGGGCAAGTACTTGGAATGAAGCATCGTACAACGAGCGAGAACTTTTCGGAATCGATCAGCAAAATATAGCTATGGGCGTTTTAGTGCATCGCTCTTTTCCTGATGAGCTGTCAAATGGAGTTATTATCACAAAAAATATTTTTAGAAAAAATTTTCCTGGAATTACCGTTAATATTCAAAAAGGCGAAAACTCAGTTGTAAAACCAGAAAAAGGAGAAATATGCGAGCAGTTTGTTGCTTATCATTTTAACGATGGAAAAGACGAAACAGATTTTGATATTGATTATACTTCAAATTCCAATTTGAATAATAATGAGCCTTTATTGAGCAGAAAAGAAATGAGTAATTTATATACTGTCAGTAAAAAAATCGAAACCAAAATGTATCGTTATTGGCGTAAAAACCAATTTCATCCCGTAGATATTGAGTTTAAGATTGTCGGCGAAAAAAGAGATTTGTATATTAAACAGGTTCGACCTTTTAATGATTAATAAAAAACCAATAAATCTATTTCGTTTGCAGCGGTGTTGATTAAGACAATTCTAAAATCAAAATCTTCTATTTTAATTTTTTCTTGAATAGATTTTCTAATAAACTCCTGATTAAGAGAAAAATTCTCGTCAAGCGGAATTTTGACATCGACCGAATTTAAGTATTTAGAAGCTTTTTTATTGACAATAATCGAAGCAATAACATAAAATCCGATTATTATTATTTGAAAAAACAACAACAATTCAATCTTTTCAAAAGGATACATAATATCTAAAATCGATAATGTAATGGTCGCAAACAGAAAGATCACAGCATTTACGGTAAAAGACTGCGTTCTGAATCGAAGTATTGAAAAAATTGCAAATAATCCAAACCCAATTCCAACTCCGATTTCTATTTTGGTAAAAAGATAACACAGTGAAAATGTACACAAGCCAACAATTACCATTAGTGGATTTATGGTTGCGTTATCCTTTCTATTGGAGAAAAAATATAAAACCAAAATTGAAAGAAACAACAGCAGAAATCTCCCTAAAAGTTCACGTAAATCCATTGGTTAGAATAAATTGGTTACCCAAATGTAAACAATTTATTCTTTTTCTTTTTTATTTTGAATGAAGTAATTACAAATGTAATAAGTGACTATTTTTTGGGTGCCGGCCCTTTTTCAGAAGCTTTGTTGGTGTTTTTTGGATCACTCATATTTACTTCTTTTACCAATTTTCCTTTTTGATAAAACTGCCAGATTCCTGCTTTTTTACCATTTACGAATTTGCCTTTAGAAGCAACAGATTTATCTGAATCATAAAAAACAGCGTCGCCATTATATTCGTTATTTTTAAAATTAGACTCTTCCAAAAGGGTTCCGTCCTGACCCATTTTTTTGTAAGCTCCTTCTTTTAAACCATTTTTATACATCATCTCTTCTGCCACTTTTTCATTAGGATAATAAATGGTTCTCAAACCTTCAAGCTTTCCGTTTTTATAGTTTTCAACAGTCATTAAAACTTTAGAAGCTTTATGGTAGTATTTCCATTCGCCTTCACGAGACTTTCCAACTTCTTTACCTTCGCTTACCTTGTTTTTATTTTGGTCATAAAAAATAGTATAGGAACTTCCGTCATTGGCACTAAAATCCCTTGTAGCTACAATATCTCCTTTTTTGGTATCATCAAAAAATTTAAAAATACCAGTTTCTTTTCCGTGATCAAAAGTTCCCTCGTAACGAGGACGCTTCGATTCGGTGTAAATACCTTTCCAAAGACCGTCTTTTTTACCGTTAGCATCTACCTTGTTAGATTCTTGTGAATAAGACACAATACTTATTAAAAATAAAATCCAAAATTTTTTCATAATCTATTTTTCTATATAACAACAAAAATTGAGTTTTAGTATTACAAAAATATAACCATTTTAAGTATAACAAGAGCTTTATAAACAAAAAAAACAATTTAACATTTTAAAGATAGAGAATCCTTTTAAAAAGGGATAAAAATCATAATTCACTAAAAACCAGAACAATAAACAAAAGTTAAATATATACTAATTTTAATAAATGTTTAATCATTTTAAATTTTAATTAAACAAAATTAGATAACTTAGTAGTGACAAACACAAAAAAACTATATTATGAAAACAATCAAATTTAATTTAATTGCCTTATTAGCATTAATTGCTTTCGTCAGTATTTCATGCAGCAACGATGATAATGATGATGATCCACAACAACCACAAACGATTGTGGCGATCGCGAAAACAAATCCTAATCTGAGCTCGCTGGTTGCTGCTTTGGAAAAAGCAGATTTGGCGACCACATTGAACTCTTCTGGTACATTTACCGTTTTTGCGCCAACAAATACAGCGTTTACCGCTTTTTTACAAGCAAATGGATATGCTAATCTTAATGCTGTTCCTGTTCCTGCTTTAAAAGAAATTTTACTGAATCACGTTTTAAGTACAAAAGTAAAATCCTCTGAAATAGCTACTGGATATGTAAAAACTTTAGCGAAAGGAAGTGCTTCAACTGCAAACACTATTAGTATGTATCTGGAAAAAGGTACAGGAGTTGATATTAACGGAGGAAAAACAAATGGAGGCGCTGTGGTAACAACTGCAGATATTGAAGCTTCTAATGGTGTTATTCACATCGTAGACGGCGTTATCGGACTGCCGACTATTGTAAACCATGCAGTAGCCAATAAAAATTTCGCCACACTGGTTGCTGCTTTGACCTATAATGCTTCATCGGGTTTTGCTGCAACATTATCTGGAACTGCAAATTCACCTTTCACGGTTTTTGCACCTACAAATACAGCTTTTACAAGTTTCTTAACTGAAGCTGGATTTTCAGGTCTTCCTGCTATTCCAGCTAGTGTCTTAGAAACTACTTTAAAATATCACGTCGTTACTGGTGCAAATGTTCAATCATCTGCTTTGACAAACGGACAAGTAGTTAATACTTTTGCCAGCCAAAATTTTACGGTTAACCTAACTGGCGGTGCAAAAATCACCGATGCCAGCAATCGAATCAGTAATATTATTGCAACCGATGTACAGTGTTCAAATGGAATAATTCATGTCATTGACAAGGTTTTACTACCTAAATTTTAGATAAAACTAATTGTAAAAAAGAAACCGTCTCGTTTTTAACGAGACGGTTTCTTTGTTTTATTGAGAATAGAATTACTTCTTTTTATTCTGAGCTTTTGCTGCTTCTTGTTGTTCCATTACCTCTTGAAGACGTTGTTGAAACTTACTTGGCTTTTTAGGCTCTCTTTGTTTGTTCTCTTGAATCTGTGCGTGAATTTTTTCGCTGTCTACGATGTAATTTTTAATAACAAACATAATACCGATAGTAATTAAGTTGGAGATAAAGTTATATAAACTTAAACCTGCACCATAACTATTAAAGAAAATCAACATCATTAATGGCGAAACATAAATCATGATCTTCATCATTTTTGCCATATCCGGCATACCTTCCTGCTGAGGCGCTGCCATTTGCTGATCTCCAGATGTCATTTTCATGTAGAAGAAAATTGCAATTGCCGCCAAAATTGGGAACAAACTGATGTGATCTCCGTACATCGGAATAGTAAATGGTAATTTCACAACCGAGTCAAAAGATGATAAATCGTCTGCCCAAAGGAAACTTTTTTGTCTTAATTCAAATGCTGCAGGGAAAAACTGGAACGACGCATACATAAAAGGAAGCTGAATCAATGCCGGGATACATCCTGCCATTGGGTTTACTCCTGCTTTATTGTACAGTTTCATTGTTTCCTGTTGTTTCTTCATTGGGTCTTTTTTGAATTTTTCTCCCAATTCTGCAATATCAGGTCTTAAAACTTTCATTTTAGCCTGAGACAAGAATGATTTATACGTAATTGGCGACATAGCCAATTTGATAATAATTGTAAAAATAATAATAGCGATTCCTAAAGACAATCCAATTGTTGAACTTAAAAACCCAAATAACGGAATAAAGATAAATTTATTAATCCATCCAAAAATTCCCCAGCCTAAAGGAATGATTTTTTCGAAATTCTTATCGTAAGATTTTAATGTTTTGTAATCAGCAGGACCAAAATACAAACTCATTTTGTAATCAATCTCACCATTTGAGAATGCCAAAGGCAGATTAGCTCTAAACTGTTTGGTAAAAACAGTGTCGATCTTTTCATCTTTCACTAAATCGTCAGATTGTAATTTTGAAGTTTCAAATGGTTTTTCTGTAGCCAAAATAGTCGTGAAGAAGTGCTGCTTGAAAGCTACGAAACTTACTTTTTCAGGAGTTTCCTCCTTTCCTTGCCCATGAGAACTTACGTTGCTGTATTTTGATTCGTTGTATTTATAATCAATTTGAGCATAACGATTTTCGTAAGAAATACTTTTTTCATTTCTATACGTTTTCAAATCCCATTGTAAATCAACTGGTTTAGCAGAATTTAAAACTCTGTTTAATCCTTGAGAACGAATATCAAAACCAACTAAATAATCATTTGGCTTAAGGATGTATTTATATTCTAAAAATTCGTTAGCACCTGCTTTTAAACGCATAGATAAAACTTGATCTGCACCAATTTTTTCTAATGTCGGCTCAAAATATAAATCTTTAGAACTTAAAGTTCTATTATCCGTAGTAAGAAGCTGTAAATTTAAGCTCGAGTTATTGTTTTTGATTAACTCAACCAATTGACCAGAACCTTTTCTAATTTTTTCGAATTCTTTTAAAGTAGCCTCAACAATATAACCACCTTTATTGGCGATTTTAAGTTTAATCTTTTCGTTTTCGATTGTAGTAAAAGCCTCTTTAGCAGAAGGAAGCGTTGCAGAGTAAGCAAATCCACCTAAAGTTTTTTGCAATTGAGCCAATTGTAAGGTATCTCCTGGAGTTACCGCTGCAACTGGCAATGATGCTGTTTTAGCTTTATCAGCTTTTGCTTGTGCTTCTTGTTTTGCGACTAATTCTTTCTTGGCTTTTTCAGCAGCAATTTCTTTATCAGAAGGCTGATTTTGGTACATTATCCAAATCAAAATTCCGAATATCAATACAAAACCAATGATCGAATTGAGGTCAAATTTTTTTTCTTCCATTATAATTTAAAAAAGTTATTCGTTGAAGTCTATTAGTACTGAGTTTATCTCAAAAGTTACAAACTTCTCAAAATATTAATTACTGTTTTTTATGCGCATTTACTGCAGCTGCCACAAAGTTTACAAATATAGGGTGCGGATTTGCAACTGTACTTTTGTATTCTGGGTGGTATTGTACACCAATAAAGAATGGGTGGTTTTCAAGCTCAACGATCTCCACTAAACCGGTATCAGGATTTACTCCAGAAGCTTTTAAACCAGCTTTTTGCAATTCATCAGCATATTTATTGTTATACTCATAACGGTGGCGGTGACGCTCTGAAATAGTTTTTTCTCCGTAAATTCTGTGTGCTAGAGTGTTTGGCTTAATATCACATTTCCAAGCACCTAAACGCATTGTTCCTCCTTTATCAGTAATCGTTTTTTGCTCTTCCATTAAATTCACAACAGGATGAGGCGTTTTATCGTTCATCTCTGTAGAATTCGCATCGGCATAACCTAAAATATTTCTAGAATATTCAATAACAGACATTTGCATTCCTAAACAAATTCCGAAGAAAGGAATATTGTTTTCACGAACGTAACGAACTGCTTCAATTTTTCCTTCAATACCTCTTTCACCAAAACCTGGAGCAACTACAACTCCATCAAGAGTTCCTAATTTCTCTTCCACATTATCAGCATTAATATGCTCTGAGTGAATAGAAATTACATTTACTTTAGTCTCATTTGCAGCACCTGCATGAATGAACGCCTCTAAAATAGATTTGTAACAATCCTGCATTTCTACATATTTTCCAACTAAACCAATATTTACAGTCTGTTTTGGATTTTTTAATCTTTTTAAGAAAGTATTCCAGTTTTTAAGATCTGGAGATGCTTTTTTAGGTAAATCCAATTTCTTTAAAGCCACAACATCTAATCCTTCTTCAAGCATTAAATTTGGAACTTCATATATAGTAGAAGCATCAATTGACTGAATAACCGCTTCTTTTTTCACATTACAGAACAAAGCTAATTTCTGGCGTAATTCCTGAGACAATTCGTGCTCCGTTCTACAAACTAAAATATCTGCTTTTATACCGCTTTCCATTAAAGTTTTAACAGAGTGCTGTGTTGGTTTTGTTTTCAACTCACCTGCTGCGGCCAAATATGGAACTAGTGTTAAATGAATTACGATTCCGTTATTTTCACCTAATTCCCATACTAGCTGACGAACAGATTCTATATAAGGTAAAGATTCGATATCCCCAACAGTTCCACCAATTTCAGTAATTACAATATCATAATCGCCAGATTTCCCCAGCAACTGCATTCTGTCTTTGATTTCGTTTGTGATGTGAGGAACAACCTGAACTGTTTTTCCTAAAAACTCTCCTCTTCTTTCCTTTTCAATAACCGAAAGATAAACTCTTCCTGTAGTAACGTTATTAGCCTGAGACGTAGGAACGTTTAAGAAACGCTCGTAATGTCCTAAATCTAAGTCTGTTTCAGCTCCATCATCTGTCACATAACATTCTCCGTGCTCATAAGGATTTAGTGTTCCTGGATCAACATTAATGTATGGATCAAATTTTTGAATAGTTGTACGGTATCCTCTTCCTTGTAACAATTTTGCCAAAGATGCCGCGATAATTCCTTTTCCTAATGAAGAGGTCACACCTCCTGTAACAAAAATATATTTTGTTTGATTCATTCTGTTGTTGTTTGTAAGTAGTTGTGTAAAAAACTTGGCAAAAGTACAAATTTAATTAGACAATTTGAACATTAGACTTCTTAGATTTTTAGAATTTTAGATTGCAAGATTTTTAGCTTTTTTAAATTAAAAGAAAACCTTTCAATATGTTATTCTTTATCTAGCTTTTATGATTTTTTCAAATATTATAACCAACTTTTTATCTAATTATTTAAAAATATATCAATCGCTAAAAGTCTATTACAATGGTTTCGGATATTGCTTCTTAATATTTCGAATCAATTCTTCTAAGCCATTTAACTTCAATTCGTATATCAATTGCAGCTGCTGCCCTAATTCTCCTTTTGGAAAACCTTTATTATGATACCAAACTACGTAGTATTCTGGAAGATCAATTAAAAATCTGCCTTCGTATTTCCCGAAAGGCATTTTGGTGTGTGCTAATTTGATGAGTTGTTTTTTATCTTGATCCATTTTTTTTTTAAGAAGAAAGAAGCAAGTGGAAAGACTTATTCGCTTTTCCTCTTACTCCAACTGCATGCAAAACTACCATTTATTTTTTCTTTTGCCACAGATTAGAAAGATTCTCGAAGATCAAAAAACTTAGAACCTCAGCATCTCAGTACCTTAGAACCTTAAAAAAAAGAAGCAAGAAAAAAGAACTTGTTTTCATTCTCTCCTCCTGCTTCAAAAATATTATTAAAGACTTATTACTAATTTCTAAAAACACTAAAAAAACTCAGAATCTTAGCATCTCAGAACCTTAGCCTCTTAGTAGTGCCATCTCACGAAAGCCTCCATTGCCGCATAAGTCGCCAGACCTAATTGGTGGTACAATTCTGCCGTTTCGCGGTTTCTGTCTTCTGCTCTTTGCCAGAACTCCCTTGCATCTGTCCCTTGGAAAACAACTCCGTCTTTTTGAGATTGGTGTTTGAAGATTCCATGACGTTTTTCTAAAACTTGGTCTGGACTCATTGGAACAGCCATTTCAACTTCGTCAATTCCCCATTCTTGCCAAGCTCCACGGTACAACCATAACCAGCAGTCGTTCATGAATTCTTTTGGTTTTAAAACTTTTACCGCTTCAAAAATCGCATCCAAACAAACTTTGTGAGTTCCGTGCGGATCTGCTAAATCTCCCGCTGCGTAAATCTGGTGCGGTTTAATTTTTTCGATTAAATCTACTGTCAATTGAATATCTTCTGTACCAATTGGTTTTTTCTCGATTGTACCAGTTTCATAGAAAGGTAATTCCATAAAATGAATCTGGCTGTCCGGCAGACCAACAAAATGACTTGTTGCTCTCGCCTCTCCTTTTCTAATCAAACCTTTAATGTAGCGAACTTCAGGAATATCAATTTCACTGTTCTTTTTATTCTCTAAGAATGATTCTGCTTTTTTATAGATATTATCCGCTTCTTCACTTTTGATTCCGAATTTTTCATTGTAATCAATTACGAATCTTGCAAAACGAAGCGCTTCATCATCTGCAACTGCAATGTTTCCAGATGTTTGGTACGCTACGTGTACTTCGTGCCCCTGCTCTTGCAGACGCATAAAAGTTCCTCCCATACTGATAATATCATCATCTGGATGCGGACTGAAAATCAATACACGTTTTTTAGCGGGTTCCGCTCTTTCTGGACGATTTGAGTCGTCTGCATTTGGTTTTCCACCTGGCCAGCCTGTAATTGTATTTTGTAATTTATTAAATATCTTAATATTAGTATCGTAAGCTGGGCCTGAATCTGCCAATAAATCGCTCATACCGTTTTCGATATAATCTGCATCTGTAAGCATTAAAATTGGTTTTTTAAGATCTAATGCCAATCCTAAAACCGCTTTACGAGTTAATTTATCTGTCCAAACGATTTTTTCAACCAACCAAGGTTTGTTAATTCTTGTAAGTTTTGAAGAAGCTTCTTTATCTAAAACAAATACTGCATTGTTATGTTCTTGCAAGAATGAAGCTGGAACTCGGTTTGTCACTTCGTCTTCAACAGATTTTTTTACAATGTTTGCTTTTCCTTCTCCCCAAGCCAATAAGATTACTCTTTTAGCTTCCATGATTTTTTTTACTCCAAGTGTAATAGCAGTTCTTGGTGTATTATTCAAACCAAAGAAATCTTTACTTGCAGCAACTCTTGTAATATGGTCTAGTGCGACCAAACGAGTTTTAGAGTTTTGAAGCGAACCAGATTCGTTAAAACCAATATGTCCGTTACCTCCAATTCCAAGAATCTGTAAATCGATCCCGCCTAAAGATTCGATTTTTGCTTCGTATTGATGGCAATAATCTGCGATTTGTTCTTTTGTTAAAAGTCCGTCTGGGACGTGTGCGTTTTCTGGTAAAATATCAACATGGTCAAACAAAAGTTCTTTCATAAAGCGAACATAACTATTGATTGAATTTGGCTCCATTGGATAGTATTCATCCAAATTAAAACTAATAACATTTTTGAAACTCAAACCTTCTTCTTTATGCAGACGAACCAATTCTGCATATAATCCTTTTGGAGAAGAACCAGTTGCTAATCCTAAAATACAAGGTTTCCCTTCATTTTGTTTTTCTTTAATTAAAGACGCTATTTCCTGCGCTACTTCTTTTGAAGCATCTGTTGAGTTTTCAAAAACAACTGTATTAATGTTTTCGAATCTTTTTTCGAAACCTGTTGCTTTGTCGATTTTACTTTTTAACATGATATATTAATTTTTATTTTTGTTCACTATTTCCATTTCCTGTATTTATGCCCTTTTACAGCATAAAATAAAATCATTATATAAGACGGCAATAACATCAAATAAGCCACTTGATTGCCGCTTCTCGAAACGTTTTGCATATTTTTTGCAAGATTTGCAGCATTGATAGTTTCGGTAATCATTCCATAAAATAACGGAAAAACTGCACCACCGATAATTCCCATAATCAAAATGGCACTTCCAATCTTTGTGTAACCGCCCAAATCCTGTAAAGCCATTGGCCAGATTGCCGGCCAGCATAAAGCATTTGCTAATCCTAAAAGTGCTACTAAAAGAATTACCAATGGTATTTGTGGAATTCTAGGAAGCGCAACCAATATTTTTGGAGAAATCAAAACAATTGTCAAGACTAGTATTATTCCTAAAATTCCTGAGACTTTTAAAGCTGTTACCTGCGAAACATATTTAGGAATTAAAACGATCCCAAGCACATACCCAACAACCATTGCTGACATGGTAAAAGACGTTAACTTTAGATAAAAATTCCCATCATTACCATAAACTCCAAGCTGTTTTCCAAAACCTCCAATCGAATCTCCAGCTAAAACTTCTGCGGATAAATACAGCATTAAAGTAATTACTCCCAAAACCAGCTGAGGATATCTAAACGCGTTTTTGATTTGTTTGAAAATATTTAAATGAGAAACATTTCCTTCTTCATCAAGATCAATTTCCGGCAAAGGAGAAAATTTAACCAGCAAAGCCAAAACAGTTATAATCAACCCCATATAAAGATAAGGTCTTTGCAATTGCAATGCAAGTGAATTTAAAGCATTTGTTTTGGATACCTCATCCATTAAAGCAATTTTCTCTGCTGTGAAGTCCTGCATATTAGACAAAACCAGAACTGTAAGCACAAGTGGAGCAACAAATCCTGCTAGCTTATTGGCTATACCTAAAACGCTGATTCTAGCTGCAGCACTTTCTCTTGGTCCAATTACCACAACATATGGATTTGAGGCTGTCTGCAAAACTGCTAAACCAGTTCCCATTACAAACAATGCTAATAAAAAGAAGACAAATGTTCGACTTGCGGCGGCCGGATAAAACATAAAAGCTCCAGCTGCAATGATTAATAACCCTAAAGAAATTCCATTCTTATACCCCACTTTTTCAATAATATAGGAAGAAGGAACTGCCATTACAAAATAGGCAATATAAAATGCGAAAGTCACAAAGTAGGCTTGAGAAGAAGTTAGTTCGCAAGCCAATTCAAAAAACGGAATTAGAGGTCCGTTCAGCCAGGTTACAAATCCTAGAATAAAGAATAACAAGGTTAAAATTACCATTGGAACAACGGTATTCTTTTTTTCTAACTGTACTGTACTTTGAATTTTTGTCATAATTTTTGGGTTGATTGGTTATAGATTAGTTTTTTCAAAATCTAAATTAGAATCAACGCTTTAATTACCTTATGCGTAATTTATGCAAATATCTGCATTTTTTTTGCAAAACAAAAGTAGTACATTAATTTTCCTTAATCTCTAATTTAGATATGAATATTTTGTTAATTTTTATTATTCCAATTTAAATCAGGATAATATTTTGCCAAATACGCTTTTACATCAGCAATATCCTCTTTTGCAGTTAGGTCGGGAACATGCTCAGAAAACGGAATTCCGACTGTAGTATTCGGATTTTCCTTAACGGAGTTTAAAAGCACCGTTGGCAATTCCTTCTCGTCACGCTCTGGATGAACAGGACAATTTTGAAGATGTATATATAAGGTCTTGCCGTTAAACTTGAAAGCATTCATGCTTACTCGTATTTTTCCTTCGGTGTCTTTGTATTGTTCCAAAACATCTTCGGAAGGTTTTTCTAAAATATCCAAAAGCTGATTATTCTCGTCTAATTTTGCAATTGCAAAACGCGAAATACGTTCCTGTGGAAATTCCATTGCATCGCGGTCATAACTAATAAAAGCGTTCGGACTTTTGGTTTCTCTTAAAGCACGGAGAGCTGCTGCAGAATATAAGTTATCACTATTACAAACTGAATAAAATTGAGAATTGAGTTCTGGATATTGTTCTACAGCTTGAAACAATGCATCTGCAGTTCCAAAGGGTTTTACTCTTCCTTCTGGAATATATTGTACAGCAAATGAAATATTAAGGCCGTGGAAATCATTATTTTTCATTTGACTTCCATAAAACTCCTTAAATAATTCGCCTTGTTCACCTATTATAATATAGATATTTTTGTAACCTGCTTTTTTCGCATTCCATAAAAGATAATCTAATAGAGGTCTTCCGCTTGCGCCGACACCAATTAGACCTTTGCTTCTTTCATTTGCCTGCGCTATTTCTTCAGCAGATAAATTATCCAATACCGCTTCTTTTTTCATGCGTGAAGAAGCTCCACCTGCTAAAATCACTAAATTGTCGTGCATCTTATTTAAATTTCAATATTATCAATAATTCGTACTCCTGGATCAACATTTACTGCGTAAGCTTCTTCTGCTCCCGCGTTTAATATTGCTTCAATCACTACGTCTTCTTTTTTAGGATCTGCAATCACCACAATACTGCCTCCGCCGCCAGAACCAACTATTTTTGCACCGTATGCTCCCGCTTTCAAAGCTGCATTAATCATAGCATCAATTCTTGGAACTGTAATTTTTAGCAGATCGCGCAAAACTTCGTGGTGACCATTCATTAAAGCGCCAATTTTTTGAAGATCTAAAACTGGTTTTTCAAATTCTTTTAATGCTTCTTTAGTATAATGGAAATTTTTAATGGCCGCCTCAAAATATGGAATCAAACGACCTGGAAGACAATTTCTATAATTATCTAAATCTTCAATTTCTGATGTATTGAGATCGAAATCGGGATAGTTTTGTTTTACGATATCAATTGCCATTAAAGCATTTCCTTTCAATTCGCCAATTAAACCAATTGTTTCTTTGGGAACTCCAGAAACTCCTGTAATTAAACCTTTTAATCCATTTCCGATCACATCGAAAGAAAAAGGCTTTTTAGTATTAATGTAAACAATATTTCCAACACCAATACTAAAATGATCCATCATGCCGCCAGGTTCTCCATGTTCTAAAACTTCGGATTCGTATCCTACTTTGGAAAGGAATTCGGGAGTAACTTCATGATCAATTCCAAAAGCTTCAATTAAAAACCGGATCCAGGCCATTAATAAGGCTGATGAACTGGACGTTCCTGAATTAATTGGAATATCTCCCGTAATCGTTATGGTATAGCCTGTTGCAGGCTTACATCCATATCTGCGTAAAACTCGCAAAGCGGATCCAAAATAATCTCTGGGTTCTAATTTTTCGAAAGCATCATGAATATCTATTACCCGAATTTCATTTATATCGATCATATTTAGAACGAATGACGCGGATTGATTTTCTTTGGCAATTAATTTAATATTTCGATCTATGGCGCAGGCTATAACAGGCAGGCCTAAATAATCTTGATGATCTCCAAAAAGACAGGTTCGGCCGGGAGCTAATGAAGTAATTTTTCTCACTTAAGCACTTTTATTAAAATATTGTATTTCAAATAATTACAATATTATTAGGTTATAATTTTATTTAAAATTTTCGTTTTTGATTCTACGAAACTATATATTATATTTTTATAAAACAAGAAAAAATATAAAAATGTGCTCGAACACACTAAAATTATGTTCTCGAGCACACGAGTTGATTTCCTTAAAACTTATATTTATTAAACCAAAGTTTTTATATTTGCTTTTATGGATAAAAAGTACACCATTAAGGATATTGCGCAAATGGCTGGAGTTTCTAAAGGAACTGTCGATCGTGTGCTTCACAATAGAGGAAAAGTTTCTCCTGCCGCGCTCGAAAAGATTAATGAAGTTTTGAACGTTATTGATTATGAGCCAAACTTAATTGCCAGAAACTTAAAAAACACTAAAATCTACAAAATCTGTGTTTTGCTTCCAGATCCAGAAATAGATTCGTACTGGCTGCCTTGTGTAAATGGTATTCAAGATGCTGTTAAGGAATTTAAACCTTACAGTGTCAATATTGCTATCCATTATTTTAATCCAGAAAATAAAAAGTCATTTGTCAACGCTAATAATACTGTTTTAAGCCTTGAACCTGATGCTGTTTTAATTGCTCCGGTATTTCATAAAGAAACGATCGAAGCCCTTAAGGTTTATGATGAATCGAATATTATTGTGAATACTTTCAATAATCAGGTACAGTCAAATTCTGTAAAGTGCTTTGTGGGTCAGGATCTTTACAAAAGCGGACGAGTAGCTGCCAGTTTAATGAACTTAATTTCATCTAAAGGGCAAATTGCAATTGTACACATTGATGAAAGTCTGAAAAATGCTGTTCATATGCAGGAAAAAGAAAAAGGTTTTAGAAGTTATTTTGAAGAAAAGAAACTGGATTCTTTTTCGCTTACAACGCTAAAATTAAAGCATCCCAATGTTGAAAGTAAGTTTTTAAATTTTCTAGAAGAAAACCCAGATTTAAGCGGTGTTTTTATCACAACTTCCAAAGCTTATCAAATTGCTGCCACTCTAGCTGCCCAAAAAGGTAAAAAGACAGCCTTGATTGGTTACGATTTAATCGAAAAAAATGTGAATTATTTAAACGAAGGATTACTGCATTTCTTGATTCATCAAAACCAAAAAAGACAGGCTTATCTTGGCGTGAGCACGCTGGCAGAGTATTTCTTGTACAGCAAAGAAATACCCGAAACGATTTTACTGCCAATTGATATTATTAATGTCGAAAATGCAGATTTCTATATCTATTGATTTCTAGATTATTCTTCAAGAATAAATTTTCCGAATGAAGAAGCGATATGAAAATTAGGCTTTTCTGTTTTGGGATTAATCCATGAAATCCAGGTTGGCTCATATTCTAGATTTTCATTCTGTGAAAACTTAGCTCGATAAACACCTGCTTCGATAGTATTATCTTGAATCAAATTTAATTCTTTTAAAGAAGCCATACTTATTATTCCTTGAACAGTAAAAGAATTGGGATTTTTAAACGAAAAAATTTCTAAATGTCCTTTTGGCCAGTTCCAATTATAGTCAAAGTTCCAATTAGGATAAGCTTCAAAATCTAGAATACGAGTATCGACATCCATTTCGAGACAGTAATAGGGACTTAATTTTTCATCTTTTCTAAAAAAAAGCTCTACTCGGTCTGAATTACAAATACTATCTGTAGAATTGTCTTTTCTGTCAATATAGATTTCCGAGTCATACACTTGAAAATTAAAATACAAAAAGTCTAGATCCCATCTTGCCCGAAATTCAATTTTTGAAAATGATTCTGTTTTCCAAGGCGAGCAAAAATCTGTTAAACAATCTGCTTTTTTCCAAAAATCATAATCTAAATTCTCAATATTTACTTTTTCATTTTGTTTAACAAAATTGACTTTATAGGCTTTTAAATCTGAACTCATTTTTTTGCTTTTATTTAATTTTCCAAAATAAAAAAAAGTGCTTTTTATGATCACTTTTTAACGCTTCAAGAACAACAGCATTTTGCATCTATTTTGTAACTGCTAAATAAGACAAACTTTTTCATAAAATCTAATGCTCATTTTTCAATTTCAAAATAAAAAGAAGAGAGAAAGAAAAAACTCACATATCTTAATCTTAAAAATACTTGATTAATTCTTAGCATTAGAAATCGACAATTGCGAAATTCTTAGTAAAAAACTAATGCGCCTTATATTCTTTAAAAAAGAAAACAACCCTCTAAGAATCCGATTAAATCTAGCAACTGTCATTTTTACATTTTATTTTAGAATATCTGCAGCTTTTTTGGCGAAAAAAAATCACTGCTGCAATTTTATGTGCTCGAGAACATTAATTTTGTGTGTTCGAGCACATTTTTTGTGTTTTTTCTTGTTTTATAAAATTTTAATCAATAGTTTCGTCGAGCAATTAGAATTTTGAGGGCAAAATATTCATTCATTTTCGATCATTTTTACCTAAAAAAACGAATTCAAAAACGTCAACAAAACCAAAATTTTAATTGAAAAAAGAAAAAATCAACTAAACAAAAAACTCAAGTATTAACCAAAACCTAACCAGAGTATGAAAAAAGTATTCGCTAAAAAGTCCAGCACTTTTAGAATGCATTCAGTACTTGAAAAAAGCTTAAAAACGGCCTTGTTTTCATTGTTGTCTTTAAGTATTCAAGCAGCGTCTGCAGCACCGATTAGTGAAATCGCTTCAAACAAAACCAGTTTATTGGCATTTCAAAAAGTTGTAAAAGGGAAAGTAGTCGACGAAAAAGGAACTCCAATTCCTGGAGTGAATGTTGTGATTAAGGGGAGTAAAACTGGTGTTCAAACCGATATGGACGGTAGTTTTGCCATCGAAGTTCCAAGTTCCTCAACAATCTTAGTGTTTTCATTTCTTGGAATGCAGGAACAAGAAACTGCAGCAGGAAATTCTTCTTTAAAAATAATAATGAAAGAATTAGGCCAGCAAATGGACGAAGTTGTCGTTGTAGGATACAGTAAAGTAAAGAAAGAGAGTTTAACGGGATCACTTCAGACTTTAGATAACAAAAAAATCGTTGACATTACGACACCCGCTGTTGAAAATATGCTTGCAGGAAAAGCTACTGGTGTTTTTGTAAACACAGGCGGAGGCCAACCAGGATCAGTGGGAAAAATTATAATCCGCGGTAGAACTACTGTAAACGGAAGTACAGATCCGTTATGGGTTATCGATGGTGTCATTGTTGGAAACAGTTCTGGAAATATGAATCCAGCAGATATCGAAACACTAACTGTTCTTAAAGACGCTGCTTCTACAGCCGTTTACGGATCTCAAGGTGCAAATGGAGTTATTGTTGTAACCACAAAAAGCGGTAAAAAAGGAAAACCGACTATCAACTTTTCTGCCAGAACAGCATTGACTACAATCAACAACGGAAATTTTGATATTATGAACGGTGCAGAATTATATGACTTATATGATTCTTTTGCGAACAAAGAAGATTTTGAAAATGTATGGTGGTGGACTCCAGAATTAAGAAATAAAAACTATGACTGGTGGAACAATGGTACTCAAACAGGAATAGCAAACGATTATAATTTATCTATTAGCGGAGGCGGTGATAATTTTAAAAGCTACGTTTCTCTAGGATATTACGATGAAACTGGAGCCGTAAAAGGTTACGAATATAAAAAATACAATGGTTTAATGAAATTTGAGTACAAACCCAATACTTGGTTTACACTGCGTCCTCAAATAAATTTAACCAAAGAAACAACATTTGACCAGCAGCATTCTGTAGGCGCGTTATACGGAAACATGCCGTGGGATAGTCCGTATTCGGAAGATGGAACTCTAGTTGGAAATGCTCCAAATCCGACATGGGTAAACACAACCGGCTCCAATTACTTGTATGATTTACAATGGAATTATGGTGAATCTGAAAGTTACACCGTTCGTGGAAATATGGATTTTGATATCAAATTTACAAACTGGCTGACTTTTGCTTCTGTAAATAATTACATTTTCGGAAACTACAATTCGACTTATTATTCAGATCCTAGATCTTCATCGGGTGAAGCGGTTAAAGGTAGAATTGAAGATTATTTCAGTACTTACAATAGAGTTTACACCAACCAGCTTTTGAGATTCAATACCACTATTGATAAACACAGTATTAATGCTGTTGCAGGTTACGAATGGAACGAATACAATTCTAAATACAGCAACGGAGTCGCAACTGGAATTCCGCCCGGGATTGTTGTTGCAGATGCAGCCGCAGTTCCAGAAAAAGTAGCAGGAGGAAGATCTCAATGGGCTGTGCAATCTTTGCTGTCAAATTTGAATTATTCTTATGACGATCGTTATTTAGGACAAGTTTCTTTTCGTCGTGATGGGGCTTCAAACTTTGGAAATAATGCGCAATATGGAAATTTCTTTTCTATAAGCGGTGGATGGAACATTCATAAAGAAAGCTTTTTTCATGCTGATTTTATAAATAACTTAAAATTGAAAGCCAGCTACGGTTCTGTTGGAAATAGACCGAACAGCTTATACCCTCACCTTCCGCTATATTCTTTTTCACAGAGTTACAATGAAAATCCTGGAGCCTTAATTTCACAATTGGCCAATCCAGATTTAAGCTGGGAAAAAACATATACCGGCGATGTTGGTTTGGATATCGGATTATTCAACCGTGTGAATATAACTTTGGATTATTACAACAAAAACACTTCTGATCTTTTATACAGAGTGCCTCTTCCAGGTGTAATTGGCGTAACAAGCATTTGGAGAAACGTTGGAGCGGTAAACAACAGAGGTTTTGAAGCATCGATAAATGTAGATATTATCAAAAATGATAACTTAAAATGGTCTGTTGATGCGAACATCGGTACAAACAAAAATAAAGTTACAAGTCTTTACGGAGGCAAAACACAAATTATTGTGGGAGACGGGAGCGGTATAGCAGGTTCTGCTTCTAAACTGCTTACTCCAGGAAGAGATGTAGACAGCTGGTACTTAACAGAATGGGCTGGTGTAGATCCAGAGAATGGAAAACCGCAATGGATGACAACAGACGCAAACGGAGCTCGTGTAAAAACCTACGACTATGCAGATGCTTCTAAAAACCAAAAAGTAATTGGAGCTTATACACCCGACTTCTTTGGTGGTTTTTCTACAAATCTAAATTATAAAAAATTCGATTTTGCAGCGATTTTCAGTTATTCTGTAGGCGGAGAAATTTACAATTATGCAAGAGCTGAATTTGATTCAGACGGTGCTTATACAGACCGTAATCAAATGAACTTACATAGCGGCTGGAGCCGTTGGGAAAAACCTGGAGATATTGCAACACATCCGCAGGCAATTTACAACAATCCAAGCAACTCAAATAAAGCTTCTTCTCGTTTCCTCGAAACTGGAACTTATTTAAAAATGAGAAGCGTGACTTTTGGCTATAACATGCCTATCGAAAGTCTTTATATTTCAAATCTAAGACTTTACATCGCTGGAGAGAATTTATTCACGATCACACATTATTCTGGAGTCGATCCCGAAATTCCACCTATCAATGGTGCCATTGCAGGGGTTGCTACACAGGTTTATCCTTCAACAAGAAAAGTGGTATTGGGACTTAACTTAACTCTTTAAAAACAAAATCATGAAAAAGATATTTCTATTACTTACAGCAATTAGTTTCCTGTCTTCATGTGAGTTAGACAGAGAACCATTTGATTCCTATACACAAGACAAAATTCAGGAAGATAAAGAAGCTTCTATTGAAGTTTTATTAAACGGATGTTATGCACAGCTTAAAGGCTGGTCTGATGTTATGCATAGAGTCGGCGAATATCCAGGCGACAATATTATGATTAGAGGAACTTCTACTGATGCTTTTTATTCTTTTATTTCCTATCAGCATGTTACCAATAACGGTCGTTTATCTGTTTTTTGGAATAATAGTTATAAAATTATTTCGCAGTCTAGCGATTTAATAAAAATTATTAAAGAAGGTGAAAGCGAGGCTGTAGACCAGCAATTAGGAGAAGCTTATTACTTAAGAGGTATGATTTATTTCTACTTATGCAAAACATACGGACGACCTTATGCACAATCTCCTGAAAATAATTTAGGGGTTCCCATTGTAAATGGCCTTCCTGCAGATTTAAACAACCTGACATTACCAGATCGCTCTACTGTAAAAGACACTTATGCGCAGGCCATAAACGATTTGAAAAAAGCAGAAGCTTTAATGAATGCAGATAAAACAGCTGCTTATGCCACAAAAGAAGCCGCACAAGCAATGCTTTCGAGAATCTACTTATATATGAGCGGTACTTATGAAACGCCAAATCAAGAGTATGCAACATTATCTATCGAATATTCAAACAAAGTAATTTCAAGCGGCCGTTACAGTTTGTTAAGCCGTGCAAGTTTTATGAAATATAATACTTATGCTCCTGATGCTCCTGAACAAACAGAAACCATTTTTGCAGTAAAGCAAGTTGCATCTGAGTTTTCTGGCTACGATCATTATTACGGAATTGGAGGTATGTATGCCAATATTCAAGGTCAAGGCTGGGGAGAAATGTATGCCAGTGCCAAATATTTAGATTTGCTTAGAAAAGCGGGAGGAAAAAACGATGCACGCTGGGCGTTTATTGATCCGCAATATGCAACAGACGCTGCAGGAAACAAAACAGAAGCTTTCCGTTTTATATACGATGTCTACAATGCTGGTGGAACTCAAACTGGATATAACTATATGCAGCAGCCTTTAAAACGCAATCCTGATGGTTCGTTTTTTATTACTATCGGAAGTACAAATTATAATTTGACCACCGTAAACGCTGCAGAAAATCAATATTCAATTGTATACGAAGGAAAAACATATACTGGTGAAAAAGATTATATGATGCTTCTAAATCGTGTTTATCCAATGTATTATATCACAAAATGTTCACTTCAGGATAATGATTCCCACTTGCACTCTCCTATCAT
This sequence comes from Flavobacterium fluviale, assembly GCF_003312915.1. Taxonomy (NCBI): domain Bacteria; kingdom Pseudomonadati; phylum Bacteroidota; class Flavobacteriia; order Flavobacteriales; family Flavobacteriaceae; genus Flavobacterium; species Flavobacterium fluviale. The sequence continues at coordinate 2,522,154 of NZ_CP030261.1, read as the reverse complement.
TTCAAGACTGGCCGAAATGTATTTGAATCTCGCTGAAGCTTACACCAAAAAAGGAGATTATACCAATGCATTGACAAATTTGAATATTGTTCGCGAAAGAGCGATTGCAGGAGGCGGCTACACTTCTTTAAACAGCACAAATGCTGTACAAAGAATTGATGAAGAACGTCAATTGGAACTTGCATTTGAAGCGCACCGCGGTTACGATGTTTACAGAAACGGGCAGACAATGACTCGTCGTTATCCTGGTCCCCATTTACCAATGAACGATGTTCCCGCTTCGAGTTTACGAGTGGTACAATATATTCCACAGTCAGAAATTAATGCTTATCCGGGAACGTTAACCCAAAATCCATAATCGTTTTAGATTTGTTTATTGTTTTTAACAGCCTCTCTAGCTGCAAAACTAGAGAGGTTTAAAAAAAGTTAATCATTCAATACTTACTAATGAAAAATTTACTCAACCTGATTTTAGCTTTTTCACTTGTATCTTTTTCTTGTGCTGATCACAATGAAACGAATACTGAAAATAATGTTCTCGAAAATCCAAAAATGGAGATTTCTTTACCATTAGCAGGAAATGCATTCAGTTCTAAACATTTAGACGAAAACAATACGATAACAGACAATGGCATCGAGAACTGGAAAAATGCTGATGAAACCTTTACGGTATATTTCAGAATTTTTAAACCTGGAACTTTCCAGATTTCTGTAGAAGAATCTGTAGAAGTTTACGGAAAATCAGAGCTTGAATTTTCAATTAATAATCAAACAAAAAAAGTTACATTCAATACTTCAAAAAAAGCTCTTAAAATAGGAAACTGGAAGATTAATCAGGAAGGTTATGTGGCTCTGAAAATAAGGGGAATTAGTAAAACTGGTGATCGTTTTCCATCTATCAATCGATTAAAAATTTCCAGCGCTGATTACGACGGAAAAATTTCTTATGTTCCAAATAACGAAGGGAATTTTTATCATTGGGGACGACGCGGTCCATCCGTCCACTTAAATTATCCTGTTCCAGAAAACATAAATGCCGAATGGTTTTACAACGAAATTACCGTTCCTCAAAACGAAGACAAAATTGGTTCTTATTTTATGGCAAATGGTTTTGGCGAAGGCTATTTCGGAATTCAGGTCAACTCAGCCACCGAAAGAAGAGTTTTATTTTCGGTTTGGAGTCCCTTTACTACAGATGATCCCAACAGCATTCCTGAATCTCATAAAATCAAAATGCTTAAGAAAGGCGAAAATGTACATACAGGAGAATTTGGAAATGAAGGTTCTGGAGGTCAGAGCTATTTAAAGTATAACTGGAAAGCAGGCACAACTTATAAATTCCTGCTTAAAGGATCTCCAAACGGAAACAATACCACAACTTATACAGCGTACTTTTTTGCTCCAGAATTAAATAAATGGATGCTGATTGCAAGTTTTAACCGTCCAGAAACCAATACTTATTTAAAAAGATTTCATTCTTTTTTAGAAAATTTCATTCCAGAACAAGGCGATTTATCACGTAAAGTTTTGTTTAACAATCAATGGATTTGTGATGAAAAAGGAAACTGGGCAGAAATTAATACCGCTAGATTTACCAATGACAATACTGGTGCAAAAGAATACCGAATGGATTTTTCTGGCGGAACAGAAAGCGATTCTTTCTATTTAAAAAATGGAGGCTTTTTTAATAATTATACCACACCAAAAACTAACTTTACAAGACCTATGACCAATAAAAAACCTGAAATAAATTTTAATAACTTACAATAGACAATCTCAAAAAATAAAAAATATCAATATTTCCGATAGTCAAAAAACTATCAAAACATTTAAAACAATTAATTATGAAAACCAGTAATTTAAAATTCATTTTGGCCGTTTGCATCATGTTGTGGGGAACATTTGCAACGGCTCAAATGATAAAAACAAAAACTCCTTCACGTGCTAAAGGTCAAACCGATGTCTTACGTTTGACAGCACCAGCGATTCCAACTGTTCGTGTTGCTTTTATAGGTCTTGGAATGCGCGGTCCTGGAGCAGTAGAACGCATGACACATATTCCGGGTGTTGAAATTGTAGCGCTATGTGATATGACTCAAGAAAATACTTCTAAAGCAAATGAGATTTTAACCAAAGCTGGATTTCCAAAAGCACAAGAATTTTACGGAGACGAAAATGCTTGGAGAAAAGTAACCGCTCTACCCAATGTAGATTTAGTATATGTAGCGACAGACTGGCTTCATCATGCTGTTATTGGAGTTCAGGCAATGAAAGATGGAAAACACGTTGCTATTGAAGTTCCGGGTGCATTGACTATGAAAGAAATTTGGGAACTGATTGATACTTCTGAAAAAACGAGAAAACATTGTATGCAGCTTGAAAATTGCGTTTATGATTTCTTCGAACTAACTACTTTAAATATGGCACAACAAGGTTTGTTTGGAGAAATTCTTCATGCTGAAGGTTCTTACATTCATGGTTTACAGCCATTTTGGGGAGAATATTGGAACAACTGGAGAATGGATTACAACATCAAACACAGAGGCGATGTATATGCAACACACGGAATGGGGCCGGCCTGTCAGGCGCTGAATATCCACCGTGGTGACAAAATGAATTTCTTGGTTTCTATGGACACAAAAGCTGTTGGAAATCCTGCTTATATCAAAGAAAAATCAGGAAAAGAAATTAAAGATTTTAGAAACGGAGATCATACCATGACCATGATTCGTACTGAAAATGGAAAAACAATTCAGATTCAGCATGATGTAACTTCTCCTCGCCCATACAGCAGAATGTACCAATTAAGCGGTACAAAAGGTTTTGCCAATAAATATCCGTTAGAAGGTTATGCTTTGGACGGAAAAGAATTAGGGGATGACGTTAAACCAAATCATGAAAAATTAAGCGCACATTCCTTTGTTCCTGCTGACGTTAAAAAAGCGTTGATGGAAAAATACAAACATCCAATCGCAAAAGGAATCGAAGAGCAGGCTAAAAAAGTTGGCGGCCACGGCGGTATGGATTTCATCATGGATTACAGATTAATTTACTGCTTACAAAAAGGACTTCCGTTAGACATGGATGTTTATGATTTAGCAGAATGGTCTTGTCTTGGTCCGTTAACCGAAATTTCATTAGATAATAATTCTGCTCCAGTTGAAATACCAGATTTCACACGCGGCGGATGGAATAAATTGAAAAAATTGGAGTTTTCAGAATAAATATTGGTTAGTTAAAGAAAGCAGGAGAGCATCATTCAAAAAGTGCTCTCTTGTTTATTTTAGGTCTATCCATCCCAAAAAAAAGCCACCTGATTTTATTCAGATGGCTCTAGTTATTGCTGTATAAATTACTTCCAGTTAAAAGTAATATTCTTTTCGATTTCACTGCTCAAACTTAGAAATACCGGACAAGTCATTGCTGCACGCTCCAGAATAGTTTTATTCTTTTGATCAGCAACACCCTGCATTTCAAATACAATTTCTATTGCGCCGATTCTTCTTGGTTCTGCATTCATGATTTTTGTTACTTCGGCTGTTGAGCCAACAAAATCAACCTCTAAATCACGTGCTTTAATTCCCATAATAGTCATCATACAGCTAGCCAGAGCGTTTGCAACTGTATCTGTTGGAGAAAAAGCCTCGCCTTTTCCGTTATTATCTAATGGTGCGTCAGAAATGATTTCGCTTCCCGACTGCACATGAATTGATTTTGTTCTTAAATCTCCTAAATAGGTTACTTTTGATGTCATTAATTTGCTACTTTTAAAGTTAAGTCACTGTCATAGTATAAGATGTAAACACCTTTATTAGCGTGTCCGCCATCTTCTTTTCTATAATATTGAAATTTATTATCTACTTGCTGTGTAGTCATTAAATCTGCCGTTTCCTGAAAAGTCTTTCCCTGTACCAAACGCATCATCGTATCGAAAGTAACATCAAAACCTCTTGTTGCATAAGTAGTTGGATTTGCTTTATTTTTCAGGCGGTATTGTTTTTCATAAATTAAAACTCCCTGCTCGTCGCTTTCGCGAGTTACAGACGGATACATCAATTTTAATTTCACTAAGTTATCAAAACTAATTTCATCTGTATCCAGTGTACTGTTTGGCTCAAGAATTACCAGCTGCACCTGACACGTTTTTTGAGAATCAATTAAAGCTTTAATAGTAGTTTTAACCATTGCTGTATTTCCTGTTTCCATAACTACATAATTCATGCGGTTTGGCATTAACAGACTTTTCAAATTGGCAACATCTATACCTCCAGTTTCAGTTAACGAAGCAAATGCAACGCCTCTCTGATTTTGTTTAATATAATTTATAACCGATTCTTTTTTCTTGTCTACAACTGCTACAATGTTTCCGTTTTTAGAACGCATATAATCAAAAACAGCATTTTTAATTACATCATTTGACGGTATAGACTGATACAAATTATCAATCGGGTTTGCGCTGTCTTTTGATAATGGAGAAATAACAGGAACATTATACAAGCGAAGTGTATTAGCAGTTGATTCAGCATTATTTTGGTAAAATGGCCCAATAACCGCATCAGCATCTTGAAGTTTACTAATTAAACTAGGAACATTAGAAGTCGTTTTAGTTTCCTGCGAATCATAAATAGCAACATCAATTGGCAGTTTCAATGTTTTTGCAGAGTCAATTGCCATCATAGCTCCAGAATAAAAATCTAAAGTCATGTTTAAGAACTTATCGTTTTTAATTCTGTTCGCAGTTCCAGAAGTATCACTTTGTACTTTCGCTAAATTGAAAGGAAGTAAAAGAACTACTTTTTTACGTTCATTAGCACCTCTTTTTTTACTTAACTCTACAATTTCTGCATTATCATTTTCTGTAGATTTTACTTTATCAATAATCTTAATACCTCCGCCAGTATTTTCAACTGGTTTGTTACTTGAAGAATCAACAGGAACCTGCGCTGCCACAATTGGAGCTGGTGCAATGTATCCTGCAGGAACTTTCAGAACCATTCCTTCTTTTACACCTTCAGAAAGCGAAGGATTTAATGCCACTAATTCTTCTTGAGTTAAATGAAAAACTCTTCCTAAACTATAAAATGTTTCTTTTGGCTTTACCTGATATTCCATATAAGTCACTGCTTTTTTAGAAGTCTCAGCAGGTTTTTTACTTTCTACAGGTTTTGCTGTCTCTACCGAAGTAGTTTCAGTTTTCGGAGCTTTTCCTTTAATTGTCAATCTGTAACCAACCGGCAGACTGGCAACAATATCCGGATTGCGTTTTTCTAATTCTTCAACAGTCATATTATACTGTTTGGCAATACCAAATTTAGTTTCTTTTGGCTGCACATCGTGATATACATATTTTTCAGAACCTTTTTCTTTTGCAGGTTTTGCTGCTGTTTTTGGAGCAGATCCTTTAGCAGGAATTACCAGTTTTTGTCCAATTTGAACACCAGTTTTTTCTAAAAATGGATTCGCTGCTTTTAAAGCTTCGTCCGAAATTCCATATTTCTTCTCAATGCTGTAAAAAGTTTCTTTTGGCTGTACTTCATGAATCACTTCTTTTCCAGAAGCTGCAGGAGTTTTTGTTTCAGAAACTTCTTTTTTGGCTTCACCTGTTTTCGTCGGAATCAACAATACCGAATTAGGAGTCAAACCTGTTCTTGCATCTGGATTTAATTGATAAATATCAAAAGGCGTTACCTTAAATTTCTGTGCAATCTGATTAATGGTTTCTCCACTGGAAACTTTATACTTAACTACCTTTTCCTGAGAAAAAGCGTTTGAAGAGATAAAGAATACAAAAGACAATAATGTTAAATAATATTTCATAATAAGGCTTAAAAACAATTTAATTTCTAATTCTAAAAGCAATTTACAAATTTTCCTTAAAGCAAAATTCGCGCCGTTTGTTTAATCGTTCAAAAATTACCTCAAATCAATTTCTACTTTGGCAATAATGACTTCTTTATATAACTCATCTTCTTCTTTTTTCTTGCATTGATAAAGCACTTCTTCCATGTTTTCGAACTTATCACTGTAAACATAGTACGAAAGGCTGTTAATATTAAAGAAGAAACTAGCGTTAAAATTGCCAGAATCAATGAGTTTCATAATAAACTTATCACGTTCAACTGCGTCTGTAAATATACCCAAAACTAAGTAATACCCATTCGAAACTTCTTTAAGATTATCATAAACTTCCACTTTTACTGTTTTATCAGTTCGTAACGGATTGTCTTTCAATTCTTGTTTCATTTCTTCCAATGAAATTGTTTTCGCACTTTCGGCAGTATTATTTTTGTTCTGTTTTTTAACCGCTTCGTCCTGATACTTTTTCAGTTTAACCAAAGCCAGCTTGTCATCAAATTTTCTAGCTTCCATACTATAATAAGCAGCTTTGCTTATGTGTCTTTTTACTTCGATTTTTTTCTGAATATCAAGTGAGTCAATTTTTGCAATCAAAAGCTGATTTTGCGCATCGCCCTGCTCCTGCTCTATTTTATAACGTTTAATTTCTTCTAACGACAAACGCTGCTGTAATGAAGCTGAGTTGTTACTTTTTTCGCTTTCGCGGATTTTCTTCTTATACTCCTGATTTTCCTCAACGGCAATTCGTTCTACTTTATTCATTAAACCGGCATAAGCTTTTCTGTTTTCTGCCAGTTCTTTCTTTAATTGAGAAGATAATTCATTGGTTTTATTGATTCCTTCAGATGATTTTTTTTCCAACCTTTTAGATTCATCAACATTTAAAATATCCATTTTCTTCAATTCTTTCAAATCATTATTCATAGAATTGACCAACGAATCTAATTTGGCCATTAAAATATCCTGAACATTTTTATTGGCTTCTAAAACCAAACGAAGTTTTTCTACTGAATTTTCTTTGGAACCGTTCATGTCATTCAGATTGACTTTCAGATCATTAATCTTTATAATTTTCTGATTCATCTCTTTCTGAACAATAAGACGATCTTTTAAATCATCGATCTCAACTGTTTTTGCTTTTGTTTTTTCAACCACAACCTGCTTTTCTGCCAATGCCAGCATTAGTTCTTCACTTTCATTTGCTGGTTGTATTGCTCTTGTATTGATGGCCAATTTGTTGCCAACTACCAATCCGTTTACAATTTCTGGGTTTTGAGATTCAAGCTGATCGATTGATATTCCGTATTTCTTTGCAATAGAAAACTTTGTTTCTTTTGGCTCAACCACATGAAAAACAGTTTCTTGATTAATGACACGAACTCTTCCGTCTAAAGTTTTTCTTTTGTTTGGAATGACAATCGTCTGACCAATCTGCAGTCCGTTTTGAAGTATTTCTTTATTTAAGTTTTCTAAATCCTGAACCGAAACATTGTACTGTCTCGCAATGCTAAACAAAGATTCTTTAGCCAAGACCTGATGAGTGGTTTTAGATGAAACAGAAGTTTCTTGCTTAGATGAATGTTCTGAATTTTGAGGAATTATTAATTCTTGACCGATTTGAAGTCCGCTGGCAAGAATTTGTTGATTGGCATTTTGAATGGCTTCTACAGAAACATGATATTGTTTGGATAAGCCGAAGAGCGTTTCTTTGGGCGCAACAATATGTGTTTGCTGCTGCTCTTTAATAATGTTTGGGGAGTTGTGAACTGGAATCTTTATAATCTGATTATCCTTGATTCCACTTTGCGATTCGGGGTTGAGTTTGTAAATCTCATCTATAGAAACCTTATACTTTTGGGCAATAAAATAAGCAGTTTCTCCTTTTTGAATCTTGTGCTCAATAATTGAATCTTGCGCAGTTATTTTGTTAAAAGACAAAATAAAGACAAGAGAAATTGTTAAAAGTTCTCTCATAAATAGTAGGTTATAAAAAATTAAGGCCTTACAAATGTAAGACCTTAATTTTAAAAACTGCTATTATTCCCACTCAATTGTTGCAGGTGGTTTTGAACTAATATCATAAACTACACGATTCACACCTTTTACCTTATTGATAATATCGTTTGATACTTTCATCAAGAAATCATACGGTAGGTGAACCCAGTCAGCAGTCATACCATCTGTTGATTCTACTGCTCTCAACGCTACTACTTTTTCGTAAGTACGCTCATCGCCCATAACTCCAACACTGTTTACCGGAAGCAAAATTGCTCCAGCCTGCCAAACTTTGTCGTACAATCCCCAAGATTTTAATCCTTCGATAAAAACAGAATCAACATCTTGTAAAATTTGCACTTTCTCTGGAGTAATATCTCCTAAAATTCTAATTGATAATCCTGGTCCTGGGAAAGGGTGTCTTCCTAATAATTCTGGATCTATTCCTAAAGTAGCTCCAACTCTACGAACTTCGTCTTTAAACAACATTCTAAGTGGTTCTACAATTTTTAATTTCATGTAATCTGGCAATCCACCAACATTATGGTGTGATTTAATAGTTGCAGATGGTCCTTTTACAGAAACAGACTCGATAACGTCTGGGTAAATAGTTCCTTGTGCTAACCATTTTACGTCTTCAATTAAATGAGATTCATCATCAAAAACTTCGATGAAAACACGTCCAATAGTTTTACGTTTAGTTTCAGGATCACTAATTCCTGCTAATTCAGAAAGAAAACGATCTCCAGAATCTACACCTTTTACGTTTAATCCCATTCCTTTGTATTGATCTAATACATTTTGGAATTCGTTTTTACGTAAAAGACCGTTGTTTACGAAAATACAGTAAAGGTTTTTACCAATTGCCTGATTCAATAAAACCGCAGCAACAGTAGAATCTACACCGCCTGATAATCCTAAAACAACTTTATCATTTCCTAATTTCTCTTTTAATTCTGCCACCATTTCTTCTACGAAAGCATTTGGTGTAAAATTTTGAGGAACTTCGGCAATTTTAACTAAAAAGTTCTCCAGCATTTTTGATCCATCTGTTGAATGGTAAACCTCTGGATGGTATTGAATTGCATAAGTAGTTTCGCCTTCAATTTTGTAAGCTGCAAATTCTACATCATGCGTACTTGCTAATTTTACAGCGTTTGAAGGAAGTGATTTAATACTATCACTATGGCTCATCCAAACTTGGCTGTTTTCTGAAACTCCGTCAAAGAAAGTTTCACCTTCTTTAATATAAGACAAGTTTGCTCTACCATATTCTCTGGTATTTGAAGCTGCAACTTCCCCACCGCTGAAGTGCGCTAAGTACTGCGCTCCATAACAAACGGCAAGCATTGGAAGTTTACCTCTAATTTGCGATAAATCAGGATGTGGCGCATCTTCTCCTCTAACAGAGAAAGGGCTTCCTCCTAAAATTACGGCTTTATAACTTGATAAATCACTTGGAATGTGATTGTAAGGAAAAATTTCGCAGAATATATTTAATTCGCGAACTCTACGCGCAATAAGCTGAGTATATTGCGATCCGAAATCTAAAATAAGTACGTTGTGTTGCATGCGCAAAAATACTTTTTATATTCGAAATTGAAAAATCGGAACGTTGAAAAAATAAAATATTTTTTCAACGTTCCGATTTTGAGGTTCAAAGGCTCAAAGATGCAAAGGTTCAGAGGTTTATTTTTTTTTTACTTTGAAACTTTGTCCATTTGAGCCTTTGAACCTTAAAACTAAAAAATAAAATATCTCGTATCTAACGAAAAACCCAATTACAATTTAACTATGAAATCAAAATTTGTTGCCGTTACCCTATTGTTATCGTTAGTTTTAACTTCTTGTGATGCTGTTGATGATTTATTAAGTTTCAATATTTCGAATGAGACTTCTATTAAAATCAAGAGCACATCTCCTATCAATTTACCATCGGAAATAATCACTCCAGATGTCACAACTAATTCTTCAGCAGAATTTGAAAACAATAAAACGAAGGCTAGTTTGGTAAAAGATGTAAAAATTAGATCGCTTAAATTATCCATTTCCGAACCTTCTGATAAAACTTTTACGTTTTTAAAATCGGTTCATTTATATATTTCCACAACCAATTCTGATGAAATTGAATTGGCTTACCAAGACAATATCAACACAACCGCAAATACAATTGATTTAATTTGCACAGATAAAAAATTAGATCAGTACATAAAAGCAGAAAGCTACAAAATTAGAACTAAGGTAACCTTAAAAGAAACCCTTACAAAAGACGTTACCGTAAAAGCAGACATGAAGTTTAGAGTGACTGCGGATCCGTTTTAATTTTAGGGGCTAAGGCTCTGAGATGCTAAGGTACTAAGTTTCTTAGCTGTAGGTTCAAAGAAAAAAATAAAACTTTTTTCTTTGAACCTTTTTTTATAATTAAAAATAAAATCTTAGAATCTTAGCATCTAAGTATCTTAGAACCTTACTAGAAAAACCAGATCTTTTCCTTAATTTTATAAAACCCCTTCAGATTACTGCCCAAATGCTTTAAAATCTAATTATTAAGAAGTAAACCATAACCAATGCTGCACTTTCTAAATATTAATTTTAAAATATAACTCATGAGTAAAATAGTTGCCGAACAATTAGTAGACATGTTGGTAGAAGCTGGAGTGAAACGCGTTTACGCGGTTACTGGCGATAGTTTAAATCATTTTAATGATGCAATTCGCAGAAGCGGAAAAATAAAATGGATTCATGTGCGACATGAAGAAGTCGGCGCATATGCTGCAGCGGCCGAAGCAGAATTAGACGGTTTTGCTGTTTGCGCTGGAAGCTGCGGTCCTGGTCACGTTCATTTAATTAATGGATTGTATGATGCGCATCGTTCGCATGTTCCTCTTTTAGCAATTGCTTCTACGATTAATACCAACGAAATGGGAGTGGATTATTTTCAGGAAACCAATACCATTAAACTTTTTGACGATTGCAGCTGCTATAATCAAATGATTATGACGGCGGAGCAAGCGCCAAGAATTATCCAAACAGCCATACAGCATGCTTTAGGCAAAAAAGGCGTTGCTGTTATTGGTTTACCGGGCGACGTTTCTGAATTAAAAGCTGTTGAAAGTAATATTTCTACTCAATATTTTCATTGTAATCCTGTTATCCGACCTTCTGACACTGAATTACAGCATTTAGCAAAAGCCATAAATGAAAGTTCTAAAATAACTTTGTTCTGCGGAATTGGAGCCGAAAAAGCGCATGATCAGGTGGTGCAGTTGTCACAACATATTAAAGCTCCTGTTGGGTATTCTTTTAGAGGAAAAATGAGCATACAGCCGAATAATCCTAACGAAATAGGAATGACAGGTTTACTCGGTCAGCCTTCTGCTTATCATAGTATGCACGAATCGCATTTGGTTTTATTATTAGGAACTGATTTTCCTTATGATAAATTCATGCCTTCAGATAATAAAATCATCCAAATTGACACAAGTACGGAACGTTTAGGAAGAAGAGCCAACCTCTACAAGGGTTTATGCGGTGATGTTGCCGATACGATTGAAGCTTTACTGCCGCTTTTGGAAGCAAAAACAGATGATAGTTTTCTACAAGCGCAGCTAAAATTATACAGCAGTGTAAAAGAAAGCATGAATACTTATATTAATGATAATGGCGGAGAAGACACTATTCAGCCTGAATATGTAGCACACATTATTGATAAACTGGCAGATCAAGATGCAGTTTTTACCGTAGATACTGGTATGAGCTGTGTTTGGGGAGCTCGTTTTATTAAAGGAACGGGGCAGCGAAAAATGTTAGGTTCATTTAACCACGGTTCTATGGCAAACGCGATGCCGATGGCAATTGGAGCCGCTTTGGCACATCCGGAAAGACAAGTTATTGCGATGTGCGGCGACGGCGGTCTTTCTATGCTTTTAGGTGACTTGGCAACCATTCATCAATACAATATTCCGATTAAAATTATTGTTTTTAACAACCGTGCTTTAGGAATGGTAAAACTTGAAATGGAAGTCAGCGGTTTACCCGATAATGAAACAGATATGGTGAATCCTGATTTTGGTTTAATTGCTCAGGCAATGGGATTTCAGGGTGTAAACGTTCATAAACCTGAAGAAGTTCAAGGTGCAATTGAAAATGCTTTCCGCCATAATGGTCCCGTTTTATTAAATATTTTCACTAATCCAAATGCACTGGCAATGCCTCCTAAAGTAGAATGGGAACAAGTAATTGGAATGGCAAAATCGATGACCCGATTAATGCTGGGCGGTAAAATGGAAGAAGTTTTAGACACTATTAAATCCAACTATAAACATTTAAAAGAAGGCATTTAAGCTCAATTAAAGAATCATGGATATAAATACTAATAAATCATACACCAAATACTATGTTATTGCATGGGTATTTGGTTTGATTTTCTATTTTTTAGATTATGTAATACGTTCTGCTCCAGCAGTAATGTTTCCAGAACTTTCGCAGAGTTTTTCTGTGAATGAAATTAGACTAGTAGAAATTGTCGGCACTTATTATTACACCTATTCCACCTGCAGTTTAATTGCTGGAATTGCTCTGGACCGATTTGGAGCTAAATATTCACTTTTTGCAGGAGCACTTATTTTAGGAATTGGCTGTTTATTATTTATGATTTCGAGTCAGTTTAGCGGTGTTGTTGGCCGATTGTTTCAAGGTGCGGGATGCGCTTTTGCTTTTCCGGGCTGTGTGTATTTAGCCAGTAAAGGATTTTCGGCAAAATCTCTTGCAACTGCAATTGGATTTACACAATGCCTCGGAATGCTTGGTGGTTCTGCGGGACAATTTGTTGTTGGGCCGTTGATTGAAGAAGGAATGAATATCAATACGTTTTGGCTCTCGATTGGAATTTTCACAATCATTGTGGCTTTCGGACTTTGGTTTATAACTCCTTCCAATATCACAGATAAAAATATAGAAAGTACAGAAAAGAAACAAAGTCTGCTAAATCCTTATAAGATCGTTTTTAGCAATCCGCAGTCTTGGTTTTGCGGTATAATATCGGGATTGCTATTTGCGCCGACAACTATATTTGCGATGACTTGGGCAGTGGATTTTTTTCAAAAAGACCGCGCTTTCGACTTTCATACGGCAACAATATCCAGTGCCATGGTAGCTTTTGGCTGGGTTTTCGGATGTCCGTTAATAGGATATATTACAGACAAAATAAATAAACGAAAACCCGTCTTGGTATTTGGTGCTGTCTTTATGATTGTAGCTTTAACTCAATTATTATATTTCCCAAATATGTTTCCAGCAAAATACAGTATGTTTTTATTAGGAGTTGCTTCTGGCGCTGCTATGATTCCGTATTCTATAATTAAAGAAGCCAATCCAGACAATGTAAAAGGAAGTGCTACAGGAGCCATCAATTTTATAACTTTTGGAGTAACAACACTTCTAAGTCCACTATTCAGTCACTTATTCGGCAGAACTCTTAACGGAACTCTGGATAAAACAAATCACTTTCAGCAGGCAGGACTATTTTGGATTATCGGAATTGCAATAGCAATTTTAGTAAGTTTTCTATTGAAAGAAACTGGCAGTGGAAAAAAACCAGATGCGGAAACAGTTATTTTATAAGAAGATAACAGCAATAAGATAGGATCAATAATTTGATCTTATCTTATTCTTTTGTAACAACAATTGAAGCTTTAAAACCCGCAGCAAGATTATCCCAGTAATCGCTGGTAACCATTGCGCCTTTATCGTCATATACTTGAATCTCGGCAGTATTTCCTCCGAGAGTTCCAATATTTAACGCTTCAAAATCTAATTTATTAAAGCCTGGATTAAGATTAATTTTTACTTGTTGGAAATTAGAATCTAATAAAAGTCTATCTCGCACTACAACTTCATTGGAAGAAACTTTTACTAAATCTCCATCGATTGCTCCAAAATCACGGAACTTCACAATAAAATATTCCGATTTGGTTTTAAAATCTCCCAGCGAAATATTTTTCTTAACCAAAACACCTCTTCCTTCTCGTAAGCCGGCATCTTTTAAAGCTTTATCCAGATCTTTTTCCATTTTTGCCACATAACGATCGCCTGGATTGGCAAAATCAGTTTCTGTAGACATGGTAAATTTACTTTTTTCTTCTCCAATCTGAAATTTAGATTTTTGAGTTATCGTTGTATTTTCAAAAACATTTGGCGTTTTAATACTTGGAATATCATTTAATTCTGCCTGCGGATCTTTTGTCTCAGGAGCTGGAATCTTTTTTGGTTTTGCGTTAAACTTTGGGGCGGGAATAGGTTTGAATTTAGAATTAAACTCGGCTTGGGCTGATACTGACAAAGCAGTAAAAAACAATATGAAAAATAAAATGTGCTTCATTGAAAAAGTATTATCGAATCGGCTTTTATAATTAGTCTTAAATAATAGTCCAGCAACACAAAAATAGCATAATTTAATTAGGCATTGCAACTTTAGGACTTTTATAACAATAAATTAAGCTAATTTTTGGAATCAAAAAACCTGCCAATATTTCATTTGTTTGAACTTAAATTTAAATTTCCAATTTAAAAATCCCAAATTCCAATATTACTCAATTTAAAGAATAAAATAAAATTCAGCCTCAATATATCATTTTGATAATTAACAACTTATTCTTAACTTCAAGACTTTATTTTACCATTTACAAAAACTCAATAAAATGGATTATATCGATTATTACAAAGTATTAGACGTTACAAAATCTGCGACCGAAGCAGAGATCAAAAAAGCATATAGAAAACTGGCCAGAAAATACCATCCTGATTTAAATCCGAATGATAAAGAAGCCGAAAAAAAGTTTAAGGAAATTAATGAAGCCAATGAAGTTTTAAGCAATCCTGAGAACCGAAAAAAATACGACAAATACGGTAAAGACTGGAAACATGCTGATGAATTTGAAAAAGCAGGTTACGATCCTAATCAGCAGCAAAGCAGACGACAAAGCGGTTCTCAATATTCTGATAGTGATTTCTCAGGTTTTGGAGGTGGCGATTTCTCTGGAAGTGATTTTTCAGATTTTTTCAATTCGATGTATGGCGGAGGCAGAAGCAGATCGCAGTCTAAATATAGAGGTCAGGATTTTAATGCCGAGTTAGAATTAGATCTCAAATCGGCTTACACCACACACAAACAAAGTTTAACGGTAAACGGCAAAAATATTAGAATTACAATTCCCGCAGGAGTTGAAAATGGTCAGATTATAAAAATTCCAAATCATGGCGGACCTGGTGTAAACGGCGGTCCAAATGGTGATTTATTTATTACTTTTTCTATTGCCAACAATTCCGAATTTAAAAGAGAAGGCAACAATTTGTATGCCGAGGCACCGCTTGATTTATATACTGCGATTCTAGGAGGTGAAACCTACATCAATACTTTTGACGGAAAGGTAAAAATCAAAGTTCCTGCAGAAACACAGCCGGGAACCAAAGTAAAACTGAAAGGAAAAGGTTTTCCTGTTTACAGAAAAGAGAATCAATTTGGTGATTTGTACATTACTTATACCATAAAAGTTCCAACAAAATTGTCGGATAAAGAGAAAGAATTATTTGAAGAATTAGCAAAACTAAGAAGCCATGAAAAATAAAAATTTAATCCAAATAAAGCAGTTTTGTTTGTACCATGAAATTGAAAATACCTTTATAACAGAACTTAACAACTACGGTTTAATTCAAATTATAATTGAAGAAAACGATGAATATCTGGAGCCAGAGCAGCTGCCAACAGTCGAAAAAATGATTCGCATGCATTACGACCTCAAAATTAATCTTGAAGGAATAGATGCTATTGCGCACTTATTAAACAAAATAGAAAACTTACAGCAGAGTTTAAATACAGCACAAAATAAACTTCGTCTTTACGAGGAAAGACATATCGACTAACAATTTAATATCACAAAAAAGCTTGATTTCCGATTTGATTTCAAGCTTTTTTTAATGGATGCCAAAGGCAGAATTCTTAAATTGCGACATCTTAATTAACCTGAATTTGCTCTTTTAAAACCATACAGACAAATTCGCAAAATATAAAAAATGAAAAGAGAAAACATCTTAACTGGATCTCCGTGGGAAGACAAAATGGGATATTGCCGCGCAGTAAGAATTGGTAATATTATTGAAGTTTCTGGAACCGTGGCAATTGTTGATGGTGATAAGGTAAAAGCAGATGATGCTTATGCTCAAACGTATAATATATTAGAGCGAGTTGAAAAAGTTTTAGAAGATCTAAATGTCAGCATGAAAGATGTCATTAGAACAAGAATTTTCACAACCGACGTTTCAACTTTTGAAGAAGTAGCCAGAGCGCATTCTGCTTTCTTTAGAGATGTAAAACCAACAACCGGATTTTACGGAATCAGCCAATTAGTTGCACCGGAATATTTGGTGGAAATAGAATTCACTGCTGTTGTGCAGTAATTTTTTTGCCGCGAATTACCCGAATTTACACTAAAAATTTCGCCACAGATTAAAGGATTCTAAATTCATTTATAATTCCTTCAATTAAAAATATATTAATTCGTGAAAATTTGTGAAATTCGTGGCTGAAAAACTTTTCATAAAAACATCCATGACTTTAAACCTAAAAGAAACACTATTATCTATTCCAAAATGGATTATAATCTGCAGTTTAATAGGTATATTTTCAGGATCTGCATCGGCCTTATTTTTGGTTTCTTTAGAATGGGTAACACAATTTAGAATGCAGCATGATTGGATTATCTGGCTTTTGCCTTTCGGCGGATTTCTAGTTGGATTGAGTTATTATTACTGGGGAGAATCTGTAGTTAAAGGAAATAATTTACTGCTGGAGGAGTACGAAAATCCTAAGAAAGTTATTCCTTTTAGAATGGCGCCTTTGGTTCTTTTAGGAACATTAATTACCCATTTATTTGGAGGTTCTGCCGGTCGAGAAGGAACGGCAGTACAAATGGGAGGTGCAATTGCTGATCAATTCACCAAAATTTTTAAATTACATAATTCCGAACGCAAAATCCTTATCATTCTTGGAATCAGTGCTGGTTTTGCTTCTGTTTTCGGAACGCCTTTGGCAGGTGCCATTTTTGCTTTAGAAGTCTTATATTTTAGCAAAATTAATCTTAAAAGCACTGTACTTTCTTTTTTAGTCGCTTATGCAGCCTATTTTACAGTAGAATTTTGGGAAATAAAACATACTCACTACAGCATTCCTATTATTCCAGAACTTAGTTTCAACAACATTATTTTCACCATAATTGTTGGAATTCTTTCTGGATTTGCTGCTTTATTATTCGCAAGAAGTACTCATTTTTGGGGTTCTCTTTTTTCCAAAAACATTAAATATCCGCCGCTTCGTCCCGTTATTGGCGGTGTAGTTTTAGCGGTTGCTTTTGCAGGTTTTGGACTTACCAAATTTTCAGGATTGGGAGTTCCTGTAATTGTAGACTCGTTTTCAAATGCGAACCAGTGGTATGATTTTCTACTTAAAATTCTTTTCACAGGATTTACTTTAGGCGCCGGATTTAAAGGCGGAGAAGTAACTCCTCTATTCTTTGTTGGTGCAACTTTAGGAAGCGCATTATCATTGATAATTCCGATGCCAATTGCTCTTTTAGCCGGAATCGGATTTGTTGCTGTTTTCTCTGGCGCAACCCACACTCCTATCGCCTGCACTATTATGGGCATGGAATTATTCGGAATTGCTCCTGGAATATTCATTGCAATAGCCTGCACAATTGCCTATTTTTCTTCGGGTTCTATCGGAATTTATAAATCTCAGATTGTTAAAGGAGCTAAATATAGATTATATCAAAGGTTAAATTCCAATTTTTAAAATTCCAAATTCCAATCTGCTAGGTGTAGTTCCTACGGAACATAAAGATAAAACCTTAATTATCTCCAACGGATCAAATTTTCCCATCACAAAATATAACGTTTTTAAGAAACTTAAACAGTTTCAAAAAAATCCGTTGAAATCTGCGTTTTCGCGATAGCAAATCTGTTACATCCGCGTTCAAAATTCATACGCAAAATTTAAATTCTAAATAAAAGCTATTATATATTGAAATAAACTGAATACTAAAGAAACTGTGACTAAAAATATTTTCAGCATTACATTAAAAAAATGTAAATTCGCACACTATGAAAATACAAGACATTCAAGCGATTCAATTATTACTCGCTGCCCCAAAGAAAATTGTCATCATTCCACATAGAGGACCGGATGGCGATGCAATGGGCTCTACATTAGCATTATATCATTTTTTAATTAAAAATAATCATCAGGCAACAGTAATTGCTCCAAATGATTTTCCTAATTTTCTAGCTTGGCTTCCAGGATCAGAAACTGTAAAAATTTTCGAAAAAGACACCGAAAACTGCACCAAGATTTTAGAAGAAGCAGAAATCGTTTTTACGCTTGATTTTAATGCTTTTCATCGCACAGGCGAAATGGAGCATACTTTGGCAAAGCTCAATGCTGTTTTCATAATGATCGATCATCATCAAAAACCTGATGATTATGCCACATATACTTATTCTGACCCTTCATATGGTTCTACCTGCGAAATGGTTTACAACTTTATCACTTTCTTAAACAAAAAAGAAGATATTGACAAAAACATCGCAACTTGTATTTACACAGGAATTTTAACTGATTCAGGTTCATTTCGTTTTCCGGGAACAACAGGAAATACGCATAGAATTATCGCTGAATTAATTGATCTGGGAGTAGAAAACACACAGATTCCAGTGTTATTATTTGACAACAGCTCGTTCAGCAGATTACAGTTACTAGGCAGAGCTTTACAGAATATGAAAATATTCGAAGAGCATAAAACTTCTTATATGACGTTAACACAAGAAGAACTAGATTCTTTTAACTATGTTAAAGGTGATACAGAAGGAATTGTTAATTATGGCCTAAGCATAAAAGATATCTTTTTTACTGCTATTTTTATTGAAAATAAAGACGAGGGAATTATTAAGATTTCATTCCGTTCGCAGGGAGGTTTTGATGTAAACCAATTTGCAAGAGACCATTTTAACGGAGGCGGACATAGTAATGCCGCCGGCGGAAGATCTGAAGTTTCGATGGAAGAAACTGTAAAGAAATTTGAAGATTTAGTAAAAAAACTAACATTATAACCGAATCATGAATTACCTAAAACTTAGTATTTACAGTTTGCTTTTTGCTGCCTTATTAATCAGCTGTAAGCATCATGAAGAAGCCAGAAGACCTATTTCCAGCGCTTCGGGAACATTCATGAAAAAATCTGCTGACCGAAACAAAAAATTAGTGGCAAATGAAGAAGATGTCATTAAAAAAATAATCAAAAGCAATCCAAAAGTTAAATATTATGCCACTCCAAAAGGCTATTGGTTTAATTATGAGGAGAAAAACACAACCGAAACAGCATCTCCAAGAAAAGGCGATATTGCTTACTTTAATTTAGAAGTAAAAGATATTAAGGGCAGTGTAATTTATTCGGAATCAGATCTTGGTCCGCAGACTTATTATGTAGACAAACAAGACATTATGATGGGATTACGCGACGGAATCAAAAGAATGCATAAAAACGAAACCGTGACTTTCTTATTTCCATCGCATATGGCATATGGATATCATGGAGATAACAAAAAAATTGGGCCAAACGAATCGTTAATTGTTACCGTTACACTTAGAAATTTTGTTCCAGATCCAAGTGCTCAAACTGCAGCTCCTGCAGCCCAAACGCCAACAACAGCAAGCCCAAAACCTGCAGCGCCAAAACCTGCCGCACCTGTAAAAAAAGATACATTAACTCCATAAAAAACAATCTCTTAAAATGAAAAAGATTATTTTATTATTATTAATAGCCATTAGCTCATTTTATTCTTGTAAAGACGATCACAGTAACTTGCCAGATGGTCTATATGCCGACATCGAAACAAACAAAGGACACATCATTGTAGAACTTGATTACAAAAAAGCACCAATTACGGTTGCTAACTTTGTAACGCTGGCAGAAGGAAAAAATGAATTTGTAACGCATGAAAATCTAAAAAAGAAACCTTTTTTTGATGGTTTGAAATTCCATAGAGTTATAGAAAGCTTCATGATTCAAACTGGGGACCCTTTAGGAACTGGTTCTGGAGATACGGGATATAAATTTAAAGACGAATTCTCAGATTTAAAATTTGACAAAGCTGGTGTTTTAGCAATGGCGAATAACGGACCTGGAACAAACAGCAGCCAGTTCTTTATTACTCATGTAGAAACTCCTTGGTTAGATAATAAACACACTATTTTTGGTCATGTTGTTGATGCAAAAAATCAAGAAGTAGTAAACAAAGTAGTTCAAGGTGATAATATTATTGCTGTAACTATTATTAGAAATGGTGAAGCTGCTAAAAAGTTTGACGCTGTAAAAGTATTTCATGACTATTTTTCTGAAATCGCTAAAGAACAAAGCAAATCTGCAGGAGTTCAAAAAGAAAAAGCAGCTTATTATGCTTCTGTAAAACCAAAAGTTACTAAAACAACAAGCGGTTTAGAATATTTTATTACTGAAAAAGGAACTGGTAAAAAACCTGCAGCAGGAACTCAAGTATTTATTGCTTACGCTGGTTTTCTTGAAGACGGAACTTTATTTGACACCAGCATAGAAGATGTTGCAAAACAATTCGGAAAATTTGATGCTGCAAGAGCTGCTGCAAAAGCTTATCAGCCAATTCCATTTAAAGCCGGAAGCAAAGACGGTATGATTCCTGGTTTCATCGAAGGACTTGAGCAGCTTTCTTTTGGCGATAAAGCTATTCTTTTTATTCCATCTCATTTAGCATACGGAGAAACTGGTGCAGGAGGTGTAATTCCACCAAATGCGAATATTATTTTCGAAGTTCAATTATTAGAGAAACAATAAGACAGTTCATCATAGACTTAAATCTGAAAAGTAATGAAGTTTAAATTTCTATTTTTATTCTGCCTTGCAATTGTAAATATGCAGGCACAAACTAAAAAGCCGGCAGCTAAACCTGCTGCAAAAGCAAAAACAACAACTGCTGCTAAACCTGCTGCTAAACCAAATACAAATCCTAACGAAGGGATTTTTGCTACAATCTCTACAACAAAAGGAGATATTGTTCTTTCTTTAGAATATGTAAAGGCTCCTGTTACAGTTGCAAACTTTATTACCTTGGCAGAAGGTACAAATCCTAACGTTAAAGCATCGCTTAAAGGAAAACCATTTTACAACGGACTAAAATTTCACAGAGTTATTAATGATTTCATGATTCAAGGTGGTGATCCTGACGGAAACGGTTCTGGAGGTCCAGGGTATTCGTTTAAAGATGAATTTGTAGACAATTTAAAATTCGAAAAAGGCGGTGTTCTTGCAATGGCAAATTCTGGTCCAGCAACAAACGGAAGTCAATTTTTCATTACACATAAAGATACACCTTGGTTAAACGGAAAACATACAATTTTTGGTCATGTTGTCTCAGGAATGGATAATGTAAATAAAATTGTTCAGGACGATGTAATGACAAAAATTGTTATTACACGTAAAGGTCCAGCAGCAAAGAAATTTGATGCCTTAAAAGTTTTAAGTGATGATGTAAAAAAGGAAGCTGCTAAAAAAGAAGAAGCTAAAAAAGTAGTAGCTGCAAAAGCTGCTTATTTTGCGACAACAAAGGCAAAAGCTACAACAACAACTTCTGGCTTAAAATATGTTATTACGAAGCAAGGAACTGGTGTAAAAGGCGCTGAAGGTTCAACTATCTATTTCCATTACGCTGGATATTTTGAAGATGGTAAATTGTTTGACAGCAGTATTGCTGAAGTAACTAAAACTTACGGAACGTATGATGCAAACAGGGATGCTCAAGGCGGTTACAAAGCTTTTCCTTTTACAGTAGGTAAAAAGGAAGGCATGATTCCTGGCTTTATTGAAGCTCTTGATATGATGACTGACGGAGAAAAAGCAATTTTCTTCCTTCCTTCTAACTTAGCTTATGGTGAAAAAGGTGCAGGCGGAGTGATCCCTCCAAATTCAACTTTAGTTTTTGAAATTGAAACTTATCAAAATCAACCAGCTAAATAATAAATAGAAATTCATTTTTATTCAATACAAAAAACATCAAATATAATTTGGTGTTTTTTTTGTTTTGAAAATTCTCCAAACATTGAGAAATTAATAATTTAGACTTTTAAAATCAATCTTAACCAATAGTAAAAACAGTTTTTAACCATTCCTTTTGCTAAATCCTAAACAAAATAGCTTACCTTTGCCGGCTTTAATTTTTTAAAACAGATAAATTATGACTTCGCAAAATAATGTACTAAAGGGTGTTTTTCTAGTAGCTTTAGGAGCAACAACATACGGAATGCTGGCTACTTTTGTAAAAATGGCTTATTCTGAAGGATACACGACGGCAGAAGTTACAACCTCACAGTTTATTTACGGAATTACAGGAATTTTGCTAATCAATCTTTTTCAGAGAATAAAAAATAAAAATCAGGCTGTAAAAGCAACTCCAAAAAATATTTTCAGCCTAATGCTTGCTGGAACTTCATTGGGAATGACAAGTTTGTTTTACTATTTGGCTGTAAAATATATCCCAGTTTCTATTGGAATCGTTTTATTGATGCAGACCGTTTGGATGGGAGTTTTATTAGAAATGATTTTAGAAAAAAAACTGCCTTCTAAACAAAAAGTTATTGCCGTAATTATTGTTCTTTTTGGAACTGTTTTAGCAACAAATATCATCAACAATGACATACAGCTAGACTGGAGAGGTTTGGTTTGGGGAATCTTAGCTGCTGCATCTTTCACTACAACTATGTTTACGGCAAATAGTGTTGCTACCGAAATTTCCTCGGCACAAAGAAGTCTTTATATGCTTTTGGGCGGGTCTATTATTGTTTTTTCATTTGCCTTTGCAACTCAGGTAACGGCATTTAATTTTGAAATTTTCTTAAAATGGGGAATCGTATTGGCTTTATTTGGAACAATAATTCCACCAATGTTAATGAATATTGGTTTCCCACTTACTGGTATTGGGCTTGGAAGTATTGTTTCTGCACTCGAATTGCCAGTTTCTGTTATGATGGCGTATGTTTTATTAAATGAAAAAGTAATCTTCTCTCAATGGGTTGGAATTGTTTTAATTATACTTGCCATAATTATCATGAACGTAAATTTCAAGTCAAAAAAATAAGTCAGAATACGCATTATTAAAAAAATATCTTCTGTAATGCAATAATTGTTAATTTTTTTATAAATTCGTTATAAACAATTATAGATCATGACTTTACCTTGGCATTTATATTTAATGGCTTTATTGTATATACTTGCTGGAATTAATCATTTTAGAAAACCTGGAATGTACATCAAAATCATTCCTCCTATATTTAAAAACCCTAAATTACTAAATACATTAAGTGGTGCTGCCGAAATTATTTTAGGCATCCTTCTCACCCTGCCTTTTACTACTCACTTCGCCGCCTGGGGAATCATAGCATTGCTTGCTGCTGTTTTTCCCGCAAATTTTTACATGTTAAAAAATAAAAAAGCAGGTTTTGGTTTACCAAGATGGATTTTATTTGTACGTTTGCCCTTACAAATTGTTTTAATTTATTGGGCATACCAATATACATTCTAACATTAACCATTAAATTATTTTATCATGAAAAAATTATTTGCTGAGTTCTTCGGAACCTATTGGCTTGTTTTTGGAGGCTGTGGAAGTGCTATATTTGCTGCGGGTTATCCAGAATTAGGAATCGGATTTGCTGGTGTTGCATTGGCTTTTGGTTTAACAGTAGTAGCAATGGCATATGCTGTTGGACATATTTCTGGAGGACATTTCAATCCTGCGGTTTCTTTTGGATTATGGGCAGGAGGTAAATTTCCAACTAAAGATCTTATCCCGTATATTATAGCTCAATGTATTGGAGCTATAGCCGCAGCTGGTACATTGTATACTATAGCATCTGGAAAAGCTGGCTTCGTAATTGACAACACTAAAGCTGGAGCATTTGCATCAAATGGTTTTGGAGCATTTTCTCCTGACGGTTATTCTTTACAAGCTGCCTTTATTGCAGAATTTGTTCTCACCTTGTTCTTTATTTTAATTATTCTTGGTGCAACAGACAAATTCGCTAATAGTAATTTTTGCGGTATTGCGATTGGCTTAACACTAACTGTAATCCATTTAGTTAGTATTCCAATCACAAACACTTCTGTAAATCCTGCAAGATCACTTTCTCAGGCAGTTTTTACGTTAGGCGAACCATTATCTCAAGTCTGGCTTTTTTGGGCAGCTCCAATTTTAGGTGCAATTGCAGCAGGATTCATCTATAAAAATCTACTAAAGCAAGAGGGTGAACCCGAAAAAATAGTTTTATAAAAATTAGTTAATAATAATTATAAGTTACTATTTAATTAATTTCAAAGAGAAAATCCAATATATTTATATTTGATTTTCTCTTTTTCTTTGGATACAACCGAAAAGAAAACTTCATTTTAACTCAAATATTGATGTATTATGAACGAAATTATTTCTTACTTCAGTACGATTCCATCTTCCCACAGAAGTTTGATTCTGGTTGGTGGAATTACAATTTTCTGGTTAATCGAAAATACTTTTCCGCTGTTGCGAATGCAGTATAAAAAATGGCCGCACGCGGGAATAAATTTCTTTTTTACATTTACCACTATCGTTGTCAATTTTGTTTTAGCATTTATTTTAATTGGAACTGCGGCATGGACAATTGAAAATAATTTTGGGCTTTTACAATGGCTTCCCGAAATGCCAATCTGGCTTTATACCATAATTGGTTTAATGCTCCTTGATTTAATTGGCGCGTATCTCGCACATCTCGTAGAGCATAAAGTGAAATTTCTGTGGCAGTTTCACATAGTCCATCATACCGATACTTGGATTGATACTACAACTGCCAATAGACATCATCCTGGTGAAAGTGTTGTTCGGTTTATTTTTACCACTTTGGGAGTTTTAATTATCGGAACACCTATGTGGATGGTATTTCTCTATCAATCTTTATCTGTTATCGCTTCACAATTTAACCATGCGAATATTTCGCTTCCTAAAAAACTAGATGTTTTGTTGAGTTACTTTATAGTTTCACCTAATATGCATAAAGTACATCATCACTATGTTCTTCCTTATACGGACAGCAATTATGGAAACATCTTTTCTATCTGGGATAGAATTTTTGGAACTTTTACGTATTTACCAAAAGATCAGCTTGTTTATGGTGTAGATACACATATGGAGCCCAAAGAAAACAATGAATTGAAGAATCTGCTAAAAATACCATTTCAAAAATCAAGATCTTTCAAAAACAGTTAAAATCACTAAAAAAAGTATACTTTACGGCAACAACTTATTATTTTTTTTTTTAATATTGATACAGAAATTGAAAATCAATCTATTAATCATTAACACCCTATTTTGAATTAATTTTCACGAGATGAAAAAGAGTAACCGTAAAGAATTGACTTGGGAACAAACTGAAAAGCTTGTTTCGTTAGCTTTAGAAGAAAGAAATCCATTTGAAATTATTAAAAAAGAATTTGGATTAGCAGAAAAAGAAGTCTTGGAGATCATGAAGAAGAAGATGCCTCTTGAAAAATTTGAGATGTGGAAAAAGAAGGCGATTGCAAACAAACCAAAACCAAAACCAGTGAAAATAGATGATTTTGATGAAGATTTGGATGGAAAATATTATATAAAAAATAAACTAGACTAAATTTGAAGCTCCTGTTTTTCAGGAGTTTTTTTTTATTTTTAATTTAATGTAATTTTTTTAGTAACTTTTCTAAACTTTTTGTGTCAAATACACATAACTAAACATATAGAAATGAAAAAAATACTTTACACCTTAGCTCTAGCGGTCACATTTTGGAGCTGTAAAACAGGTAGCACTGGAGCCGCAAAAAGCAATACCGTAGAGGTTAACATCAATTTGACTGACGTTAAAGATGATAAAGTTTTGGTAACAGTTACGCCTCCTGCTATTAAAACAGATGAAATTATTTACAGCATTCCTAAAACAGTTCCTGGAACTTATTCTACAGACAATTACGGAAAGTATTCAGAAGACTTTAAAGCATTTGATGCTAAAGGGGCTGCACTTACTGTAAAACGAATCGACGATAACTCTTGGTCTATTTCGAATGCGAAGACTTTAAAAAAAATTACTTATTTAGTAAACGATACTTTCGATACTGAAAAAGGAACAGGATTTGGTAACGATGATGTTTTTTCTCCAGCAGGAACTAATATTGATGCAGGGAAAAATTTCATGTTAAACACGCATGGTTTTGTTGGATATTTCCAAGACAAATTAGACGTTCCTTACAAAGTTACTGTTACACATCCAGAAACACTTTGGGGCGCTACTTCTATGACAGATGAAGATGCCAGCAATACTTCTGATGTATTTACGACTTCTCGTTACGCAGTTTTAGTCGAAAATCCGATTATGTATTCTAAGCCAGATTACACTACATTTAATGTAAACGGAATGGATATTTTAATTGCTGTTTATTCTCCGACAGGAAAATTTACTGCAGAAAGTATCACGCCAGACATGAAAACGATGATGACTGCTCAGAAAAACTTTTTAGGAAAAGTAAATTCTACTAAAAAATATACAGTGTTATTATATTTGTCTAGTATGGCAAAAGATGATGCACATGGTTTTGGAGCATTAGAGCATCCTACAGCTACAACTGTAGTTTTACCAGAATCCATGCCGAAAGAAAAATTGGTTGAATCTATGAAAGACGTTGTTTCTCATGAGTTTTTTCATATCGTAACACCATTGACTATTCACTCAAAAGAAATCCAGTTTTTTGATTATAACGCACCAAAAATGTCTGAGCATTTGTGGATGTATGAAGGTGTAACGGAGTATTTTGCTAATCTTTTCCAAATCAACCAAGGTTTAATTGATGAGGCAGAATTTTATACTCGTATCGCTGATAAAATTGAACAAGCAAAAGGCTTAAATGATACAATGTCATTTACAGTAATGAGTAAAAACGTATTAGAACAACCTTATAAAGACCAATACTTAAATGTATATCAAAAAGGAGCTCTAATCGGAATGTGTATTGATATTATCATTAGAGAAAAAAGCAACGGAGAAAGAGGTATTCTTGATTTAATGCATAAATTATCAGATGAATATGGTGTTGAAAAACCTTTTAATGATGATGAATTATTCGCAAAAATAACTTCACTAACATACCCTGAAGTGGGCGAATTCCTGAATAAATATGTTGCGGGAACTACTCCAATTCCTTACGATTTTTATCTAGCAAAAGTTGGTGTTACAAAAGCAAGTGAGAAAAAAGCTGGAAATCCGTTCATTAAAGGACAAACTCCTTACATTACTATTGATAAAGCAACAAAAGAAATCGCAGTTCGTCCTGAATCAGAATCAATCGAATTCTTTAAAAACTTGAATTTAAAAGGCGGCGATAAAATTTTAGCTGTAAATAACAAATCATATTCTCTAGACAACATCTACGATTTGATTACGGAAAGTGAAAACTGGAAAGAAAATGATCCAATCACTTTAAAAGTAAAACGCGGTACAAAAGAAGAAACAATTAAAGGAACCGTAAAATTACCATACGAAGAGGCTGAAACTTTTAAAGCAACTGATGCTTCAAAAGAGAAACTTAAAAATGCATGGTTAAAAGGATAATTTCTTTTTAAAACATAAAAAAAACCGACAAGTGATTGTCGGTTTTTTTGTTTTTGTCATTGCGAGGAACGAAGCAATCTCATCCTAAATATCTGTTTTTTAATTAGAACTTATATTAATGAGGTTGCTTCGTTCCTCGCAATAAATATGCTGTATGTTTTTTAAAGCTTTATTTCTTCACTGGAAACTTCCAGTCAAATTCGTCTTTATTATTGATAATTGCTCCTATTTCGAACTTTACAACCTCATCAAATTCTGTCTGGAGAATAAACCAATTGTCTTCATTAAAGTAATTTTCGAAAGTATCAAAAGTTTCCTGATTGTATTTGGTAATTCCTTTTGTTGCAAAATCTTTCTTTACATCAGCAATTTTTCTTCCGATTAAGTTGAATCCGAAAACTTCTAAATCTGCGCTTGACGCAACAAGATACCCTAATTTTAAATCTTCTTCCTGATAAAATGTCAATCTGATTTTTTGTGCGTTGTACACGAAAATTACATTATCATCTTCGTCTTTATAGTTTTTATCAGGTTTTCCTAAAGCAGCCGTTACATCGTTCTGCTTCATTCCGAAAAGCAGTTTATCAATTCCTGATTTTAAATTTATTTTCATATTTAATGGTCTTTATTTGAAATGCAAATTTCGTGAAGTTTTTTGTTATTTGCCACGAATTCACAAATTAAAGTAATTACTGTAAATTGTCAGACTGAGTTAAATTATTTGTCAGGCTGAGCGAAGTCGAAGCCCGTTACTAATTTAAAAGTCCTTCGACTTCGCTCAGGGTAACAGTTTTAGCCAAAACCTAAAAGGTTTTAAAAACACGTTAGGATGCATCAAGATTTTTACTAAACCCTTACAATTAGGACCTTAGCACCTTAGATTCTCAGCACCTTACCTACTAATACTTCTTCTTATTTGGTTTTGAACTCATATAAAACGTAATCTTCCCGCCGGCTAAAACATCATCATGCTTCAAAAACGGTTTGTCTAATTGTTTTCCATTCAGAAGCACTTTGCTTACAAAAACATTTTTATCCGATTGATTAACGGTTTCTACTTCAAAGTTTTTTCCGTTTTCTAAATTGAAAACCGCCTTTTTAACTAACGGACTTCCTAAAGCATATTCTTCAGAACCCGGTGCAACAGGGTAAAAACCTAAACTGCTGAAAATATACCAAGCGCTCATTTGTCCGAAATCGTCATTCCCGCCTAAACCGTCTGCTCCATTTCGGTACATTTTTTTAAGAATCATTCTAATTTTATCCTGTGATTTCCAAGGCGAATCTGTCCAATTATACAAATAAACAACGTGGTGCGAAGGTTCGTTTCCGTGGACGTAATTTCCAATAATCCCGTCTCTTGTAATATCTTCTGTATTTTCAAAATACTTGTCTGGTAAGTGCATATTAAATAGAGAATCTAAACGCACTTTAAATTTGTCATTTCCGCCCATTAATTTAATCATATCGGCTGGATCGTGCGGTACATACAAACTGTAATTCCACGAATTTCCTTCAATAAAACCTTGTCCGTGAGTATCCAGCGGATCAAACTCTTTTTTGAAAGTTCCGTCATTTAATTTAGGACGCATAAAACATGTTTTTTCGTCGTAAACATTTTTATAGTTTTTAGATCTTTCGATAAACTCATTGTAAATTTCTGTTTTCCCTAGTTTCTTGGCTGCCTGAGCAATTGCCCAGTCATCATAAGCATATTCTAAAGTCTTAGAAACCGACGAACCATTTTTATCTTCTGGAACATAGCCTTTTTTCATGTAATATTCCAATCCATCATAATACGGTACTTTTGCCGTATTTACGCAAGCCTGCAGTGCTTTTTCAGCATCAAAATTGATATTTCCTTTCACAATGGCATCTGCAACAACAGAAACAGAATGATAGCCAATCATACACCAGTTTTCGTTAGCATAATGCGACCAGATTGGAAGCATTTTATGGACACTTTGATCTGAATGTGCAAGCATGGAACTTACCATATCGGCATTTCGTTTTGGCTGTACAATATTAAATAAAGGATGCAGAGCTCGATAAGTATCCCAAAGCGAATAACTGGTATAATTCGTAAAGTTTTCTGCTTTGTGAACATTCATATCCAGACCTTTATAATTTCGATCTAAATCCATGTATTCTGTTGGACCAAGAAACGCATGATACATCGCGGTATAAAAGTTAACTAAATCTTCTTTCTGAATCGTTTCTACCTGAATTTTATTCAATTCTGTATTCCAAACTTCCTGACTTTGTTTTTTAACTTTTTCGAAATCCCAATTTGGAGTTTCTTTTTTCATATTTTCTAATGCACCTGCTGAACTTACAGGAGATAAAGCCATTTTTATTTTAATTTTTTCTCCTTCATTGGTATCAAAATCAAAAAATAATTTCAAGTTTTGACCTGCCATTTCTGGAAAATTTTTAGTCTGGTCAAATCTTCCCCAGAAACCTCTGTACACACTTTTTTCCTGCGCAGCCTGTCCGTAGCTTTTAATAGGTTTGCTAAAAGACATGGCAAAATAAACTGTTCTGGTTCTTGCCCAGCCATTGGTCTGGCGATAACCTGTTATTAAAGTATCATTTTCAACCCTTACAAAAGTCCAGACATTCTTTTTATCATAATTGTAAATCCCTGAAGTTAAATCCAAAATAATATGCGCATCATCTGACTTTGGAAAAGTATACTGATGCATTCCAACACGCGTTGTCGCTGTAAGTTCTGCTTTAATTTTATGATCTTCTAAAAAGACGCTGTAATAGGCCGGTTCTGCCTTTTCTGTAGAATGAGAAAATACCGATCTGTAACCCGACAGAGGTTTAGAAGCGACACCGGGATTTAATTGTAATTTTCCCGTTGTCGGCATAATCAAAAAATCACCTAAATCTGAATGTCCCGTGCCGCTAAAATGTGTGTGGCTGAAACCTACAATTGTTTTATCTTCATATTGATATCCTGCACAATATTTATAAACTTCGCCGTTGTACTTTCCGTTCAGGCTGTAAGCAATTGTATCTGTTTCTGGACTTAACTGTACACTCCCAAAAGGAACTGTAGCGCCTGGATATGTATGTCCCATTTTTGCAGTCCCAATCATTGGATCCACATATTGAATTAGATTCTTTAAATTATCCTGTTTTTTTTGAGCATAAATTTCATTGCCTAAGTTTATTGTCGCTAACAATAAAAAAATGCTTTTCAAAAAATTTAGAAGATTAAATTTATTCATATTTACGTTTTAATTTATTTTTCTTTAGAAAGTGAAAATGGAGCTGTTTTAGGTTTTCCGTTTTTATTTTCAATATTGTTCATTTCAAAATCGATCACCGCACCATTCATCAAATCTTGATGCGAGAAAAAGCTTTTATTATATTCAACTCCGTTTAATGATGCTTTTTCTATATACTTATTTTGATCACTATTTTTTGGCGCATTAATAATAAGCTGCTTTCCGTTCTCAAGACTAATCGTTACTTTTTTAAACAACGGAGCACCAATAACATATTCGCTGCAAGTTGGGCAGACAGGATAAAATCCTAATGCAGAAAAAACATACCAGGCAGAAGTTTGTCCATTATCTTCATCGCCGCAATAACCATCTGGTGTTGGTTTGTACATTCTGTTCATTGTTTCTCGAACCCAATATTGTGTTTTCCAAGGTTGAACAGCGTAAGGATATAGATAAATCATATGTTGAATCGGCTGATTTCCATGCGCATATTGACCCATATTGGCAATCTGCATCTCTCGAATTTCGTGAATTACTTCTTTATAATAGGCTTCATCGAAAATAGGTTCTAGTGAAAAAACTTCATCCAGTTTTGCAGCAAATTTAGCTTTTCCTCCCATCAGATTTATCAATCCGTCAACATCATGAAAAACAGACCAAGTGTAATGCCAGCTGTTTCCTTCGGTAAAAGCATCTCCCCATTTAAAAGGATTAAACGGACTCATAAATTTACCGTCTGCTAATTTACCGCGCATCAGCTTAGTTTCGGGATCAAATAATTTTTTATAATTTAAACTTCTTTTTTTGTATAAATCTATTTCTTTTTTTGGTTTGCCTAAAGCTTTTCCCAATTGATAAATCGAAAAATCATCATAGGCATATTCTAAAGTTCTGGCTGCACTTTCGTTAATCGAAACATCATAAGGAACATAACCCAATTTGTTATAATAATTAACTCCAAGTCTTCCAACAGCATTTAGCGGACCTTCGTTATTTGCACCGTGAATTAAAGCTTGATACAACGCTTCAATATCATATTTGTATTTTTCTTTATTTTTTAAATACGCCTCTGATACTACTGACGCTGAATTATTTCCAACCATCACATTGCGTAAACCCGGACTTCCCCATTCTGGAAGCCAGCCGCTTTCTTGATACGCATTTAAAAGTCCTTCCTGAATATTAGAATTTAACTCTGGCTCCAAAATGTTTAAAAGAGGGAACAATGCTCTAAAAGTATCCCAAAATCCCGTATCTGTAAACATATATCCTGGTAAGACTTCTCCATTGTATGGACTGTAGTGAACAATATTTCCGTTTTTATCATATTCGAAAAATTTTCTAGGAAAAAGCATTGTTCGATACAAACAAGAATAAAAAACTTGATTTTGTTCTTTTGTCCCGCCTTCTGTAATAATACGTCCAAGTTTCTTATTCCAAGCTTCTCTTCCTTTTTCTTTAACGGTTTCAAAACTATTAGAGCCAATTTCTTTTAGATTTAATTCTGCCTGTTCAAAACTGATAAACGACGATGCCACTTTTGCTGTAACAATTTGCCCTTTTTTAGTTTTAAAACCAATTACAGCTCCCGTATGGTCTGCAGTAACTTCTTGCTCTTTTTTTAAAGTTTTATCACTAAAAGTATTTATTTCTTCAAAAGGCACATCAAATTGAATTACAAAATAGTTTTTGAAGTTGGAAGGAACTCCCCTGCTGTTTTTAGTCGAGTAACCAATTATTTTATTTTCTTCTGGAATAATCTTGATATACGATCCTTTATTAAATGCATCAACGACAATGTAGGATTTATCATTTTGAGGAAAAGTAAATTTGAAAAAAGCTGCTCTTTCTGTTGGGGTTATTTCTGTGGTTACATCATAATCTGCAAGATAAACACTGTAATAATAAGGTTTTACAGTTTCAGATTTATGCGAAAACCAGCTTGATCTTTCGTCTTCGTTAAAAACAGGTTTACCAGTAACCGGCATTATCGAAAATTGACCGTAATCGTTCATCCACGGAGAAGGCGCGTGTGTTTGTTTGAATCCTCGAATCTTATCTGCCGAATACGTATAAATCCATCCATCTCCCATTTTCCCTGTTTGAGGTGTCCAAAAGTTCATTCCCCAAGGTAATGCAATTGCCGGATAGGTATTTCCGTTTGAAAGATCTGGTTTAGAATCACTCCCCATTAATGGATTTACAAAATCTACCGGCTCGTGAATTTCTGTTGTAGTTATTTTTTGCGCATTAATAAACTGATTGTAAAAGAACAACGAGAAAAATATTAATAACCTCATAGTTGGATTAGTTTTAGGAATTTGAAAATGTAACTTTTGGTTAGAAAATTACAATAAAATAGAGTTTCTAAAAAATTTTAAACTAAAATCTATTTGAATATCTTTGAAAAGCTAAAGCTCCCATAATGAAAAAGATATTTTTGTTCCTTGTTTTTATTAATTCAACTCTCAATTTCGCTCAAAAAATTGAAAGTTATAAGTTGACAAAAGAGCAGATTATACAAAGAGAACTTGATCAGATTACAGATTTCCCAATTTACAAAGCAATTGAATATCAAGATAAAGGAGGAGTTTATGATTTGGTTTTCACCGAGAATCAAAAAAACATTTCTAAAAAAGACACGCTGAATACCAAAATACAAGCAATTTGTGTCATGAATGATCATGGCGGTTTTTTAGAAAAATGGAGAATCAATGATTTACTTGAAGATTATATTCCGAAAGAAACCACAATATGGTTTTGGACAAAATACTGTACACTTAAAGATCTTGACGGCGATGGTTATATTGAACCGATAATTGTTTACGGCTCTAAAACCGAATATGGCGAAGTACGCAGAGTAAAAATTATCACAGTTTACAAGAATAAAAAATATGTTATTCGCGCGGTTGAATGCGATTTAGATGATTGCAGAAGTTTTACGAAAGATACTGCTTGGAATACGCTTCCGCAGAAAGTAAAAACATATGTAGATCAATTAGTTATTAAACTGAGAAAAGAGCAGAATTTATTGTTGAAAGATGGTTAGTTTTAATGGTGAATGGTGAATGGTGAATTGTAAATTGTGAATTGTTATAAGTGATGGTTAATTCCATAACTAACAACTAACAACTAACAACTAACAACTAAAAAATCACTCATTCATTTCGTCGTAGCGTTCTGGAACTTGTGGATCGTAAAGCGGACATTTGAATTCTTCCATGACATCAACTAATTTATTCATGGTTTTTCCTTCTGTACCGTAGCAGTCAATTTTTACGCTTTGAGGTGTTGTAATAACTTGAAATGCTCCTTTTCCTTTTGGATTTTTCCAGCTGTTTTCATCGACTCTTTCCCAGTCAGAAAAAACAGAATTGATTCTATTTACGATTACATCAATTTGAAGAACAGCCAGACCTTCTACTTCTTCTTTTTCAAGTAGTGCTTCATAAACTTCCTGATTATTCAAGTAGATTTCATCTAGGTATTTCCAAAAAAGTAATTCGTACATAATAGAATGGGATTTATAAATTGTAGAAACGCACCGCAGTGCCTCTAAAATAACGAAAGACGCACCGAGGTGCGTCTCTACAGAAAAAAATTAATATTCAAATGTTCCGTATTCGCTTGTAATAGTAAGTTTCTTCTCTTCTGAAGCTTCTACTCTACCAACGATTTGCGCATCAACATTGAATGATTTTGAGATTTCAATAATATCTTGTGCAATATTTTCTGGAACATAAATTTCCATTCTATGACCACAGTTGAAAACTTGATACATTTCTTTCCAATCTGTTTTTGACTGCTCTTGAATTAACTTGAATAATGGCGGAACTGGAAACAAATTGTCTTTTATTACATGTAAATTCTGCACGAAATGAAGAATTTTTGTCTGCGCTCCTCCACTGCAGTGCACCATTCCGTGAATATCTTTTGGTGTATATTTATCTAAAATTTTCTTGATGATTGGCGCGTACGTTCTTGTTGGAGAAAGTACCAATTGTCCAGCATTGATTGGACTATTTTCTACTTCATCAGTCAAATTAACTTGTCCTGAATAGATTAATTCTTCTGGAACTGCTGCATCATAACTTTCTGGATATTTTTTAGCCAAATATTTCCCGAAAACGTCGTGACGTGCTGATGTAAGTCCGTTACTTCCCATTCCGCCGTTATAGCTTTTTTCATAAGAAGCCTGACCAAAAGAAGCCAAACCTACAATAACGTCTCCTGCTTTTATATTGGCATTATCTACAACATCACTGCGTTTCATGCGTGCTGTTACCGTAGAGTCTACAATAATAGTACGAACTACATCTCCAACATCTGCAGTTTCTCCTCCAGTTGAATGAATAGTTACACCAAACGATTTTAATTCGTTGATTAATTCTTCTGTTCCGTTGATAATTGCCGAAATAACTTCAGCTGGAATTAGGTTTTTATTTCTTCCAATTGTTGAAGAAAGTAAAATATTATCGGTAGCACCAACACATAATAAATCATCAATATTCATGATTAATGCATCCTGAGCAATTCCTTTCCAAACTGAAAGATCTCCAGTTTCTCTCCAATACATATAAGCCAAAGAGGATTTTGTTCCTGCTCCGTCTGCGTGCATAATAAGGCAGTGCTCTGAATCTTGTGTTAAGTAATCTGGAACAATTTTACAAAATGCCTGCGGAAATAAACCTTTGTCAATGTTTTTTATGGCGTTGTGCACGTCTTCTTTTGATGCCGAAACACCTCTTTGCGCGTACCTTTTGCTAGAATCTGAACTCATGAAAATTAGTTTGTGTTGATGTGGTGCAAAGATAATCCCTTTTTTTAATTCTTTGGTTTATTTGAATAGTTGATTCACAAAAAAAATCGGCTGAAGATGATCTTCTGCCGATTTTCCTAAATAAAATTGGTTATGAAGCTTTTGGCTTGCTATCTTCTGCGTTTCACAGCATTAGTAATTAGTAATCAAAAAAAAGTAACTAGTATCTTATTTCAACCAAAATTAGAAAACTAATTTAAAAAAGATTGCAGTATAAACACCTATTTTCTAACAACTTACAATCTTTCCGATGAACTGTAAGACTATCCCGATGAACTTCGCAATTGAGATAAAACAAAAGCAGGAAATTACTTTCGATTTAATCTTGAATGCAATCAATATCAAAAAAAAAACCTGTCTCAAAATAGGACAGGCTTAAAAATATGTTTTTTCTAGGTGTTATTTAGTGAATAATAATTCTCTGTATTTAGTTAAAGTCCAGCTTTCGTCATCAACCAATAATTCTAATTTGTCACAGTGATTACGAATATCTTCAAAATACGGTTTTACTTTATTGCAATATGCTTCTGCCATTTTTTGTGCATCTGTCAATTGGTTTGCTTTCTTTCTTTCGTTTGTCATTGCCAAAACTTTAGAATTTATACCTTCTATATGACCCGAAATTTCTTTAATTAAAACAATCTGCTCACTTGCAATAGTTTCAAATTCTTTTCCGAAGATTTCTTTTAATCCTTTTACGTTTTCAATTAATGTATTTTGATAACGAATTGCAGTTGGAATTACGTGATTTCTAGAAATATCTCCTAAAACTCTTCCTTCAATCTGGATTTTTTTAGTGTATTCTTCTAATTCAATTTCGTAACGAGCCTCAGCTTCAATGTGATTAAAAATCCCCAATTCTTCAAATAATTCTAATGCCTGCTTAGAAACTTTAGCTTTAATCGCTTCTGGAGTCGTTTTAAAATTGCTCAAACCTCTTTTTGCAGCTTCTTTTTCCCAAGCATCGCTGTAACCGTCGCCTTCAAAAAGAATCTTTTTAGATTGTTTAATGTACTCTCTTAAAACATTAAAAATGGCATCATCTTTTTTCATGTCTTTCGACTCGATAAGATTTTCTACTTCATTTTTAAAGTCTTTCAATTGTTTAGCCACAATCGCATTCAAAGTTGTCATTGCATTCGAACAGTTTGAATTGGATCCAACCGCTCTAAATTCAAATTTATTTCCTGTAAAAGCAAAAGGCGAAGTTCTATTACGATCTGTATTGTCTAATAATACGTCTGGAATTTTACCTACAACATTTAGTTTTAGATCTGTTTTTTCTTCTGGAGATAATTTTCCTGTTGTAACACTTTCAAGCTCTGATAATACTTTTGATAATTGTGCTCCAATGAAAACAGAAATAATAGCCGGAGGCGCTTCATTTGCCCCTAATCTGTGATCAT
Organism: Flavobacterium fluviale; assembly: GCF_003312915.1. Taxonomy (NCBI): domain Bacteria; kingdom Pseudomonadati; phylum Bacteroidota; class Flavobacteriia; order Flavobacteriales; family Flavobacteriaceae; genus Flavobacterium; species Flavobacterium fluviale. The sequence continues at coordinate 2,485,101 of NZ_CP030261.1, read as the reverse complement.
TACTAGCAGTCGCGATAGAAGCTCTTAATAAAGTTTCATAATCGTTTACCGCTTTTATCGTATTAATAAAGAAAGTCAAAAACTGTAAATTGCTCATTGGCGTTTTACTTGGACTCAATAAATTAACGCCAGTATCTGTTGCCAATGACCAGTTATTATGTTTTCCAGAACCGTTTACACCTTTAAATGGCTTTTCGTGAAATAATACTTTAAAATCATGACGTTCTGCAACTCTCTGCATTACATCCATTAATAAAGAGTTATGGTCGACTGCTAAATTCGTTTCCTCAAAAATTGGTGCCAATTCAAATTGATTGGGAGCAACTTCGTTATGACGCGTTTTTACCGGAATTCCTAACAACATACATTCCTGCTCCAAATCTCTCATATAAGTAAGAGCACGAGTTGGAATAGATCCAAAATAATGATCGTCTAACTGCTGTCCTTTTGCAGAAGTATGTCCTAACAAAGTTCTTCCAGTCATCATTAAATCTGGACGAGAATTTGCTAAAGCCTTATCAATTAAAAAATATTCCTGTTCCCAGCCTAAAGTTGCTGTTACTTTTTTTACGTTTTTGTCAAAATATTTACAAACTTCTGTAGCCGCTTCATCAATTGCAGATAATGCTCTTAACAAAGGTATTTTATTATCTAAAGCTTCACCGGTATAGGCAATAAAAACTGTCGGAATACACAATGTTGTTCCATAAATAAATGCAGGAGAAGTTGGGTCCCAGGCAGTATATCCGCGAGCTTCAAATGTATTTCTGATACCGCCGTTTGGAAAACTTGATGCATCTGGTTCCTGTTGTACCAACTGCGCGCCGCCAAACTTTTCTACAGGATCGCTTCCATCATAAGATATATCAAAAAAAGCGTCATGTTTTTCTGCCGTCGTTCCTGTTAAAGGCTGAAACCAGTGTGTATAATGTGTAACTCCTTTTGCAAGAGCCCACTCTTTCATACCCATCGCAATATAATCTGCCAGCTTTCTGTCAATCTTCGTTCCATGTTGAATGGCATCTCTTACTCCTTTTAAAGCATCCGAAGTTAAATATTGCTTCATTGCTTTTTCATTAAACACATTTGAACCAAAAAGATTCGATTTTCTATCAATCTCTTCAAAATGTACCGGCTTTCTTGTAGAAGCTTCTTTTAAAGCTTGAAAACGTAATGTTGACATGTATGTAAGTTTTAAAATTCGTAATAAATTTCATTAAAAAAATGAGGAACAAATATAAACAATAAAAAAGCCTATTTTAAACATAATTTCGAGAAATTTAGTCACTGATTTTTCAATAGATGAACGTTATTTTAGAGAATAATGAATTCAAAGTAAAGAAATATAACAAAACTGTGCGGTAATATTGATTAAATAAACATTTTTTCATAATTTCTTAACTCAGAAATTCAAAAAAGAGGCCTGTTTATTACGAATTTATTTTTTTAAGGCAAACAAAATTGCTTTTTTAAAAATATACCCCTCTCAAAATTGCGCTTATCTAAAAAATTATAGTTCGTTAAACAAAATAGCCCCCTAATTTTTAGGACTAAAAAAATAAATCTATATTTGACCCAACGAAAAAAAACAAAAAAATTAATTTATATTATTATGGCTAAAATTAAGTTAGAGTACATTTGGTTAGATGGATATGAACCAACTCAAAATCTTAGAAGTAAAACTAAAGTTGAAGAACATGATAACTTCAAAGGAACATTAGAGGAACTTGGAAACTGGTCATTTGATGGATCATCTACAAGACAAGCTGAAGGAGGTTCTTCTGACTGTTTATTAGTTCCAGTTGCAATTTATCCTGACCCAACTCGTATCAATGGATGGTTGGTAATGTGTGAAGTTATGTATGCTGATGGAACTCCACACCCTTCTAACGGTAGAGCTACAATTGATGATGATAATGATGATTTTTGGTTTGGATTCGAACAAGAGTATTTCATCATGGATACTAAAACTTTATTGCCATTAGGTTTCCCTGTTGGAGGTTATCCTGCTCCACAAGGTATGTACTACTGCTCTGTAGGTGGAAAAAACACTCACGGAAGAAAATTAGTTGAAGAACACGCTGATTTATGTATCGCTGCTGGAATTAACTTTGAAGGTATTAACCAAGAGGTTGCCTGCGGACAATGGGAATTTCAATTATTCGCTAAAGGTGCTAAAAAAGCTGGAGACGAAATCTGGGTTGCTCGTTACCTATTAGATCGTTTGACTGAGAAATATGGTTACTATATTGAATATCACCCAAAACCTCTAGGAGATACAGACTGGAATGGTTCTGGAATGCATGCTAACTTCTCTAACAATGTATTAAGAACATGTGGAGACCAAGCAACTTACGAAAGAATCTGTGAAGCTTTCCGTCCTGTTACTGCTGAACACATCGCTGTTTACGGAGCTTACAACGACCAACGTTTAACTGGTAAGCACGAAACTGCCTCTATCCACGATTTCTCTTATGGAGTTTCAGACAGAGGATGTTCTATCAGAATTCCTTTGATGACTGTTCAAAAAGGATGGAAAGGATGGTTGGAAGACAGAAGACCAGCTTCAAACGGAGATCCATACAAAATTGCTGCTAGAATTATCAAAACTGTTAACTCAGCGCTATAATTCAAAGCTTACAATATATTCTACAAAAGCCGGCATAATTTGCCGGCTTTTTTTTTTACGTTCGCTTGTCATTCAGAGGAGCGAGGAATTGTACTAGAGAATCTACAAAGATTGAAGATTCATTATACGGAGTTCCTTGTGCAATTCCTCGTTCCTCTCAATGACAATGCTAAAACCACAAATCAACGAAATTAATGTCGAGACAATGCAAATCATTCTCAAAAACATCATAACTTTATAACACTTAACATTTTACAAATAACAAATATTACTTAATTTTAGGATTAAATTTAATTTTAAGTTAAACATCATAACTTATCTTTGTAAATCATTTAAAATATTCATTATGATAGTCTGGACTCTCTTTTTACTTGCTGTAGTTTTTATTCTTGCGTTAGACTTAGGTGTCTTCAACAAAACGCCACATATTATTAGTACAAAAGAAGCCAGCAAATGGACCTTGGTTTGGGTCACTTTATCATTTCTTTTTTCGGGAGTAATTTATTGGCTTTACACAACAGATTATATTGATAACCCAGATGCATTAAAACCTTCGGTAGCAGCCATGAAGTTTATTACTGGTTATTTAATTGAACTATCACTAAGCGTAGACAACATTTTTGTAATTGCCATTATTTTTGCTTCTTTTAAAATTCCGCAAAAGTACCAGCACCGTGTTTTGTTCTGGGGAATCTTGGGCGCCATTGTTTTCCGCGGTTTAATGATTTTCTTTGGCGTAATGCTGATCAATAAATTTACCTGGACTACCTATGTCTTTGGAATTTTCTTAATATTTACCGCTGTAAAAATGCTGTTTTCTGGCGAAGACGAAGATTTTCATCCAAAAGATTCTTTCGTATACAAGACATTAGGAAAAATTATTCCAATTACTTCTCATATGGAGCATGAGAAATTCTTCATTTTAACCGAAACAGGAAAAAAAGCCGCTACTCCGCTTTTCGTTGCTTTGATTGTAATTGAAGTTATGGACGTTCTTTTCGCCGTAGACAGTGTTCCTGCAATTTTAGCGATAACTTCAGATCCTTTTTTAGTATTCAGTTCTAATATTTTTGCTATTCTTGGACTGCGTTCAATGTATTTCTTCTTAGCCAATATGCTGGCGAAATTCAGTTATTTAGAATACAGTTTAGTGGCTATTTTAGCTTTTGTGGGATTAAAAATGCTGTTGCATGATTTCTTCCACGTTCCAGAATGGGCTTCTTTAGGATTTATCGCTTTATCACTTTTAGTTGGGATTTTAGTTTCTTTAAAATTCGGAGAAGAAAAAGTACTTACAGATTCAGAGAAAGAATAAAATATTTTGAAACATATATTCATAAAAAAAAGGAAATCTTGCGATTTCCTTTTTTTATAACCATAAGTTATTTTTTTTATTATTTTTCTTATAATTTAACATTCAAAATTAAAGAAATTATATATATATATATATTTATTTTTGGCTTTTTTAATTTAAATAATTATCATGAAAAAAAATTACTTATTTCTCATTGCAACATATGCTGAATGCTTTAGTATTTGCACAAACCGTTACCTTAACACCTACAATAGTAAATAACACCAATGTAAATACTGGTCCAATCAATTTAGCTTCTGTACCAACTTCAACCATCTCATTAAACGTCAAAGTTGAGATACCAAGCAATGTTGCTGTTACTGATTATGGAACATTAAAGATTTATTATTCTAATCTAAGCGTCACAAACGCCAATGTCGCAAGTGGCGGAGATAGAGGTACTCTATTTTTTGGTGGTGGAAAAATTGCCACTAGAAGCATCGTAATAAACTTATTCTGGAGTGATTTCTTAACTTCAGGCGGATTCATTTTTGCTGAATACAAGACACCTGCAGGAACATCCTATAGAAGTTCGAATTTAGCCATAATTAAAAACGCAACTATGACAGGAGGTACAACCCTAAACCCTCCCGCAGACGCTCCTAATCCTTCAAACATTTCAAACACTCTATGCTGTAACCAAACTGTGAGACTAGAAGACAAACCTGAACCATTTAAAGGGTCAGTATTTTTAAACCCTTATAAAAATGAACCTTATGGCATCAATGCCAAATGGGAATACAAAGGAAATATCATAGAATTAGATAATATAAACCAAACTTTATCGGTAGATTATATCACTGAGCCTGGAAACTTCACAGTACAAAGAAGCTTAGGTTATGTTTATGGAAATACTTTTCCTAATAAAAGTAATTCCATTACAATTACTGTAGTTCCTTCCCCGATAACATCAAATGAAATTCCATCAATGCACCTGTAGACTCAAAAGGCTATTTCGAAATTACAACTAGTAATCCAAAACAAATATCAGGAACAAGGCAGGGAAGTCAAGTTAATTTAAATATCCTACAAAATCCCAACCACACCCCTCAAAGAGGAGATCTTAGTGCAAATATTGAGAGCTTTGAATGGCAGTATAAAAAAATGAACACTGCAACTAATAATTGGACAACTATAAATAGCAATCATCCGTATAATTTAGAATCCTTTATGCCCACAGATATAGATGAAACAGAAGATAATTATTATTTACTTAGACGAATTGCAACTTATCAAAACATTCAAAGAGCAAGCAATACTTTAAAAATTGTAATAAGAACAATTCGTAACAACAACACTATTTGTTGTGACCAAACCCTTATAATATCGCCTACAAATACTATCGATCAACCAAGTTTAATTATCGGCTCAGATGCAACACCTGAATCAAATGGATATTTAAAATATCAATGGCAAAGTCAATCAATCGATAACAACACTGGCAACATTAGCAATTGGACAAATATAACTGGAGCAACATCAAAAGATTACTTACCTGTACCACTTGTACTTGTTTCCGTTTATGATTCTCGCACGAGAGGAAACATATGGACAACTTTAACATCATACAATTATAGACGAATTACCGTTCCACAGTATTACAACGGAAAATCATCCTACAGCAATGTAATAAAATTATCTGCAGAAAGCTACTTATACTCGATACCCAGCGTAATTGCATACCCAAATCCCGCTACATCCATTATAAATTTTGAAAATAGTAAGGGAGATGTTTTCTTTAAAATAGAAACAAACACAGTAAGCATAACCAATATAAATGGATCAGTAGTAAATTTAAATAATTACTCAATATTAAGCCCTACTAAAATCAGCGTAGATGTTTCCAGCTTACCAGCTGGAACTTATTTTGCAAATTTTGATACTGGAGACCGCAGAAGCATAAAAGTTACATTCATAAAAAGCAATTAAATAATTTATCAAAAAAAGGAAATCTTACGATTTCCTTTTTTTGATTTTTCTAAATCAATTGTAAAATTAATTTACTTGTTTAACATTACTATCATCAATGTTATACTTTTTAATTACAGCATAGTAATCAGAGTAATCTGACTTATTAACAGATTTATTAGTATTTACAGGATCATTGCCCGGAACAACTACTATACGGAATTTTTGTCCAGTTCTTAAATCAGCTGGCACAGTATTTAATTCAAACCCTTGTAGATAAAGCTCATAATCAACTAGAGTAAAATTAAATTTGTATGTAAAAAATAAAGTTCCATCATCATAATAATGCGATTCTGGGATTTGAACCCAAACAGTGCGGCCAGCACTTACTCCATCTGCACGGTAAGCCAAAACCACATCCCCAGGAAAAAGTGTAAAACCAAAAGGCCTAACACCACCATTTCCATTTGCATCAAAAGAAACATTATTAACATCAATAACATCTGCTGCCACCGATTCTCCCGGAGGTCCCGGAGGCCCTTCTGGTCCTTCACAGCTTGAAAATGCAATTAAACCGATAACTGCAAATAAGGTAAGTATCTTTTTCATAATTTTATTTTTTTAAGGATTATACTATAAAGGTATTCCAAAAATTAAACCAAAAAAAGTTATTCGGTCAATTTTAAGTCAAAAAAATCTTTATTTTTTCGCAGGTACCTGATTTTTAAGTAGAATTTTATTAAAAAATAAAACATGATAAGGCAATGAGTTTTCCCAATAATCCCAAGTATGTGCTCCTGGACGCTCTGTGTAATCATGATCAACTTTATTATAAACCAATCTTCTATGAAGTTCTCTGTTTGGTTCTATTAAAAAATCGTCTACACCACAATCTATAATTATCGGTAATTTATTAGATTTCAATTTATCAGCCATTCTTAAAACAGAGTTTTGCTCGTACAATTCTGTGCTGCCGCTTTTATCTCCAAAAACAGGCTGCATTAATTTGACCACTTGCGCAGATGAATCTCTGTTAAGCATCACACTCATATCTACCGCTCCGCTCATACTTCCTGCAGCGCAAAATAAGTCGGGATGCCTTCCAGACAAATATAAGGCGCCGTGTCCGCCCATAGAAAGACCTGTAATAACTCTTCCATTTCTATTGCTAATTGTTCTGTATGTTTTATCTACTTTTTGAATAACTTCCTGCGTAATAAATGTCTCAAACTGACTTTCTTTATTTACTGGACTGTCTAAATAAAAACTAAACGTTTCTCCTTCGGGCATTACAATAATGATATTGTATTGATCGGCCAAACCGTGAACTAATTTTTTGTTCGGAGTATTTTTAAGCCAGTCACTAAAATGTCCGTAAGCTCCGTGTAATAAATACATGACTGGAAAAGCCGTTTTACTTTTTGAGTAAGAATTGGGTAAAACAACCGCAGCTTTGTAGGTTTTACCCATAGCGGTGCTGGCAACTTGTAAAGTGTCTACTTTTGCGGCGTATGTCATAGTGGTCATGCAAAGCAAAAAGGCAGACAATAGCATTTTAAATTTCTTCATTTTGATATATTTTTTCTGATTAGGGTTTGTAAATATACCTTTTTTCAGAATAAAATATATGAAAAATCCGACTAGTGTTTGCGATAAAAAAATAGCCGCGAATTCACGAATTTCACTTTGAAAATCTTAAAAAACACTTTACTTATTTAATTACAAAAATCCTATTGACATTCTTTGAACAAAAATAAAAACCACGAATTCACGAATTAATATCAAAAAAAAATTCGTGAATTCGTGGCTAAAAAAAATTCCAGCTAAAAACTAGCTAATTATAATCTTATGCTCATGTCGGTATTGCGACGCGCTTTTACCTGTATATTGTTTAAATGATTTACTAAAGTGGCTGAAATTATTAAATCCGCTTTCGTAGCATACTTCATTGATACTCATTGGTTGTTCTGCCAAAAGCTTTGAAGCATGAACCAAACGGTATTCATTCACAAATTCAGTAAATGTTTTATTGGATATCTTTTTAAAATAACGACAGAAAGATGGTGTTGTCATACTTACCAAACTTGAGACTTCATCGATCGAAATAGATTCCTGAAAATGATCTTTCACAAAATTAAAAACCACATTAATACGGTCGTTATCCTGAGTCTGTAACTCTAATGAAAATCCGTCAGCATTTAAAATGGTATAATCCTCAGCCGATTCCAATTCGTCCAAAACACTCAAAAGTGTGATCAAACGTTGAAACGGAGGTTCATTCTCCATCATTTCAATTTTCTTTCCTATTCTTTTTTTTGTTTCACCTCCAAAAGCAATTCCGCCTTTAGCCTGATTCAAAATATTCTGCACTTTTTTCATTTCAGGAGCAACAAAAAAATCGCTTCCTAAAAATTCAGGTTTAATATGAATTACAGTTTCATTTGTATTACCTGTATTTTCATTTGTAAAACCGCAATGGGGCAAATTGGCTCCTATTAAAAGTAAACTACCATTCGTGTAATAAGAAACATGGCTTCCTATTTGTCTTTTTCCAGCCCCGCCGTTAATATAAACCAACTCAATCTCTGGATGATAATGCCATAAATGAGCTTTGCTATTGGTCTTTTCGGCGTGTTTAGTGTAGGTAAAAGAACTTCCGTATGAGTTAGTTATCACTTCAAGAGCTGGGGCAATTGTCTTCATGATAATTTCTTTAAAAAATAATAGCAAATTTAACAAAAACACCTAAAATAATTTAAATTTTAACCTATAACGGTTTCGTAAATGCGAATTTTACATTAAAATAACGTTCTTAACACTGAGAATTTTACAACAAAAACGCTAATTTTTTCATGTCTCATTTTTTTTCTTCACTTTTTTTTCAATAATCATATTTAAAACCCAAATTAATACAAATATGTTAAAATTTGTAAGAAAAACAGAAAATTTAAGAAGTATTCGGTTTTAGCAAAACATTGAAAAATAATAATCAAATTAACAAAAACACTTAATTAAACTCAAATTTTAACCTATAACGGTTTCGTAAATGAGAATATAGCACATAAATTGGAAAATATAGTTGTTAAAATAACACACATGCTGCTATAACTTTGCCTAAGAGAAACGAACTAAAAATTTAAACACCCAGGAATATGAAAAAGATTATGAAATTAAGTTTAGTATGTGCAGTACTTTTTACTGGAATGAGTACTTATGCAATTGATGGAAATGAAGCACTAAATCTTCATGTATTAAAAGGAAATGGCAAGGTAATTGCATTTGGTATTAACCAACTTCAGAAAGCAGTTATTAGTATATATGATACAAATGGTAATTTAATCTACACTGAAAATGCTTCTGGTAAAGATGGTATCTTAAGAACATTCAGTTTAGAAGAATTTCCACAAGGAAAATACATTTTAGAAGTTGCTGACAATTTCAAAAAAGTAAAATACGACATTAACGTAAATGCAAATAGTTCTGTATTGTCTTCAAAAGGAACTACTTCAATTTACTAAGAAGATATTAAGGTTAAGTGCATTACTTCACAGCACTTAAAAGTTTTATACTCTAATACAGTATAAAAAGTGAGGTTAGATAGTTAGTAAGTTAAAAACTTTCAAAAGTTTTAAAAACAGCTCTTTGTGGTTACTGAGCTGTTTTTTTTTTGCTCTTTACTTTTTTTTAATCGCAAAGCACGCAAAGACTTACGCAATCCCCGAAGCCTCGGTACTCAGAGTTTTTTTAACTTTGCGAACCTCTGTGTTTTTCTTCGTGTGATTTTAAGGTATAAATACACAAGAATAAAAACTTAGCATCTCGATACCTTAGCATCAACCTCACCCACATTCCTACAATTATTAAAGAAATCTTTAATTCAATGTAAATTAAAAATCATCAAAAACGTTGAAAAATAACAACTGAATTAACAAAAACGATAAAAATAATTCAAATTTTAACCTATAACGGTTTCGTAAATGAGAATACAGCATAGAAATAGGAAAATATAGTTGTGATTTTTTACTTACAACTAAAGTAATTTAGCATCAGAGAATTAGAACTATTAATTTTAAAACTAAATACTATGAAAAAGATTGTTAGATTGAGTTTAGTTGCTGCATTGCTTTTCACAGGAATTAGCACATATGCAATTGATGGAACGGCGGAGTTTAATCTTCACGTATTAAAAGCTAATGGAAAATTAATCACTTTCGGTCTTAATCAGACTCAGAAAGCTAATTTATCTATTTACGATAAAGATGGATCTCTTATTTATTCTGAAACAGCTTCAGGTAAAGATGGAATCTTGAGAACTTTCAGCTTAGAAGAATTTCCAGAAGGAACTTACTTCTTAGAAGTAGAGGACAATATGAAAAAATCAAAATACGAAATTAAAGTAACTGATAACATTTCTGTATTATCTCAAAATGCAGTTTCTTCGGTTTATAAAGCAGGTTTCGAAAAAAACACAAGTGTGGCAACACGCTAAAAAGTTTATACTCTCATAAAGTATAAAGTGAGGTTAGATAGTTAGTAAAGTTTAAAAACTTTTAAAGTTTTAAAAACAGCTCTTTGTGGTTATAGAGCTGTTTTTTTTTATCACAAAGTTTTTTACCGCAAAGCTCGCAAAGATTTACGCAAAGTTCGCAAAGTTTTTTTTCACAAAGCTTTGCGAACTTTTTCGTTTTATAAACCTCCTTATAATAATTTTTAGCGCACTTTGCGTAAATCTTTGCGAGCTTTGCGTTTAAACACACTATTTTATATGTAAATAAATTCTTAGCTCTTTGTAAACTTAAAATCTAGTAAAACTTTGAATAAAAATAACTGAATTAACAAAAACGTTAAAAATAATTCATGTTTTAACCTATAACGGTTTCGTAAATGAGAATATAGCATAGAAATAAGAAAACACAGTTGCGCTTTTTAACGTATTTCATAAGTAATTTAGCATCAGAGAATTAGAACTATTAATTTAAAAACTAAGTACCATGAAAAAGATTGCAAAATTGAGTTTAGTAGCAGCGTTGCTATTCACAGGAATAAGCACTTACGCAATTGACGGAAATGGAGAATTTAATCTTCACGTATTAAAAGCTAATGGAAAACTGATCACTTTCGCACTTAATAAAGTACAGAAAGCCAATTTAGCTATTTATGACAAAGACGGAACTTTAATTTATTCTGAAAGCGCTTCAGGTAAAGAAGGAATTTTAAGAACTTTCAGCTTAGAAGAATTCCCAGAAGGAACTTATTTTTTAGTAGTTGAAGACAACGTAAAAAAAGCAAAATACGAGATTACAATAACTGATAATGCAGCTTTATCAAGAACTGCAATTTCTTCAGTTTACAAACCAGGTTTTGCAAAAAATACAAGCGTTGCTGCACGTTAAAAATTTTATACTTTCAAACGGTATAAAATAAGGTTAGAAAAAATTAAAATATTTTATTGTTGAAGAAGAAAAACAGCTCGCGGTTGGTTACGGAGCTGTTTTTTTTGTGCCGAAAAATAAACGTGATTTTTACACTAAATTTTATATGAAAAAATATTCTTATTAATTCAAATATTTGATTTCCAACCGTTAAAAAAAAATTAAAAAACAGCAATCCACAAGCCCAGTAATTACGTACATAGTTCAAACAAAATACTGATATGATTACAATTCAACAACTTAACGCGCTAAAAATGCTAAAATTTTGCTAAAAATTAAATTTGTATTTGTAGTTTTACGTGTTCCACATTTAGTAATTAACAATTAAAAAAAACATGACAAAATTTACCAAAGCCGGTTTAGTTGCTGCCTTTTTTTTAGCGACTGTGTTTACCTATGCCATTGATGGGAAAGGTGATTATATTTTAAACATCAAAACAGGAAACGGAAAAGTAGTTAGCTTTACTTTAGACACTGTTGAGAATTCATCTTTCTCGATCTTCGACGAGAATCACAATTTACTTTATGCAGGAGACGCTGCAGCAAATAAATTGGAAGTTTCAAAAACAATTAGTTTAGAAAGTTTTCCAGCTGGAACTTATGTTCTAGAAGTGAAAGCAAACGACAAAGTTGCGAAACACGAAATTAAAGTTGCTGCAAAAAAGGTAAAAGCAGTGAAATTAGACGAATCTGCTAATCATAGCCCAGGATTCCGCCGTTAATCACTCTTTTTGCCCAAAAAGTTAAAAAGCATCAGTCATTGGCTGGTGCTTTTTTTATTTAAAAATTGAAATGAAATTCATTTCCCGGCGGAGAATGCCCTGCGTTCCATTCTAAGGTTACAATTTTAGATGCATATTCTTGCATATTATCAAAACAATGCAATAAAATTGCTGAACCTCCATCTTTTACAATTCCTTCAACAATTTTAAAGGAATATTCATAGCCTTCATCATCCAGCGCACCCAAATCGAATACTATATTATTGCTTTTAGAAAGAGTCGCATATAAGGTTAAAAGCTTTTTAGGCGTTCCTGGAATTTTCTTCAATCTTGTTTCTGGCGTTATCCATTTCCACTTATCTTCAAATATTTTTTGAGATAATGGACTCTTAAGATTTGCATTCCGTTTAAGATACCTTTTAACTGTTAAAGGGAAAAAAGTATCTCTGAAGTACGATCTTTTAAAATACTCAACAAAGGTCATTTTTCTGTAAAGAATCACACTTTCATGTTTGGTTTTACCGCAAAAAATATCTCTGAGAAAAATCTCGGCATCATATAAATGCTTTCCGTTGTACAAATACAAAACCACTATCTCGCCTTCATACAAAGTAAAAGGCGGTATATAATAAGTGTCTGTTTTAATGCCTTTATTTTCTAATACTACTTTCAAAAATCAGATAGTTGTTTTTAAAATGAGAAAAGCATTCGTGTTGGCGAATGCTTTTTTATTTTTCACAATTACTATTTCTCTTTTAGCAATTTCTCTAAATATTCGATTTTATCTTGTTCCGCTTTCAGCAAACGTTCGTAAAGCTTTTTATTCTCTTCTACAGTTTCCATTAATTTATCTAATGGATTGAAAGTGCAATTGTTTAGACCAAAATAATTATTAGGACTTTCATTGAAAGTATTGAAATAATTAATTGCTGCTTCGTCTGAAAAATTCTTAATCGCTTCAACCGATACACCAAGCGCTTTTGCCACCTCAACAAGTCTTTCTTCTTCTATCGTTTCGCTGTTTTCCATAGCCGAAATTGCTTGCTGGTTTGTTCCTAACGCCTGCGCCAAAGCTTCTTGTTTCATATCTCGCAGTTCACGAATACGGCTTATTTTTCGCCCTATATGATTTGGTTTTGTTAGTGTGCTCATAATTCAAAGATAATAATAAAGTGTCAAAATTGGTAAAATGTAAAAAACAGATTTTACGCAGTGCGATACAGCAAAAAATGATTTCGTACAGCAAAATCTATTTCTTCCTTCGCCGAATAAAACAAAAGTACAATTTTTCTTATAATAAATTTATAAAAGCCCAATTGTAAAGAAATTAAAAATATACGCCTTATGGAAACCAATGAAACTGAAACTTTACAAAAGCTGCAAAAATTAACTGCTCAGTATTTTACAACGCTAAAACCAACCAATGAAGCCAATTTTTATACCGCACAATTTAAAGTGGTCAATTATTTGGAACTCGGCTGCCTTATTACCGATTTACTGAAATTATGTATTCTTGCGCTTGACAATGACATGCATAATTTTTCTAAAAAAGATAAAAGTGCAACTATTAATGTAAGTCTGATTTTGGAAACAGTTTTGCATTTATTTCCTATGGATGAAATGGAGTTTTTGGGGTATGTTGGGGAGGTTGTTGGGGAATGATTTTCTATTTGTTACTTCAAAACGATATAAACATAGCCCGTGGTTTCAACCACGGGTACACAATACGAGCAAGATAATATTACGTTCCCGTGGTTGAAACCACGGGCTATATTTGACAATTGGATTTTTTGGTTGCTCGTGCTAACGGATTTTGATTACGGAATTTCTTTATCTTGGATGGATTAAAATACATCCCTACAATATCCTTTGTTCCTTTGGAACTTCTTCAAGATTAACCGCAATCTTGTCATTTCGACGGAGGAGAAATCTTCGCAAGTAACTCGGCAAAGATTGGATTCTCGTTGCGGAGTTACTTGCGAAGATTTCTCCCTTCTGTCGAAATGACAAAATAATACGATTTTCTTTTTTGCTATTACAAAACTTTATAAATATAGCCCGTGGTTTCAACCACGGGAACGTAATATTGTCTTGCTCGTGCTGTGTACCCGTGGTTGAAACCACGGGCTATGTTTGCTAATTGGATTTTATTGTTTTGCTGGCGAGAGTGTCTTATTCGTACCTTACTAATAAAAACCTCTCAAAATTCTTGAGAGGTTTTTCCATATCATTAAAAAATAAAAAATTACATATTCCTTCTATACTGCCCACCCACTTCAAACAGCGCTGAAGTAATCTGCCCTAACGAACAAACCTTTGTAGCTTCCATTAAATGGTCGAATAAGTTTTCGTTTTTAATAGCCGCTTGCTGTAACGTATTTAAATGTTCGTTTACTTTTGCTTCATTAAATTGATGCAAATTATCCAGCATTGTAATTTGATATTGCTTTTCCTCTTCGGTAGCACGAATAACCTCAGCCGGAATCACCGTTGGCGAACCTTTTGAACTCAAGAAAGTATTTACACCCACAATTGGGAAATCTCCGTTGTGTTTTAAGGTTTCGTAATACAAACTTTCTTCCTGAATTTTAGATCTTTGGTACATCGTTTCCATTGCACCTAGAACTCCTCCTCTTTCTGTAATTCTGTCGAATTCTTTTAAAACCGCTGCTTCTACTAAATCAGTTAATTCTTCGATGATGAAGGAACCTTGAATTGGGTTTTCGTTTTTAGCCAAACCTAATTCTTTATTAATAATCAGCTGAATGGCCATGGCACGACGTACAGATTCTTCCGTTGGCGTTGTAATGGCTTCGTCGTAAGCATTGGTATGCAATGAATTACAGTTGTCATAAATGGCGTATAAAGCCTGTAAAGTGGTTCTAATATCGTTGAAATCAATTTCCTGCGCATGCAGCGAACGTCCAGAAGTCTGAATATGATATTTCAGCATTTGTGCTCTTTCATTGGCTCCGTATTTGTTTTTCATGGCTTTTGCCCAAATTTTACGTGCCACACGACCAATAACCGAATATTCTGGATCTACTCCGTTCGAGAAGAAGAACGATAAATTCGGTCCAAAATCGTTGATGTTCATGCCTCGGCTCAAATAATATTCCACGTAAGTGAAACCATTTGAAAGCGTGAAAGCCAATTGCGTAATTGGGTTTGCTCCCGCCTCTGCAATATGATATCCTGAGATCGAAACCGAATAAAAATTACGAACGTTTTTAGTGATAAAATATTCCTGAACATCACCCATTAATCGCAACGCAAATTCAGTTGAGAAAATACAAGTGTTCTGTGCCTGATCTTCTTTTAAAATATCGGCTTGAACCGTTCCACGAACTTGCGATAAGGTTTTGGCTTTTATTTCGTTGTAAACTTCCAAAGGTAAAACCTGATCTCCCGTAACGCCCAAAAGCATTAATCCTAAACCGTTGTTTCCTTCCGGTAGATCGCCTTGGTATTTTGGTCTTTCGATTCCTTTGTCCTTATATATTTTGTTGATTTTGGCTTCAACTTCTTTTTCTAATTCGTTGGCTTTGATGTACAATTCGCATTGCTGATCGATTGCTGCGTTCATAAAGAAACCTAACAGCATTGGAGCTGGCCCATTGATGGTCATACTTACCGAAGTCAAAGCGTGAACCAAATCGAAACCTGAATAGAGTTTTTTGGCATCGTCTAAACAGCAGATTGAAACTCCTGCATTTCCAATTTTGCCATAAATATCTGGACGCAAATCTGGATCGTTTCCGTATAACGTAACACTGTCAAAAGCTGTCGAAAGACGTTTTGCAGGCATTCCAGCACTTACATAATGAAAACGTTTATTGGTTCTTTCTGGTCCGCCCTCGCCTGCAAACATTCTCGACGGATCTTCGCCTTCACGCTTAAACGGATATAATCCCGAAGCAAACGGAAATTCGCCAGGAACATTTTCCTGTAAATTCCATCGCAGAATATCGCCCCAGCCTTCGTATTTTGGTAAAGCAATTTTAGGAATCTGTAAATGCGATAAACTTTCAGAATGCGTAGCAATCTTAATTTCTTTATCACGAACTTTAAAACTATAAACTGGATTTTTATATTTCGCTGCTTTTTCATCCCAATTCAGGATAATTTCCCAATTGTACGGATCTAAATCCATTTTTACTTTATCAAACTGATTCAGTAAAAGATTTAAAAAGATTCTGTTTTCGTCGTGTGGTTGGGCTGCACTTGGCAAAACTGTAGAATCATCAATTCCTGCTTTTGTAATCTGAGGAATTTTCCCAGAAACCGACTCTATGGTTTTGAAAATTCCGTATAATTTCTGAGCTACTTTTTGCTGCGAAAGTGCGATTTCATCATAACTTCTGTTATTCTCTGCAATTTCAGATAAATAACGTGTTCTTCCCGGCGGAATCACGAAGATTTTCTCACTCATTTCTTTGGTGATTTCAAAAGTCGATTTCAAATCAGAATCGGTTTTTTCCACCACTTTATCCATAATCGCTTTGTAAAGCGTATTCATTCCGGGATCGTTAAACTGAGAAGCGATTGTTCCGAAAACCGGCATTTCATCAGGATTTTTATCCCAAAGATTATGGTTTCTTTGATATTGTTTTTTTACATCGCGCAAAGCATCAAGAGCTCCTCTTTTATCAAATTTGTTTAAAGCTACTAAATCGGCAAAATCAAGCATATCGATCTTTTCCAATTGTGTTGCAGCTCCAAATTCTGGTGTCATTACATATAAGGATACATCAGAATGATCCATAATTTCGGTATCAGACTGGCCAATTCCTGAAGTTTCCAAAATAATCAAATCGTATTTTGCCGCTTTCAAAACCTGAATCGCTTCGGCTACATATTTAGATAAGGCCAAATTTGACTGACGTGTCGCCAGCGAACGCATATACACGCGCGGATTATTGATGGCATTCATACGGATTCTGTCTCCTAAAAGTGCTCCTCCAGTTTTTCTCTTAGAAGGATCGACAGAAATTAATCCGATTGTTTTTTCTGGAAAATCAATTAAAAATCGGCGAACCAATTCATCAACCAAAGAAGATTTTCCAGCACCGCCCGTTCCTGTAATTCCTAAAACTGGAATTTTAGAACTTGTATTGCTTTCGTGAATTTTATCGAAAACAGGTTTTGCAATTTCGGGGAAGTTTTCTGCTGCCGAAATTAAACGCGCAATGGCAGTAGGAACTTTATTTTCGATATGATCTACTTCTCCGTTTAATTGATCTCCAATAGGAAAATCAGAACGTTCAACCAAATCATTAATCATTCCCTGCAAACCTAAAGAACGTCCATCGTCAGGAGAATAAATTCTAGTAATACCATATTCGTGCAATTCGGCAATTTCGCTTGGCAGAATTACACCGCCGCCGCCGCCGAATATTTTAATATGTCCCGCTCCTTTTTCATGAAGCAGATCATACATATATTTAAAGTATTCATTGTGCCCGCCTTGATAAGAAGTCATTGCAATAGCATTAGCATCTTCTTGTATAGCAGTATTTACCACTTCCTCAACGCTTCTGTCGTGCCCAAGATGAATAACTTCTACTCCTGTTGACTGAATAATACGACGCATAATGTTTATTGCGGCATCATGTCCGTCAAAAAGTGAAGCAGCTGTGACAATTCTTACTTTATTTTTAGGAATATATGGGATTTGTTGCTCCATTTTATGAATATGATAATTTTATGAGGGCAATTTACAAAATATTTTAATATTCAATCCCCAGTATTCGCTTATCTTAACAAAAAATATATCGATTTCGGAATCCAAAAGGCCCTCTTTTTACGTAACTAATTGATATAGTTAATGAAAGCTTAAAAACATGGCAATTTCGCAACATTTAAATAAAATGTCAAAACATGTTACAGGCTGTTCTAAAGTAATTTAGCAAAGTAGAAAAGCCCCAAATTTTTACCATCACCTTACCAAAAAGTAATAACGTAAAAATTTAAAAAAAATGAAAACATATTATTCATTCGCCCTAATTTTAAGTTTGAGTTTTTTTATATCTTCTTTTAGTAGAATAGAAAAAAACACTCTCTCAGATCACAATAAAAAAACTTCAACTATTGCAGCGATTTACAATTTGCATAATGATAATGCAGATAATGTAGACAAAGTTTCAAATGATTTCTTTAAAAGATATTCAGATTTAAAAAAATATAAATCTGATGTCATGTCATTGTACAAAAACAGAACTTTAGGATCTATTTGGTTTGATGAAGATGACATTAATGAGTTTGGAACTGTTTTATACGAAAAAGCAAAAAAAACTAATGATTTAGTAATTCCTTATCAAAAAGAAATTGATCAGCTTTTTGACCAATCAGCACAAACAAAATTGTCTAAAACAGATGCGGACATGCTTTTGAGTTCTTTATATGTATTGTATACTAAAAAGAATAACGCAGATAAGAAAAGATTATCTTATGATTCTATGCTGAAAGATTTTTTAAACTACAGCACAATCGAAGAAGCAACTGCTTCAACAACAACAGAAGATGTAAAAGTACAGTATGATCAGTATTATAAATTAGAAGATGTTTTAAAAAAATACAAAAGATTAGAGCGTTCCCATAAATGGAAACCAATTGTTACGGAAACTCCATACAAAGAATTACGTCCAGATGCAGTTTCAAGTACAATTGCACAGGTAAGAACCCGTTTATATTTAATGGGAGACTTACAACATGATTCTAAAAGTGATGTTTACGACCGTGAATTGATGGATGCTGTAATGAAATACAAAGTTCGTAACGGTTTTAAACCAAATTATATTCTAGCAGAAGAACATATTAATGAAATGAATATACCGCTTTCTGATAAAATGGAAACGCTGAAACTTAATATGGAAAGATGTCGCGCTATTTCGGCTCAAATTACTGCCAGCGACGAATATGTTTTGGTAAACGTTCCTTCTTATGAATTAATTTATGTGAAAAACGGAAAAGTAGCATTAACTTCAAGCGTTTTTGTTGGAGCACCTTTAACAAAAACAACGATTTTTAACAGTGAAATTGACAGAATCGTTTTTAGCCCATATTGGACAATTCCTCAAAGTATTGTTCAAAATGAATTAAAATCTAAAATCGCTTCAGATCCAAATTATCTTGCAGAAAAAAACATGGAAATGATAAACGGTCAAGTCAGACAAAAACCAGGTCCAGATAATTCTTTAGGTTTAGTAAAATTTATGTTTCCAAACCAAGATGATATTTATATGCACGATACACCATCTAAAACTTTATTCGATTTTGAAAAAAGAACTTTCAGCCATGGTTGTATCAATGTAAAAATGGCAAAAGAATTAGCCGCTGCAATGCTGCAGGATTATCCAGAATGGACACCAGCAAAAATTGATAAAGCAATGGATGGTAAAGCAGAAAAAAGTTTTAAATTAACTAAAAAAGTTCCTATTTATATTACTTATTTCACTTCCTTAGTAAATGAAAATGGTGAAATTGGTTTCTTTCAAGATGTTTATGAAAAAGACAAAGAGTTAACTGGCGAAAATGCAGTTGTAACTCAATAAAATAAATTCTATTAAATTTTAGAGAGAAGTTATCATTTTATGGTAATTTCTCTCTTTTTTAGTCTTTTTTATGAACCAAAAAAAAGACTTAACTTATTACTACAAAACCTTTTAGAGGCACTATCATTTTTAAAACCTCATTATTTTTGCCTCCATAATTACACGAAAATTTTATAATACTTAAAATCTAATTATTATGAAAACAAATAATATCGAAGGTCTAACAATGTTTGAAATCAATGTATTAGTGCAGCAAGGCGGAAGATTTGTAATTTTTCCCAATACTATTTCAAAACTCATGAAAAAATTCAAAGGCTCTAATATCTATTTTGTTCGTCCAGAAGAAAAAACTTTTAAATACGCCTTAAAACATTTTGCTAAAAATTTAGCACTCGGCTGGAAATCTTTTCCATGGGGGCCTGTGTATGTCGTTAAATCCTTTTATTATTTGATTAAAGGTGGAAAAGATTATACACAGCCTATATTAACCGAATTAAATAAAAACAACCCTGTATATCAACCTGAGCTCAATATTTAAAAATTCATGCTATCTATATTGTCTTAAAATGATACATTAAAAACAAATAAGGGCTAAGAATGGTTTTAATTAAAAAGAGATTTGCCAAAATTTTTTTTTAATTAAATCAAAGTGCAAAAATACTTTTTCCTATTTGCCGCGACAATGTTACTTTTAATTTCTGGCTGCAATAATTCAAAAGCATCTGAAAATCAACTTAAATCGTTAGAGATTGGTCGTCCTAAGGCTCCTAAGGCTCTTAGTCCAACTCGCATTTTATTTATGGGCAACAGTCAAATGGAATATTTTGTCAGTACATCTACATTATTTCAAGAGCTTTGCAATGCCAATAACCATCATATTAATGTACAGCAGTTAGTAACGATGGGGGTCCCGCTTGATAAGGTATATGAAACCAATAAAACGGAGGCCAACCAAAATTTTTCTAACATAGATAAGGATGGAAATTATTACGATTACGTTGTTCTTCAAGAAGCCACACCCATTGCGTTAAATAATCTGGCGAAATACAGAGATAATTTAAAATTTATTGTTGAAAAGATCCACAAAAACAGCCCAGATGTTGCGGTATATGTTTATCAAGGAATGTCTCCAGTACCTTTTAAAGACTCCAATTACAATACTTATTACGATGATCTGCGCAAAAATTCTGTCAGAGCTGCAGTTTTTATTAAAAATGCTGGTTTATTGAGAGTTGGTGACGCGGTTAAAGATGCCTATAATGGCAAAAATGGTTACAAATATCTAATCGATAATAATGATCGTCTTCGATACGGAAAGAGTACGCTTCACTTTTTAAATGACGGCGGATTTTTGCAGGCTGTTTTATTATATGCTTCTATTTTTGATAAAAAGCCGATAATTCCCAAAAAACTTATTCTCAGTACAGGAACAGGAAACAATGATAATATGCGAAAACAAGAAGTTAGTAAAGCAATTAGCAATCCACGGGCTTTACAAGAAATCGCTTTTAGTAATCGATAGAAATAAACTTTGTATAAAATCAAAAATCATCTTATAGTTTTTATGAGATGATTTTTTATTTTAAAACGAATTGTAATAGAACTGTTATTTATTAAACAAATTGTTTAAAGTCCCAGAATATTTTTATGGCTTTATTTTTGAATAAGTAGTATTTTTGAAACTTAATAATCCCCAACAAATGAAAAAGATTTTATTATTAGCCGTTACGTTTTCTCTTACGTCTTGCGCGCAGGTACAGCAGACATTAAATCAATTACCTCAAATATCATCTCAGCTTCCTGGAGTTGGCGGTGTGGATATTGCTTCTGGTTTAAAAGAAGCCTTAAATAAAGGAATTACAGAACAGGTAAGCAAATTAACCGCAGTAGATGGTTTTTATAAAAACCAAGCCGTGAAAATTTTAATGCCGGAAGAATTACAAAAAGTAGATGCCACTTTAAGAAAAGTAGGCTTGAGCTCCCTTGCAGATGAAGGAATCAAAATGTTGAACCGCGCAGCAGAAGATGCAGTGAAAGAAGCCACTCCAATATTTGTTGCAGCAGTAAAAAATATGTCTTTTACAGATGCTAAAAATATTTTATTAGGAAATGACACAGCAGCAACAAGCTATTTACAAGGAAGTACAACTACTGCATTATACGGAAAATTTAATCCAGTAATTAAAAGCTCTTTTGAAAAAGTTGGTGCTGATGCCGTTTGGACAAAAATCATCAATAAATACAATACAATTCCGTTAGTTAAAAAAGTAAACCCAGATTTGACCGACTATACAACAACTCAGGCTTTATCCGGCGTTTTTAAAATGATTGCGGTTGAAGAAAAAGAAATTCGAAATAATATTTCTGCAAGAACAACGCCTTTACTACAAAAAGTATTTGCGATGCAGGACGGAAAATAGTTTTTTCTGAAGTTACAAATTTTCAAAGGTACAAAGGTACAAAGCCTTTGAAAATTTGGATCTTCAACTTTGTCACTAACCAAAATTAACAACCAAAATGCAAAAAATAACCATTCTAATTCACTGTAAAGATCAAAAAAATATTATCGCCTCGGTAACTACTTTTATTGCTAAAGTAGAGGGAAATATCACCTATATCGACCAGCATGTTGATGTAGAGCAAAATGTATTCTTTATGCGATTGGAATGCGAATTTACCAATCCGCAGATTACTGTTGAAGGGTTAAAAAAGGATTTTGACGAAACCCTTGCCGTAAAATTTAATATGTCTTGGGATTTATATAGTCAGGAACAAAAACCAAAAATGGCTTTGTTTGTTTCTAAATACGATCATTGCTTATTTGATATTTTAGGCCGCTACAGTGCTGGAGAACTTAATGTTGAGATTCCTCTGATTATCAGTAATCATAATGATTTAAGATCAATTGCGGAACGTTTTGATATTCCGTTTCATTATGTTCCTTTTACAAAAGACAACAAGGAAGAAGGCGAAGCAAGACAAATTGAATTATTAAAAAGATATGAAATCAATTTTATTGTTTTGGCTCGTTATATGCAGATAATTACACCAAAACTGATTTCACTTTACGAGAATAGAATTATCAATATTCACCATTCGTTTTTACCTGCTTTTCCAGGAGCAAAACCATATCATTCTGCTTTTAAACGCGGGGTAAAAATCATTGGTGCCACAAGCCATTATGTTACAGAAGAACTAGACGAAGGTCCGATTATTGAGCAGGATATTGCAAGAGTTTCGCACATTCACTCTGTCGAAGATTTTATCATGAAAGGACGAGATTTGGAACGTATTGTTCTAGCAAGAGCCATAAAACTTCATGCCGAAAGAAAAACAATGGTTTATAGTAATAAGACGGTGGTTTTTTCTTAGTTTTTTTTTAAGGCTCAAAGAGACAAAGGTCCAAAGATACAAAGGCTTTTCTATCTTATAAAAAGCAAACCCGACGAGTTTTGGAAACTTGTCGGGTTTGTTATTTTTAAAAAAATACTGTCATCCTGAGCATAGTCGAAGGCTGGCTTTACCTAAAAGCACTTCGACTTCGCTCAGTCTGACAACTCTGCACTAAATAAGTAAACCCGACAGGTTTCCAAAACCTGTCGGGTTTACTATTGAAAACTCAGAATCTTAGAACGTCATCTAACGAACCACAATCGCTAATCTAGGATCATCAAAAGCATTTACTTCTTCCATTGTCATTCCTAAAGCATTTGCTACTCCTTCTCCGTATGCAGGATCTGCTTTGAAACAATTTCTAATATGACGGACTTGAATAAACTTTTGAGCCCCTCCAACTTGTGCAGCCGTATTTTTAAATAACAACTGTTTTTTCTCATCTGTCAGCAAACGAAACAATAATCCAGGTTGTGTGAAATAATCAGTATCATCATCTCTAAAATTATGTGCCCACGCATCACCATGAAGTTTTAATGGCGGTTCTTTAAATTCTGGCTGTTCCTGCCATTCTCCAAAGCTGTTTGGCTCGTAATGTTTACGTCCGCCGTTATTTCCATCGACACGCATCGCACCATCTCTATGGAAAGTATTATAAGGACATCTTGATGAATTTACAGGGATTTGGAAATTATTCACTCCCAAACGATATCTATGGGCATCACCATAAGAAAACAAACGGGCTTGCAGCATTTTATCTGGAGAGAAACTAATTCCAGGTACAACGTGAGCTGGATTAAAAGCCGCTTGCTCAACTTCGGCAAAATAATTTTCTGGGTTTTTATTTAGTTCAAATTCTCCCACAGGAATTAATGGAAAATCACCTTTTAACCAAACTTTAGTCAAATCAAAAGGATGAAAACGGTAATTCTCTGCTTGTTCCTCTGTCATAATTTGAACAAATAATTTCCATTTTGGAAAATTTCCTTCTTCAATAGCATTAAATAAATCACGCTGATGGCTTTCCCTATCCCCTCCAACTAACAATGCCGCTTCTTCATCAGAAAGATTATCAATACCCTGTTGTGAAACAAAATGAAACTTTACGTAATGTCTTTCATTTTGAGCGTTCAGAAAACTAAAAGTATGACTGCCAAATCCGTGCATTTGTCTGTATGATCTTGGAATTCCTCTATCACTCATTACTATGGTAACCTGGTGCAGTGCTTCAGGAAGTAATGTCCAAAAATCCCAATTATTGTCAGCACTTCTTAAATTGGTTTTAGGATCACGTTTTACAGCGTGGTTCAGATCTGGAAATTTCATTGGATCACGGAAGAAAAATACTGGAGTGTTATTTCCAACCAAATCCCAATTTCCTTCATTTGTATAAAATTTCAAAGCAAAACCACGGATATCTCTTTCAGCATCAGCGGCTCCCCTTTCTCCTGCAACAGTAGAGAAACGAGCAAACATTTCTGTCTTCTTTCCAATTTCAGAAAACAAATCTGCTCTTGTATATTTTGTAATGTCATGGGTTACTGTAAAAGTTCCGTATGCTCCAGATCCTTTGGCATGCATTCTTCTCTCGGGAATCACTTCGCGGTCAAAATGGGCCATCTTTTCTAAGAACCAAAAATCTTGAAGTAAAACTGGTCCACGAGGGCCTGCTGTTTGAATATTTTGGTTATCTGGAACTGGAGTTCCTGTAGCAGTTGTTAATTTTTTGTTTTCTTCCATATTGCTGATTTTTAATGTTTTATCAAATATACAAACAAAAACATATCGATTTAATAATCAAAATTGATTGTTATTATATTTTAATAATCAAAAATTATGTAATACTGCAGAAAGCTCAAAACGAAAGTTTTACAAATCTTAACTTATGGTCAACAAAGTAATAACAAAACCTTAACAGCATAAGATTGATATATGTCGGACATTTGTAATGTAATAAACTGGTTATTTATTATTTTGGTTTTGGTTAGTTAAATGATGCCGGCGTCTTCGAGATGCCGGCATTCTTTTTTTTGTATCAACTTGGTTTTAATTGTTTAAGGTTTCAGGTTTCAGGTTTAAAGTTTCAGGTTGCTTTACTTTGAACATAATTCTACCGCAAAGGGCGCAAAGTTTTTTATTTAAGAGGTTTTGTATAAAACGCAAAGTTCGCAAAGCTTTGTGTAAAAACTTGCGAACTTTGCGGTTAAACTCTCAACAACTTCAAACCTTAAACTTGAAACCTCAATCCTCAAACCTCAAACTTGAAACTTCAAACCTGAAACCTGAAACAAAATCAAACTAACTCTTCAACCTTTCTTGCAATAATTTGAAATACGCAAAAGCCTTTAGTAATCGGCTTCCGTGCCAAGAGAACATTTCGCCGTCGACGAAGATGGTTTTGGCGTGATGTGTGAATCTGCCTATTTCAAAAGCATCTTCTTCTTTAAAAGGATAAGGCTCCGAAGAAAGGAAAACAAGATCTGGATCTCCTTCCAAGCGCATTTTTTTTAATTCGATTTCGGGATAACGCCCCTTATCTTGGTATATATTTGTAAAATGATTTAATTTCAATAATTCATTTATATAGGTATCATTGCCCGCAGCCATGTATGGATTTTTCCAAATGAAATACGCTGCTTTTTTAGACGGAATATCTTTGATATAATTTTTAAAATCGCTCAAGGCGAAAGTCAATTTATCATTCCACTTTTGGGCTTCGGTTCTGCAATTGAAAAGTTGTCCAAAATCTGAAATCATCTGAAAATTATCTTCAACAGAAACAATGTTAGTAACCCAAACCGGGCATATTTCCTGTAACAGATTTACAATTTCTTCTGTGTTTTCTTCTTTATTGCAAATGATAATATCTGGCTCTAAAAGTTTTATTTTTTCGAAATGAATTTTCTTTGTTCCGCCAACAATCTTTTTAGTCGACTTAAAATGAAACGGATGCACACAAAACTTGGTAATTCCGATAATTTTCTCTTCTAAACCTAAATCATACAATAATTCGGTTTGCGATGGAACTAGCGAAATGATACGTTTTGGAGTTGTTTCAAAAGAATGAACAGTACCCAGCTGATCTATTATTTGTTTCATGTTTCAAGTCTTTTTTTGTTTCAAGTTTGTGGAGTGTTTTTTTAACCGCTAAGTTCGCAAAGATTTACGCTAAGAACACAAAGTTATTTCTTTGTGAACTTGTAAAACCTTTACGAACTTTGCCGTTAAATTATATTCAAAGTAAAACAGCTTGAAACCTTAAACCTGAAACTTTAAACCAATAATCTCAGCCATTTCTTTTTGAACTGATAAAGCTTCTTCCCTAGCCTTTTCAGCAAAGTCAGTTCCCTTTGAAGCGTAGATAATAGCTCTTGCAGAATTTACCAAAAGACCAATTTTATCATTCATTCCGTATTTGCAGACTTCAGATAAGCTTCCGCCTTGAGCGCCAATTCCTGGAACTAATAAAAAGCTGTCTGGAACAATTTTTCTAATTTCAGTAAAATATTCGGCTTTTGTTGCGCCCACAACGTACATCAAGTTTTCGCTGTTTTTCCAAGTTTTAGAAGTTTCCAAAACTTGTTTATACAATTCTTTTCCGTTTGTATTTAAAGTCTGAAAATCGAATGCACCTTCATTCGATGTTAAAGCTAACATTATAGTGTGTTTATTTTCGAATGCTAAAAATGGCTCGACAGAATCTTTTCCCATATAAGGAGCAACGGTTACACTATCAAAATTCAAATCTTCAAAAAAAGCTTTTGCATACATACTAGATGTATTCCCGATATCACCACGTTTTGCATCGGCAATAGTAAAAATTTCAGGATAATTTTCGTTGATGTAATTGATTGTTTTCTGCAGCGATATCCATCCTTTTATTCCGTATGCCTCAAAGAAAGCTGTATTTGGTTTATAACCTACAGTTAAATCGTGTGTAGCATCGATTATTGCTTTATTAAATTCAAAAATCGGATCTTCTGTTTCTAATAAATGCTGTGGCATTTTAGCTAGATCTGGATCTAAACCAACGCATAGAAATGATTTTTTTTGAAGAATTTGTTCGTGTAATTGTTGTGTTGTCATATTGTATTTGCTAGTGCGGGCAAAATTACAATAATATAATTGGTTTGCCAATTTATGAAAACTCATGTTTTACGTCTTTAAAACTTATTTCTTTTTTTGATTTTCCGCACTGAATTAACAAAAAACATTGGATTTCTATAACTCCTCTCTAAAATTATGTAAGAAATTAAAAGTACCGAAAAGTTATCTTTGGAAAAATCCTAAAAAGAGACTATTATGAGCCCAAATATCGGAATATCGCCAAAAAACTTAAAAAAAAGTGCCACTATATTAGCCACAATTTTATCGAACGAAATGACTTTATATGTGAAAACTAGAAAGTTTCACTGGAATATATCGGGAAATAGTTTTATGGAATTGCATAAACTATTTGAAGACCAATACCGAATTCTTGAAGCGAATATTGATGAAGTTGCAGAACGAATTAACCAGCTTGGAGAAAAAACAATTGGAACTATGAAAGAGTTTATTGAAAATTCTACTCTTAAGGAATCTCCAAAAGAATATGCCTCTCAAAAACATATGTTAATTGAACTTTTAGAAAACCATGAGCAGCTGGTAACCGAATTTAGAGGTTATCTTCCTGTTTTTGAAAATGAAACAAATGACGCCGGTTCTGCAGACTTTGTAACGGGTCTGCTGCAGGAACACGAAAAAATGGCTTGGGTTTTAAGAAGATATCAGGGGTAATTGTGAATTGTAAATTGTAAATTGTGAATTGTGAATTGTGAATTGTGAATTGTACGATGTTAAGATTATTTAATTTTTAATTTTTAATTTTTAATTCGAGATATTTTCTAGTGTAATTTTATGTCGGGATGAAAATTATGCAGCAGTCTTAAAAATTAATGTAACAAAAACCCTTTTTAGAATTTGCAATTTTACAGTATTATAAATTCAAACAAAGAATATCATGAATACTACAGAGATAAAAGGAAACTGGAATGAGTTAAAAGGAAAGTTAAAACAAAAATATGCTGAATTAACAGATGACGATTTGATGTTTGCTGAAGGAAAAGAAGACGAAATGTACGGAAGACTTCAACAAAAATTAGGAAAAACAAAAGAAGAATTTCATCAAATCCTGTCAGATTTGTAAATCCTTGCAACTCAATCAGGAAATACCGTCTAGTACAAAATATTAGACGGTATTTTTTTGAAAATTTTATTTTAAAATGCGTTCAACTTGTAATTCTAAGCTATTTTTAAACAAAAACACCAAATAAATTAAGTATCTTTAACCAAATTTCCATAAAATGAAACTATTTATAAAGTTTGACATTAACACGATTTGCTCTCTTTATTTAAAACAAAACCTGGAACAAAACAATATTAACTTTACAACTCTGGGATTTGGAGAAATTGAGATTGAAGACAATATTGATGCTGAAGCACTGGAGAAATTAAAACACAAATTAGCTCCATGCGGCTTTGAAGTAGTTGAAAATCAAAAAAGTGTATTAGTCCAAAAAATAAAAGATGCTATCATCGAACTTGTTTTTATGGACGACAGTAATAATTACAAAAGTTCTGTGTTTTTAGCTGAGAAGCTAAATCATAGTTACGGCTATCTATCCAATGTTTTCTCAGAAGTAACATATTCTTCTATAGAAAACTTTATTATATTACAGAAAATTGAAAGAGCAAAACAATTAATAATTATTAATGAAATGAGTTTGACAGAAATTGCTTTTTTACTAAATTACTCCAGTGTTGCCCACTTAAGTACGCAGTTTAAAAACACAACTGGAATTACTCCGTCTGCTTTTCAGAGGATTATTAAGAAACGAAGAGAAAATTTAAAATAAAAACCCAAATACCGCAATCAAATGCAGAAAAACGCATTACACATTTTACTAGCTGATGATGATGAAGATGATCGTCTTTTCTTTAAAGACGCTTTTGAAGAAATAAAAATCCAAACGAACGTAAATTTCGTACATGATGGAATGCAGCTTATGGATCATTTAATGAACAAAGACAATAAACTTCCGGATATTTTGTTTCTCGATTTGAATATGCCTAAAAAAACAGGTAAAGAATGTTTAATTGAAATCAAAAAAACAGATCATCTAAAAGACATAATCATTGCGATTTATTCTACTTCTTCATCTGAAGAAGACATTGAAGACACTTTTATTCAGGGCGCTAATATTTACATTAAAAAACCAAGTGATTTTAATACACTAAAAAAAATAATTAATGAAGTCGTGACCGTAAACTGGCATTATCATACTTCAGGTTTAAACCGTGATAATTTCTTGCTGCGACTAAAATAAGAGCATACCAATGAAGTGGATCCCAAATTTTAATTCTTCAAACTCTTTGAGAGTTATTTTTGTAATCGCAGTTTTCATCCTGTTATTTCTTTCTTCTATCGCTTATAAGCATAATCAGGACTTGAATGAATCAAGTAAACTGGTTATGCATACTTACGAAATCAACATCCAGCTCGAACAATTAATGTCGGCTATTAAAGATGCAGAAACGGGCCAGCGAGGGTATATTATCACTCGCAACGCCCGTTTTTTAACGCCGTATATTTATTCACGTGATAAAGTAAACACCTCGTTTATTACTTTAAAAAAACTCACTGCCGATAATCCACAGCAACAGGAAAATCTTCAAAAACTTTTCAAACTCATTACGCAGCGTTTCGTTTCTTTTGAAAATTGCCTAAAATATAGCGACCCTAAAACGTATGACAAAAGAAAATTAGACAACCATATGTTTGGCGGTCGAATTCTAATGGAAAATATTCGGTTTAAGGTTGACGAAATGAATGATATTGAAAAAGCCTTTCTCAAAAAAAGACTTAAAATTTATGATTCTGAAATCTCATTAAGTCCGCTTTTTTCGATTTCCCTATTCTTAGCTGCCTTACTTTTTATTTTATTGGCTTACAGACAAATCAGCCGTGATTTTCAACGTTTAAAAATTTTTAATAAAAGACTTTTAATTTCAAACGGATTAATTGCTGAATCTGAAAGTATTGGAAATTTCAGTACTTGGCAATGGGATTTAGACTCTGATAAAATTGACTATTCTGATAATCAATATCGCCTGCTGGGCTGCGAACCTAAATCTTTTGTTCCGAATAAGGCAACTCTATTAAAATTTGTTCATCCAGACGATAAAGAAACGTTTGCTGAATATATGGACGGAATTATCGATAAAAAGAAACTTACGTTTGTATATTATAAAATTGTCCGTGCAGATTACGAAATCCGATATTTTAAGACCACTGGTAAAATTGTAACCGATCAGCAGGGTAGTAAAATTTTACTTGGTATTAATTTTGACATTACTGATGAGCATTTATTAAATATCGAACTTCAGGAACGAAATAGAGAATTAGAGAAAAGCAATAAAGAGCTGGCTTCTTTCAACCATGTTGCGAGCCATGATTTGCAGGAACCGCTGCGAAAAATCCAGACCTTTATTTCGAGGGTTTCAGATGCGGATAAAGCTGTAATGTCTGAAAGTGCAAAAAATTACATCCATAAAATTGAAAGCTCTGCAAAAAGAATGCGCGTATTAATTGACGACCTTCTTTTATTCTCCAGAACAAATACTACTAAGAAGGAGTTTATTAAAATGAATTTAAATGAACTTCTTGATAATGCAGAATCTGAACTGGCAGAAATTATAGAAGAAAAGAAAGCCGTTATTAGAAGTGAAAAACTTCCTAAGCTATCCGTCATTCCCTATCAGATTGAGCAGTTGTTCATTAATTTAATTGGAAACTCATTAAAATACAGCCGACCAGGTGTTGAACCTGAAATTTCGATTTTAAGCGAAAAAGTAAGTTCTGCTGACTATCCAGAAATTTTGGAGCAGTCTATAAAGAAATTCCATAAAATAACTTTTACTGATAACGGAATGGGATTTGACCCGCAGTTTAAAGAAACTATTTTTATTCTTTTTCAGCGCCTTCATTCTAAAACAGATTATCCAGGAACCGGAATTGGTTTAGCAATTTGTAAAAAAATTGTAGAAAATCATAAAGGACATATTACAGCAGACAGTACTTTAGGAAAAGGTTCATCGTTTACCGTTTACCTTCCTGATTAAGTTTACAACTAAAGTTTTTTATACTATTATATAGACTGCAGCCATTCTGTCCAAAAATCACCTTCTAGAAACTGAATCTTTAAATACAGAAATGTAAGAAAAAAATCAGCCGGTAATTTTACAACAAAAAGAGAAATCATAGAAAATTTTATGGTTTCTCTTTTTTTTATGCATCTAAAAAAAAGAATCAAACCCCTGATTTTTAAAGGATAAAAGAGTCAAATAATTCTATTATGGGAATTATATAACGTTTCTTTTTTATGCTGTAAAGTAAAATCTTTCATTCGTTAGCATCTTTGTAATGTAATACTTTAGGAAGTAATAATGAAAGCAATATCACCTTTAAAAGCTTCAATTTTCAAAGTGTTTTTCTTTTTGGTAATGATATTGTGCATCACGTCTTGCAGAAAAATTAATCCGATTGAAAACTCTTTAAGAAACCAAGCTTTTTCAATGACAGAGAAAGAAGAAACAGAAGCTTTCTTTTTTATTAAAACGGCAAATGCGAGTAAGTCTATTATTTCAAAAAGTCAAATTGCACAACAAAAAAGTTCAGACGCCATAGTTCAGGAATTGAGTAAGAGAATTGAAATTCAAGAAAATTTAATTCTGGACGAAATAACAAAAATGGCCACTGTAAAGCTCATTGTAATTACTGAAATTAACGCCACGCATAAAAGAGACCTGTACAACCTCATTGATGCAAATGGTACAGAATTCAACGATGTTTATTTAAATACAATGAAAGATGCTTTAAACAGCCAGATTGAGTTATTTGAGACTATCTCTAGAGAAACAAATGATAAAACAATTCTAGAAATAGTTTTAAGGTATTTGCCTGAACAATATAAACTCTTAAGGGAAACCGAGAGAATTAGAATACAAAACGTATAAGAGCCTATTATCTATCAATTAACTAAAATTTTTAACTATGAAAATGCAAACAAATTTTTTATGCGCCTTAACACTTTTTTTAACAGCTTCATTTGGAATGCTGCACGCTCAAGACAATAATGTAAATACCGAGTTCGGTGTAAAAGGAGGATTCAACATGTCTAACTTATATGGAAGTGGAGATGATGTAGATGACAACAATATTTTATACGGTTTTAATGCCGGAGTTTATGCTACTCTTCCTATTTCAGATATGGTAGCTATTCAGCCAGAGGTTTTGTTTACCACAAAAGGTGCT
Source organism: Flavobacterium fluviale (assembly GCF_003312915.1). Taxonomy (NCBI): domain Bacteria; kingdom Pseudomonadati; phylum Bacteroidota; class Flavobacteriia; order Flavobacteriales; family Flavobacteriaceae; genus Flavobacterium; species Flavobacterium fluviale. The sequence continues at coordinate 2,452,758 of NZ_CP030261.1, read as the reverse complement.
GAATTTGAATACAACAATGCTTTTGCAAGCGGAAGTACAAAATTCAAATTAAACTATATCGAAGTTCCTTTATTAGTAAGAGTAAATGTTACTAAAAACTTTAATATTCATGCTGGTGGATACGCTTCTTACCTAGTAAGTTCTAAAGTAACTGGAGACGGAAGTTTTGATTTCGACCAAGAAATTGATAGAGATGATTTAGCAAAATTTGACGCAGGTATCGCTGCAGGTGTTGGAGTTGACTTTGATCCTATTAGTATTGGAGTTCGTTACAATTACGGTTTAACAACTGTTGGTAAAGAAAGAACTGTTGCTGGAACAACTTACACTGTACCAGACGCAAAAAACAGCAATTTGACATTATACCTTTCGTATAAGTTGAATTAAGCGAAATTAATTATAAACCACTAAAATAAAAAACCATGTCAAACTTATTATATACAATCGCAGTGATTTTGGTAATTCTTTGGGCTTTAGGGTTCTTTGTTTACAGTTTCGGAAGTATTATTCACATTCTGTTAGTTATTGCCATTATCGCAGTACTGCTTAGACTTATTAAAGGTCGAGAAATTTAAATCATATTAAATCAACAAATTTTAAATATTAATCCATTAAATCAATTATTATGAAAACTAGTAGCACAATTTTAGGAATTTTAGGAGCCGCAGCGGCGGGAGCGTTTATAGGAGTATTGTTTGCACCAGATAAAGGTTCAAATACAAGAAAAAAAATCAAAGATAAATCGAAAGATTACGGAGATAACATTAAAACAAAATTTGACGGTATTGTAAGCACAATTACTTCAAACGGTAAAGACATTATCGAAGAAGGAAAATCTAAACTTAACCAAGTTAAAGATGACTTCAATACAATCAAAGATGAAGCTAAAACTGTAAAAACAAACTATTAATAAACATCTATTAATAAGTGAATTTTTCAAACCATAAAACCCTATATCATGGAACCAAATGCAACAACAAACGAGAATTTAAATCTTTATGAAAAAGCTGAAAACTATGCTAAAACAAGTTTAGAATTATTAAAACTAAAAACAGTATGTTCAGTTGCTGATGGTGTTTCATCATTAGCATCTAAGATCGCAATCGGAATTGTTGTTGCATTTTTTACTTTGTTCCTTAATATAGGGATTAGCTTATGGGTAGGCAAATTGCTTGGAGAGTATTACTACGGCTTTTTTATCATGGCACTTTTTTATTTAATTGTTGCCGTTGTGATTGTAAAATCGCATCATAAATTGATAAAAACACCAATTGGAAATACTATCATATCAAGTATTTTAAAAGAAACAGAAACTAAGAAATAGATTTAATTATTAATAATTTATAAAAGACTAACTTATGGAGGCTATATTAACTATTGATCAATTAAATCAAAAAATTAAAGAATTAGAAGTTCGTCAAGATACAGAATGGTGCGATATCAAAGATCATATCGAGGATATTAAGGAGAATTTGAAACCTCTTAATTTAATTAGAAATACTGTTGAGGAAATTAACGAAACAGTAGGTTTTAAAAGTCACTTAGCGCAGTCAGCCATCAGTATCGGGATTGGATACATAGCAAAACGTTTTATAGTTGGAAAAGGTGACTCTATGTTTAAAGGCATCTTAGGTTCAGTTGTACAGCTTATTGTCACCAATCTGGTTTCTAAACCACAAGAAGGAGCTTCACATGAATCTTCAGAAGAAGAATCATTACAATACGAATCATCTAGAGAGTAATTTGTCAACTTAAATTTTATATTATGGAAAAGTTAAGCGAAATAGTATTAAAAAATGGTGTATACGTTTACTCGAATCTATATAAATGTTTTGAATATACGAGAGTATTTCTAGGTATCTAACTTTCATCATACGCTTATTGGGGAAAGCGGTTGATGAAGATAAGACCTTCACTATATTTTAAAGGTTCTGAGTAACTAAGATTCTAAATTAATAAGATCTTAAATTCGATACATCGAAATTTTATAAAGTCTCTAATAAAATAGAAACTTAAAATCTCAACCTTACAAAAGAGACTGTTTACGTTAGTAGACAGTCTCTTTTACTTTATAAATACTGATAGTTCCTATTCTAAATCGAATAAATAAAAAGTTATTCAAAACATAAAAAAACCGAACTAAAAGTTCGGCTTAATATTATAAAATAAGTTTAAAAAGAAAACTCAGAAATCTTAGAACCTCAGTACCTTAGAACCTTAGGACCTTTTTTACTTATAATCTTGATAAATCGGCAGCTTTAAGCCCACATAAACATTTGCTGCTTTAGAGTTGTTTGAAAACAAATTAGAAATTAATGAACCCGACCCAATAAAGATTGGTCCAGCTCTTAAGCCAGTTCCAATTTGAGTACCGCTGTATTCCATCCAAGTCAGCGGAATATAAAAACTAAACTGTCTCGTTTCGTATCTTGGCGTAAAAGTAACCGAATTAGCAATCGCTGTTCCGTTTATTTTATTGGCATTCACCAGTCCGAAATCGCCGCTTAAATTCAGGTAAAATTTATTGTCGATATTCCAGTCAAAGTTAGTATGCAAAGCTGTTGGCAGACTTGCTTTTACCGCTTTTCTTGAAGAAGTTTTAGTGTAATTAGCATCAAAAAATTCGAAGATATCTTCTGCATCTTCTATATCTTCCTGCGTAACTCTTCCAGTCAAATTATAAGTGTTTTCAGTAACGTTTTTATAATTCAAACTTCCAATATCCGTTACAGATGCTGCAGCTTTGAATTTATAACGGTTTCCTACACAAGTGTGGCAATTGGTACGGTATTCATAAGTAAAACCTAAATCTACGCCCACACCAGCAGACGTTGGATCAAATTTTTGTTTTTCTCCATTTTGATAATCGTAGCTTGCAGCCGTTCGCAATGTTCCAGTAGAATAATATTCGCTCAACGCAGGATTAACGGCATTTCTATTAAAAGCGACACTCAAATCAGTTCCGTTAATGTAGCTGTTTGCTCCCGCCATCAAATACTTCAACGTAAGTCCACCTTTTACAAAATGGTCGTCTCGGTCCAATAAAACCGTTCCGTACGACGCGCCAATTTCTGCCCAAGAATTCGTAACTCCATTCGGATTACCGCCAGTAATCATAAAACTACTCGAGACATCTAAATCTTTATTTACTTCATCTACAAGCTCACCATTTACCCCTACTAGATTGGTTACGCTTCGAACTCTTGTAAAAAGTGCAATACTATGTAAAGGCGTGATATTCATCATAAACGACGGACCTAGAATATCTACATTCAAGTTTCCTCTGTTGTTTGATTTGAAATTTTTAGTTGCATCGGTATCAAGATCATAATCTCCATCTAATGCATCTAAAACATTAATTCCGTATAAATCATTTTGTCCCGTTGCACTAATAGAACCAATAGTAACATCCGCTTTATATTTAGAATCAACCACAGCAGACGGATTAAATAACACGCTTTGAATCCCGGCATAATTATCATCTCTAAATCCGAAATACGATTGCGAGCGTGCACAAAAAAAGCTTCCAAAGAAGCAAAATAAGAGTAAAGTTTTCTTCATAAAATAATTGGTTGGTTATGTTTTGTCATGTTTTAGTCCTGCAAATATTTAATAAAAAAGCCGAATAAAAAAGGTTTTTTTTCTAGGCACCAAGGTTCTAAGGGGCTCTCCAAGGCTTCGGGACTAAGTTTTATAAAAATCGCTTATAAATCTTACTTGGTATTAGTAATGTGTAGTTTTTGTCATTAGTTTTTTTTAAGGTGCTGAGGGACTAAGATGCTAAGGGGCTAAGATTTTTACGCCAATAAAAAACAATTCACATAAAAAAATTGCTCAAAAAACATTCTCAGAATCAAAATATACCCCGCGGTTTCAACCGCGGGAACGCAAAGGTATTGACACAATCCATTCACAACAGGTAATAAAAAATGCGTAATCCTAATACGTCTCCCGCGGTTAAAACCGCGGGCTATATTTGATTATAGAAATTTAAAAAAAAGCATAAAAAAAGCCGAACGCAAGTTCGGCTTTTTTATAATTTAAGTTCAAAGAGAAAAAACCTTAGAACCTTAGCATCTTAGAATCTCAGCACCTCAGTTTAAAAAACTTCTGAAGCCTCTTTCAATTTCTCCATGTTGTTAACCAATTGAAGCTCGGCAACAATTTTCTGAATATCACCATTCATGATGTTTCCTAAATCGTAAAGTGTCAAACCAACTCTGTGATCGGTTACACGACCTTGAGCGTAGTTATAGGTACGAATTTTAGCAGAACGGTCGCCAGAACTTACCTGAGAAGTACGTTTTGTAGCATCTTCAGCTTCTTTCTTAGCTAATTCCATTTCGTACAAACGAGAACGTAAAACCGTTAACGCCTTATCTTTATTTTTATGCTGCGATTTCTGATCCTGACATTGCGCCACCAATCCAGTTGGAATGTGCGTTAAACGTACAGCCGATTTCGTAGTATTTACCGATTGTCCTCCAGGTCCAGACGAACAGAAGAAATCTACACGAACATCGTTCATATCGATCTGTACATCAAACTCTTCTGCTTCTGGTAAAACCATAACAGTAGCAGCTGATGTATGCACACGACCCTGCGTTTCAGTCTGCGGTACACGCTGTACACGGTGAACACCCGCTTCAAACTTTAAAGTACCGTAAACATCCTCTCCCGAAACCTCAAAAATAACCTCTTTGAAACCTCCAGAAGTACCTTCGTTCATATCCACAACAGATGTTCTCCATCCTTGTGCTTCACAATATTTAGTATACATTCTAAACAAATCCCCGGCAAAAATACTCGCTTCGTCCCCACCCGTTCCGGCGCGGATCTCCACCATAACATTTTTAGCATCTTCAGGATCTTTAGGAATCAACATAAATTTGATTTCCTCCTCTAGCTGCGGTAAACGTTCTTTTGCTTCATCCAACTGCATTTTGGCCATTTCAACCATATCTGCATCGCTTCCGTCAGCAATAATTTCGTTTGCTTCGTCAATATTGGCTAAAACAAGAATGTATTCTTCTCTCTTTTCAACCAAAGCTTTTATGCTTTTATATTCTTGGTTGAGTTGCACATAACGCTTTTGATCAGCAATAACATCCGGCTGAATAATCAAATCCGAAATCTCATCAAAACGCTGCTTTACATATTGAAGTCTATCTAACATTTTCTAATTCCTTTTATTGGACTGCAAAATTACGAAATATTTATTGATTATTCTAGTGTTGATTTTTTGTGTTTTTTGAGGAGGATATTTAGTGAGATTTGGATTGTTTTTTGGAGCTGATTCCTGCTCCCGAAGCTTCGGGAAGCTTTATCTTTTTAGGCAGAAAGTTTACGGTTTTAATAAGATCTTTTCTTTTGCCTAAAAAGGATGATTCTTCTATCAGTGCTAAGGCTTTCCTTTTAAAACAAGGTTTATGGTTTACGGTTTTCCGTAATACAATTATATTTAAAGGAATTATTTTTAACAAATTAAAAAATCAGGGGTTTTTACTTGTTGATGGATTTAGATTTAATACGATGTTTGTTTTATAAAAGATTTATCATTAATAAATATCTTTTAAAGAACTAAACTTTAACCAAATGATAAACATAAAAAAAACTTAACTGAAAAGTGGAAAATAAAATTAAAATATTTTTAGAAGATGTTTTTAAAACATCAGGAACTCCTACTTATACATTCGTAAAGCCAGTAGAGTACACAAAACTTTTAGTTTCTTTAAGAACAAAGGGAAGAGGATTAATAATAGAGGGGCCTTCTGGAATTGGAAAAACTACAAGTATTAATAAGGCAATTGAAGAAATGGGTATTAATACACAAATAACCTCCCTTTCTGCAAGAAAAAAAGAAGATATTGACTTAATTCAATTATTACCTGAGTTTAGCGACTTTGGAATTGTGATTGTTGATGACTTTCATGTACTTCCTAATGAGACGAAAAAAGCCTTATCAGACTATATGAAAACTTTAGCGGATGAAGACTCTATATCTTCAAAGCTTATACTAATTGGAATTAATAAAGCTGGGGATTCTCTTGTGTCATTTTCACCAGACTTAAATAATCGAATTGATACAATACGATTTGAAGCAAATCCAAGTGAAAAAATCGAAGAAATGCTTTCTTTAGGTGAGAAAGCTCTTAATATTACAATAAATATTAAATCAGAGATTGTAAATGAATCCAAAGGAAGCTTTCATATTGCGCAATTACTTGCTAAAGAAACATGTATTAATTGTGAAATTATAGACAATCATTCACATAAATTAGAAACAGACACAAGTATAGAAACTATAAAAGCAAAAGTTAATCAGGAACTTGGACGTCTATTTTATCCTAAAGCTAGAATATTTGCAATTGGGTCTAAATTAAGAAAGGAAGGAAGAGCACCATACCTTCATTTACTTAATTGGCTATCATATAGTTCTGATTGGTCAATCCAAATAGATGAATTACTTAATCAAAATCCTAATATGAAACTTAGTATTAATCAGGTTGTCGAAAAAGGCTTTTTAAAAAAACTTATTGAAGACAACCCTTTATTACAAGATGTTATTCACTTTGACGACCAATCTAACGTTCTTACAATTGAAGATCCTAAATTTCTATTTTATATTAGAAATATTTTGTGGAATAAGTTTGCCGAACAAATTGGCTTTGTTGGCATTGAGTTTACCAAACCGTATGATTTTGCACTTTCTTTTGCGGGAGAAAATCGAACTCTGGCAGAAAGAATTAATTCAAAATTGTTAGAAAGAGAAATTTCTGTTTTTTATGACGAAAATGAGCAACATAGAATCTTAGCTTCTAATATTGAAGATTATCTTGCTCCTATTTACAATTCAGAAGCAAATTTTGTTGTTGTCATTCTTAGTAAAGATTATCCAAAAAAAATATGGACGAAATTTGAATCTGAACAATTTAAGCAAAGATTTGGAGAGAATACAATAATTCCAATTTGGTTTTCAGATATAGATACAAATTTATTTGATGAATCTAGAAAATATGGAGGCTTGACTTTTCATATAGACAAAGATTTTGAAAAAGAAAGTGAAAGAATTGTTTCTATACTATCAAAAAAGCTAGAAGATAAAAGAAAAGAAAGACAATGAGCCAACTTTTAATTTGGTTTAATTATCAACAATTAAAAATTTAAAAAAAATATGTACAGAGGATTTGATTTAAAAATACCTAATGATTTAAATTCTTCCAAATCATTAGAAATTGGTAAAGAAATACTAGAGTTAACCAATGAAATTGTAAAAAAATCATTAAATAATTACTTATTAGACAACGGCTCTTTAGATGGAACTAAAATAATTAAAAATTGGTTTCCAGAATTTGAGTCACATATATTTTTATCTCATTCTCATAAGGACAGAGAAAAAGCAATGACAATAGCAGGAATGTTAGCTAAAGAATTTGGAATTTTAACTTTCATTGATTCAACTGTATGGGGATATTCGAATGAATTATTAAAAAAAATTGATGATGAATATTGCTTACATACTAATAGAGAAAATTATGATTATGAAAAAAGAAATTATTCAACAGCCCATGTTCATTTAATGCTTTCAACTGCCCTAAATAAGATGATTGATAATAGCGAGTGTTTATTTTTTCTGAATTCTCCTAATTCTATAACAACCTCGACAGAAATTAATCAAAAAACAAACTCACCATGGATATTTTCAGAAATAGCAACATCAAAAATTATTCGTAAACAAACCCCAGAAAGATTAAAGAAAAAAACAAAAATGTTTTCAAGTAGCGATGTAATTGCCATGAAAGAAAGCACTAAGTTAAATATAGAATATGAATTAGAACTTTCACATCTAACAACACTAGATACATCAGATATCTTAAACTGGAAAAATACACCAGCAAATTCACCTGAAGAAGCTCTTGATAACCTCTACAAACAACATAATATTAATACAAAATTTTTATTGTAATGCACGAAAATAAATTAAAACATTTAGAATTTATTCAAAACACAATCATAAGAATGAGTACTAATTCATTTATTATAAAAGGATGGATTATTACATTACTTTCTGCAATATTTGTATTAGCTGAAAAAGAAAGCAATCAAAATTATATTTGTTTAATGTTCATTATTATTCCTGTTTTTTGGTACTTAAATGCATATTTTTTATTATTGGAAAGAAAGTTTAGATCTTTATATAATGATGTCCGAGTAAAGTCTGAAAATCAGATTGATTTTTCAATGGATATTACTAGCTATAATGGAGCAAAAAACAGTATTAGAAAATGTCTTTGGGCTTCTTCAATTTGGCCTATCTACATTTTCTTATTTGTTATAACGGTCATAGTAAAACTAGAATTTAGTTCAAATAAAATCACAAATTTATTAACATCCCTTTTTCAATAATTTTGTTGCATTAAAAATGCTTTAATAAAAAAAACTGCGCAAATGTCTCTGATTTTGCGCAGTTTCTTTTTTTATAAATTCCCTTGCAAAGAAACCTTACACAATTCATCCAACAACTCCATTTCATCTTCTGGCAATAACTGCAAGGCGATTTCAAGCAAAGTCATGACATTGACATTATTGTCTTTTGTAAAACTCGACAAACCGTTTGCATCTGGATTAAGCAAAATAATGCTTGCTTTTAGCAAATCTGTAACCATTAGATTTAATTCGTTATAAGAAGAAACTTTTAGCGGTATGGTAAACGAGTTGGCTTCTTTAGGCTCTGGTTTTAGTTTGGTGAAATATCTTCCTTTATTTACTAATTCTAATAATTCTTCTGCTCTTTCCTTATTTTGCGATTCCAATTTATATAAGATTTAATTTACAATTTTAAACAAATATAGAAAAAATCAGTAACATACAACCCCTTTTTTACATTCACGTAAAAACAATCGATTACTTGTAATTTCATTTCTATGAAAAGAGAAAGAAAAAGTGAAATTCCAGAAGTTGTAAAAGATCTAGGAATCAAGATTAAAGATATAATTGAAGAAAAGAAATTCAAGAGACGAGAGGTTGCTCATGATGCAGAAATGGACGTTGAAAGTCTAAGAAAATATATAAGAGGTTCGCAAGAAATGAAAATTGGAACTTTGTTTAAAATTGCACAAGCTTTAAAAATTCATCCAAGTGAGTTAATTAAGGATTTGTAATATTTCATTTATTTCTCATTATGTGATTATTTTTTTTTCAATGAAACATATAATCCTAATTCTCTCATACATCTAAGTACTGTGTTGGAAGATACCAAATATCCACATTTTTCAAGTTCTACTGCGATACGACAACATCCATAAGTTTCTCTTGATTGAACAAATATAGAATAGATTTTGTCTTTTAAATTAATTTTACTTTTTTGTTTTTCTGTGAGAAAACCTCTTTTCCATGAATTATAAGTTTCTGTGTTTGTGCCTAATGTTTTACACATTAATTCTTTAGAATATTTCATTTCATTTTCTGCAATAAATTGAAAAATAAAAGGTTTCCCCAAAACAATAAAATCCTTAGCATCTCTAATAATTTCAAACTTTAGATTTATATTTTTAATCTTTTTTTTAAGAATTTTAATTTTTTTCTCTTCACAACTTAACACTGGATTTCCCTTGCCAGGAAAGCTTGCATTTCCATCCTTTTTTAAAATATTTCGCCATAAAGACAGAGAGTTAAGACTTATTTGTAAATCTCTAGCCGTTTGAGTTACATTGCCATTTTCATAGCTTAGTTGAATAGCTTTTAATTTGAAATCCCGGTTATAATGTACTCTGCACTTTTTCATAGGTAATTATTAAATTCATCAATTGTTTTGTAATTAAGACTGGAATGTATTCTTTTCTTATTGTACCAGTTTTCTATATAATCGAATATTACTCTTTTACTTTCACGTGTTGTGAGTAATTTTGTCTGTTTATAAATTGCTTCTCTCTTTAACGTATTAAAAAAACTTTCTACAACAGCATTATCATAACTGTCTCCCGTTCGACTCATACTGGGTTTGCAATTATGTTCAACCAATTTATTAGTAAACAATTTATTTGCATATTGAATTCCTTTATCAGAATGAAATATTAATCCTTCGGTAACGGGACGATTAATAATTGCTTTTTCAAAAGCAGGCAAAGTTGTAACCTTAGTAGAAAGTGCAGAACTCAAATGCCATCCTATTATTTTTCTATCATACAAGTCCATGACAACAGTTAAATATGAAAACCTTTTATCTGTGCGGATATAAGTAATGTCTGAAACCCACACTCTACAAGGTTGATCTATTTTAAATTTTCTGTTCAATAAATTTGGAGCGATACATAAGTTATGCTTAGAATCTGTTGTGGCTATAAATTTCTTTTTGACTTTACTACGTAAACCAAGTTGCTTCATATAAAATGATACTTGAGTATCAGAAATTTGGAATCCACGGTTATGGAGTTCTCTAGTAATTAATAAGCATCCTTTGTACTGTTTGAATTCAAAAAATATAGACTTTATTTCTTTTTTAAGTAAATAGACACGCGTTTCCGTTTTAGAAAAAGGCTGTTTTGTCCATAAATCGTAAGTGGAATGCGAAGCTCCTAAGACTTCGAACATTTTATACAAAGGATATTTATCTCTGTTATTATGTATGAAATTACAAAGCACATGCTTTCCTTGATGCATATATTTCAATCCTTCTTCCAGTATTTCTAACCGAAGTTGGGATTCTGAAAGCTTCTTTTCTAATTCGTAGATTTCCGTATTTTCAAAATAAACTCTTTTACGACCTTCACCAGGAAAACTTCCTTTTCCAAATTTCTCATAAATCTTACGCCATTTGGAAAGTTGTTTTGGATCAATATCAAGTTCTTCTGCAGTTTCTCTAATCGTATTTCTTACATAACTTAGTAAAACTGCATTTTCTTTAAAAATTGGATTGTAATGTCTGATATTTTCATTCATATTATGAAGTTTGATATTAATCAGATCTATTAAGCTAAATTATGAAATTTCCTTCGAATAGGATATAGAAAATAACATTAACTATCATCATATCAATGTTTTATTAATAACTTTATATATTAGCAGCATTAAATTGCAAGCGTTTTCGATTTTAAAGAGAAGCATATAACTGAAAGTTTAGATCATGCAAAACTTCGATTGGACATCTTTCACCAAAAAAATAGCCGTTAAAGCTAAAATCAGCGATATTTATAACGCCTGGACAAAGGCTGAGGAACTTGAAAAATGGTTTCTCGAAAAAGTATCTTTTTTTGATAGTAATCAAGAGCTGGTAAGTAAAGACCAAAATGTTTCTGAAGGCAATACATATGAATGGCTTTGGTATTTGTATGATGACGCAATGAAAGGAAAAATAACTGCTGCCAACGGAAAAGATCAATTGCAGTTTACATTTGAAGGAGATTGTCTTGTAGATATCAAATTGAGCGAAAGCAATGGTTACACGATTGTCGAACTTCGCCATCATAATATTCCAACAGATGATCATTCGAAACAATATATCAGACTGGGCTGTTCGAACGGCTGGCATTTTTATCTTACCAATCTTAAATCGGTTTACGAAGGTGGTTTGGATTTACGCAATAAGGATAAGAATTTGAATCCTATGATTAATAATTAAATTGTTAATCGAGTACATCAAATGGTAGTGTAAATATCTAGGAATTTATCTTAAATTATTGCAGAAATAAAGTCGTTACTAAAAGAAAAGCTATTAGAAGCACTATTAGCTTATTGCTTCTTCTTCTCAAAAGTTTTTTTCTTCTTTGTGCTTCGGCATGAACCAATTTCTCTACATTTTTAAAATCAATATTATTTTTTCTAATTGTCATTTTTTGTTTAAAAATACAGCATCTCACTATTTAAAAAAGCTTACAAAAGTTTTGTTTATAATACAATAGGACAAATCACTTTTTTCAGCTTTGCTTCTAGTGCCCTTAACTTTATCAGAAATCATAGAATCTCTTTTTTGGACAGTTACGTCTTTCCGTAAGGAAATTAATTTTAAACAATTTACTTTTGAAAGAAAAGCCTTTAATACGTTTAATCATTAAAAACCACATCAATGAAACTATTAATTACCGCATTTCTTTTTATCTTCCACTTTATTCTCACTGCACAATCTAACCAGTTTGCAGGCGATTATGCGCGATCTCTCTCTGATGAAGGAAAGCATATAATTGAATATAAATTGACTTTAAATCAAAATGGTACATTTTTGTTTCATTCCTATTCAAAAATACAAGGCGGTATTCCAGCCGAAACAAATAAATATGGAAAAGGAAAATGGATCGCAAATGATAACCTTATTACTTTTTCTTCTAACAAAAAAGAAGATTTTGACGAAAAATATACTTTAGATTTTACTAATTCAACTGCGAGATTTGTTACTAAAAATCCAAGAGATAAAAGCGATAAAATAGTGAAGACTAAACTTCAGTTCTTAGATTCAGAAATTACTTGGATGAGGAGGATCGATATTTTTAAAATCTAATCAGCCTTTATTTTTCAATTTCAAAGTTGTTTGCTCTTCTACATTTGTTCTCAACCTTTACTAAAAATAATATAAAATCAGAACTTAGTTGCAATTAAAAGAATGAAAAAATTCATTTACAGCATTTTAGCATCAATTTTACTTTCCTCCTGCTTTAGTTTGTACGACAACGGAAGTGATACTATTGTCGATGGTTATGAAGTTATCTGGGTTGATTTACAGCAATCTAGATCTTTAAAAAAAGGCGACATCTTAATCCCTGCGTATATTGCTGCTGTAGGATATAATTCAAAATATATTTATTCGAAACAGCATCCTCTTTTAGAAAACTCTAAAGAAAAAATAAATCTCTCCGTAACAAATTATTATATCATCGAAAGAACGTTAAGCTTTCTTCAGGACAAACCTGTTTTTGGTCCCTTTAATAAAGCTGATTTTGAAAAAAAATGCGAGCAGCTTGCCATTGATGAGCCCGAATTTGAATTAACTTTTCCCAATTAAAATGTATTTTGATTTCGATTAGAAATTCTATTTTAAGTTTAAAAGAGTTAGTGTCTTCGCGCCTTTGGGGCAAACCAAAAAAAGTCCTAACTTCGCTCTTCAATAAGAAAAGAAAGAATGAAGGTCTGTATTGCTGAGAAACCAAGTGTAGCACGTGAAATCGCATCCGTTTTGGGAGCCAATACCAAACACGACGGCTATTATGAAGGAAACGGTTATGCCGTAACCTACACTTTTGGTCATTTATGCACCTTAAAAGAACCCAACGATTACAAACCACACTGGAAAAGCTGGGATTTGAACAATCTTCCAATGCTTCCTGAAAAATTTGAAACCAAAGTGGTTCAGAATTCGGGAATCCAAAAACAGTTTAAAATCATTAAAAGTCTTTTCGACAAAGCCGAATTGGTTATCAACTGCGGGGATGCCGGGCAGGAAGGAGAATTGATTCAGCGCTGGGTAATGAACGAAGCACATTATAAAGGCGAGATAAAACGCTTGTGGATTTCGTCACTTACAACCGAAGCTATAAAAGAAGGTTTCGACAACTTAAAACCTTCTGAAAACTATGATAATTTATTCTATGCCGGGTTTTCCAGAGCAATTGGCGACTGGCTTCTCGGAATGAACGCAACGCGTTTGTATACCGTAAAACACGGCGGTTACAAACAAGTTTTATCAATTGGGCGCGTGCAGACGCCGACATTGGCAATGGTTGTGGAAAGATTTAAAGAAATCGAAAACTTCAACCCGCAGCCGTATTGGGAATTACAGACTTTATACAGAGAAACACTTTTCAGCTACGAAGAAGGTCGCTTTCTAAACAAAGAAGACGGAGAAGTTCTGGCTGAAAAAGTCAAAGAAAGTGATTTCGAAATTGTTTCTGTTGACAAAAAAAACGGAAATGAATACGCACCAAAGTTATTTGACTTGACAGGTTTACAAGTTTACTGCAATCAGAAATTCGGATTTTCGGCAGAGGAAACGCTGAAAATTGCGCAGACTTTGTATGAGCAGAAAGCGATAACATATCCGAGGGTTGATACGACTTTTCTTCCGGGCGATATTTACCCAAAAGTGCCTGGTATTCTGCAAAAACTGACGCATTACGCTCCTTTAACAGAACCGCTTTTAGGAAAGAAAATTAAAAAATCGCCAAAGGTTTTTAATGATAAAAAAGTAACCGATCACCACGCGATTATTCCGACTGGAATTGAAATTAATCTGCCGTACAATCAGCAGCAGGTTTATGATATTATTACCAAACGTTTTATTGCTGTTTTTTACGATGATTGTTTAGTCGCAAATACCACAGTTATTGGAAAAGCTGCCGATGTGACTTTTAAAGCCACTGGAAAAGAAATCTTGAAAAAAGGTTTCCGTGTGGTTTTTGAAGATCCGAATGCGAAAGAAAAAGAACCCGATTTACTGCCGAGTTTTGTTGTGGGCGAAAAAGGCCCGCATGAACCTTCTTTCCTTCAAAAAGAAACCAAACCGCCCAATCATTTTACCGAGGCAACTTTACTGCGTGCCATGGAAACAGCAGGAAAACAAGTCGATGATGAAGATTTGCGCGAATTGATGAAAGAGAACGGAATCGGTCGCCCGTCAACGCGTGCGAATATTATCGAAACGCTTTTTAAGCGGCAATACATTGTCAGAAATAAAAAACAGGTCTTACCAACTATAACTGGAATTCAGTTGATTGATACGATTCAGAATGAATTGATCAAATCGGCTGAACTTACAGGTTCTTGGGAAAAACAGTTGAAAGATATTGAAAAAGGAACTTTTACAGCCGCTGCCTTTATAAAAAACATGAAGCGTATGGTTGAAGCTTTGGTTTATGAAGTTCGAAGCGAAACAAAACACGCCAATATTTCGCATGCTGCAACCGTCCAAAAACCAGCTGCAAAAACAGAAAAAAAGAAAGCCGCAGGGATTTTAGCAGAAACCTGTCCGAAATGCCAAAAAGGAAATTTTATAAAAGGGAAATCGGCTTTTGGATGCAGCGAATATAAATCGGGTTGTGATTTTGTATTGCCTTATGTTTTTTCAGATAAAAAAATTACCGAAAGTCAGTATTTACGATTAATTCAAAAAGGTTCAACTGTAAATATAAAAGGCTTTAAAACCGAGGCTGGAACGGTTGAAGGTTTAATTCGTTTTGAAGAAAATTACAAACTGAAATTAGAACCTAAAAAAACAGCTCCAAAGGCTGCATCTACTCCAACATCTGATTCTCTAACTTGTCCGAAATGTAAAAAAGGAACAATTCTAAAAGGAAAAACTGCTTACGGATGCGCAGCATACAAATCTGGCTGTGATTTTAAAGTAACTTTTGACGAAGTTCGTGCTAAATTGAAAGATCAAAAACCTACAAAGGAATTGGTTTATTCGATTTTACAGGAAAGTGTTTAATTTTTTTTGCCACAGATTAAAAGGATTCAAATGATTTTTTTTGAATTGTGCTTTGCGGCGAATTACACTAATTTTTACTAATTTTTTTCACGCAGATTCTGCAGATTTTGCAGATTTAATAATTCAAAAAATCGACAGAATCTACGGGAGAAAAATCATTTGAATCCTTTTAATCTGTGGCAAGTAAACTCTTCCAATTTTAAAAAAAATTAGTAAAAATTAGTGTAATTCACGGCAACAAAATTTTTCCTACTTTAGTACCTCATTACAAAACCAAAAAACTCAAAAAATATGTTTCAGAAAATTACTCTTATTACACTTATAATAGCATTTGTTTCCTGCCAGAAAAAAGAAACTATTGAAAAACACAAAATCAAAACAGCCGATTGGTTAATTGGAAATTGGGAAAATACTTCACCAGATGGCGTTTTAACTGAAAACTGGCAAAAATTGAACGATAGTACTTTCAGTGCTTCTTCTTATTTTATAAAAGGAAAAGATACTCTACACTTTGAAACTATTGTTTTGGCTCAATTGGGCGAAAATCTAACTTATAAGGCAACCGTAAAAGGTCAGAATGAAGACAAACCTGTTTTCTTTCCATCAACCGCAGAATCAGATAAACAATTGGTTTTCGAAAATCCTAAACACGATTATCCTCAAAAAATCACGTATACAAAAGGTGCCAATAATACCTTAACCGCTGAGATTTCTGGAAAATTGAATGGGAAGCCTAGTTCGGAGAAGTTTGTTTTGACGAAGAAATAATATTTCTTTTTAAATAATTTTCAAATCAGATTGTGCATATTCTACAATAAAAGAATGGAAAGAAAATTTATCATTGGAAAATTAGAGGTTAGAAAACTAATTCTTTCAGATATTTTATATTTATTTTTATATGTAATCGCCCTATTGTACTACATATATATACTTAAATACAAATCAGCAGACAAATTTGTAACCTCATTTTTGATTTCTTGGATTATTAGCATAACAACTATTTCTTCTCCTTTTGGGTTAAGATTTAGAAATATTTATTTTTCAATAATCTGGCTGCTAATATCAATTGCCTTTTTTATCAACAATTCTTTTATTTCCATACTTCCATTACTAACTTTCTTTCAATATCATTTAATCAGATTAATATTTTGGAAGAAAAATAAAAGAGAATTTATTCCATATGAAACTGGAAGAGGGAATATGTATCGATATAAAAGTAATTTTGAAAAAAGATACGGAGATCTTACAGACAAAAAGTACACTAAAATTCTTCTAGTATCTGGAATTTTAATAGTAGGATTCTGTTTAATAGTTGATTCCAAAAAATAAATTTCCTCCTTAATCACAAATGTAATCTCGAAAGTAGAACAATTGTAAAAAAACTTATAACCTCAGTAACTTAGCACCTCAGCACCTTAAAAAAATCTACTCATTCTCCCCTATTTTATTCACCATAAAAATCATCAGAATTCCTAAAATTGCCATAACCAAAAACGCCCACTTCATACTTAAATATTCAGAGATAAAACCAACCATTGGCGGCACCAATAAAAAGCCAAGATAACCAATAGTTGATATCGATGTTAAGGCAGAACCACTGCTGAGTTTAGATGATCTTCCGGCAATACTAAACACCAACGGAACCACGCAGGAAACCCCAAATCCAATTAAGACATACCCGAAAATAGTTGGATATGCATACGGAAGTATAAAACAGATCCCGAAACCAACTGTGATTAAGATGCCACTGTAAAGCAGGATTTTCTTTGTACCAAATTTCATTACGCCATAATCTCCAAACAGACGTCCTAAAGTTACTGCCGATGCAAAAAATACAAACGCAGCGCTCGTCATTTTTGGTGAAGCCTTTAAGATATTTTCGAAATAAATTCCGCTCCAATCGTACATTGTATTTTCGCATGCCATTGAAACAAAACAAATTAAGGCGAACTTAATTAAGTTTTTTTCAGGCATCGAGAAGAACTTCTTTTTAACGGGAACAGGCTCATTATGAATACTCATTGGATAAAAACAAGCGGTCAGCGCCAGCATGAAAACACTTACTCCCAGTAAATGATGCGATGGCGCAATTTTCTGTGTCACCATTACATAGCCTAAACCAGCTCCAGAAAAAACGGCAATACTCCAAACTGCATGAAAACGCGTTATAATAGATTTCGGGTATAATTTCTGTACTTCGAGTGACTGTGCATTTATCGATAAATTGAAAATATTACGAGAAGCTCCAAAAATGAGAAGTACAATTACCAGCTGCCATACAAATGCAACTAAACCTGGTAAAGACAATACAATATTGAACATTATAGCTCCTAAAAGCATAATGTAACGGCTGCTGTATTTATTTAAAAGTTTTCCGGTGAAAGGCATTGTCAGCATTAAACCAATCGGAAAGGCGAATAAAACTGCTCCGAATTCAGCTTCAGATAACTTTAATTGTGCTTGTATGTGCGGTATTCTCGATACCCAGGAAGAATATCCAAATCCTGAAAGGAAAAAGAACACTGTATTCGCTATACGGTATCCTCTTGGGGTATTTTGAATTTTTTTGAAGAAAGATAAAATCATGAAGTCATTTTTCAGACTGCAAAATTAAGGCTTTTAAAACGAATTATAGTTGGTTTTAGCTTTAATAAATTCATACAGTTTTTAGCTTTTTATTCTAAAAAAGTGAAGACTTTTCTTTCTTATCAAGTCTTATGGCCCTAAAAACCAAAATGAAATCAAATATAATTTGTTAAAAAAACAATAATTTCTACATTTGCGCTGTTTTTATTTATTCTAAATAAAATTAATTACAAACCAATTTTTAAAAACCAATGAAATATTTTAATCCGAAAACGTCACGTTTTCTACTGGCAATTAGTTTTGTCTTTTCGTTCTTTATCATGTCTGCCCAGCAAAATGGAAAAGTTAAAGGAACCATCACCACTTCAGATGGCGAGCTGGGAGCGGGAGTCAATATCATCTTAAAAAACTCAAAATACTGGACCGTTTCAGATGAAAATGGAAACTTTGAATTCAACAGAGTAAAACCAGGCAGCTATATTTTACAAGTGTCCTTAACGGGATATGAAACTTCAGAAAGCGAAGTAGTTGTTTCAGAAAGCGAAACCGCAACTGTTGATTTACAGCTAAAAGTTTCAAACAAGGAACTTAAAGAAGTTGTTGTAAACAGTAAAAAAAGCATCTTATCTAAAAAAACAGATTATGTTGCCAGAATGCCATTGACGAATCTTGAAAATCCGCAGGTTTACAGTGTTATTCAGAAAGAACTTTTAATGGAACAAGTTGCTGTAGATATCAAAAGTGCTGTACAGAACTCTCCAGGTGTCGTTTCTATCAGCTTTCCTTCTGGTGGCGTTGGGGTAATTTTTAGAGGATTTTCTACAGGAGTTAATGCAAGAAACGGGATGGAAACAGTTTCTGGCCGTTCTTCTGTTGATTTGGGTAACGTAGAACGTATTGAAATCATGAAAGGGCCGTCTGGAACTTTATTTGGTTCATCTGTTTCTTCATTTGGAGGTGTTGTAAATCTGGTTACAAAAAAACCTTTTGAAACTACAGCTGCCGAAGTATCGTACACAACGGGTAGTTTCAACTTAAACCGACTTACCGCTGATGTTAATACACCGCTAAACGACGACAAAACGGTATTATTCAGAATTAATCTTGCCGTAAACAGAGAGAAGAGTTTTCTAGATTATGGCTTTAACAACACGCTTCTTTTTGCACCGACTCTTACTTATAAGGCTTCTGACAAATTGACTTTTAACTTTGATGCAGAACTTTATAACGTTAACAATACAAGACGCACTTACAATACTTATGCTGCAACATCTGGAATTACCAATCCGAATGATTTGAAAATCGATTACAAAAAATCAATGTTTCATGATGATAACGATGCGAAATCAACTGCAACAAAATTTTTCGCTCAGGCAGAATATGAAATATCAGAGAACTGGAAATCTACAACGGTTTTTTCATTTGTAGGAGAAGATGTAGAACGCAGTTATCAGAGTTATGCTGTTTGGAGTTCACCAACACAAACCGCGAGAAGAGTTGGTTTATGGGGACCAATTTTTAACAACTACACCAACATTCAGGAAAATATCAACGGAAAATTTTCTACAGGAAGTATCAAACATAAATTCCTAACAGGTGTAAACTACAGACTTTACAGTTCTAATTTTTCTGGAGGATCAACTTTTACGCTCGACAATATTGATGTAACGGCTCCTTTTACGCCAATTAGAAGAAAAGCAGTTGATGCAGGTCTTGTACTTACGACATCACCTATTGCAGATCAAAAAACTTTTAGTGTTTATGCCAGCGATGTAGTGAATTTTACAGACAAACTTTCTGTAATGCTGAGCTTACGTTTGGACAATTTTGAACGTGCAAAAGTAGGAACTGTAGAAGGTTACAGTCAGACAGCTCTTTCTCCAAAATTAGGATTAGTTTATGAAGTTGTAAAAGATCAGGTTTCTGTATTTGGAAATTACATGAACGGTTTCCAAAACATGCAGCCGGTTACGCAGCCAGATGCGACACAGTTAGTTCTAGACCCAATTTACGCGGTTCAGTATGAAGGAGGTATTAAAGCCGACGCTTTCAACAAAAAATTAAGCGGATCTGTAAGTTATTATAACATTACGATTGATAATGCTACAAGAATTGATGCTGCAGGTTTTACTTTACAAGATGGTAAACAAGTTAGTAAAGGTGTAGATTTTGAATTAATGGCTACTCCATTTAATGGCTTAAGTATAGTTTCGGGTTATGCTTATAATGATAACCGAATTGTAAAAGCTTCTGTTGCTGCAATTGAAGGAAACAAGGCGACTTCTTCTCCAGAAAATGTAGTTAACTTTTGGACAACTTATACTTTTCAAAACAAATTAAAAGGTTTAGGAATTGGAGCGGGCGCAAATTATGTTGACAAAAATTATTTTACGGCAGAAAACACGTTTTACATTCCATCGTATACAGTTTATAATGCGACAGTATACTACGAAAAACCATCTTGGAGAGTAGGTTTAAAATTTAATAATTTAACCAATGAAAAATACTGGGATTTCTGGGGTTCATCGCAGGCACCAACAAGTATATTGGCAAATTTAACAGTCAAATTTTAAAAGTATAATGCACTAAACCAGCGCCTCAATTTTTTGAATTGGGGCGCTTTTAATTATAATCTTTTTAGAGTTATTTCTATGACATTTAAAAAACTCATTCTTAAAATTCACCTTTGGCTCGGCTTGTCTTCTGGTTTAATTGTAATCGTACTCGGCATTACCGGCTGTTTATTTGCTTTTGAAGAAGAACTGCGCCCTGTGGTTCATGACTATTATTATGCAGATCAGGTAAAAGAAAAAAAACTGCCTGTCAGCCAGATAATTGAAATTGCCAAAAAAGCCAACAAGAATCCGAAACAATCTATTTCTGGATGCCGAATACTTAATGAAGATGATCGTACTGTAATTGTCTGGTTTTTTGAAGAACTAAATCCAAATGGATTTTGGTATTGGGAGCAATATCAGACCATTTATATCTATATAGATCCCTATACAGGAAAGGTTAAGGAACATGAAAATTATAATTTCGAATTTTTTGTTTTTATCAGAATGCTCCATCAAACCCTCTGTCTCAATCCTAAGATTGGCGACCCTATTACCGGAACAGCGACCATAATATTTATTATTTCGCTTATTACGGGGCTTATACTTTGGTGGCCCAAAAATAAGCAGGCAGCCAAACAGCGCTTTTGGTTTAGATGGAAAGATTCAACGAAATGGAAACGCAAAAATTACGACCTGCATAATATACTGGGATACTATATGATGTTTTTTGCTTTAATAATTGCATTGACAGGATTAGTCTGGGCATTTGATTCTTATGATAAAGGACTGCAATGGCTTTTTAACGGAGGAAAAACATTTAAAAGAGAAAAGGTCGTTTCCGATAT
Source organism: Flavobacterium fluviale (assembly GCF_003312915.1). Classification (NCBI taxonomy): domain Bacteria; kingdom Pseudomonadati; phylum Bacteroidota; class Flavobacteriia; order Flavobacteriales; family Flavobacteriaceae; genus Flavobacterium; species Flavobacterium fluviale. The sequence goes on along the minus strand of NZ_CP030261.1, from coordinate 2,431,357 downwards.
TTCTCAATATACGACAGACAACTCGATTGATAAGATTTACGCTTCCATCAAACAATCACATCCAAAGGCAGAAAGTTATTATCTGTTTATGCCGCAAGAAAATGATTCGGTTGCGACTTACAATACATTCATTCGATATAAAAGCCGTTTTGATGACACAGCCATAGATTTTGACCGTTATACTGCGAAACCTCTTAGAACGATAAAATATGAGGATAAAAGCAACGGAGAAAAATTCCGCTTTTTAAATTACGATATACATGTGGGCAGTATTCTTGGATTTCCAGGAAAAGTACTAGCCTTTTTTGCCAGTCTGGTTTCGGCTAGTTTACCGATAACTGGTTTCTTAATCTAGTGGGGAAGAAATAACAAAAAAAAGAAATAAACAAGTAATTATAAACTCAGTTCCTTGTTGTTAAAATAATTATAATTTCTACATTTGCCTTGTTTTTAATTATTCTAAATAACGAAAACCATTTAATCCAAAAAAAAGAAATTACCATGAATTATTCGAAAACCGGCATTAAGCAGATCCTTACCAAAATCTGTCTGCTGCTCTTCATGAGCTGTAGTATATTTGCACAGCAAAACGCAGGAAAAATTAAAGGAGTTATAACCACATCTGACGGAGAACTTGCTGTTGGAGTTAACCTTATCCTTAAAAATTCAAAATACGGCACAATTAGTAACGAGGATGGTGCATTTGAGTTTAACCGAGTAAAACCCAACAATTATACTGTTCAAGTTTCTTTACCTGGATATGAAACATTAGAACAGGAAGTAATTGTTACTGCAAATGAAACTACTTCTCTTAATTTACAATTGACGGTTTCTAACAAACAATTACAAGAAGTCATTATTACTAATAATAGAGGAAAAGCTTTCCCGAAACAAAGTACTTATGTTTCGAAAATGCCTCTTAAAAATGTTGAAAATCCGCAGGTTTACAATATCGTTTCGTCTGAATTGATGAAAGAACAAGCGATTACGAATTACGAAGATGCGTTAAAAAATGTTCCTGGCATTCAGAAATTATGGGAATCTACAGGTCGCGGCGGTGATGGAGGTTCTTATTATTCCTTACGTGGTTTTGAAGTTCAGGCTAATATTGTTAACGGTTTACCAGGCATAACAAGCGGAACATTAGATCCTGCCAATATTGAACGTATCGAAGTTATTAAAGGACCATCTGGAACTTTATTCGGCAGCAGTTTAGTTAGTTATGGCGGGCTTATCAATACGGTTACTAAAAAACCTTACAGTGGTTTTGGTGGTGAGGTTTCTTATCTTGCCGGAAGTTTTGGTTTAAACAGAGTTACCGCAGACGTCAACACGCCATTGGACGATAATAATGATGTTCTTTTCAGAATTAATGCAGCATATCAAACCGAAAATAGTTTTCAAGACGCAGGATTCAGAACTTCTATTTTTGTCGCTCCTTCCCTTTCTTATAAAGTAAACGACAAATTATCTTTCTTGATTAATACCGAATTTATGGCTGAAGAAAAAACAACGCCTTCTATGTTGTTTTTAGGAAGAGATGCGCCTTTGCAATTTACCGACTTAGCCGATTTAAATTACAATACCGATTTGTCTTTCTACAGCAATGATCTTCCGATGAAAAATCCGAGATTTAATTTACAGGGACAAATGACTTATAAAATCTCTGAACAATGGACCTCGCAAACAGTTTTATCTAGAACTTCTTCTAAATCAAAAGGATACTACTCTTATATTTATGACAACGAAGATGGAAACCGCGATTTTGCTTTATGGATTACAAAAGAAAATTCTCAAACTGCAACAACCGATATTCAACAGAACTTTATTGGAGATTTCAAAATCGGAAATATGAGAAATCGTCTGGTTGTTGGTTTGGACTATTTCGATCGTAATCTGATGTTTGGAGGTTCTGGTTATGGCAAATTGTACAATGTTACCGCTCAAGGCGAAGTACGACAATTGGATGATCAAAATCCTTATAACTTAACTCAAACTTCTGTAGATCAATTATTGGCAGGAGAAGCTGGTCCAAATTACAATTCTAAAGATGCAACTTATAGTGCTTACGTCTCAGACGTACTGAACATTACGCCAACTTTATTAGCAATGGCCAGTTTAAGAATAGATTATTTTGACACAGAAGGAAATATTAAAGTTGATACCGATAATTATACACAAACAGCATTATCGCCAAAATTTGGACTGGTTTATCAGCCCATTAAAGATCAACTGTCTGTATTTGCCAATTACATGAATGGATTTAGAAATATTGCACCAACAGCAATATATGACACTGATGGAAATTTTATTGGTTCGCAAACCTTTGAACCTGAGCACGCCGATCAGCTGGAAGCAGGAATTAAAGCCGATTTATTTTCAGATAAACTAACAGCTACTTTGAGCTATTACGATATTAATGTAGCTAATTTGGTTACAAGCAACCCAATGTACAGCTCACAAGGCGGTGAAGCAAACAGTAAAGGTTTTGAATTTGATTTGAATGCTTCGCCAGTTAAAGGTTTAAGTATTATAGCTGGATATAGTTATAACGAAAGTAAAATTACAAAAGGAGATGAAAATAACGTTTGGCTGGATCAAGGAAAAAGACCTTTTTGGGCTGGTCCAAAAAACTTAGTCAATCTTTGGGCAACATATAAATTTGATGAAGGAACGTTAGAGAATTTTGGTCTTGGTTTTGGAGGAAATTATGCCAGCGACAATGCAATTTTAGACAGCAGTGTTACTGGAAAATTTATTCTTCCAGAATATACTGTTATCAATGGTTCTGTATTTTACAACTCTACTAAATTCCGCGTAAGTTTAAATGTAAATAACATTACTAACAAAGATTATTTCAACGGAGGATGGTCTACCGTAAATCCGCAAAAACCTAGAAATGTTGCAGCGAGTTTTGCTTATAAATTCTAGATCGCTTTTAAATTTCAAAAAAGTCTCGATGTCCACAAAAAATAAGTGGTTTCGAGGCTTTTTTTTGTATTTTTATTTTTAATTATTCTAAATAAGAGCTATGTTTGTAAAAAATATCATTTTACTAATTTTAAACTTGATCTTATGAAATCAAATACTTTAAAAACATTAAGCTTTTTATTCCTAATGTTATTTGCTGCACCTCAAATTTTTGCACACGCTTTGTGGATCGAAACAAAAGCGACCGGAACAAAAGGAAAAGCTCAGGAAATCTCAGTTTACTTTGGAGAGTTTTCTGATAACGATATTACAAAAGCCGATAAATGGTTTTCTGATTTAAAGGATTTCACTTTGGTTGTAATTTCACCTTCAAATAAAGAAACAAAACTTACTTCAAAAGCTTTAGACAATAAATACCAAGCTTTCTTTACACCAGACGAAGACGGAGTTTATACTATCGTAATGCACCATAAAGTAAAAGACGTTTACGGAACTACGGTTTTAGATTACAACTCAAGCGCGACTGTAGTTGTCGGAACTAAAACTGCGGGTAACACTATTGCTTCAAACACTAACAAAATTGCTGTATTCTCAGAAAGCTCAGCCACTGCAAAAAAAGACACAAAAATTACTGGTGTTGCATCTTTAGAAGGCGTTATCGCTAAGGAAGCAAAAATTAAAGTAATTGCTCCTAATGGCTGGGAAAAAGAATTATGGACAAATGATAAAGGAGAATTCTCTTTTACACCAATCTGGTCTGGGAACTATATGGTAGAATATGCTCACACTGAAAAAGCTTCTGGAGACCATAACGGAAAAAAATACGATGAAATCTGGAAAATGGCCACGTACCAAATTGCAGTAAAATAATTCTATAAAATTCATTCTTAGATTTAATTTCAATTCAGGAAACCTTGCTTTACAGCGAGGTTTTTTTGTGCTGTGAAAGCTCTATTTTTTACTTACTTTTACATTCAAAATAAATAAAAACGAATTTTAGCAATGTCAGATTCCACAAAAAACCAATTAAAGAAAAGTTTAGGCCTTAGTTTTAACATTGCCGTATTAATTGGAGGAACAATCGGCGTTGGAATTTTGAGAACACCAGGAACAATTGCAGAAATGCTTAATAACTATTGGCTGATTATTGCTTCATGGCTTTTTGGAGGCTTTTATGTTTTGCTTGGAGCGAATTCATATGCAGAACTGGCGACGATGCTACCAAAAGCAGGAGGATCTTACAATTATATTAAAAGAGCTTTTGGAGAATATGCTGGTTTTCTATCCGGCTGGTTTGATTACATTACAAATGTTATTCCGCCTGCCTTTTACTGCATAGTAATCAGTGAATATCTTATTATTTTATTTCCAGCACTGGCCAGTTATTCAACAGTAATAGCCATTTCACTATTAACTGCCTTTGTATTAATTCATTTAAGCGGTGTCAAAAACGGAAGTGTCATTCAGCAGATTACAAGTCTTTTAAAAGTGATTTGTTTTGTGGCTTTAGTTGTAGCTTGTTTTATGTATTCTGGTGTCGAAGTGCCAGCGATTCAAACAGACAACAGCTTCTTTCAAATCGGATTACTATTTGGATTTTTTAAATCATTACAACTTATTATTGGAACTTATAATGGCTGGAACAGCGTTTGCTTTTTTGCCGAAGAAAATGATGATCCGAGTAAAAATATTCCAAAATCATTATACAGCGGTGTTTTACTTGTTATGTCAATTTACGTTTTGGTAAATGCTGCATTTTTTCACGTACTGCCAGTCGAAACTTTAGCTAAATCAAATCTCGCAGCAGCCGATGTGGCGAAAATTCTTTTTGGAGAAAATGGCGCAGTAATCGTAACGGTAATTTCTATATTTTCGTTAATTAGTATTTTGAATGCTTTTATGATGATTCCGCCCCGAATTCTCTACGGATTAAGCCGTGATGGATTTTTTATCGAAAAAGGAACACAAATCAATAAAGGAGGAACACCAATTGTTGCGCTTTTGGTCTCATCTTTTGTTAGTTTATTTTTGATCTGCATTGGTTCTTTTGAAGTATTATTTTCATTTGCCGCTTTTATCTCAATTATAGTTTGGGGACTCGCCTACTTTTCTCTTTTAAAACTAAGAACATCAGAACCCAATTTACCAAGACCATATCGTTCTTATTGGTATCCGTGGTCCACAATAATAGCCATTATTGCTTCTATCGCTTTATTGGCAGGTTTTATTTACAGCGATCCTAAGAGTTTTATAATCATTGTTGGAATTACAGCAGTTTCTTATCCTTTATTTTTGGTTTTGAGAAAGAAGAATAAAAAATAATTTTATCATTTCTAGGAACAAGAAATTACAATCGCCAATAAACAAAGGTTGAAGATTCTCTTTGCGGAATTTCTAGTGTGATTCCTCGTTCCTCGGAATGACAAAATTGTGGTTAAAAACAACAAACCCGACAGGTTTCAAAAACCTGTCGGGTTTAATTTATAAATTAATAGAATAATTGATTCTTACTTCAAACCAGCTAAACTCTGCTCAATTGTAGCAATTTTTGCTAAAGCATCTGCTTGTTTTTGTTTTTCTATATTTAAAACTTTTTCTGGAGCTCCGTTTACGAATTTCTCGTTTGAAAGTTTTGCTTCAACAGATTTCAAGAATCCTTTGGTATAGTTTAATTCTTCTGTCAGCTTTTTAATTTCTGCTTCAACATCGATGTTTCCTGTAATCGGAATGAAATATTCATTTGATTTTACACGGAAAGACAATGCACCGTCTACTTTTTCAGAAACATATTCGAAAGCAGAAACGTTTCCTAATTTCGTTATGATTGAATCAAAATAAGTAGAAACATTTTCACTGTTGATTCCTTTTAATTCGATAGCATCTTTAAACGGAATATTTTTGTCCTTACGGATCGTTCTAATTCCAGAAATTACTTCAATTGAGTTTTCAAAATCAGCAATTAATTTTGCATCAAATGGTTTTAATTCTGGCCAAGTTGAAACGATTAAAGCTTCTTCTGAAGTTCTTTCAGCAATTAACTGCCAGATTTCCTCAGTCAAGAAAGGCATGAATGGATGCAATAACTTCAGGTTGCTTTCTAACATTTCGATCGCTTTCGCGAAAGTTACGCTGTCAATTGGCTGTTGGTATGCAGGTTTAATCATTTCTAGAAACCAAGAACAGAAATCATCCCAAACCAATTTATAAATGGCCATAAGAGAATCTGAAATTCTGTATTTCTCGAAATTATCTTCAATGTCAACTAAAGTCTGCTGCAATTTCGCTTCGTACCATTCAATAGCCACTTTTGATGATTCTGGCTGTGCGATAGTATCTGAAACTTCCCATCCTTTAATCAATTTAAATGCATTCCAGATTTTGTTTGAGAACGCTTTTCCTTGATTACATAATTCTTCATCAAACATAATGTCGTTTCCTGCAGAAGCGCTTAAAAGCAATCCTACACGAACTCCGTCTGCACTAAATTTATCGATCAAGTCTAAAGGATCAGGAGAATTTCCTAATGATTTAGACATTTTACGACGTTGTTTATCACGAACTAAACCTGTTAAATATACGTTTGTAAATGGTTTTTCGCCTGCATATTCGTAGCCTGCAATAATCATTCTCGCAACCCAGAAAAATAAAATATCCGGACCTGTAACCAAGTCATTTGTTGGATAATAGTATTTAAAATCTGGACTTTCTGGATCCATGATTCCTCCAAAAACAGACATTGGCCATAACCAAGATGAAAACCAAGTATCTAATGCATCAACATCCTGTGTTAAATTGTTAATGGTTAATTGTGAATTGTTAGTTTTTTCTTGTGCTAATTTTAGCGCGTCTTCAATGTTTTCAGCTACTACGAAATCTTCTTTTCCGTCTCCGTAGTAATAAGCTGGGATTTGTTGACCCCACCATAATTGACGAGATATATTCCAATCGCGAATGTTGTTTAACCAATGCGCATAAGTATTTTCGAAACGTTTTGGATGTAATTTAATATCTCCTGTTTCTAAAACCGACTTAATTGCTGGTTTTACTAAATCTTCCATTTTCAAAAACCATTGGTCTGATAATCTTGGTTCGATTACAGCTTTGGTTCTTTCTGATGTTCCTACTTTATTCAAATGGATTTCGGTCTTCGCCAAAGCTCCAATTTCTTCTAATTCTTTTGCAATTTCAGTACGAACTACAAAACGGTCTTTTCCTTGATAATGTAATCCGAAGCTGTTTAAAGTTGCATCTTCATTAAAAATATCAACGATTTCTAGATTGTGTTTTTCCCCTAACGTTTTATCGTTCATATCGTGAGCAGGCGTTACTTTCAAACATCCTGTCCCGAATTCTACATCTACATATTCATCTTCGATAATCGGGATTACTCTTCCGCAGATTGGAACAATTGCTTTTTTACCTTTTAAATGTGTAAAACGCTCATCATTTGGGTTGATGCAGATTGCAGTATCTCCGAAGATAGTCTCAGGACGTGTTGTCGCAATCGTCAAGAAATCTTCTGAACCTTCAATTTTATATTTTAAGAAAAATAATTTTCCTTGTTGTTCTTCATAAATTACTTCTTCGTCAGACAAAGTTGTTTTAGCTTCTGGATCCCAGTTCACCATACGGTATCCTCTGTAAATTAATCCTTTGTTGTATAAGTCTACAAACGATTTAATTACAGATGCAGACATATCTGGATCCATCGTAAATTTGGTACGTTCCCAATCACATGAAGCTCCCAGTTTTTTAAGCTGCTCTAAGATTGTTCCGCCATATTTATCTGTCCATTCCCATGCGTGTTTTAGGAATTCTTCGCGGGTTAAATCGTTTTTATTGATTCCCTCTGCTTTTAGTTTTGCTACCACTTTTGCTTCGGTAGCAATAGATGCGTGATCTGTTCCTGGAACCCAGCAGGCATTGAAACCTTTTAAACGTGCACGACGAATTAATACATCCTGAATCGTATTATTCAACATATGTCCCATGTGAAGGACTCCAGTGACGTTTGGCGGCGGAATTACAATAGTGTACGGCGTTCTGTGATCTGGTTCTGAATGAAAATAATTATTTTTCATCCAGTAATCATACCATTTATTCTCAATCGTCTTAGCGTCAAATTGTGCTGGAATTGTCATTTATTAGGTTGTTTATTCGTTTAACTGTTTAATCGTTTTTGGTTAACTGTTTAATTGTTAATTGGTCTTCCGACCATTTTATTAGTCCTTATTCTATTAATCGAATTAAAAAGGAAACAATTAAACACCAAAATTGGTTCAATTTTTGTATTTATAACTGACAGCAAAAGTAAATAATTAAGTACACTATAAAAAGAGAAATAATAATTTGTGTGTTAATTAAAAGAATGTATATTTACTTACAATTAAAAACTGATTTCATATGAAAAATGCAGCCTCTTTTATTGCAGTTTTATTGTTTAGCGCAATAAGTTATGCACAAAACGGCCCAAAAATTGAATTTGCAGCCCCAGACAATACAATTGATTATGGAAAAATTTCTAAAAGTGATAATGGGCTTCGTTCTTTTGAATTTACTAACACGGGAGACGCTCCTTTATTAATTACAGGTGCAGAATCGACTGTTAGTTCTATTATCGTTACTAAACCCGTAGCAGCAATTATGCCGGGTAAAAAAGGTAAAATCGATGTAAAATACAATATGGCTTCTGGACCAATTCGTAAAACAATTACTGTTGAAACAAATGCAGTTAATTATCCTGACGGAAGAGTCGCCCTTAAAATTAAAGGTGAAGTTTTATAAAAAATAACTTTAATAAATAGTAAAAGCCGTTTCTTAAATAAGGAACGGCTTTTTTTTAACTAAACCCGACAGTTTTAAAAAGCTGTCGGGTTCATTATGTAAATTGACTAAAATGCAGCATTATCAAATCTTTGTCAAAGTTTTGAACTTTGACAAATAATTCCGCATAACAGCAATTATTATTTTTTCTCAGTACATTCTGCACTATAGAATTTATATTTCACTCGGTCAAAATCAATTGGTTTATCTTTTACTAAGTAGGTAACCCCCATTGTTGTCTGCATTGTTCCGTTTCCTAAAATCAGCTGATTATCACGTTTTAAAAGAGCCATCGGATTTTTGAAAATTTTGTCTTTGCTCGCCGAATCTTTAAATGTATAGTCTATAAATAAGGTGTCGCCATGAAACTCACCAGCAACTTCTCCAGTTCTTACCGTTGAAGGAGCTACTTTCATCACCATATCACCAGTTAATTTACCATTTTTTAAAGTATTCAATTTTAAATCTAAGGTATCTTTTTCATATATGGCTTTGTAGCATTCAGTACTTACTATCTTTTCTCCCTCAGCTTTTGCTGCATCAACTTCTTTGTTTTTTTCATCATTTTTACAACTTTGGAATCCGATACAGATTACAAGAAGACACGGTAAAACTAGATTTTTCATATTTTAATGTTTTTGTTTTTCAAGGTTATTTTATAAAATTAAATAAAAAAGAAATCAACAGAAAGTGTTTTGCAAATTTTTCTATAAAAATCAAAATCCGACAGGTTTAAAAAACTTGTCGGATTTATAAATTATAAATTCTTAATTACAAACTCAGATCTTCGGTTTAACTCGTGGTCTTCTTCAGAACAAGATTCGTCGGTTTTACATTTGATAATTGGCACAGATTCTCCGTACCCTTTTGCAGAAACTCTCTTGGCATCAATTCCAGATTGAATTATAAACTCTCGTGTAGAATTGGCTCTTTTTTGAGATAAATCTTCATTGAATTTAGCATTGCCTCGAGAATCGGTATGTGATCCAATTTCGATTACCATTCCTGGATATTTTTTCATCAAATCAACAACTCTTCCTAAAACAACTTTCGATTCTTTACGGATGTACCACATGTTGTAATCAAAATAAATCGGATCGGTTTTAATAATTAATCGGTCTTTATCTCTTACAACATCTTTTTCCTGCGCTAGAATTTCTTTCACTTTTTCCTGCTTTTTAACTTCAGCAGCAACTATCGCAGCTTCTTTCGCTTTTTTCTCTTTTTGTTTTAATTCTATTGCAGCAAGTTCCGCTTTTTTCTTGTTTTCTTCTTCTATAATTATTTCCTGCTTTCTCTTATTTTCTGCAATTAGTTTTTCTTCCTGCTTAATCGCTTCTAAAGATCTTAATGCTAAAGATGCGTCGTTTACGGCATCTCTAGTTTTTCCTAAAGTCAAAGATTTAGATTCATTGGTATACTTTTCCTTGAAGGCCGAAACTTTATAAGAAGCTTCGCAGGCTGCAGTAAAACTGAATTTCCCGTCTGCTGCAGTTGTTATTGTGTTTAAAGTTTTATTCTCCGCATCTTGTAAAATTACCGTGGCATTTTCTAAAGCCAATTTTGTATCGACATCTGTAATTATACCTGTGATAAATTGTTTACAATCTTCTACAATTAAATCTTTAATTTCTTTGAATTGATAAATATCGTCGCTGCCCTTTCCTCCTTCTCTATTCGATGCAAAAAAACCTTCTTTAGTATTGGAATCGATATTAAAGGCAAAATCATCTAGATTTGAATTTAATGGTAATCCGATATTAACTGGTTTTGAATATTCATTTCCGTTAATTTCAGATACAAAAACGTCTAAAGATCCATATCCTAAATGTCCATCCGAAGAAAAATAAAGTTTATTGTCTGCAGATGCGAAAGGAAATTGTTCTCTTTTATCTGTATTTACTAACGGACCTAAATTCTTTGGCGTATCAAATGCTCCTTTATTTATATTTACAGCATAAATATCAAACGAACCAAAAGAACCCGGCATATCTGAAGCAAAATACAATATTTTTTCATCTGCACTTAAAGCGGGATGTTCAAAAGAATAGTTCGCACTATTGAAAGGAAGCGATGTAATATTGGTCCATTTCCCGTTCACTAATTCCGCTTTAAAAATCTGAAGATTGGATACTTTTTTGTCGTCTTTCTTTTTCTTTCCGTTTTTAGAATTGTTTCTGGTAAAATACATTGTTTTACCATCTTTGGTAAAAATGGCATTCGATTCGTGCATTCCTGTTTTTAATTCTTTAGCAAAATAATTCACTATAGAATCCGAGGCATTTATATTAGCTAATGGAATGGTAACTAAATTCAAATAGGTTTCATTGTCCCATTTGTATTTTTTATCAAACCAGCCCGGCTTTAATTTAACTCCTGCAAAAACCAGATTATCCTTGTATTTTACGGCTCCGAATTCAGAATTTGGAGTATTTATGGGCAGGTTTTTAATCTCGAAACGTTTTCCTATTGCGGTAACATTTTCTAATGTTTTAAGGTCTTTTTCGAAATTAATAACGTCTTCTGCATTAGCAGATTTAGAATAATATTCTTTTAAAGCTGTACTGGCATCATCCGTACTATTGGTAGCTTTTAAAGTCTGCGCGTATTTAAAATAATAAGCTCTATCTAAATTATTACTGTAATTATTGATTAAAAGGCGGTAATAACGCTGCGCTTTAACCAAGTCGTTGGTATAAAAATAAGAATCGGCTAGATTTTTTATTACTTCTTGCGAAGGTTTATCGTCTGCTAATTTTTGGTATAAAACAATGGCTTCGCTGTAATACGTTTTGTCAAAAAATCGTTTTGCTCTTGC